>JAZQLI010000044.1:0-16132 GCA_045542595.1 Candidatus Scatosoma sp. | reverse complement strand
GTACCCGAAGTAGAAGAAATAACAGTGGTTCGTGCGAGGAGCGAAGCGACGACACTTTGCCGAGAGGGCTCCGTTTGCGGAGTATCGGCAAAACCCCAGCGGGTACCCGAAGTAGAAGAAATAACAGTGGTTCGTGCGCCCCTTGGCTGGTAAACACTCGGTTAGAGTATTTCCATTAACTATTGTTGTTTGTAAAAATAGATAGACGATAAAAAATTCTATTCAAATACTTGCTTTTCTATAAAAGGTATTGTATAATAAATACAGTATAAATATACAAAAGGGACGTACTATGAAAAAGTTGCAAGACAAAGTAATTATAAAAGGAGTGGGCGCTATCGAAAAGGTGTTGCCCTATACAAATCCTAAATACGAAGAAACGCAAGGCGCGTGCTTGAAAAACGCCCGTTATAATTTCCAAGTGGCAGTGAAAAGCGTTATGCGTAAACAGTTTTGCTATATCAAAACGGAGAGTGATATTAACGAATATATTACCGTTCGTGAAGTGCAAAGCGTGCCCGTAAATTATGCGTTCAGTGAAGAATTGCCTGACGATAAATACGTCATTTCCAAAAAAGCGGGTATGTATCCCGATTTATTGACTCCGTTAAAGAGTATGGGCTTTTCTTTATTACCGAGCGCTTGGAAAGCGTTCATGTTCACTGTTACCGCAGGCGATAAGACGTTGCCCGTAGGTCGGCATAGAATAAAAATTTCTATCGTTTGTGAAGACAAGGTTATCGCGCAAACCGATTACGTGTTGGAAGTGGTTGGGGAAGAGCTTCCTAAACTTCCTATTTTTAATATGAATTGGATGCATTACGATTGTATTTCGGAAGCGTACAATTTGCCTGTATTCTCCAAGAAATTCAACGAAATGGCAGATAAATACATCAAAAATCTTGCGCAGCACGGTGGAAATTCGATACTCGTACCCCTGTTTACACCGCCGCTGGATACCGCAGTGGGAACAGAACGTAAAACCGTGCAGCTTGTTGGCGTTACGGTAACGAACGGAGAGTACTCTTTCGATTTAGAGCCTGTTCGAGCCTTTATCCGCCGTGCGATGGCACTCGGAATGGAATATTTAGAATTCTCCCATTTATTTACGCAATGGGGCGGCACGGCTTGTCCAAAAGTTATGGCAACCGTCGACGGGAAAGAGAAGCGTATTTTCGGTTGGGATACGCCTTCCGACGGGGAAGAATATACCAAATTTTTGCAGTCGTTATTGCCTAAACTTGTCGCACTTGCAAAAGAAGAGAACGTAAAAGATAAGGTATTTTGGCATATCACCGACGAACCGAATGCCGAGCGCGATTTGGAAAAGTATGCAAAGCTGAAAGCCACCGTGCAAGCACTTGTGGAAGATATGGAAATTATCGACGCTATGTCGGAATACGAGTTCTATGAAAAACGCTTGGTTACCATTCCCGTAGTGGACACGGGCAGAGTTGCCGAATTCGACGGTAGATGCGAAAAAATGGGAATTTATTATTGTTGCGGTACGGGCAAAAACCGCAGCAACCGCTTTATCAATATGCCTGGTCTTCGTACGAGAATGCTCGGTTTTCAAGCCTATTTCAACGACGCAGTGGGGTTTTTACATTGGGGATATAATTTCTGGAAGAGTAGATATTCGCTTACAAACGTCAATCCTTGGCTGGATAACGACGCGCTCGGTGCGTTCCCTGCAGGCGACGCGTTTGCGGTTTATCCTGGTGAAGACGGGCCTTGGGATTCTATCCGTAACGAAATTATCAGCGACGGCTGGCAAGATTACCGCCTTGCGTTGCTTGCGGAAAAATACGCAGGTAAAGCGGCGATAAAGAAGATTTTCGACGATAATAAAATGAAGAAATTTACCGTATATCCGCACAGCGAAAAGAAATATATGCACGTGCGTCAACGGCTTATCGAAATTATCAAAAATAGGGGAATGTAATTGCAATAATCGCATACCTGCCCCGTGCATTTCAATGCACGGGGCAGGTTTTTTTGTGCATAAAAGCAAATGTTATTCGAACAACGTAGACAGCTTTTGATAGAATGCAAAGCGTTTGGAAACGGTAAGCTCTGCTTGCGTTAGTTCCTTTTCGCCTGTTTGCTTGGTGAGTGTGGAAAAGCGGTTCTCACGCTCGTAAAAATCACGCAAGGGGACGGTGGGGGCTTTGCTGTCTAAAATGAAAGGATTTTTATTTTGCTTTTTCAAATCAGGGTTGAAACGGTACAAGGGAAAATAGCCGCTTTCCACGGCAAGGCGTTCTTCCTGCATACATTTTTGCATATTGACGCCGTGTGCGATACAGGGGGAATAGGCGATAATTAGGGAAACGCCGTCATATTTCTCCGCTTCTAAAAAAGCTTGTAAACACTGTTGTCTATTCGCACCCATAGATACCTGCGCCACGTACACGTTGCCGTACGTCATTGCCATAAGTCCAAGCTGTTTTTTCTCCGTTTGCTTACCGCGCGAAGCAAACCTTGCCGTCGCTCCAAACGGAGTGGCTTTCGAGGCTTGACCGCCTGTGTTGGAATATACTTCGCTATCAAGCACCAAAATATTGACGTTTTTGCCTAAAGCGAGTACGTGATCTAAACCGCCGTAGCCGATATCGTACGCCCAACCGTCGCCGCCGATAATCCAAACGGATTTTTTGGGTGTGTTCGTATCGGCGGCGTAATCGCACGCAAGGCGCATACCTAAACCGAATTCGGCATTGTCTTCAAATAGGGAACTCGCCCAAGCAGGGCCACTGCCGTTGGGGGCGGTGGTGTACGGACAAGTGGGAGAAGAACCGCCGTAGATAGACGAACAACCCGTGGCGTTGGCAATCAGCATTTTTTCGCCGAAAAGTTGGGTTAAAAGTTTGATATACGGCGTTTCGCCGCAACCGGAACACGCATAGGAAAATTCGAATAACGGTTGACGGAACTGACTGCCTTTTACGGTGTCCGTTTGTAAGTTGTGGATATCGGGCGTGGGTGCGGATTGTGCAAACTCCCAGTTGGCGCGCTCTCTTGCAAATAGCTCCTGCATAGGTCGCATAACAAGCGCCTTTTCCTTAGTGGGACAAACGTCGGCACAAACGCCGCAACCCATACAATATTCCGCGGCAACCTGTATACGGAATTTCGTGCCCTGTTTGCCTACGGTGGGCAAAGTGGGAAAGGGAGTTTGCGTATGTTCGTCGAAGATAAACGGACGAATGGTAGCGTGCGGACAAACGAATGCGCACTGGTTGCACTGTATACAGTTTTTTTCAATCCAAAGGGGCAGGTATGCGGCGACCCCGTGTTTTTCGTATTTTGTTGTACCCGTAGGGACGCTTCCGTCGGGGGAGAATGCGGAAACGGGCAAATTGTCCCCTTCTAAACGTAATACCGGGGAAATGCATTTTTCAAAGTATTCGTTTTGGGTGGGGGTAGACGGTTCGGGCTGAGCCGTTTTCCATTCTGTGGGGTAGTTGATTTTTTGCACGGCGTTTTCCGCTCGTTCTACGGCGGATATATTTTTACGCACTGTCTCTTCGCCCTTTTTGGCAAACTTCTTTCGCAGCTGTTCTTGAAGAGAACGCTTGGCGATATCATACGGTAAAATATGCGGCGAAAGCAGGAAAAAAGCTGCCTGCATTACCGTACTCGTCCTGCCGCTTAAACCTACGTCTTCTGCAATTTGCGTGGCGTTTATCACGTAAAAAGTAAGCTCCTTTTCCGCAATTTGCTTTTTGATAGCCTTAGGAAGATAATTTTCGAGTTCCGTGAGCGTTGTGGCAGGGCAGTTGAGTAAAAACGTGCCGCGCGGTTTGGCGTCTTTTAACATATCGTAACGAGTGAGATAGGACGGGTTATGGCAGGCGATAAAATCGGCACGGTCAATAAGATATGCCGAGCGTATCGGAGATTTTCCAAACCGCAAATGCGAAACCGTAGCCCCGCCCGATTTTTTAGAATCGTAATAGAAATACGCTTGCACGTAAAGCGCGGTATTTTCTCCGATAATTTGCACGGAATTTTTGTTTGCCCCCACCGTTCCGTCTGAACCGAGTCCGTAAAATTTACAGGAAATACAATCGTTTGAAGTGGTAAAATAGGGAGCGGGCAAAGGCAGGGAAAGGTTGGTTACGTCGTCGTTAATGCCTACGGTAAAATGGTTTTTGGGCTGGGTGCTTTTTGCGTTTTCAAACACGGCAAGGCACATAGTAGGGGTAAACTCTTTAGAACCGAGTCCGTATCGGCCGCCGTATACTTCTATATCCGCAGCGCCGTGTTCGGCAAGCGCGCAACGTACGTCGAGATATAACGGCTCGCCCTGTGCGCCTGCTTCTTTCGTTCTATCCAGCACAATTATTTTTTTGCAACTTTTAGGGATTGCTTTTATAAAAGCGGCACCGTCGAACGGGCGGTAAAGCCGCACTTTTATAAGCCCTGTTTTCCAGCCGTCGGCATTTAATTTTTCTACCGTTTCTTCCATAGTGGAAGCGCCGCTGCCCATTAGTACCGTTACGTATTCGGCGTCGGGGGCGCCAAAATAATCAAATACACGGTATGCCCGTTTTGTGATTTTTGCCACTTCGTCCATAACCGTTTGCACGGTGTTTGCTACCGATAAATAATAGGGATTTGCAGCTTCGCGGTTTTGAAAATATACGTCGGGGTTTTGCGCCGTGCCGCGTTGCACGGGGCTTTGGGGAGAAAGCGCGCGGTGGCGGAATTTTTCAAGTGCACGCTCGTCGAAAAGTGTGCGTATTTCATCGTATTCTACCGCATCTATTTTGCACGATTCGTGCGAAGTGCGAAATCCGTCGAAAAAGTGTAAGAAGGGCACGCTTGTTTTTAGGGTTGCCAAGTGGGCGACGAGTGCTAAATCCATAGCTTCTTGTACAGAAGAAGAAGCAAGCATAGCAAACCCCGTTTGTCGGCACGCCATCACGTCTTGGTGGTCGCCGAAAATACTCAATGCGTGTGTGGAAAGGGCGCGTGCACTCACGTGGAAAACGGTAGGGAGAAGCTCGCCTGCAATTTTGTACATATCGGGAATCATCAACAGTAAGCCTTGGCTGCAAGTGAACGTGGAACAAAGAGCTCCGCAAGTGAGTGCGCCGTGCAGTACGCCTGCAGCACCGCTTTCCGATTGCATCTGTATTATTTGCGCTACTTCGCCCCATAAGTTGGGCTTTTTTGCCGTTGACCATTCGTCGGCGAGTTCTGCCATAGGGGAAGAAGGGGTAATGGGATAAATAGCGGCAATTTCCGTAAAGGCATAGGCGACGTATGCCGCTGCTCCGTTGCCGTCGGTGATTATTTTTTTCATTGCGTTACTCCTATAAACTTAAAAAAGTGTATTTTTGTAGTTATGCTCTATTTTTAAAGAAAATAAACGGTGTGTGCGATATACGTAAAGTCTTTTTTATTTGATTACGGAAAAGCGGAAAATATTATTGACAAAAAAACATTGAAGTGTTATAATGTATAAGATATTAAGAGCGTAAAGGGTTTTTATGTCGCCGAGAGAGAACGGCGAACGAGAGTAATGTTGGAAATTACTACGGAGGAAGTACAAGCTATGGGAACAGGAAAAGGCAATAAAATTTGGAATAAATTTTTAGTGGTGCTTTTAGACGTCAGTGCCGTTTTAGTATCGGCGGTACTGGCGTATTTTGCGTCTAAAATGTATACCGAGTGGGTGGAAGTGCCTATCGTATATATCTATTGGCTTTTGGCGAATATCGTTTTGGCGCTTATCGTGTTTACCATTTTCGGGCTGTATTCTATGGTCTTTAAATCGGTTAGCGTATTAGACTTTTTCAAAATCGTTATTTCGGCGCTTATTATCGGCGCGGCAAACGTAACGTTTGCCGTTTTCACCGAACGCGCATATATCGATTTATCCACAACGTTCGTTTACGTGGTAACGTTGGCGATTATCGTAGGCTGTATACGCTTTTCCGAACGTATCATAGCCGCTATGAAGTTCAGTTTTAATCATAATTTCGTAGCAAAAAAACGGGCTATGATTATAGGCGGCGGCGACGCGGCTACGGCACTTTTAAAGGAAGTACAGTCTTCGGATAAAATTCAAATTCGACCTATGTGTATTATTGACGACGACCCCGAAAAGAAGGGCGAAAGCATTTGCGGCGTGCGCGTTGTAGGTACGACGGACGAAATTCCTTTTTATGCCAAAAAATACGGCGTGGAAGAAATTTTTATCGCTATGCCGTCGGTGAGTAAAAAACGTATTAGTGAAATCGTTAAAAAATGTCAAAATTTAGGTTGTGCGGTGAAAATTTTGCCTGGTATTTATCAATTCGTTTCCGGACAAATTGCCGTTTCACAATTCCGTGACGTAGGCGTACAAGATTTGTTGGGACGTGAACAAGTACAGGTAAATCTCGACGAAATTATGGGGTACATTGAAAACAAAGTGGTGTTGGTTACGGGCGGCGGCGGGTCTATCGGCAGCGAGTTGTGTCGGCAAATCGCTACACACAACCCCAAATTGTTGATTATTTTGGACGTTTACGAAAATAACGCTTATGAAATTGAACAAGAGCTGAAAAGAAGAGATGCTAATTTGCATTTACTCACGCTTATTGCAAGTGTGCGCGACAGCAAAAAAATGCGCGACGTTTTTGAAAAATACCGTCCGCAAATCGTATTCCACGCGGCGGCGCATAAACACGTGCCTTTAATGGAAACCAGCCCTAATGAAGCGGTTAAAAATAACGTATATGGTACGTGGAACGTGGCGAAATGTGCAGATGAATTTGAAGTGGAAACGTTTGTGCAAATTTCCACCGATAAAGCCGTAAATCCCACCAACATTATGGGCGCAACTAAACGTATTTGCGAAATGATTATTCAAACGATAGGGCGTCATAGCAAAAAGACGAAATTCGTTGCCGTGCGGTTTGGTAACGTACTTGGCTCCAACGGGTCGGTAATTCCGCTTTTTAAAAAGCAAATTGCGGAAGGCGGACCTGTAACCGTTACGCACAAGGATATTATTCGGTATTTTATGACCATTCCCGAAGCGGTATCTCTTGTCTTGCAGGCAGGTGCATATGCAAAGGGCGGACAAATTTTCGTGTTGGATATGGGCGAACCCGTACGTATTTACGATTTAGCGTATAACCTTATCAAGCTTTCGGGTTTTGAACCCAACGTCGATATTGACATTGTTTGTACCGGTTTACGCCCTGGGGAAAAATTATACGAAGAACGTTTAATGGAAGAAGAAGGACTCACGAAAACGGCAAACGGACTTATCAATATTGCCAAGCCTATTCCTTTAAACGAAACGCGGTTTTGGCCGACGCTTAAACAGCTTTGCGACGAAGCGTATGCCGAAGCGGACGATATGAAAAAATCAGTAAAGAAATTAGTGCCTACCTATACCATTGACAAGCGCGACAGTATTGCCGAAGCGCTTCGTGAAGTAAAGACAAAAACCAAAACGGTGGAAAAATAAAGCGTTCGGTGTGTAAAAATACGTTTACGGGTTATAAAATCCGTTCATTATGGCAATACAAAGAAAGATAGTGTAAAGCAAGGAAGACGAGATTCGTGGTTGAAAGCATAAGAGACAATATACATTCCTGGGTGGATAACGGAAAAGTATTAAAAGCGGTGGAGAAATTTTTAAATAGCCGCTGGTTTCTTGCTACCTTGGCGATTTTCATATTTATCGAGCAGGCGCTGGGCGGAGACCTTATCGGGTTTTCCGTTTGCGCCGGTCTTTTTATCTATATTTGTCTTTTTTGCAAAAACACCAACGCAAGCATCCCCATACTTTGTATGGCTACGTTTTGCGTATCGTCGAAAAACAGTCCGGCAAAAGCCGCTTCGGGCTTTCATTTGCTGGGCAAATGCGATTACTACGTAGGTACGGCTTCCGAATTTTACGGCTCGCCAGAGTTTATTTTTACAGCGGCAATTTTGGCGGCAATGGTATTGACGGCGCTTGTTTTCCGTTTGATTGTTTTTGGAGATTTTAAGCGTGCGTTTTCCTTGAAAGGATTGTTGTGGGGCGTTACGTTGATGTCTATCGGGTTTGCGCTTGCCGGTATCACGGAAGACCCTGAAGATTCGGGATTATTATTCGGTTTAATACAAGCCGCAACATTCTTTTTCGTATATTTATTTTACGCTGCCACGTTAGATTTTAAAAGTCTTTCGTTCGATTATATCGCCGACGTAATGTTGACGATTATGTTTTATATTATTGCACTTATCGCGTATATTTACGCCACTCGTTTTTACGGATTTTTAATTTTGAGCGGGGTATGGAAATCTCACCTGTTTTGCGGTTGGGGTATGAGTTTAGACTTCGGTTCTTATTTGGCAATGACTATGCCTGCGTGCTTTTATAAGATACTTCGCACCAAGAAATATCGCGGTATTTGGTTGGTGTTTGCCCTTTTAGCGATGGCGGCAATTTATTCCGTAATGGCGCGTGGGGCGTTGGTGTCCGCCGCTATCGTATTTATGGTCGGTTTGTTGCTCTTGTTAAAAGAAAAGGAACTTCGAAAGACGATTGCCATCGTTTTGCTGGGTTTAGCGTTGGCGGTTGTTGCTTTATTATTCGTGCTGTGGCGAATGGACGCGCTGAAATACTTCTTCGATTATTTCATTCAAATGAGTGCAGGCAGTGATATCACTAGCGGTAGATTGACTATTTGGAGTAGATATTTCGATTATTTTAGGGAAAACCCCATATTCGGCGGCGGCTTTGCGGTGGATTTGGAATATCAAGTTTCCCACGTTGGGAACCCGAATAACGGTATTTTCAGTATCTATTCGTACTTGGCGCACAATTTACTGTTGCAAAGTATCGGTAGTTGCGGAATCGTGGGTACGATAACGCTCGGTATTCATTTTTTCTCGCTTTTGAAAACGTTTATTAAAAAAGCGGATATGGATAGAGGCTTTTTGTGCTTGGCGGTTTTGGCGTTTTTAGGAATGTCCCTTCTTGATACTATTTTCTATAAAGCACAATTTACTCTTTTATATTTAGCACTTTTGGCGGCGTGCGAAGCGGACGTATGGCGTAAGGAACAGGCGATTGCCGTTTTGGAAGCCAAGCAAAAAAAACCGCGCGTCATAGGTGAAAACGATAAACCGCGCGTAGTATTTGCGTTTGTGGAAGCAGGTATGGGGCATATTATGCCCGTGCAATCGCTTGCGGATGCATTTGAGAAAAAATACGGCGAATATTGCACCGTTGTACGCTCTCACTTTTTTAACGAGACGGGGGATAAGTCGTTAATGGCTTTAGAAAAATCGTTCGTTAGAGAAGTGAAAAAGTATAACCATAACTGGGTATACGGATATCTTAATATGTATATGATGGAACTTTTGGGCACGAAATTTTTATCCAAAATCATCATGGACGCATACGTGCCCGGAACACGCATTGCAGCGAGAGAACATATGGCGGAGTTGGAAGCGGATATGCTGGTGAGTACGCACTGGTCTACCAACTATTACGGGGAAAAGATGAAAAAGCGTAAACCGATTACGGTAACGTATATTCCCGACGTACAAACCATTCCTTTATTCCGTTATCCTTCGGATATGACGTTAATGTCAGCAAAGCGCGGTTATGATAGGGCGCTTAAAAAGTATAAACGCAGGTATAATGCAGATAATATTCGTTTGGTTTCGTTTGCGTTACGAAACGAAGCGTTTTCCATTTCTATGGATAAAAAGGAAAACCGCCGCGCGTTAGGGTTAGATGAAAACAAAATGACCGTCGTCCTGTTTGAAGGCGGCTACGGTTTGGGGAAAATGGGCAAAATTACGCGTCTTTTAGTAGAACGAGATTTGCCGTTAAACGTTATCGCGATTTGCGGTAAAAACGAGAAGCTGTATGATAAACTGAAAAACCTGAAGGCAAAAGAAAACACAAACCTTATCGTAGAAGGTTTTTGCGATAAAACGTTAGAATATTTAGCGGCGGCGGACGTCTTTTTAGGTAAAGCAGGTGCTTCGTCGGTGGCGGAAGCTACGTATTTCGGTACGGCAATTATCGTTACGAAATATGCCACGAGTATGGAACGCGATAATGCGGCTTATTATTTAAAAGACGTACAAAACGCTTTGCGTATTTTTAATCCTAAAAAAGTGGCGGATAAGTTAGAAGCTTGGTTGAGTAATCCCAAAGAACTTATGGTGTTACAAAATAACGCATTGCAATATCACGACGCGTACGGTTCGGAAAAATCGGCGGACGTGCTTTGGGAAATGCTTTGCAAAAATTTTCCCGTTTTGCAAGGGAAAATACAAACGGAAGAAAAAGAATCTTGTAACAACAAAGCACTGAAAGGGCTCTCTAAAAAAGGTAAAAAAGGCAAAAATTGCGTGAAGAACGCAATTTGAAAATCTATTCCAAAACGATTTTTAAAATGGAAGTATATCATCCATAAAGATAAAAAAATCGCAACATAAAGACAAAAAATAGGCACATAAATCATTGATTTTTACTAAAAATCTTGTAATATATAAATGCTTTTTTAAGATTAATCAAACGGATAAATACGGAAAGACATTATAATAAATAACAAGCAGTAGGAGTGTGTTATGAAAAAGTTAAAAATGGGCGTAATCGGATTCGGCCAACGCGGCAGCGGTTTAACGCGAACCATGTTGGCTTGTGAAGAAGCGGAAATCGTTGCCGTATGCGACGCATATCAAGACCGTATGGAACGTGCGCAAAAAGTAGTAGAAGAAAAAGACGGTAAAAAACCCGTCGGCTATACCGACTATAAACAGGTACTTGCCGATCCCAACGTCGAAGCGGTGCTTATTGCTTCTTCCTGGGACGAACATATCCGTATGGCGATAGAAAGTATGCGTGCGGGCAAAATTACGGCTATGGAAGTAGGCGGCGCGTACGACGTGGAAGAATGTTGGGAACTTGTCCGTACATACGAAGAAACGAAAACTCCCATTATGATGATGGAAAATTGCTGCTTTGATAGATTCGAGTTGCTTTCCACGGCACTTGCAAGGGCGGGCAAATTAGGGCAAGTGGTACATTGCCACGGCGCGTACAGCCACGATTTACGTGATGAAATTTGCGGCGGCCACGTCAATAGGCATTACCGTTTGGAAAATTACCAAAAGCGTAATTGTGAAAACTATCCTACACACGAGCTCGGCCCTATTGCGAAAATTTTGGACATCAACCGCGGCAATAAAATGGTATCGTTGGTGTCGGTGGCAAGCCGCGCGGCAGGCTTAGCGGAATTTGTCAATACAGGCAAAAACCCCGATAAAGCGCTTGAAAATACCGAATTTAATCAAGGGGATATCATCAACACGATTATCACTTGTGCAGACGGTGCAACAATTTCGTTGAAGTTGGATACTACGCTTCCTAAATATTATTCCCGTGAGTTCACGGTACGCGGCACGAAAGGGCTTTGCGTGCAGGAAACGAATATGGTATTGTTGGAAGATAAGCACAATATGCACGAATTCTACGACGTTGTAAAAACGATAGAAAAGCATTTCAATAACGCGGCAGGGGAAGAATTTAACGGTTATCTTGTACCGCAATGGCAAGCAATCAACGAAAAGGAAAAAACGCTTGGACACGGCGGAATGGACTATTTTATGTTCAAGGAATTTTTCCGCTGTGCATTAAACGGAGAAGAGATGCCCGTAGACGTATACGACGCGGCGGCTTGGATGTGCATTACTGCAATTTCCGAACAATCTATTGCGCAAGGCGGCGCGCCGCAAGCCATTCCCGATTTCACGCGCGGTAAATGGGTACTTCGCGAAAGAAAAGACGTATATCCTATGCCTAACCCCGAAAAAGAATAAAATATAACCCGTGTTTCTTCTAGAAACACGGGTTTCGTTTATATAGATAATTGCATTACGTAATCGACGTTGTACATTCCGTTGCCAAGGTCGATTTTTTCTTCGTGGAGAACGGTAAATCCGTTTTTTAAATAGCACTTTACGGCACGCTCGTTTTTCTGATTGACGTTAAGCGTCAACGGTTTTTGCAATGTAGTAGTCAGCTTTGAAAAGACAAGGGCAGCGTAGCCTTTTCCGCGCGCTTTGGGCAGGAGATATAATTTATCGATATATACGTCCTTTTCACGTTCTACGTAAACCAGCACACCCACATCGTCGATTTTTCGGTATACGTACCCGCGCGATAAAAATTCTTTTATCCCTAAAGGGGAAAAATATTTTTCAAGCAGGAAGCGTATTTGGCTTTCGGGTAATACGTTTTTGTACGTTTCCAGCCAAATCGGTTGCATAAACGCATATAACGACGTATAGTCTTTTTCGTTAAATTCTAGTAATTGCATAATAGTATTATAACAAACACAATGTAAAAATTCAACTTTTTTAAAGGGATTGTATGAAATTTTTATATCCTTTCATAATCGTTTGTTATTCTGCATACAATACCTTGTCCGATAGAATAAAACGAGGTGGAATATGTTTCGTAAATTGGTTTGTATTATATGTACGGCGTTGTGCTTTACGGGTGTTTTTTATGGACTTGCAGGGTGTACGCAACAACCGAAAGTGATAAGTCGATACGAAATAACGGTAGAATATATGCCGGATAACGCTACTCTTGCCGGAACAACAAAGATTACCTTTGAAAATGCTTTGGAAGAAGAAATTTCCGTTTTAAAATTTCAATTATATCCTAATGCTTATCGGCAGGACGCATTGTACGCGCCCGTATCGAAAGGGTATGAAACGGCGGCGTATTATCAGGGAGAAAGCTATGGAGAGATGGTCATTTCCAGTGTGAACGGTGCTAAAAACTGGGAAGTGATGGGGGAAGACGAAAATATTTTATACGTCTATTTAGAACGCTCGCTTTTCCCCGGGGAAGAAGTGGTACTTGATATCGGCTTTTTACTGAAACTCGCCAACGTCAATCACCGCACGGGCATTACGCCTAAAACGGTCAATTTAGGGAATTTTTTCCCCATTCTTTGCGGAATTAAAAACGGCGGATTTGTCGAATGCGTTTATTATTCCGACGGCGACCCGTTTTACAGCGATTGTGCCGATTATAAAGTTACGTTAACCACGCCTAAAGAGTACTTGGTTGCCGCAACGGGAGAAATTGTTTCGGAACGAGCCTTGGAAAGCAAAAAGGAGTATACCATGTCTGCGACGAACGTAAGAGACTTTGCGATGGTGCTTTCGGAAAACTATCGGCAAAAGGTACGTATTGTCAACGGCAAAACAATAGCCTATTACTATTACGACGACGCATTTGCGGATAAGACGTTGGAAACGGCGGTGGAAGCGTTTACGTATTTTGAAGAAACGTTTGGGAAGTACCCGTATGAAAAATATACGCTAGCACAAACGGGGTTTTGTGTTGGGGGTATGGAATATCCCGCTTTAACAATGCTCTCCGACGGGCTCTTGCCTGAAGGAACGGCGCGTGCGGTAGTGCACGAAACGGCGCATCAATGGTGGTATGCCGCCGTGGGGAACGACCAACTGGAAAATGCTTGGCAAGACGAAGGCTTGGCGGAATATTCCGCTTTGACGTTTTTTGAAAATTACGAAAAATACGGTTATACGCGCGAGGCTATCGTGCAGGAAAGCTTGCAACAATACCGCTCGTATTACGACGTATACGGCAGTGTGCTCGGAAGAAGTGATACGGTAATGATTCGACATTTAAAGGATTTTATCAGCGATTACGAATACCGTTGTATTGCATACGATAAATCGGTGGTTATGTTTGATACACTTCGAAAAAGCGTGGGCGACGATAAATTTTTCGACGGATTGAAAAAGTATTATAAAGAAAATTTGTATCAGATAGCCACGCCGGATGCACTCATCGGTGCATTTGAGCGTTGCGGTTTGGATGTACGTGGCTTTTTCGAGAGTTTTTTAGAAGGAAAAGCGGTTTTGTGATAAAAAACGCTTGCTAAAATTTTACTTTGGGGATATAATGAAAATACTATCTTACGGAGTAAAAGAGATGCCTTTATTACAGTACAAATGCGAAAAATGCGGTAAACGCTTTGACGAGCTGGTAAGTTCGTATAAAGACGAAGTAAAATGCCCTGCGTGCGGCGTAATAGCCGTGCGCGATTATTCGGGCGAAATGTATTCGTCTACGGGAAAAACCACGAAAAAGTGTTCGGGGAATTGTAAAACCTGTAGTGGATGTCGCTGATACGGAGTGTATATTTTAGAAATAAAAGACGAAAGGACTTGGAAAAAGTCCTTTCATTATTTGTTACGCGCGCGACTTATAATATATAATACAGTTATTTTTTTAAAAAAATAGGCATTGCTAGGTATGGAAAATAAAAAAATTGTAAAAAATAAAAAAAATTCAAAAAATTTAAAAAAAACGCATGACTTTACTTTTTGTAAATGGTATTATATTTAGGCTGCCGCTTGTGAAGAGCGTAAAAAGTCAGCACACGTCTGATGATGTGTAACTAGAAGATTAACAACTGCATAGCAAATAGTCAAAGTTTCTATTTACAAAGATAGAGACGAGTACGAAAGGCAAAGAGAAAATTTTCATATTAGTAAAGTAAAGCTAATTTGGTTAATAAAAGCAAAGAACGTTAAAAGCAATTTTAAGGCTCAGAAGCTGCAATTAAGAGAAATTAGTCGAGTAAGAAATATAGAATTTTTTTTCAAACGGAAAGACGAGTAGAAAGAGAGAAGATCAAGCTACAAAGGGCTTACGGAGGATGCCTAGGTACATGGCGCCGAAGAAGGACGTGACAAGCTGCGAAAAGCCACGGAGAGGAGCAAATATCCTGAGACCCGTGGATATCCGAATGAGGGAACTCAATGCGAGTAAAATCGTATTATTATATACTGAATAGATAGGTATATAAGGGGAACCCGGGGAACTGAAACATCTAAGTACCCGGAGGAAAAGAAAACAAAAGTGATTCCGAAAGTAGTGGCGAGCGAAATCGGAATAGCCCAAACCATAGCTTTAATCGCTATGGGGTACGGACCGCGGAAGTAGGCGAAAGCTGCATAGTCGAAATACCTGGAAAGGTATATCAAAGAGGGTGAAAATCCCGTAGACGAAATGGAGGCAAGTTGAAGCGGAATCCAGAGTACGTCGGGACACGAGAAATCCAGACGGAAGAAATGGGGACCATCCCAGAAGGCTAAATACGACCATGTGACCGATAGCGAATAGTACCGTGAGGGAAAGGTGAAAAGAACCCCGGGAGGGGAGTGAAACAGAACCTGAAACCGTAAGCTTACAAGCAGAGAGAGCACCATACGAGTGTGATCTCGTACTTTTTGTAGAACGGGCCGGCGAGTTACGATATGATGCGAGGTTAAGTAGTAAAGCTACGAAGCCGAAGCGAAAGCGAATCTGAAGAGGGTAATAAGTATCATGTCGTAGACCCGAAACCGAATGACCTAACCATGAGCAGGTTGAAGCAATGGTAAAACGTTGTGGAGGACCGAACACACGCCTGTTGAAATAGTCGGTGATGACTTGTGGTTAGCGGAGAAATTCCAAACGAATTCGGATATAGCTGGTTCTCCTCGAAATAGCTTTAGGGCTAGCCTCGCTTATAAACCTTGAAGGTAAAGCACTGAATGACCTAGGGGGCTTCACAGCCTACCGAAGTTTATCAAACTAAGAATGTCAAGGTGAAAAGAGAGCGGGAGTCAGACAGTGACAGCTAAGTGCCATTGTCAAAAGGGAAACAGCCCAGATCTACAGCTAAGGTCCCAAAGTACAGGTTAAGTGGAAAAGGATGTGACGATGCAAAGACAACCAGGATGTTGGCTCAGAAGCAGCCACGCATTAAAAGAGTGCGTAATAGCTCACTGGTCGAGTGACGTTGCGCCGAAAATTAACGGGGCTCAAACCTGACACCGAAGCTTAGGAATATGTGAATGCATATTGGTAGAGGAGCAATGTATACGGGCGGAAGCGATACCGAAAGGAGTCGTGGACTGTATAGAAGAGAGAATGCCGGCATAAGTAGCGAGAGCGGAGCGAGAAACTCCGCCGTCGAAAGTCTGAGGATTCCTGGGGAAGGTTCGTCCGCCCAGGGTAAGTCGGGACCTAAGGCGAGGCCGAAAGGCGTAGCTGATGGACAACAGGTAGAAAATCCTGTAC
>JAZQLI010000043.1:0-88819 GCA_045542595.1 Candidatus Scatosoma sp. | reverse complement strand
ATCGAATCTAAAAAATGCGCCTTATATATTCGTGATGTGCATCGTGAGAACGTGCCCAAGAAGGTTTTAAATTTGGATTTGTTTCCAAAGTTAAATATTGCAACGGCATGAGACAGAATGTTGTTTTATTCGACAAAACTTAATATAAAAATTCTAACCCTATATTCTATTATATACTATATATAATGTTTATAGGGTTTTTATTGTTTTTATTAGGCTATATCTTCTGTGATACTGATTTTGCATTTTACTACACAACCTACATATAAAACCTATCGCAGAATTATTTTGATAAGATAAATTTTATAAAAGCCTTATAAAACCTAATGATTTTGAGGTGAAAATGATTTTACTACACAACCTACATATAAAACAGGTACGGCGCAAAAGTATGAAAACGGGCGCATTGCTGTAGGAAAATACGTATCGTCGTTCGTCGGCTTTTTTCCCGTGGATAATCCGAAATATCTAACACTCGTTATCGTAGACGAACCGCAGGGGGCTTATTACGGCTCGGTAGTTGCCGCGCCCTGTGCAGGAGAAATATTTCAAGGGATTATAAGCTTAAAAAACATACAACCGAATATAGTAATATAAAAATAACGCGGAGAGAATATATAGCTTTCCGCGTTATTCGATATATGTAAAAAAAATCAATAAAAATCATTATAATATGAAAAAAAGAAGAAATATTAAAAAAATCAAAAAGAAAATGTTACCATACACTTGCTATGACCAAATTTTTGTGATATAATTTTCCAAAACGGACAAGGGGTGCTTTATGTTTGAAAAAATCACGCCGGAACAGGCAGGTATATCTTCAAAAGTAATAACGGAATTTCTTACTGCGTTAGAAAATTGCGGTGCAACTACGCACGGCGTTTTATTTATGAAAGACGAGAAAATTTTCGCGGAAGGCTACTGGAAACCTTTTCATCAAGATTTTTGCCATAGAATGTATTCGCAAACCAAAAGTTTCGTCGGCGTGGCTATCGGACTTTTAGAAGAAGAAGGCAAGCTTTCTTTAGACGATAAAATAGTCGATTATTTCCCCGAAAAAATAGACGGGGAATTGCCGAAATATTTAAACGAGCAAACCATTAAAGATATGCTCACGATGTGCACGGTAGGCAATCCTGCCAAATGGTGGTTTACGGCAAACGACCCCGACAGAGTGCATTTGTATTTTAACGACCAAAGAACAACCCATCCTTCGGGTACGTATTGGCAATACGACAGCCCTGGTTCGCAAGTGCTTTCCGCGCTCGTTGAAAAACTTTCGGGAAAGAAGTTACTTACCTATTTAAAGGAAAAGCTTTTCAATGAAATGGGTGTATTTCAAACGGCGAAAATATTGCAAACACCCAACGGGGACTCGTGGGGGGATTCGGCAATGATTTGCACTCTTCGAGATATGGCGGCGTTTGGGCAATTTGTTATGAATTACGGCGTTTGGAAAGGGAAACGCTTGATGAATGAAAAGTACTTGCGCGAAGCCACGTCTAAAGTAGTGGACAATAAGGAAAATGCGTATTATAAAGGGTATTCCTTTGGCTACGGCTATCAAATTTGGCGCGTTGGCGGCAACGGATTTGCTTTCGTGGGTATGGGCAATCAGTTCACCATTTGCTATCCCGATAAAAATTTCCTGTTTGCCTGCACTTCGGATGACCAAGGTACAACTTTGCCCCGTGAAATGATTTTCACGCAAATACGGGACGTAATTTTGCCTGCAATCCAAGAAAAAACTTTGCCTGAAGACAAACTTGCGCACGCCGAGCTTGTCAAAAAAATGGACGGTTTAACGCTTCGCGCCGCAAAGGGCGCGGACGATTCTCCTTTCCGTGAAGCATTAAGCGGAATCGAATATATTTGCGACGAAAACCGTATGGGAATTACGAAATTTTCCTTTGTGTTTAAGGATAAAACGACGGGTGAATTCCGTTATACCAACGGACAAGGGGATAAGGTAATTCCCTTTGGCGTAAATCATAACGTATTCGGCCAGTTTCCCCAGCTTGGCTACTCGCGCGAGTTTGGCGGAATGAAAACAACGGACGGGTTTACCTATCGCGACGCGGCGTCTTGTGCGTGGTTGGAAGATAAAAAATTATTGTTATACGTGCAAATCATTGACGAATATTTCGGTAACATGAGTGCGATATTTTCCTTTAAAGACAACTACGCAAGTGCACTATTTACAAGAGCGGCGGAAAATTTCTTGACGGAATACGAAGGCGTGCTGACGGCAAAAAAACAATAAATAAGTGGGGTATATATGATGATAAATACCGTTATATTTGACGATGAAATTACGTTATATTGGGATAAACAATGGGAACTTCCCAACGGAGTACTCTATCGCACAATTTTAAACGGAGTTACTTATTCGCTTACAAAAAAAACGCACGTTACGTTTGACAAACTTACTCCCCAAACGGAATATTCCGTGCGCGTAGAGCGTTTAGACGAAGCGGGCGAAGTAGCGCAAGTGTTATTTGACGGTGTTCTTGAAACGAAACAGGCGAAAGTACGTATCGACGTGACCAAGCCGCCGTACAATGCGGTGGGCGACGGAAAAACGTTGAATACACAGGCGTTGCAGCGTGCTTTTGACGATTGCAAGGAAAATCAAGCGGTGTATCTTCCCAAAGGGATATATTTGACGGGCGCGTTGGATATGCACGCCAATAGCGAATTGTATTTGGACGAGAATGCTATTTTGCAGGGTACGGCAAGCGTAGCTGATTACGCGCCGAAAAGACATTCCCGTTTCGAAGGGATTGAAATGGAATGCTACAGCGCGCTTATCAATATCGGCACGTTGGACTATAAGGCGGGCTATACTACTCAAAATATCGTCATTCGCGGAAAGGGTTGCGTTTTCGGTGGGGGCAAGGAGCTTGCTGAAAGGGTTATTGAAAGCGAGCGCGAACGCTTGAAAGAATTTATGACTAATAACGCGGATTACGTAAAAACCTGCGAAAACGAGCGTACGCTTCCAGGTCGTGCCCGTCCGCGCTTGGTGGCGGTAAGCAACGCGCAAAACGTCATTTTTACGGGCGTTACGTTTGGTTACGGCGCGTCGTGGAATATTCATATGACCTATTGTAAAGACGTATTAACCTATCGTTGCAGTATTCGTTCAATGGGCGTGTGGAACGGCGACGGCTGGGATCCCGATTCTTCGGAGAATTGTACGATATTTGCTTGTGAATTTATCACGCACGATGACGCGATTGCTATAAAATCGGGAAAAAATCCCGAAGGGAATACTATTAACCGTCCCACGAAAAACGTGCGCGTTTTCGATTGCTACGGAAAAAACGGAATCGCTATAGGCAGCGAGATGTCGGGTGGAGTTACAAACGTATACATTTGGGATTGCGATTTTTTAAATTGCTATTCTGGTTTTATTTTAAAAGCCACCAAAGAACGGGGTGGATACGTTAAAAACGTAAAGGTGAAAAATTGCCGCTTTGCGCTGCTTTCCATTCAAACGAGTTTATCGTATAACAATGACGGACAAGCCGCGCCTACCATTCCCGTGATAGAAAATATAGCGTTTGAAAATATCGGGGTAAAAGGTATTTCCGCTTGGAATAACGGAACGCGAATGCCTGTACCGCCTATCTCGTTTATCGGTTTTGAAAAGGAAGAAAATTACTTAAATAACGTTACGATAAAAGACGTGTTTTGGGACGAAGCGGAAACGGATAAAAAACAGAAAGTCGTCTTGAAAAACATTAAAAATTTAACGTTGGAAGACGTGAACTTGTAATTAAAAAACGTTCGGCAGCAAGCCGAACGTTTTTTTATAAGAAGATAAGGTAGTGGTATGTACACCACTACCTTATAAAATGGTAAATCGTCATATTTATTCTTGTTCTTTTACGGCATCAAATTTATTTTCTAAAAACTGCTTTACGTCGTAGCCTTGTCTATAAATGAGATACGTAGTAACGTTCGGTGCTGTGAAATCGGCCAACTTTACTTCTTCCAAAGTACCGTCTTCTAACTTGTCCTTTACTAATTTATACGGCAGGAACGAATATCCTAATCCGTTTTCAAGATAAGGGAGCAGTTTCGAACTGTTGTCTACGTCCAAACGGAAAATATGATGACGGGGGAATAACGAGCGTATAAATACGCCTGCTTCACTTAACGTGAAATCGCACATCAGATAGGGCAATTTACTAAGCTGTGCTTTGGTTACGCCATTTGGATATTCGTTTTTACCTTTACCGCATACAAGCGCTACGCGGTCAACATCATAAACGTCGCAAACGTACCCCAAGCGTTTTAATGGCACGGCGGAAAATACCATATCCAACATATTATCCTGTAATTGTTGAATTAAATCAAGCGAGTGCCCCAACATTACTTTCACCGAAGTTACAGTGTTGTCTTTTAGACATTCGTCTACTAAAGGCTTCACGTAAATTTCATACGTAGCGTTGATAGCGCCTACGGAAAATTTACGGCTATGCGACGAAAGTGCGTTCATCTCTTCAATAGACGTATCTTGCAATTCAAGGATACGTTGTGCATAGCGCAAGAAAATTTCGCCTGCTTCGGTAAGCTTTACGTTTTTCGAACCGCGGGAAAAGAGTTTTTTACTCACTTCTTTTTCTAATTCGCTTATACGGTTGGTTACCGTCGATTGTGCAATGCCCAGTCTTTCCGCGGCAAGTGTAAAGTTTTTTACTTTCGCTAAAAATATAAATGTTTTCAGTTCTTCTGTGTTCATAGAAAAAATTGATTATCCTTATCGGTTTTATCTATTAAGTTAATTATAACGCTTATTTAGAAAAAAAGCAAGCATATATTGATAATTATTTGACAAAAAGCGTAAAATTTTCTTTTTTTGTTTTTAGTTGGCTTTTGTAGGTTTGACAAACGCGGCGTAAAATAGTATACTATATAAAAATTCAAGGAAGTACGCGTATGATAGAACAAGCTATCGTTAAAAACGTAGAAAATATAAAGAGTATTTTACAAAAGGGAAATCCTTACGGGGAAAAAGTCCTTTTGGTTGCGGCGATAAAAACGCAAACGCCGGAAGCTATCAATGCGGCGATTGCGGCAGGGGTAGATGCCGTTGCGGAAAATAAACCGCAAGAATTCCGTGATAAAAACGATTTTATAGCTCCTTGCCCCCGTCATTTTATCGGTCATTTACAAACGAATAAAGTAAAATATCTCGTGGGGAAAATCGAGTTGTTTCATTCCTGCGATAGGGACGATTTGGCAAACGAACTGGCGAAACAGTCGATAAAAAAAGGAATTGTATCCAACGTATTGTTGCAAATCAATATCGGGGCGGAAGAAAGCAAAGGCGGTTATGCGTACGATACAGCCAAGGAAGCGTTTTTGCGTATAAACGCAACGGAAGGCTTACAAGTGCAAGGTTTTATGGCAATGCTGCCCGATAGCGACGACGAACGGCTTTTGCGTACGCTTGCAAGAAAAATGCGCGCCTTGTTCGAATGGGCAAAAGCACAATCGACAAACGTACAATATCTTTCTATGGGAATGAGCGGCGATTACGCGCTTTGCGTGGAAGAAGGGAGTAACGTCGTAAGGCTCGGCTCTACCATTTTCGGTGCGCGAACCTATACCGCGCAATAAAAAGGGGGAAGAATGGAAAACGTATCGTATGCTTTAATTACAGGCGCAACAGGCGGACTTGGCAAAGCGTTTGTTTACGAGTTGGCTGCGCGCGGCGACGCTTTATTTTTAACGGGCCGAAGTCAAGAAAAATTGCTTGTACTGCAACGGGAATTGCAGGAAAAATATCCGCAACTTTGCGTAACCGTTTTTGCTGCTAATTTAGCAAATGAAGCGGACAGGTACGCGTTGAGTGAAAAACTTCGCCAAGAAAACGCGCGCATACACCTACTCGTCAACGTGGCGGGGGCGGACGTACAAAAGTCGTTTACCGAATATACGCAAGAAAAAATCGCTATGCAGTGCCGCATTAATTTCGAGGCGGCGGTGTCTTTATGTCATACGGCAATACAGCAAAAGGCGGAACGGTTAGAAATTATCAATATTTCCAGTGTGTCGGGTATTTATCCTATGCCGTATTTTGCCATATACAGCGCAAGTAAAAGTGCGCTTACGTCCTTTTCCGTATCCCTTCGCGAAGAGTGTAAAGGCAAAAATATTCACGTTACGGCAGTATTACCCGGAGCGATGCCCACGCGCGACGACGTAAAAGCGCAAATAAAAGGGCAGGGGCTTTGGGGGAAACTCGCTGCAAAATCACCACAATGGGTGGCTAGCTACTCGTTGAAAGCCGTACGAAAAAACAAACGCAAGGTAATACCAGGGGGATGGAATAAACTTATGCGCGTTGCTACGGCTTGGATACCCCTTTCGTGGAAATTACATTTTATCGCAAAAAGATGGAGTAAAATTTCCAAGGACGCCTTTTAAAAAGTCAAAAAATACTTTTTTAATAGGAAGAAAATAAAAATCCGCGTTGAAATCCTTGACAAAGATATATTTTTTATGTATAATCAACTAAGCAAATTGAAAATGCGTGTTTAATCGAAAAATAAAATTACAAGGAAGCAAAAAAATGATTGAATTAAACCCTATGAGCAACTTGTTGGAGCAAGACCAGTATAAATACGAGTTGCAGGACGTGGCAAAGCCGGCGTTGTTTAGAGATATTTATCCGTACGACGAAATTCCCAAAACGCCGTTCAACCACCGCCGCGTGCCCATGAATATGCCCAAAGATATTTGGATAACGGATACGACGTTCCGTGATGGGCAACAATCTCGCGCACCGTACACCGCGCAACAAATCGTCGATTTATATAAAATGATAGCAAAGCTTGGCGGACCTAAGGGTATTATCCGTCAAAGCGAGTTTTTTGTGTATACCAAAAAAGACCGCGAAGCTTTAGATAAATGTATGGAGCTTGGCTATAAATTCCCTGAAATTACCACGTGGATTCGCGCAAAGAAAGAAGACTTTGAAATGGTACGCGATATCGGTATCAAAGAAACGGGTATTTTGGTAAGCTGTTCCGACTATCACATCTTCAAAAAGCTGAATATGACGAGAAGACAGGCGTTCGACCATTATCTTTCGGTTGTAAAACAAGCGTTTGAAGCAGGTATTTCGCCCCGTTGTCATTTGGAAGATTTAACGAGAGCGGATTTCTACGGTTTTGTCGTTCCGTTCGTCAACGCTATTATCGAGCTTTCGCGCGAAGCGAATATTCCCGTTAAAATCCGTATGTGCGATACAATGGGCTACGGTGTTCCGTTTGCAGGCGCCGCTCCGCCCCGTAGTGTTCCCGGTATCGTTTACGGCTTGCATCACTATTCCGACGTTACTTCGGAAATGTTAGAATGGCACGGTCATAACGATTTTTATATGGGCGTAGCAAACGCGGTAAGCGCGTGGTTGTTCGGTGCTTCTGGCGTCAACTGTTCGCTCCTTGGTATCGGGGAAAGAACGGGCAACGTGCCTTTGGAAGCTATGGTAATGCAGTACGCTTCGCTTCGCGGTACGTTAGACGGAATGGATACCACCGTCATTACCGACATTGCCGATTATTTCCGTAAAGAGCTTAAATACGACATTCCGCCGATGACGCCGTTTGTAGGTAGTGCATTTAACCTTACCCGTGCAGGCGTACACGCCGACGGAATGATGAAAGACGCGGAAATTTATAACATTTTCGATACGGAAAAGATATTAAAACGTCCTGCGGAAGTTTCTATTTCCAACACGTCGGGCTTGGCGGGCATTGCGTATTGGATAAACAAGCATTATCATTTGCCTGCTGATAAACAGGTAACCAAACAAACGCCTATCGTACAAGAAATGAAAGCACAAATCGACGCGCTGTACTCCGACGGTAGAACGACGGTTATGGGCGAAGATGAATTAGAAGAGTTGTTTGCCGTTTTAAGCAATCAAGAAATGGCAAGATGACAAGATAATATAATAGGAGAGAGAATACAATTATGGGTTATACCATAGCGCAAAAAATCATAAAAGACCATCTCGTATGCGGCGAAATGACGGTGGGTAAAGAAATCGGTTTAAAAATCGACCAAACACTCACGCAAGACGCTACGGGTACGATGGCGTATTTACAGTTTGAAGCAATGGGCATTGACAGAGTAAAAACCGAACTGTCCGTTGCGTATATCGACCACAACACGTTGCAAGCAGGTTTTGAAAACGCGGACGACCACCGTTACATTCAATCGGTAACCAAAAAGCACGGTATCCGTTTTTCCCGTCCCGGTAACGGAATTTGTCATCAAGTACATTTAGAACGTTTTTCTAAACCGGGTAAAACGCTTATCGGTTCGGATAGCCATACGCCTACGGCAGGGGGTATCGGTATGCTCGGTATGGGGGCAGGCGGTTTAGACGTAGCCGTGGCTATGGGCGGCGGCACGTATTACATAACTATGCCCAAGATGATAAAAATCAATCTTGTCGGTAAATTGAGTAATTACGTCGGCGCAAAGGACGTTATTTTGGAAGTACTCCGTATTCTCGGCGTAAAAGGCGGCGTGGGTGCTATCGTGGAATACGGTGGCGAAGGCGTAAAAACGCTTTCCGTACCCCAACGCGCCACCATTACGAATATGGGCGCGGAACTGGGTGCAACCAGCTCCATTTTTCCTGCGGACGAAGTAACCAAAGCCTTTTTGAAAGCGGAAGGTCGTGAAGAAGACTTCGTAGAGCTTTCTTCGGATAAAGACGCGCAGTTCGATGCGGAATATACGGTAGATTTAAGTGCGTTGAAGCCGCTTGCGGCGTGTCCGCACAGTCCTGATAACGTAAAGCCCGTTGCTGAACTTGCAGGTATGCCTATACATCAAGTATGTATCGGTTCTTGTACCAACTCTTCTATGCAAGATATGCTTACGGTAGCGGCGATGCTCAAGGGTAAAACGGTGCATCCCAACGTTAGCCTTTCCATTTCCCCCGGCTCAAAACAAGTGTATACTATGCTCGCGGAATGCGGTGCGCTTGCCGACCTTATCAATGCAGGCGCGAGAATTTTAGAATGTGCTTGCGGACCTTGTATCGGTATGGGCTTTTCGCCTAACTCCGCAGGGGTAAGTTTACGTACGTTTAACCGTAATTTCCTTGCGCGCAGCGGCACGGCGGACGCACAGGTATATCTCGTTTCCCCAGAAACGGCGGCTGCTTCCGCAATAGCAGGAGTATTTACCGACCCTACAACACTCGGCGTAGCGCCTGCGGTAGAAATGCCTACGCAATTTAAAATCAACGATAATCTTATCGAAATGCCCGTTGCGGCGGATAAGATGCACGAAGTAACGGTGGAGCGCGGTCCGAACATCAAACCTATTCCCGTAGGGAAAGCACCTGATAAGGATTTAGATTGCGAACTCGTTTTAAAGGTGGGCGACGATATCACTACCGACCATATTATGCCGGCAGGGACGAAGGTATTGCCGTACCGTTCTAACGTGCCGAAACTTTCCGAATTTTGCTTTACCGTATGTGATAAGGATTTCCCCGAAAGAGCGAAAGCCAAGGGCGGCGGCGTTATTTTGGGCGGCGTTAATTACGGACAAGGCTCGTCGAGAGAACACGCGGCACTCGTGCCTTTGTATTTAGGTATTAAGGCGGTTATAGCAAAGAGTTTTGCCCGTATCCACGTGGCAAATCTTATCAATTTCGGTATTGTACCTATGACGCTTGTCAACGCGGACGATTATACTAATTTCAACGAAGGCGATAGCTTGGAAATTAAAGATTTTGCAGCGGCGGTTGCAGGAAAAACGCAAGCGACGCTCGTCAATAAAACCAACGGCAAACAAGCGGTGCTTGCTTTAAACTTATCCGAAAGACAACGCGCCATTTTACTTGCCGGCGGCAGACTGAATTATACGAAACAGGAGAATTGAAAAAATGGAAAAAACGGAATACAAAGCACAGCTCGATTTGGCTTGTGAAAAATTTAGAAAACTGATGGCGGAGCAGCTCACACGCGTGGAAGATATGAAAGCGCAAGGCGATTTCGTCGATTATAATGCACTCGACGTTATAAAAATCGGCGTTTGCGGCGGCGACGGTATCGGTCCTATTATTTCAGCACAGGCAAGAAGAGTGCTCGAATTCATTTTGGACGATATGGTAAAGGCAGGCAAGGTAGAATTTAAAGATATCGAAGGCTTAACGATTGAAAACCGTATTGCAAAGGGCAAAGCCATTCCCGACGACGTTATGGCAGAGTTGAAATCTTGTCATATTATTTTGAAAGGACCTACCACCACACCGCAAAAGGGTAGCGGTATGCCGAATATCGAATCGGCAAACGTAGCAATGCGAAAAGCACTCGATTTGTTTGCGAATATTCGTCCTGTGAAAGTCCCTGAAGAAGGGATTAACTGGACAATTTTCCGTGAAAATACCGAAGGCGGATACGCTATCGGTTCGTCGGGGTTTAATATCACCGAGGATTTAGCGGTAGACTTTACGGTTACCACCAAACAAGGCTCGGATAGAATTGCCCGTCTTGCGTACGATTACGCGCATAAAAACGGATTAAACCGCGTGTCTTTGGTAACAAAGGCAAACGTCATTAAAACGACGGACGGTAATTTCTTGGAAGATTGCCATAAAGTAGGGGATATGTATCCCGATATCGTTACGGACGAATGGTATGCGGATATTATGACGGCAAAGCTTGTGGATAAAAAGCGCCGCCGCGATTTCAAGGTATTACTGTTGCCCAACCTGTACGGCGATATCATTTCGGACGAAGCGGCAGAATTCCAAGGCGGCGTCGGTACGGCAGGCTGTGCAAATATCGGTAAAAAATACGCTATGTTCGAAGCGATTCACGGTAGCGCACCGAGAATGATTACGGAAGGCAGGGGGCAATACGCAGACCCTTGTTCTATGCTTCGTGCTTGCGTAATGTTGCTTTCGCATATCGGCTTGCAGGATAGAGCGGATAAGCTGGAAAAAGCGTTGGATATTTGTTCGTTTGAAGAAAAGAAATACGTAATTACCGGACGTGATACGGGTGCAACCTGTCAACAGTTTGGCGATTACGTAATGGAAACGTTGCAAAAATTAGTATAATTAGTATAATAGTATAAAATACATAAACGGTTAACGCAATCTCTCTACGTGGCAAAATTATGCCGCGTGGGGAGATTTTTTTTGGAAAATACTTTACACAATATATTTTTTGTGTTATAATATTATAAAAGAGGAAAGTTTTATGAGGTCTTACACAATACAATCTGGAAAATATATATTTAAAAACTTCTTGTATTTATTGCCGTTTACGTTATTACCTGCTTTCTTTTTATCGTTGAGTTTGGCGGAAGAAGAAATTAAATGCGTTGTAGAAACGCTTGTTTCGGGCAATATCGGCAATTTGCATTTTTATCATTTATTTAGCGCAATTTCGGTGTTGAATTTTGCCTCGTGGGAATCTATCGTTTACGGCATTATCGGCATTGCCGTGCTTATTGCCTGCGTTTCGATATTGATGGCACTTTTGGAAAAGCATATGCGTATCGGTAAGCGTTCGTTCCGCGGTATTTTTTCTAAATTGAATGATAACTTGCTGCCCACGCTTGGGTATGCGTTTATCGTGTTGATTATCTACGAAGTATGGTCGCTTTTAACGGCGGCGTTGATATTGCTGGTGGCACAAATTCCCGTGGTATGGTTGGCGTATACGTTTGCGTGCATATTGTTTATCGCCGCGCATATTGCTTTAATTTATTTGCTCGGTTTACTGTATTTATGGTTACCCTGTATGCAAATTACCGGTTTCCGCGCGCTGGAAGCCTTTCAATATTCCTATCACTTAATGGCGCCCGTGCGTTGGGGAATACTCGCCGTGCAAGCAATATTACTGTTTGCGGTAGAAGGAGTGATTTGCGCTTGCGCTTGTATCGTTACGGACGGAGTTATGTTCTCCATACTTACTACGGCAGTGTACGCTTTGCTTATTATGGTGTATTGTGTGCGTATGGAAATTGTGTATTTTGACCGTGAAAATATCGAACGGGCAGACAAAAAACGCTATTATTAATTTCATAGAACGGAGATGAAAATGGATTATTTAAAAGAGTATGAAAAATGGTTGAACAGCCCTTTGCTTTGCAAAGAAGGTAAAGAAGAACTCTCGTCTATACAAAACGACGAGAAAGAAAAGGAATACCGTTTCGGCGGCGAGCTGGCTTTCGGTACGGCAGGTATGCGCGGAATTATCGGCTACGGCGTAAATATGATGAATATTTACACGGTAATGCGCGCCACGCAAGGTCTTTCCCAGTGGATAAAAACGCTTGGGAAAGGGGCGATGGAACGCGGCGTAGTCATTTCGTTTGATACGCGTAGAAAATCGCAAGAATTTGCACGCGCGGCGGCGGGAGTACTCGCTAAAAACGGCATTAAAGCGTATTTATTCGACGAAGTGCATCCTGTTCCTATGCTTTCGTATGCCGTAAGATACTTAAAGACGGTTGCCGGTATTATGATTACGGCAAGCCATAACCCCAAAGAATATAACGGGTATAAAGTATACGGAGAAGACGGTGCGCAAATGTCTCCTGAAGACACCGAAAAGGTGGTTTCGTATATCGAAAACATTACCGATTATCTTTCGGTGGAAGCGGATAACGACAGTGCGTTGATTCGCTCCGTACCTACAAAACTCGACGAAGATTATATCAACGAACTCTCCGCGCTTACACTCTCGAAAAAAGCGGTGGAAAAGTGCGGAGCAAACTTAAAATTAGTATATACGCCCGTACACGGTAGCGGCTACGTACCCGTAACGGCTATTTTGAAAAAGCTGGGTATTAACGTTACGGTAGTAGAAGAACAAACCACGCGAGATACCGAATTTTCTACCGTTAAAGTGCCTAATCCCGAATACAAAGAAACGCTTTCTATGGGTATTTCGCTTGCCAACCGTATTCAAGCGGACGTTGTCTTCGGCACAGACCCCGATTCGGATAGACTTGGTGTGGCGGTAAAAGACGGCGCAGGGGAATTTATTGCGCTTTCGGGTAACCAAGTGGGCATTTTGTTGCTCGATTATATCCTTACTCGTTTACAAGAAGACAATGCAATGCCGAAAAACGCGGCGGTTGTGAAATCGTTCGTTACAACGGGTATGGCGAAAGCACTTTGCGACGATTACGGCGTAACGTTATATGAAACGCCCGTAGGATTTAAATTTATCGGCGAAAAAATTAAACAGTGGGAAAAGGACGGCAAGCATACTTACATTTTCGGCTTTGAAGAATCTTGCGGTTATCTCCGCGGAACGCACGCTCGCGATAAAGATGCGGTGGTGGCTTCTATGCTTTGCGCGGAAATGGTGTGTTATTATGCCTATCTTGGTAAAACGGTATACGAACGTTTGCAAGAAATTTACGTAAAATACGGTTTTGTGCTTGATAAAAATGTTTCCATACAATATTCCGGCTTGAACGCTATGAAAGAAATGAACGCCGTAGTAGACGCATTAAAAACGCTTACCGTAAAAGAAATCGGTGGTGTAGAAGTGGTTGCCTTGCGCGATTATAGCGCGGCAAAACGCATTCTTATGCGCACGAATGAAACGGAAACGATGGATATTCCTAAATGTAACTGTGTGTATTACGAATTGCAGGGCGGTTCGTTTGTATGTGTTCGTCCTTCGGGAACAGAACCTAAGCTTAAAATATATTATTCCATAAAAGCAAAGGACGAAACTTCAGCAAACACACAAATGTTGTTGATGCAGTCGGCCATGAGCGAGTTGTTGGAAAAAGCAAAAAATCAATAAACGTAGAAACTCCAAACGCACTGTTTGGAGTTTTTTATAAAAAAATTTCGCTTAAAAACTTTGTGAAAGAATTCCACAAAACAGTGAAAGAATTTCTATTGAAAAAACCTTTAAAAATGGTATAATGAAAGAAAAATGATTTTATCATTTTAAAAGAGGAGAAATAATTTATGAAAATGCCAGTATTGGACAAGAACTTTTATCCTATGATTAAAGCGTTGAACGATTTTGACGCCGTTGTGAAAAAGAGTGGTAAAGCCGTAAAAGTAACACTCGTTGCTGAAAGAAGCGGCGGCTATAACTACGTTTACAGCTATGATGCGTTACAAGACGGCGTAAACGACGCACTCAATTTCCGTATTGCGGAACGTATAGCTAAAACGATTTTGTGGGTAGTAGGCGGCTTTAAAATTTCCGTTGCCGGTAGTAAATCGGTTTACGAATATTTGAAACAAGCCTATACAATGGAAGGCATTCGCGCGTTCGACGTAGACTTTATGAGCGGCGTATACGAACGTCCTTTCCAAGTGGAATGGTTGGAAGACGACCAAATTCCTGCGCAAAAGAATAATTCCGTACGCGTAGGCGGATATTTGAACGGTTGCCGTATCGGCTTTGACGCAGGCGGTTCGGATAGAAAGGTGAGTGCGGTTATCGACGGCGAAGTAGTATACAGCGAAGAAGTAGTATGGAATCCGAAAGTAACGGAGGACCCTACCTATCATTATAACGAAATTTTAACGGCTATGAAAACGGCGGCGTCTAAAATGCCCACCGTTGACGCTATCGGCGTTTCGTCGGCAGGCGTATACGTGGACAATAAAATTATGGTTGCGTCGTTGTTTATCAAGGTGGACAAGCAAAAGCACGGCGATTACGTAAAGAATATGTATATCAACGTAGCGAAAGAAATGAGCAAAGAATACGGCAAAGAAATTCCTTTGGAAGTGGCTAACGACGGCGACGTTACGGCGCTTGCAGGGGCGATTGATTTGGAAGATAACGGTGTACTCGGTATCGCTATGGGTACTAGTGAAGCGGTTGGCTATATCAATACCGACGGTGGTATTAACGGTTGGCTTTCCGAACTTGCTTTTGCTCCCGTTGACTTCAACGAAAACGCTATGCAAGACGAATGGAGTGGAGATTTCGGCGTGGGTTGTAAATACTTCTCGCAAGACGCGGTTATCAAACTTGCGGAATATGGTGGATTTACGTTTGAAGAAGGCTTGACGCCTGCGCAAAAATTGAAGGTAATTCAAGCGCTTATGGAAAAGGACGATGCCCTTGCAAAACAAATTTACGAAGACATCGGCGTATACCTTGCGCATACCATTCCTTTCTATGCGAAGTTCTACGATATCAAACATATGCTTCTTTTGGGGCGCGTTATGGGCGGTAAAGGCGGCGATATTATTTTGGCTACCTGCAAAAAGGTACTCGCGGAAGAATATCCCCAATTTGCAACGCTCGATATCGGTTTACCCGACGAAAAGAACCGTCGCGTAGGTCAAAGTATTGCAGCGGCAAGTTTGCCTGCAAATAATTAAGCAAAGGAGACAAGGCAAATGAAATGTTTTAAAAATGCAACCGTATACGTTGACGGCGAAGGTTTAAAAAAGACAACCGTTTGCTTCGACGAAAAAATTCAAAAAATTTCCCGTTGTGCGGATAAATCGGCGGAAGTTATCGAACTCCCCGAAAATGCTATCGTGTTGCCTGGGTTTATCGACCAGCATATTCACGGCGCAGGCGGCAGCGACGGTATGGACGGTACGGTAGAAGATATCGCCATTATCGCAAAAACGGTGGCGGCGGAAGGAACTACTTCTTTCCTTGTAACCACAATGACGCAAAGCGTGGAAAACATCACGAAAGCAATGAAAGCGGTAAAAGAATACCGCGCGGCAAACTCCAAAGAAGGCGCAAGAGTGGAAGGTATTCACTTGGAAGGCCCGTTTATTGCGGCGGCGCATAAGGGCGCGCAACCCTTAGAATACGTAGCCGTTCCCGATATCGAAACGTTTGATAAATATAACGAAGCTAGCGGTAACGCCATTAAAATTGTAACGCTCGCCCCCGAAGTGGACGGCGCGGAAGCGTTGATTCGTCATTTGGATAAAAACGGCGTAGTGGCTTCTATCGGTCATACGGGCGCAAAATATGCGGATATAGTAAAAGCGGTGGAAGCAGGCGCAAAAGACGTTACGCATACCTATAACGCGCAATCTGCGTTGCATCACCGTGAAATCGGTACGGTAGGTAGCGCGATGCTCGTAGACGAATTGAATTGTGAAATGATAGCGGATACCATTCACGTTTCCGTTCCGGCAATGAAATTGCTTGTGAAGAATAAGACGGCGGATAAACTCACGCTGATAACCGACGCTATGCGCGCGAAAGGTATTCCCGACGGCGTAAGCGAACTCGGCGGTCAAACGGTATACGTAAAGAACGGCGAAGCGCGTTTGGAAGACGGCACGTTGGCAGGTAGTGTACTCCGTATGAACAGAGCGTTGCAAAACGTAGTGGAAAAGGTAGGCGTACCTTTCACGCAAGCGGTAGATTACGCAACGAAGAACCCTGCAAAGACGTTGGGTATCGACGACGTGGCAGGTAGCATTGCAGTAGGAAAGCGCGCGGATTTCGTTGTTATCAATGATAAATACGACGTACTTCTTACCATTCGCGACGGCGAAGCGGTATATAAAGCTTAATTTTGCTCATAGATTATTTCCTCTTATTAAAAGGACTCGGGTGATTTTGCCCGAGCCCTTTTTTGCGCGGCATACCCAAAGAAAGAAAAGCATATTTATAAGCATACGTATTGTAAAATTTTTTTCAAACTTGAAAGAAAAGTTTGTTGAAATACTTTCAATATTTAAAAAAATATGTTATAATAGGAGAGAAGCGCTTTTGAAGAATAATCAAGATTTATTCTTTTGTACGTTAGAAAGTCCGTTTTCGTTTGCAAAACATAGCTCGATAGGCGTTGGGGGAACGGCTGACGTTGCGTATTACCCCCAAACGGAAGAACAGTTAAAACGTTTGGTTTTACATTTACACGCAACGCAAGTACCGTATTATACGCTGGGTAATTTAACCAACGTTTTGCCGGCTGATGAAGAAGTAAAAAAGGCCATCATTCGTACCAAATATTTACGGGATATTTATGCTACTAAAGACGGATTATACGTTTCCGCAGGCACGTCCGTGGGCGCGTTTTTACATACGTGTAAGGCTTTGAAAATAGGCGGTGCAGAGTTTTTAATCGGTATTCCGTGTACTATGGGCGGTGCGTTGTTTATGAATGCAGGTGCTTCGGGGGAATATCTTGCTCCGTTTATACAAAGCGTAAAAGTGTTGTATCGCGATAAAGAAGAAGTTTTACCCGTTTCCGCTTGCGAATATTCGTATAAAAAGAGTATTTTTATGCAAGAAGATATGATTATCTTAGGCGCAACGTTGTCGCTTGCGGAACTGCCGACGAATGAAATAGAACAAAGAATAGGATATTTTTCACAAAAGCGCGCGCATTTACCAACGGGAAAAAGTATGGGTTGCGTTTTTAAAAATCCAAACGGCGTTGCGGCAGGCAAACTCATTGAAGGCACAGGGTTAAAGGGGTTGCGTATCGGCGGCGCAAAGATATCTGAAAAGCACGCTAATTTTATTGTCAATGAGCAAAACGCTACGTGTGCCGATATAAAAAATTTAATATCGGTAATGAAAAACGCAGTTTTTGCACAATATAAAATACGCCTGGAAGAAGAAATTCGATATATTACATAACAAGGGAGCACGAAAGTGATTTTAACGGGAGATTATCATACGCATACGCCATATTCGCACGGTAAAAATACCGTAGCGGAAAACACAGCGCGCGCAAAGGAGCTCGGCATTAAAGAAATTGCCATTACCGACCACGGTTTTTCACACGTGGCGTTCGGTTTACGCCGTAAGGAAGTTCCTGCCTATAAAGCGGAATGTATCGCGGCGGAAAAAGAATTCGGCGTTCGCGTTTTGGTGGGGATTGAAGCGAATATTCACGGATTATCAGGCCGTTCCGATTTAACGGAAAAAGATTACGAAGATTTCGACGTGTACCTTTGCGGTAATCATATTTTTATCAATTACGAACACGCCAAAGGAAAATGGGCGTACGGTTGGGGAAATATACTCGCGCGTAATTTTTTAAAGAAAATCCCGAAGAAACTTATTCAAAATAACACGGAAGCCTACGTAAACGCTATAAAGCGCAACCCTATCGACGCCGTTACGCATTTGAATTATTGCTGCGAATGCGATACGCTTGAAGTGGCAAAGGTAGCGGCTGATTACGGCACGTATATCGAATTGAACTCGAAAAAAGAACATTTATCCGACGAACAACTCAACGATATCGTACAAAAGACGTCGGCGCGGTTTATTATCAACTCTGATGCACACTCTGCGGCGCGCATAGGGGATACGGTGCTTGTAGAAGAACAGCTCAAACGGCTTTCTTTCCCTATGGACAGGATAGACAATATCGAAGGACGGCATCCAAACTTTCGTTTTACGGAATTCAAAAAACATTTATAAGGGACGAGAAATGAATTTTACCGCCGACGTAAAAAAAGAGATTATATCCCGTAAAAAAACAGTGGAAAAACGGAGTGCGCTTACGGCAAAAAAGGCGGCGCTTTCCGCGTTTGTACGTACAAGCGGTATCGTAGGGATAAACGACGGCGCGCCTACGTTCTTTTTAGTAAGCGAAACGGAAAACGTTGCCGAATATTTTATGTCTGTGTTTTTAGAAGTCTTCGGCGTTGAACTCTCCGTTACGCACGCTACGATGAATAAGATGAGCGGTAGGGACAAATTAGTTTTACAGTGCCCTAAAAGCGTATCGAGCGACGTATTACGTGCTTTAGGACTTTTAAAACGCGACGGTAAACAATTTCGAGAAGGAATTGCCGCTTCGCTGGTAAAAGACGACTTGTGTAAAATAGCGTATATACAAGGCGCGTTTTTAGGTGGCGGCAGTTGCATATTGCCTACGGGAAAAAGCCTTGGTTATCACTTGGAAATTGTTTTTAACGACAAAAAAACCGCACGGGATTTTTGTTTGTTGCTTGCGGAATTTGAACTCATTGCCAAGCTTGTAGAGCGCAAGGAAACGTACGTAGTATACGTAAAAAGCAAAGAAGTGATTTCCGATTTTTTATCGGTGCTGGGCGTGGAGAATACGTTGAAACGCTTTACGGCGTTTTTGGAAAAAAGGGACGAAGCTAACAACGATAACCGTGCTAAAAACTGTATGGCAGGCAACGCGGATAAATCGGCTATTGCTGCGGTGAAGCAGGTAGTTGCAATCCGCAAAATAGAAGAAAAAACGCATTTTAAAGACTTAAGTGAAGAGTTGGTTACCCTTGCCAAAGCAAGGTTGAAAAATCCTGTAATGACGCTTAAAGAATTATCCGAGCTTTTAGACGTAAGCAAAAGTTGTTTAAATCACCGTTTGCGTAAGCTTATGGAAATTGCGGAAGAATTATAATTTGTTATTATAACGACAAAACTAAAACAAAGGAAAAAGAAATGACGGATTTTGTGCATTTACATTTGCATACGGAATACAGTTTGTTAGACGGCGCGGCGAAGGTGGACGACCTCGTCGATTATTTGTCTAAAAACAATATCAACGCTTGCGCCATTACCGACCACGGTAATATGTACGCGTCGTTGTATTTCGCGGAAGAATGCGTCAAAAAAGGCATAAAATATATTATCGGTTGCGAACTGTACGCAACGGACGACCATTTTGATAAACGCCCCGGGACGAAAACCGAACATATCGTATTACTCGCAAAAAATAAAGTGGGGTATCGTAACATTGTCAAACTTGATTCGCTTTCGTATATTGACGGTTTCTATGGCAAACCGCGTATCAGTTACGATTATATAAAACAGCACAGCGAAGGGGTTATTTGCCTTTCCGCTTGTTTAGCAGGACGTTTGCCCCAGCTTTTATTACAAGGCGATTACGACGGCGCAAAAAAATGGGCGTCGGAAATGAAGGAGACGTTTGGCGACGATTTCTACATTGAATTACAAGACCACGGCATCGCCGAAGAAAAACAAGTAATACCCGATTTAATCAAGCTCGCGAGAGAATTGAATATCGGCTTAGTGGCAACCAACGACGTGCATTATATTGAAAAGGAAGACTGGGAAGCGCACGACGTACTTTTATGTATTCAAACGAAAAAGACGTTGGCCGACCCCAAGCGTATGAAATTCGATACGCACGAATTTTATATGAAATCGGGCGACGAAATGGCGGAACTTTTCCATTACGTACCCGAAGCTATTTCCAACACGCGCGTTATTGCGGATAAGATAGAAGAGCCTGCGTTCGATTTAACCCCCAAAGGAGACCCCATTCGCGATACGTCGCTTATTCCTTTATATAAACCGGACGACGGTTCTACTTCGCCCGATTATCTTACTCGTTTAACGTGGGAAGGGCTTGCAGGGCGTTATGAAAATATTACGCAAGAAATTAAAGATAGAGTAAATTACGAACTCGGCATCATTATTAAAATGGGATTTGCCGACTATTTCCTTATCGTATGGGACTATATCAACTGGTCGCGCTTGAACGGTATACCCGTTGGCCCTGGGCGTGGTTCGGGGGTAGGGAGTATCGTAGCGTATTCGATAGGGATTACCGACGTTGACCCTTTGAGATACGATTTAATTTTCGAACGTTTTTTAAACCCCGACCGTGTTTCCATGCCCGACTTTGACGTGGACTTTTGCACGAAAAGGAGACATGAAACAATCGAATACGTCCGTAAAAAATACCACCCCGAAAACGTAGCGCAAATTGTAACGTTCGGTACGCTTGCTTCGCGTGCGGTTATCAAAGACGTAGGGCGCGTTATGGGCGTGCCGTATTCCGAAACGGATAAAGTGGCAAAGCTTATGGACGGAAAGTCGACCATAGGCGAACTGTTGGGGTTGAAAATTCCCAAGCTTGAAAAACAAATTGCAACGGAAGAAAACGAAGAAAAACGCCTTGAACTGCAAAAGAAATTAGCCGAACAAAAACAGAAGAAAAATTCAGAATTTATTGAAGTATACGAAACGAATAGCGAACTCCACCGCGTTATCGATATGGGTTTAAAGCTGGAAGGTATGCCTAAAAACACTTCCGAACACGCAGCGGGCGTCGTTATTTGTAATAAAGTGTTGTCGGATAACGTACCGCTTGCCCGTAACGGCGAAGATATCGTAACGCAGTTCGATATGAAAGAAGTGGAAGCCGTCGGTATGCTGAAAATGGACTTTTTGGCGCTGACAACGCTTACCGATATTCAAAACACACTCGAATATATCAAAGAAGGACAAGGTATCGATATCGATTTCAACAAAATCGGTGTGGACGTACCCGAAGCCTATCAGCTTATCTCGTCGGGGGATACCGACGCGGTGTTTCAGTTGGAACAAGGCGGTATGAAGAAATTCATGCGCGATTTACAACCCAACTGTTTGGAAGATTTGATAGCTGGTATTTCCCTGTATCGTCCCGGTCCTATGGACTTTATTCCCAAATATATCGAAAACAAGCATCATCCTGAAAAAATCGTTTACGATACTCCTTATTTAGAGCCGATTTTGAAAAACTCTTACGGGGTTATTATTTATCAGGAACAGGTAATGCAAATATTCCAACAACTTGCAGGCTATTCTTTAGGACAAGCCGACCTTGTTCGTCGCGCCATGGCAAAGAAGAAGAAAAAAGAGTTGATGGAACAAAAGGATAAATTTATCTACGGCGCGCCCGAAGACGGTATTACGGGTTGCGCGGCGCTTGGTATTCCTGCGGAAGTGGCTGGAAAAATCTTTGCGGATATGGAAAGCTTTGCGTCCTACGCGTTTAATAAATCGCACGCGGCGGCGTATGCGGTGGTGGCTTACCGTACCGCTTATTTGAAGTATTTCTATCCTAAGGAATTCCTTGCCGGTATTTTGAACGACCGTATTGATAAAATTGAAGAAATTTCCAAATATATTATGTATATGAAGGAAAAGAATATCGACGTTTTACCGCCCGATATCAATAAATCGAAAGCGATATTCTGGGTGGAAGGAAACGGACTGCGTATCGGCTTGGGCGCACTTCGCGGCGTTGGGCAAGACGCTATCGAAGCGGTTATCAAAGAACGAAACGAAAACGGACTGTTTAAAGACTTTTCCGATTTTATCGTACGTTGCGCGAAATATATCAATAAACGTATCGTAGAAAGTTTAATTTATGCAGGCGCGTTCGATTCGTTTGGGTATGCCCGTTCACAATTTGCGGCAGTGTACGAAGAAGCGCTTTCTCGCGTGAACGCTATGGATAAACAAAAGGCAGGGGCACAACTTTCGCTTTTTGGCAGTATTTTGGAAGAACAGGCGCTCGATATCCGTTATCCTGACATTCCCGAATACGAATCTATGGAAAAACTCTCCAAAGAAAAATCCGTTTTGGGCGTATACGTCAGCGGACACCCGTTTGAACGGTTTTTGCCGTATTTCAAAGATAAGACGTTTAATTGTTCTATGCTCAATAATTATACGGAAGACGAAGAAGACGGTAGAAAAACGTACGCCGACGTTTCCGACGGTATGCCCGTTTCAATGGGCGGTATGATTTCGGCGTTTAAGAAATTAAAAACTCGTTCGGGCGCGTTTATGGCATTCGTTACCGTAGAAGATTTATACGGCTCTATCGAATGCGTATGTTTCCCTAAAGTATATGAAAAAATGCGTAGCTTTTTAGAAGTGGATAAAGTGGTTACCTTAACGGGTAAAATCAGTATCGACGAAGAAAAAGCGCCCGTCATTATTGTGGAAAACGTACAAGAATTTTCGTTGGAAGCAATAACGGAAAAACAAACGGCTGCCAATAATAACGCCACAAAGCAAACGCCGCTTATTCAAAAGTCGGATAGCGAAAAGAAACTTTGGTTAAACGTAACGCAGCTTATCGACGAAGACGTGGAAGAATTAATGGAAACGCTTACCTTTTACGCAGGGGAAACCACCGTATATTTCGTTAAAAACGGCAAGAAGATGCTTTGCTCGCAAAAGGTAACGCCGAATAAAGCTTTATTGTCAGAATTGCTTGCATTTTTACCGCAAGAATGTATAAAACTAACGTAAAAGCGATATTTAAAAAAGGTTTTTTTTGAAAAATTAAAAATCGGTGTAAAAAACGTTTGTCTTTTAAAAAAGTTTTGCTATAATATTAGGTGGACAACAAAAGAAAAAAGGAATTCGTAATAACGAGGTGGATATGAAACGTATAGGTTTATTGACAAGTGGTGGCGACGCTCCCGGTATGAACGCGGCAATTCGCGCGGTTGTACGTTCGGGTATATATTTCGGTATGGAAGTGTACGGTATCGAACGCGGTTACGCCGGTTTAATTGAAGATAGCGTAGTGCCTATGGAAATGCGCAGCGTTTCCAATATCGTACAATGCGGAGGCACGCGTTTGCGTACGGCACGTTGCTTGGAAATGATGACCAAAGAAGGAACAGACCAAGCGGTTCGAACGTTGGAAAAACACGGCATTGAAGGCTTGGTGGTTATCGGCGGCGACGGTTCGTTCCGTGGCGCACGTGAACTCACTGAAAGATACGGTGTGCCTACTATCGGTATTCCCGGTACCATTGATAACGATTTAGAATATACCGACTATACGTTGGGATTTGACACAGCGGTAAATACCTGCTTGGATATTATCAATAAATTGCGCGATACAATGACTTCGCACGAACGTGTTTCCGTAGTGGAAGTTATGGGTAGACGTTGTGGGGATATTGCCTTGTATAGCGGTATTGCTTCGGGCGCGGAAATTATCGTCGTTCCTGAAATTAAATTCGATATGGACGATATCGTAGGCCGTATCAACCGTTCCCGTGCAAACGGTAAACACTCCAACATTATCGTTATAGCGGAAGGTGTTATGGGTGCGGAACAATTTGCGAAACAGTTACAAGAAGTAACGTCGTATTCCGTTCGTCCCACTTGTATCGGGCACGTACAACGCGGCGGTTCTCCGTCTATGGCGGATAGAATGTTAGCGGCGCAGTTCGGTAACAAAGCGGTGCGCTTACTGCACGAAGGTATCGGTAACCGCGTAGTGGGTATTCGTAACAATAAAATTATAGATATGGATATTATCGAAGCCGTTTCTATGAAAAAGACGTTCAATTACGAATTGTATGAAACGCTGCAAATGATTTCCATGTAACCTAGGAATCCAAGAGTAAGCCGTTTTCCTTGTTGGTAAACGGCTTTCATTACGCCGTTTTGTCGTTTGATTACATTTTGGAGAAAAATAAAAGAAAAAATAAAAAGGGTATTGAATTTTTTCTTTTTCAGCGATATAATATATAAGGTGGAAAATTTAAGGGCTCTTGTAACGCGCCCGTTTGTTTGATGATTGTATGATAAGGAGAAAAATATGATTTTAACAGTTTGTATGAGTCCTTGCACGGACGTTACCATTGAATTAGACGCTCTGAACGTAGGGAAAACGAACGTTGTCAAAAGTAAATCCGTTTCTTTTGGCGGCAAAGCTTTAAACGTGGCAATCGGGGTAAAACGTTTGGGCGGCGAAAGTTTCGCAACGGGCTTGATGTATAATGAAAACGGATATATGTTTGAAAATGCGCTCGATAAAGAAGGCGTGCCGTTTACCTTTGTTTGGAATAAAGGTCGCGCAAGAGAAAATTATAAATTTATAGACAATCGTTCTATGCTTACCGAAGTAAACGACGTTGGGGAAGAGATTTCGAAAGAAAAAGCGGAAGAAGTATTAGGTATGATACGTATGCTTTCCGCACGCAATAAAATAACCGTACTTTCAGGTGGACTCCCTAGGGGCGTTGATGAAAGCTTTTATGGTAAAATGGCAAAAGCTATCGACGCACAATCTATGAAAATCGTAGACGCGGTGGGGGGAAGACTGTTTTCCGCTATCAGCGAAGGAGCGGATTTGGTAAAACCTAACTTAGACGAACTGGAAAACACGCTTGGAAGGCATATTACCGATAAAGACGATATGTTGGCGGCTTGTAAAGAACTGTTGGATAGGGGCGCGAAACGGGTACTGCTTTCCCTTGGTAAACAAGGCGCGGTTATTACCGACGGTTCGCATAATTATTATTGTAAGAGTATTAACGTAGCGGTAAACTCCACAGTGGGCGCAGGGGACGGAATGGTTGCCGCGGCGGCAATGCAATTATTGCAAGACGCGCCGCTTTGTGAAATTTTACGTGCAGGCGTGGCGGCAGGAACGGCTACCGTTATGACGACGGGGCAAGTATCTTTTACAAAGGAAAAATATAACGAAGTACTTTCTAATTTAAGGGTTATAGAAATTTAAAAAAACAGTACTTATTTTTAGGTTCGTTGCATATACTGCAATATGCGTATGAAAAACCCTTTCGCATACGGAAGCGCTGCGTTGCAATGCGTACTGCTTTCGAGAAAAAACGGAAGTTGGAAAAAACGCCGAGTATTCGAACAAGAAAGGAAAAAGGACAAAGGATAAAACGGTTAAAAGCGCTTTGCAACCGACGTTGCAAAGCCGCATAACTGAAAAGTAAAGAAAAATATTCACCGCGACAAATTTAAGTCGCGGTTATTTATTAAAAAGGAAAAATATTCCAAAAAACTATTGAAAAATTTGTCGAAATACGGTATAATCAATATTAGGACTAAGCAAAGTGTATTTTTTTGCCCCGTTCATCATACTATAAAAGGAGAAGTGTATGAATTTTAAAAGGCAACAGGATATTTTCGATGGTATCAAATGGTTTGACAGTATTCAAATCGGCAGTGATAGATGCGGCAGTTACGAATTTTGTTTGGATTGTCGAAAAGACGAGCCGAATCCTTGCGCGAGAGCGCAACACCGTCATAAAAACGGGCATATCCGAATTGCAATCATTCATAGGCGCGCATAGTGTATTAGAAATTGCCAAGAAAACGGAGGGTGTGCATTTATGAAAAAGACGGAGAAGATTATCGTTGCGGTTTTAACGATAGCTCTCGGTATTTTACTTGTGGTTTTAAAGGCGGATATCGTCAGCATATTGATGACGGTATTAGGCGTGGCACTTATCGTTTTCGGCATAATGGATATCTTTGAAAAACTCATTCCGCCATCAATCGTTAAAATTGTGGCAGGTGCACTCATTATTTTATGCAGTTGGGTGTTTGTGGGCGCGGTTTTATATGTGGTTGCAGCGGCACTATTGGTGTTGGGTATTCTTTCGATATACGAAAAAATTAAAACGCACGTACAATGTATGACGTTTTGGCAAACGGTATGCAATTATGCAACTTCCGTGTTATTTATCGTGATAGGCGTGTTATTGCTTTTTAATGAAGGAGACGGCGCAAAATGGGTGTTTATTTGCAGTGGAATCCTTACCGTTTTACAAGGCGGATTAGTACTTCTTGACGCTTTTACAGACGATTAACCGTCTTTTATTACAATATAATATAAAGGATAAGAAAATACCGCCTTTCAAACCGTCTTCGGACGGTTTTTTTGTATACAAAAACAAAAAGATAAAAATTTATCGATTTAACGATTGAAAAATTCGTTTAACGCATTTTATTTGTTTGTACTTCGGTTTATTTTGTGGTATAATAACGATGTATGAGTGCGATTGCCGCGTATTTATACATAGGCAAAAAGAATATTTACTTAAAAATTAAGATAAATGGAGATAAAAGCTATGACAAACAAAGTTACTATTATCGGTGCTGGCTCGGTTGGGGCTACGGTTGCGTACACGTTGGTGGCAACCGGTTCTGTTTCGGAAATTGTATTGATTGACGTAAACGTGGAAAAGGCAAAAGGGGAAGCGTTGGATATTTTACAAGCCACGCCCTATCTTTCGTCGGCTAAAATTTATTGCGGTACGTATGAAGACGCAGCGGATTCGGATATCGTTATCGTTACTTCGGGCGTGGGTAGAAAACCCGGTCAATCGCGTATCGATTTAACGCAAATCAACGTGAATATTTTAAAGAGTATTGCACCGCAAATCGTGAAATATGCGCCGAACGCATTATACGTTTTCGTAGCAAACCCCGTAGACGTACTCACGTACGTATTTTGTAAAATTACGGGCGTACCTAAAAACCGTGTTATCGGTACGGGTACTACGCTCGATAGTATTCGTTTGCGTACTCGCCTTTCCGAACTCTATTCGGTAAACCAACAACAAGTACACGCATACGTGCTTGGTGAACACGGCGATAGCTCGTTCGTTGCTTGGTCTACGGCGGATATTTCGGGGATTCCTTTAACGGAATATGAAAAAACGCTCACGGATAAGAGTGTGTTAACGGTAAAACCGTACACGCACGAAGAAGTGGAAGAATACGTTAAAAAATCGGGTGGACAAATTATCGCAGGGAAAGGAGCAACGTTCTACGGTATCGCGGCGTGCGTAACGAAAATTGTCAACGCTATTTATTCTAGCGCATATACCATTTTGCCTGTTTCTACGGTATTAGACGGCGAATACGGCATTTCCGACGTAGCGCTTTCTACGCTTTGCGCTATCGGTAACGACGGTATCGTAACGACGCTTACGCCCAAGCTTTCCGACGACGAGTTGGAAAAGATGAGACATAGCGCCGACGTATTGAAAGGCGTTATCGCACAAATTGAAATTTAAGGGAGTATAAAAATGGAATACCGTATTGAAAAAGACACAATGGGGGAAATGCAAGTCCCTGCAGATAGATACTGGGCGGCACAAACGCAAAGAAGTTATCAAAATTTCCGTATCGGCGACGAAGTAATGCCCCGTGAAATTACGCACGCTTTTGGTATACTCAAAAAAGCAGCGGCGCTTGCAAACTGCAAGCTGGGTAAACTCTCCGAAGAAAAGAAAGACGCTATTTGCGCGGCGTGCGACGAAGTAATTTCCGGCGCGCTCAATTCCCATTTCCCGCTTGTCGTTTGGCAAACGGGTAGCGGCACGCAATCGAATATGAACGCGAACGAAGTTATCGCAAACCGCGGTAATGAAATTGCAGGTAAAAAATTGTTGCACCCCAACGACGATATCAATAAAAGCCAAAGCTCTAACGATACCTTTCCGACGGCAATGCACATTGCGGCAGTTATTGCCATTGAAGATAAATTATTCCCTGCAATGGATAAATTGATTGCAACGCTTATTCGTTTGGAAAAGGAAAACGAGGGCATTGTAAAAAGCGGTAGAACGCACTTGCAAGATGCCGTTCCCATCGCGTTTTCTCAAGAAATCAGCGGTTGGAGAAATATGGTCGAAAAAACGAAAGCGCAACTTGCGTTGGCTTTGGACGGATTGAAAGAACTTGCACTCGGCGGTACGGCAGTAGGCACGGGTTTGAATGCGCCTAAAGGCTTTGCCGAAGAAGTGGCGGCGCAAGTAAGCGCGCTCACGGGCAAAAAATTTGTAACGGCGGAAAATAAATACCACGCGTTGACGTCGAAAGACGAGCTTGTGTTTGCGCACGGTGCGTTGAAAGCACTCGCTTGTAACTTGATGAAGATTGCAAACGACGTCCGTTGGCTTGCCAGCGGTCCGCGCGACGGTTTAGGGGAAATTTTCATTCCTGAAAACGAGCCCGGTTCGTCGATTATGCCCGGGAAAGTGAATCCTACGCAATGCGAATCGTTGACGATGGTTGCCGTACAAGTTATGGCAAACGACGTTGCGGTTGGTATGGGAGCGTCGCAAGGGAATTTTGAACTCAACGTATTTATGCCCGTTATTATTTACAATTTCTTACAATCGGCAAGATTGCTCGCCGACGGCATTACGTCGTTTGAAGCAAACTGCGTAACGGGTATTAAAGCGAATAAGGAAAAAATGAAGCATAATCTTTATAATTCTTTGATGCTCGTAACGGCGTTGAATCCTTATATCGGTTACGAAAACGCAGCGAAAACGGCGAAGAAAGCATATAAAGAGAATATTTCCTTAAAAGAAGCGTGCGTTGCGCTTGGATTTTTGACGGCGGAAAAATTTGATGAAGTATTCCGTCCTGAAGAAATGGCTTATCCGCAAAAATAACGCGATAATTTATAAAAAAGGTAGCGTATAAATTATGAAAATCAGTTACTATCCCGGATGTACGCTCAAAACAAAAGCGAAAGAATTAGACGTTACGGCTCGTCTTTGCGCGAAAGCTTTGGGCGTAGAAATGGAAGAAATAGAAAATTGGCAATGTTGCGGCGCGGTGTATCCTATGGGTACGGACGAAATCGCAACCAAACTTTCGGCGGTGCGCGCACTCGATTACGCAAAGCATAACGGCGGTAAATTATTAACGCTTTGTTCGGCTTGTCATAACGTAATCAAGCGTACCAACGAAGATATGAAAACAAATGCAGATATATCGTTCCGCGCAAATAATTATTTGAAGTTGGAAACGCCCTATAAAGGGGAAACGGAAGTTTTACATTACCTTGAAATGTTGAAAACCGTAGTGGGTTTCGATAACATCAAAAAGGCAGTAGTAAAACCGCTCAATCGAAAAATAGGCGCGTATTACGGATGTTTATTACTTCGCCCCGGTAACGTGATGGCGTTTGATAACCCCGAAAATCCTACGATTATTGAAGACTTTATCAAGGCTATCGGCGGTACGCCCGTCGTATATCCTTTCCGTAATGAATGTTGCGGAGCGTACGTATCCTTAAAGAATGCGGATTTACCTAAACAAAAAAGCCGCAAAGTACTTACAAGTGCAAAAGAAAAAGGTGCAGAAGAAGTAATTACCGCTTGTCCGCTGTGTCTGTATAATTTACAAGTAAACGGCGACGGTATTTTACCCGTGAAATATTTCACCGAACTTCTTGCCGAAGCGCTGGGGGTGAAAGCATGACGAAAGAAGAACGCATTGAAAATTTAAACAGGCTTTCAGGTACGGACGTTAGAAAATGTATGAAATGCGGTAAATGTTCGGGGCGTTGTCCTGCGTTTAAAGATATGGACGTGAAACCGCATCAATTCGTTTCCATGCTCGCAAAAGGTAAGATAGACGAGCTGTTAAACTGTAAGGCAATTTGGAACTGTCTTTCGTGTATGGCTTGCGTAGAGCGTTGTCCGCGCGGCGTTGCTCCTGCGGCGGTAGTGGAAGCCGTGAGAGATACGGTAGTGCGTGCACAAGGCGCAAACGGATTAAAAGCGGAAGATATTCCGCCTATCGTAGACGAATTCATTCCCCAACAGCTTTTGGTAAGCGCATATAGAAAGTATAATAAATAATTGTAAAAAAATCTAAAGAAAGAGAGTAAATAAAATGCAAAGAATAGGTGTTTTTATTTGTTGGTGCGGCAGTAATATTGCGGCGACGGTAGACGTTGTAAAAGTTGCTGAAACGATTAAAGCAGAACCGGGCGTAGTATTTTCCGCGAACTATCAATATATGTGTTCGGAAAACGGACAACAGTTGATAAAGCAAGCGATAAAAGAGCACAATTTGACGGGTATCGTCGTAGGTGCTTGTTCGCCCAGAATGCACGAAGCTACTTTCCGTAAAGCGGCGGAAGCAGCAGGGTTGAACCCTTATATGGTAGAAATTGCAAATATCCGCGAACATTGTTCTTGGATACATAAAGATATGGACGAAGCAACCGAAAAGGCGATTATTCTCGTTCGTACAGCAATTGCAAAAGTAAAACTCAATGCTCCCTTGTCGGCAGGGGAAAGCCCCGTAATAAAACGCGCGCTTGTCATCGGCGGCGGTATTGCGGGTATTCAAGCTGCACTCGACATTGCGGACGCAGGCTTTGAAGTGGATATCGTGGAAAAGAACGCGACGATAGGCGGTAGAATGGCGCAGCTCGACAAAACTTTCCCCACGCTCGATTGTTCCGCTTGTATTCTCACGCCTAAAATGGTAGATTGCGCACAGCACGAAAAAATTGATATTCTTTCCTATTCCGAAGTGGAAGACGTGAAAGGGTTCGTGGGTAATTTCAACGTAAAAATCCGTCGTAAAGCACGTTTTGTAGACGAAACGAAGTGTACGGGTTGTAAAATATGTATGGAAAAATGTCCGTCCAAAAAGGGTTTAAATGCATTCAATATGGATTTAAACAACCGTCCGGCTATTTACATTCCGTTTGCACAAGCCATTCCCAACGTGGCGGTAATCGACCCCGAACAATGTATTAAATTAAAGACGGGTAAATGCGGAATTTGTCAAAAATTCTGCGGTGTTGGCGCTATCGACTACGAACAAAAAGATACGTTTATCGAACGTCAATACGGTGCTATCGTCGTTGCGACGGGCTTTAAACCTATTCAATTAGACGCATTTAACGAATACGGTTATAACGATAATAAAGACGTAATTACTTCTTTAGAATTAGAACGTTTAATGAACGCGGCAGGCCCTACAAACGGCGTGTTGTTGCGTCCTTCCGACGGCGAACACCCGAAGGTAATTACCTTTATTCAATGCGTAGGTTCGCGTGATACCAGCGGTTGCGGTAAACCGTATTGCTCGAAAATTTGCTGTATGTATACGGCAAAACACGCTATGCTTATCCGTGAAAAATATCCTGATACGGAAGTACACGTATTCTATATCGACGTACGTACTCCCGGTAAAAACTATGACGAATTCTTCCGTCGCGCGGTAGAACAATACGGCGTTGACTATATCAAGGGTATGGTAGGAAAAGTATACAACGAAAACGGCAAATTGATGGTGCAAGGTTCTAACCTTATTGATAACGAACAAATCACTATCGAATCTGACCTTGTCGTTTTAGCAGCGGCTATCGAACCCGAACCTTCGGTTAGAAAGGTTGCCACTCTTTTGACGGCAAGTATCGACACGAACAACTTCTTAACGGAATCGCATGCAAAGCTCCGTCCCGTAGAAAGTCCTACGGCAGGCGTATATCTTGCAGGCGTATGTCAAGGCCCGAAAGATATTCCCGAAACGGTATCGCAAGCTTCGGCTTGTGCGGCTAAGGTTATCGGTTTGCTCGTAAAAGATAAATTAAAAACAAATCCTTGCGTAGCTACTCCTGACGAAATGATGTGTAACGGCTGTAGTCAATGCGCTAACGTGTGTGCATACGGTGCAATTACGTACGTGGATAAGGAATTCCGCCTTGGTGGTGGTAAAACGGAAGTACGCCGCGTGGCATCCGTTAACCCTGCGGTTTGTCAAGGCTGTGGTGCTTGTACGGTAACCTGTCCTTCGGGCGCGATGGACTTGAAAGGATTTAGCTCCAAGCAAATTATGTCGGAGGTGGAAGCAATATGCAAGAAGTAACCACGGAAAAGAAAGAATTTGTGCCTAATATCGTTGCTTTTTGTTGCAACTGGTGTTCGTATGCCGGTGCAGACCTTGCAGGTTCAAGCCGTTTAACGTATCCTGCAAACGTAAAAATTATTCGCGTACCTTGTTCTTGTCGCGTAAATCCTTCTTTCGTATTGAAAGCCTTTCAACAAGGCGCTGACGGCGTTATTTTATGCGGTTGCCACCCTGGCGATTGCCATTACGTAACGGGTAACTATTATACGAGAAGAAGAATGGCGCTGTTGTTCAGTTTCCTTAATTATATGGGCATTGAAAAAGAACGTACCCGTTTAGAATGGGTATCCGCGGCAGAAGGCGCACGTTTCTCGGCGGTTATGAACGATTTCGTTAAAACCGTAACGGAGCTTGGCGAAAATAAACGCCTTACCGACTTGCGTGTAAAGGAGGGCGAATAAGATGCGTGAAGTAGAATTGAAAATGAAAGAGCGTGCAAAAGCACTTTTGGAAAGCGGCGAAGTGGCTCGCGTTATCGGTTGGAAGAAAGGGGATTTTTGTTTCGACCCTTCTCCTGCATCCTTTGAAACGGTAGAGGAATTAAACGATTTTGTATACGATTATTTTTGCGGTGCAAATCTTTCCAAATATCTCATTCAAATGAGTAAAAAAGAAGGCAAAACAGCGGTATTTTTAAAGCCCTGTGATACGTATAGCTTTAATCAACTCGTTAAAGAACACCGCATCAACCGCGAAAACGTATACGTAATCGCTATCGAATGTTTAGGGAAATTAGACGTTGAAAAAATAAAAGCGAGTGGCGTATCCGGCGTTTTAGGCGTAGAAGTTACCGAAGAGAACGTAAAAGTGCTTTCTTTCGACGGAGAAACGGTACTTAATAAAGCGGACGTATTGCTTAGCAAATGCGCCGTTTGCAATAAAACGCATCAAGTAAACGACGAAGAAATTATTCTTCACGAACGTCCTGTAAAAGACGTAAACCGTTTTACGGAAGTAGAGAAATTGGAAGCGATGACGCCTGACGAGCGTTTTGCGTTTTGGAGAGAACAACTTCAAAAATGTATCCGCTGTAACGCTTGTAGAAACGTATGCCCCGCTTGTTCTTGCGTAAAATGCGTATTTGATAATCCTGCTTCGGGTATTGCGGCGAAAGCGAACGACGATAAATTTGAAGAACAGTTGTTCCATATCATTCGTGCATTCCACGTATCGGGACGTTGTACCGATTGCGGCGAATGCTCGCGCGTATGTCCGCAAAACATTCCCTTGCATTTATTGAATAGAAAATTCATTAAAGATATCGACGGTTTCTACGGCGAATATCAAGCTGGCGAAACGGCGGAAGGCAAAACGCCGCTTACGTCGTATACGGAAAGCGATACCGAACCCAACGACGTGTTTAAAGGGGAGGCGAAATAATGTTAAAAATTGCAAAAGAAAGATTAAACGATTTATATGCCAAAATTGCTGAATCGCAAGGACTTTTCATTCCCATCAAAAAGGGCGGTGAAGTCAATTATCACGTTTGGGGCGAAGGCAAAGAAGTATCGTTGGAAACTTTAAAAACGGTAAAATCTCCCAAGAACGCATTCTTTCCGCAAACGGAAAATATGATGAAGTTCAAAACGGAAGGTAAAAATATTGAAATTATCGACGTTCGCGACGATAAAAGCGACAAACCTTTTGTTGTTTTCGGCGTTAAGGCTTGCGATTATAAGGCGATTGAAGTGCTTGATAAAGTATTCCTTGCCGACCCTGTAGATACTTATTATCAATCGAGAAGAGAAGCTTGTACCATCGTTACGTTGGCTTGCTCTAAACCCGAAGAAAGCTGTTTTTGTAACGTGTTCGGTATTGATGCTACCGCTCCGAAAGGGGACGTTACCACTTGGCTTGATAACGAATATTTATATTGGCAAGCAAATACCGAAAAAGGCGAAGCGCTTACCGCGCTCGTTGCGGATATGTTTGTAAACGGCGGTGAAACAGAAGTTGCCGCGCAGCAAGAAAAGACGAAAACGGTTATGGAAAAATTGCCGTTTGCAAATCTCGATTTGTCGCGCTTTAAGCCTGAAAATCTCAACGAATTGTTCGACGCACCCGAATGGGAAGAACTCAGTGAAGCTTGCCTTGGTTGCGGTACGTGTACGTTTGTTTGTCCTACCTGTCAATGTTTTGACATTCGCGATTTTAAAACGCACGAAGGAGTTATCCGTTACCGTTGTTGGGATTCCTGTATGTATTCCGATTTCACGTTGATGGCGCACGGAAATAGCCGTACGACGCAAATGCAAAGATACCGTCAACGCTTTATGCACAAGCTTGTGTACTATCCTTCCCAAAACGACGGATTGTATTCTTGCGTGGGTTGCGGTCGTTGCGTAAATAAATGTCCGCAACGCTTGAATATCGTGAAAGTAATTAAAACTTTGGGAGGAAAAGATAATGATTGAAGAAACTCTCATTCCGAAAATTGGCGTAATTACCGATATCAGAAAGGATACGCCCGACGTTAAAACTTTCCGCGTAGTAGGTACTGACGGTAAAAAACTCTTTAAACATATGCCTGGTCAATGTGCAATGGTGTCCGTACCTGGCGTTGGGGAATGTATGTTCTCTATCACGTCGTCGCCTACCAACGAAGAATATATGGAATTCTCCATTAAAAAATGCGGTTGCGTTACGGAAGTTATCCACGCTATGGAAGTGGGACAACAAATTACCGTCCGCGGACCTTACGGCAAAAATTTTCCCGTAGAAGAAGATTTTAAGGGTAAAGATTTGTTGTTTATTGCAGGCGGTATCGGTCTTGCGCCTTTGCGTAGCGTTATCAATTACGTTCGCCATTACCGTCAAAATTACGGTAAAGTGGTTATCGTATACGGCGCGAGAAGTAAAGACGATTTAGTAGATATCGACGAAATTAAAACGGAGTGGATGAACGAAGAAAATATCGAAGTTTATCTTACGATTGACCGCCCCCAAGACGGTTGGGACGGACACGTTGGTTTCGTACCTGCCTACGTCAAAGAGCTGAATTTGAATCCGAATATGACGGCAGTACTTTGCGGTCCGCCTATTATGATTAAATTCACGCTTGCAGGGCTTTTAGAACTCGGTTTCGATAAATCGCGCGTGTATACGACGTTAGAACTTCGTATGAAATGCGGCGTTGGTAAATGCGGTAGATGTAACGTAGGGGATAAATTCGTATGTAAAGACGGTCCTGTATTTAGAATGACCGAACTTGACGAACTTCCCGATGAGTATTAAGGAGAGAATACAATGGAAAAAATGGTAAACGTATTTCTTTTCGGTAAACGCTATCAAGTTCCGGAAAGTTTAACGATTATGAAAGCAATGGAATACGCAGGCTATCAGCTTGTTCGCGGCTGCGGTTGCAGAAACGGATTTTGCGGTGCTTGCGCTACCATTTATCGAATCAAAGGTCAACAAGAATTAAAAACCTGTCTTGCTTGTCAACAACAGGTAGAAGAAGGTATGTACGTAGCGACGTTGCCTTTCTTCCCTTTGGTAAAACAAGTGTATGATATCAACGAAATCAAACCCACGCAACAAATTATGATGCAGTTGTATCCCGAAATTTACGCATGTATCGGTTGTAATGCCTGCACCAAGAGTTGCACACAAGAGCTTAACGTTATGCAGTACATTGCATACGCGCAACGTGGTGAATACGAAAAAGCGGCAGAAGAGAGTTTCGACTGCGTAATGTGCGGCGTATGTTCTTCCCGTTGTCCTGCTGGTATTTCCCATCCCCAAGTGGCACTTTTGACGCGTCGTTTAACGGGTAAATATCTTGCACCCAAAACGGAGCACCTTATCAACCGCGTAGCGGAAATTGACGCAGGGGATTGCAAGGCGGCGCTGGAAGCGATTATGAATACGCCTTTAGAAGAACAAAAAAATCTCTATAACCATAGAGAAATTGAGAAATAAGGAGACGCGTTATGTATCATTATACTGATGAACAATTACAATCTATGAAAAAAGTAGAAGCAACGCGTGCTTCCCGTATCGAAAAGCTTCACGAAAGAATGACGGCGGAAGAAAAAGATGCCGTTTTAGCAGAATTTCACCCCGATTATATCACTTCTGCGTATGAAGAATTGAAAGTAGGGAAAAATAAAGGCGGTAAGGTTTTACACGAACTTGCCGAATTATTACAAGGCCATTCCCGTGTGCTTCATATGGATATCGACCTTACCAAGCCCGATTACGACGTAGACGTACTCGTTATCGGCGGCGGTGGCGCAGGTTCTTCGGCGGCAATCGAAGCCAACGAACGCGGCGCAAACGTTATGATTGTTACCAAACTCCGTTTGGGCGATGCAAACACGGCGATGGCGGAAGGCGGTATTCAAGCGGCGGATAAGCCCAACGATAGCCCTGCTACGCACTATTTAGACGCACTCGGCGGTGGACACTTTAAAAACAAGCCTGAACTTTTATATAAGCTTGTAAACGAAGCCCCCGAAGCAATTTTGTGGCTGAATAACCTCGGCGTTATGTTCGATAAAGAACCGGACGGAACGATGGTTACCACCCACGGTGGCGGTACGTCGAGAAAACGTATGCACGCCTGCCGCGATTATTCCGGTTCGGAAATTATGCGTACGCTCCGCGACGAAGTATTCAACCGCGGTATCACGGTAGTAGATTTCACTTCGGCTATCGAACTCATCAAAGACGTAGAAGGCAAAATTGCCGGCGCGGTGTTGATGAATATGGAAACGAAAGAAATCCTTGTGGCGCGCGCGAAGACGGTAGTTATCGCAACGGGCGGCGCAGGTAGACTGCACTATCAAGGCTTCCCTACGTCCAACCACTACGGTGCAACGGCAGACGGTCTTGTTTTGGCGTATAGAGCAGGCGCAAAACTTCTCTATCCCGAAACGTTGCAATATCACCCTACGGGTGCAGCAGAACCTACGCAAATTTACGGTGCGCTCGTTACCGAAAAGGTACGTTCGCTCGGTGCACAACTTGTTAATAAAAACGGTGAAGCGTTTGTCTATTCGTTGGAAACGCGCGACGTTACGGCTTCGTCCATTATCCGTGAATGTAGAGCAAACGGCAACGGTATTAAGACGACGGACGGCGAAGGCGTATGGCTGGATACGCCGCTTATCGATATCTTGAACGGCGAAGGGACTATTGAAAAACGTATTCCTGCAATGCTCCGTATGTTCGGTAAATACGGTATTGATATCCGTAAAGAACCTATTCTTATTTATCCCACGTTGCACTATCAAAACGGCGGTATTGATATCGGCGCAAACGGTATGACGTGCATTGAAAACTTGTACGTAGCAGGCGAAGCGGTTGGCGGTATTCACGGTACGAACAGACTAATGGGCAACTCGCTCCTTGATATTATCGTATTCGGTAGAAACGCAGGTCAACAAGCAGGTGAAAAATATAAGAGTGTAGAACTTAAAGAACTCACGCTTGCGCACGTAGACGAGTTTGAAAAAGAACTTGCCGACGCAGGAATTTCTTCTGAAGTGGTTTCGCCTAAACTCTTGCCTGATTATAGAAGAAAAGATAAATAAGGGAATGATGAAATAAAAAGGCGGACTGTTCCGTTGTAAAGGAGTAAAAGTGGAAAATTCTAACAAGAAAAGCCTGAAATGGCTTTGGATTGCGATTGCTATCGTAGTAGTTGCCGCTATCGGTGTTTGGTGCGGTATCAGCGCAAGTAACGCAAACGGCGTGGAGAGTACGTTTAAATTCAGTACGACGTTCGTAATGTTCACGTTGATGTTTTTAATCTTGGCGCTTGGATATTTGCTTGGCGGCGTAAGTATTAAAGGCGTTTCGCTTGGTACGGCAGGGGTATTCCTTGTGGCTATTTTACTCGGTTGGCTTTGTACTCTTAATTTTGAAGACGTACCGTTGCTTGGTTCGTTTTATATGTCGGGTACGGACGAAACCGTCGTTAAATATTTGAAAGGACCTATTCAAAATATCGGTTTAATAATGTTCGTTGGTTCGGTTGGCTTTATTGCCGGTCCAAACTTTTTCAAAAATTTGGCGAAAAACTTTAAAACGTATATCGTTCTTGGTATTGTCATTATCTTTTCGGGTACGCTTGTTGCGGTTATATGTTCGCTTATAACGCCGTATGGTCCTGAATATTGGGCAGGTGTTTTATCGGGCGCGCTTACGTCTACGCCAGGATTCTCTGCGGCAAAAGATGCAGCTACGGAAAATTTGGCAAGAATTACACTCGGGCACGCTATCGCATATCCGTTTGGTGTAGTTGGCGTGGTATTGTTTGTTCAACTTATGCCGAAATTCTTGAAAGCGGATATGCAAAAGGAACGCGATTTCTTGAAGTTAGACGCGCAAGAAGAAGTAAGAGATTATTCTAAATACTTTAAGTGCGAAGATTTCGGTTTTTTGCCGTTCGCTTTAGCTATCGTTGCAGGCTTGTTGCTTGGTTCTATCAATATTCCTTTGACGGGTGCAGGCTACGCAGGCCCTACGTTCTCGCTTGGTACAACGGGCGGTGTGTTGATTATGTGCTTGGTATTTGGGCATTTTGGGCATATCGGTAAACTCTCGTTAGAAGTCAACGAAAAGACGTTGAAGGTAATGCGTGAACTCGGTTTAGCGTTGTTCTTGCTCGGTGCAGGCTTTGAAGGCGGTGTGGCTTTGGTACAAGAAGTTTCTAAGCCCGATGCAGGTATCGGTATGGTGCTTTGGGGCTTGTTTGGGGGCGTCGCTATGACGGTTGTGCCTATGATAGTAGGTTTCTTCCTTGGTAAATATGTTTTAAAATTACCTTTGCTCAACAATCTTGGCTCAATTACGGGCGGTATGACCAGTACGCCTGCGCTTGGTACGTTAATTTCTACGGCAAAAACGGACGACGTAGCTTCGGCTTACGCATCTACCTATCCTATAGCGCTTATTTTAATTGTTTTGGCATCTCAATTAATGATTACCTTATTGTAAAAGACACAATTCCCGCTATGCGAATATTCGCATAGCGGGGGAGTTTTTTATAAAAAAGCCGTGAAAAACAGTTGCATTTTTTTTTGGGATAGTATATAATATAAAAGCTGTTTGCAGAGATGGCGGAGCGGTTGAACGCGCACGATTCGAAATCGTGTTATGCAGGAATGTATACAAGGGTTCAAATCCCTTTCTCTGCGCCACAAAAAAGGAAAGGATATTGTATCCTTTCCTTTTTTGTATATAAATAATTGCAATCAATTATATGGTTTCTACGTTAATTAAGTTCGAATTACCGCTTTTGCCGTTCGGTGTACCGCCCGTAATAACGATAATATCACCCTTTTTTGCAATTTTTGTTTTTATGGCTATTTGTTTGGCGAAATAGAACAAAATATCAATCGAAGAATATTCTTCCGCCATTGCGGGTAAAACTCCCCAGCTTAAAGCAAGTTTACGGTAGGCGTGTTCGTCCGTAGTAATACCGAGAATATTGATATTCGGACGGAAACGGGATACCATACGCGCGGTTGCACCGGTTAACGTACAAACCACAATCGCTTTGGCATTCAAATCCTTTGCTAAGGTTGCAGCCGAGTGCGATAAAGCTTCCGAAGAGTTAGTAATAGAAAATTTATCGATATTTTGAATATACTCGATATGGTTTTCCGCACGTTCTACAATTTTAGCCATAGCGGATACCGATTCGATAGGGTAAGTCCCTGCAGCGGTTTCGCCGGAAAGCATTACAGCGGAAGTACCGTCGTATACGGCGTTAGCGACGTCGGAGATTTCCGCACGGGTTGGACGGGGGTTGTGAATCATAGATTCTAACATTTCCGTTGCAGTGATAACCCGTTTACCGTGAATACGGCATTGATTGATGATATGCTTTTGAATATCGGGCAGTTCTTCGTAAGGGATTTCCACTCCAAGGTCGCCACGCGCTACCATAATACCGTCGCACACATTCATAATTTCTAACAAATTGTTCACGCCTGCGCGGTTTTCAATTTTTGCAATGATATCGATATGTTCGCCGCCGTGTTCCGCTAAAAATTGTCTTGCGTCTAATACGTCTTGTGCTTTGGAAACGAAAGACAGTGCAACGAAATCAACTTCCTGTTCGATACCAAATAATAAATCGGCTTTGTCTTGTTCGGAAAGGAAATCGATATGCAATTCCTTATCGGGGAAAAACATTGATTTTCGGTTGGAGAGTTCGCCGCCGATTTCCACTTCGCAAAATACGTTGGGAGCTTGTATATCCGTTACTCGAAACACCATAAGTCCGTTATTGAGTAAAATTTTATCGCCTTTAACAAGCTCTTCGCAAATTTTTTTATAGGAAACGGAAACGCGTGTTTGGTCGCCTTCTATTTCTTCTGTCGTAAAGCAAAACGTGTCGCCTTCCTTGAGAGTAATTTTGCCGTTTTTAAACGTTTTAATGCGGAATTCAGGACCTTTCGTGTCTAATAAAATGGGTAACGGTACGTTTCTTTCCGTGCGTACTTCCTTTATAATTTTAATTTTTTCCACGTAATCTTCATGCGTACCGTGGGAAAAGTTTAAACGAACTACGTCGCAACCCGCTTGTGTCATAGCGGCTATAGTTTTTTTATCTTGGCTGGCAGGGCCGATTGTGCAAATGATTTTTGTCTTTTTCATATGTGCTCCTAAAAAAAGAATTTCTTATTATTTTCCCACAAATCCATACTATTTTACTATTTTTTTTAAGAAAAGGCAAGTGAAACAAGTGCATTTTTTTTAGGAAAGTGTTATAATGATAGAAGATTTGAGTTTGTTATACGTTCGCGGGGCCATTTGGCAATGAGGAAAGTCCGAGCAGCATAGGACAGGGTGCCTGATAACGTCAGGCGAAGGCGACTTCCGGGATAGTGCAACAGAAATAAACCGCCGTAAGCTTTCGTTTACGGTAAGGATGGAAAGGCGAGGTAAGAGCTCACCGATATCGCGGTAACGCGGTATGCCATGTAAACCCCACTCGCTGCAAGATTGGGTATCCGTCATATAGGGCTGTCCGTCCGACGGATTACCGTGAATATCGCTTGAGCTTGTCGGCGACGGCAAGCCTAGATAAATGAACGTACACGACAGAACTCGGCTTATAGACAAACTCAAATTCAATTTTAAAAATCGAGATGCTTATTCTCGGTTTTTTATATATAGCGTTTTTTACGGAGGAAAAGGATGAAGAAATGGCTTAATGGGATTTTGTCGGTATTTGTTTTATGTTTGGTAATGATAGGGGCTTTGGCTCTACAAATCGAAAAGACGGTACGTGCAACCGAAGAAAATTCTTTTTACGTTTCTGGAAACGATTTTGAAGTTACAAGGGTATTTTCTAATGGTACAAATTATCAAATCACGTTACAGTATATCGGTGAAAATACAGACGGTTTGCCGCAGTATAAAACGTATCCATATGATTTAGGGGAAGGTATATATCTTGAAACAGATGATGACGACTTGTTAAAATTAAAAAGATTAGCTCCTGCAAGCGGTATGGCAAATGCGCTTGTTTTAACGTTCAACGTTAAAATAACTAATGGCGAGATAGGATATGCGGATACTGCGCCGACAAAATTAATTGTTCCTGCGGAAACGGTAGTATTTGTTTCTGAAGAATATACAAACAATGGGGGTAAATATACGTCTTTGGTTTTTACAAGTGCGTTGACGTTGGAAAAATATACAACGGACGCAGGAGAAGAATCTTGGAGATGTGTTCAAACGCAAACGTACGAACGTTACAGTATAGATTTTAACGAAGAAGATGTTTTTCTCGGTACGTATCGCAACGACAACGGATTGCTGTGTATGCAAATAAAAGTGCCTTATACGGCAACACAAGCCGCTACGTATACAGGTACTGTGCCGTGTGCTTTTAACGGAATAAACTATTCGTCTACCGTAGAAATTACGCAAGAACAAAATTCTAACGTGATAACGTTTGTATTTACTCAGTCGGAAAACGTTGTTGGGAGTATGGGCGACGTTACACTCGTTTTAACAAACGGCACGATTGTTGACAAAACCTTGGGCGTTCAGTTAGACTTTGAAAACGAAAAAACGTTGTACGGATACGCGGACGGTATATTTACTGAAGAAAAACGCATAGAAATTCACGTTACCGACGGGGATAATTATTCTGTAACGACGGTCAACGAAACGGCTACAACGTATAGCATTCCGCAATCGAAAGGCAAAAAAGGACATATTTTTTACGCATGGCTGGTAAGAGATACAAAATATCAAGAAAACGATACGTTAGATTTATCTTTGTACACACAAACGGGCGTACATATCGTAGCCGAATATATCGCTTGCGGATTAGTGGACGGCGCGTGGATACGTGTTGGGGAGTCGTTGTCGAATTCGGGCATTCGTTTTGAATCGGTAATCACGCAAGAAGCGTATACAAAATACGAACAATACATATGCGGTATGGGCATTATCGTTATGCCTACCGATATGATAGAAAGCGATAAAGAATTTATCTTACAAAATTATAACGGAGCGAAGCAAGCACTCGATTATTACGTGGCTAAAAGCGATATTGATTGTAAAGACGGTACGTTTACCTTAAAAGCCACGGTAGGTAAAGTAGTAGAAAGCAACTATAACCGTTCCTATTCGGCGCGTGCATACTTGGTTATGAATTTCGGCGGCATCAACGTATATCTTTGGGAAGATAATATCGTGCAACGCTCGCCTTATGCTTTGGCTAGTGCGGCACTCGAAAATGCAGGGGAGAATATATCAAGCGCGCATAAGGGAATTTTACAATCGTACGTTAATAGCGTTCTCAATATCGAATATAACGGTACAAACGCCACGTTAATCGATAAAACAGGCAAACAAGAATCCGTTTTACTTTCGCATATAATTACTGATAATACGGTAACCATAAGGATAGAAACTTCCATAACGGAATTTTTATGCGTTACGTACAACGGAATGCGGATAAAAGAAAGTACGCAAACGTATGAAGACGGAGTGTTGATTGTTACTTTTCAACAATCAGTAACGGCAGGGGGAACGGTATGAAACAAGTATACGTTACACCTGTGATAAATATAGCGGAATGGAAAGAAGAAAATATAATTACGGGCAGTTTTGAAATTATGCTACCCGATCCTTGGTTGGAGTAATACAAAAAATATGAAAATGCTTAAAAGATTTTTTGGCTATTATAAGCCGCATAAAAAGTTGTTCATACTCGATTTGGTATGTTCGTTTACCATTTCCGTTTGCAATATGTTTTATCCTATGATTGCACGGAATATTATGAATAATTACGTACCGAATAAAAATTTACAACTGCTTATCGTATGGGCAGTTGTCTTAGCGTGCATTTACATATTAAAAAGTATCTTAACGTATATCGTCGGTTGTTGGGGACATATACTCGGTGTGCGCATACAAGGGGATATGCGCAGAGATTTATTTCGGCACGTGGAAACGTTATCCTTTTCCTTTTTCGACGAAAATAAAACGGGAGTCGTAATGTCGCGTATCGTAAACGATTTGTTTGAAGTATCAGAATTAGCACATCACGGCCCAGAAGACGTGTTCAATTCGTTTATTTCCATTATCGGCGCGTTGATTATGTTAGGGATTATCAATCCTTGGTTGTCGCTCATTGTACTTTGCTACGTGCCGCTTATGGTATTCTTTGCGGCGAAAGCACGCGATAAAATGAATAGAGCGTTTGAAGAATCTAGAAAAAAGGTAGCCGAACTCAACGCGGAAATCGAATCTTCTCTGTCGGGTATACGCGTTACAAAAGCGTATAATGCAGAAGAGAAAGAACGTGAAAAATTTGACGTTGTTAACGGTCAATTTAAAAAAGCGCGCGCTCGTTCTTACCGTGCTATGGGTGGATTTCAAGCCGGCATGACTGCGTTTAACGACTTTTTATATTTAACGGCGCTGGTTTCCGGTGGATTGTTTTTCTTCTTCGGCGAAATTACCGCACCCGATTTTACGGCTTACATTTTATATATAACGATGCTTTTAGCGCCGATACGTACGCTCGTTTCCTTGTTTGAACAAATTCAAGACGGTATGACGGGTTTTAAACGCTTTTGCGAGCTTATGGATACCCGTCCCGAATACGAGCCGGCAAATCCCGTAGAAACGACGCTTGACGGGGATATCCGTTTTGAAGACGTTGTTTTTGCCTATAACAAACAATCGGACAATAAAGACGAAGTACTAAAAAGTGTAACGTTTACGCTTAAAAAGGGACAAACGGTGGCTTTGGTTGGCTCTTCGGGTGGAGGTAAAACAACCATTTGTCATTTGTTGCCTAGGTTCTATCTTCGCGACGGTGGAAAAATTTCTATCGGCGGCGTGGATATCAACGACGTTACCGCGGCAACTTTGCGTGAAAAAATCGCCGTTGTACAACAAGACGTATTTCTCTTTTCGGGGAGTGTACGCGATAATATCCGTTACGGTTCGCCGAATGCAACCGAAGAAGAAATTATACAAGCTGCAAAACGTGCAAACATTCACCAGTTTATTTGTACCTTACCCAACGGATATGATACCGAAGTGGGGGAACGCGGCGTAAAACTCTCAGGCGGACAAAAACAACGTGTTTCCATAGCACGCGCGTTTTTGAAAAATCCACCGATACTCATTCTCGACGAGGCAACGTCGGCGTTGGATAATATGACGGAGATGCAAATTCAAAGCGCTTTATCAGAATTATCAAACGGACGGACAACGCTTGTAGTAGCGCATCGGCTTTCCACTGTAAAAAATGCAGATGAGATACTGGTGGTAACCGATGGAGAAATAACGCAACGCGGCACGCACGAAGAACTTGTACAACAAGACGGATTGTATGCGGAATTGTATCGTTATCAATTTAAAGAATAAAAAAGTGCGGCGAGTATGCGGTTTTGCATACTCGCCGTTGCTTACTCGGTGATAATTTCGGGCATTTTATCGTGTTTTATAAAACTCGGTAATTGATGGTTGCTAACGATATAATCCACGTCGTTTAAAGAGCATAAATGAAAGGGAGAAGTCCTGCCGAATTTTGTACTGTCGCAAAGAAATACTCTTTTAGACGCGTGTTTTATCATAGCTTTTCTAATTACGTTTTCTTCTTCGAAACAATCGTAAATTTCCCCGTTATTATCCATAGACTGTGCAGAAAAAAAGGCGATGTCCGCGTGAAAACTGCTAATCATTTCTTCCGCATAATGTCCAACGAGCACCGAACGGTTGCTTTCTTGTACGTAACCGCCCGTAGAATAGGCGGATACGTTGTGCTTGGCAAGTAATGAAAGGGTATCTATACCGTTGGTAATTACTCGGATATTTTTCAGTTCGGATAAATATTCTGCGATAAAGAACGCGGAAGTAGTTCCGTCCAAAAAAACCAAATCGCCGTTTTTAATCAGTTTAATGGCGGCAAGCGCCATTTTTTTCTTTTCAAAACTGTTTTGATGTACCCGAAAGGTAAAGCTGGGAAAGAAATTATTGTTGTTGTTGAGTTGCGCGCCGCCGTGCGTACGGGTAACCAACCCCTTGCTTTGCAGTAAATTGAGTTTTCTTCTCACCGTAGAAGGGCTGACGTATAAAGCTTCCGCAATTTCTTCAATCGTTGCGTATTCGCGGTCTTGTAATAGTTGTAAAAGTTCTTTTTCTTGTGAATCTTTCATTTTTTAATGCTCGTTCTCGGAAAAATGAGCAAAAAAATTGCTCGTTTTTCCGTTTTTACTTTCAAATATGCCTTTTTTGTAAAAGTGTATTGCGTATTTGATTAATTTATAGTATAATATAGGAAAATAAAATTGTCAAGTATTTTTCATTAAAAGGAGTGGTTATGTTTGACGTAATCGTAATAGGCGGTGGGGTAATCGGTGGAACGATACTCCGCGAATTAACAAAGTATACGTTGTCCGTTTGTATGCTGGAAAAAGAGAACGACGTTTGTATGGGGCAAAGCAAAGCGAATAGCGGTATCGTGCACGCAGGCTTTGACGCCGCGCCTAATACGTTAAAGGCTAAATTTAACGTTTTAGGCAATAAGATGATGGAAGCGTATGCCCGTGAACTTGGGGTAAAATACGTAAACAACGGCTCGCTTGTCGTGGCGTTTTCCGAAGCTGAATTACAAACGCTGGAAGCGTTAAAAGCGCGCGGTGAAGTCAACGGCGTACAAGATATGGAAATACTTTCTCAAGCGCAGCTGCGCGCATTAGAGCCGAATATTACAGATGACGCGCTTGGTGCGTTACACGCTAAAACGGGCGGTATCATTTGTCCTTACGGCTTGACTATTGCCGCTATCGGTAACGCAATGGATAACGGTGCGAAATTATATACCGATTTCGAAGTTACGTCTATTGAAAAAGCAAACGGTGCGTTTACCGTACAATCGGTTGACGGACAAACGGTACAAGGAAAACTCGTTATCAACTGCGCAGGGCTTGCAAGCGGTAAAATTGCGGCTATGGTAGGAGATACCGATATCGAAGTTCGTGGAAGAAAAGGCGAATATATTTTGTTGGATAGAGAGAGCGGCGATTTTGTTTCGCATACCTTATTTTTCACGCCTACCGAAAAGGGAAAGGGTATTTTGGTTACGCAAACCGCGGATAAAAATATCTTGCTTGGCCCTACGTCGGAAGAAGTGGATAACGGCTCTACCGATACAACGGCGGAAGGTATGGCTTTCGTTATAGAAAAAGTGAACAAGATGTGCAAAAATACACCTTTATATAATACGATTACGTCTTTTACGGGTGTTCGCGCATATTCTACGAAACACGATTTTGTTTTGGAAGAAAGCAAACTCTGCGCAGGAGTAATCCATTGTGCAGGGATAGAATCTCCGGGACTTACGTCCGCACCTGCTATCGCTAAATACGTAGTGGAAGAACTCGTTTCCAAACACTTGTCGCTTACAATAAACGCACACTTCAACGGAAAACGAGAAGCGGAATATTTCTTTAAAGATTTATCTATCGAAGAAAAGAACGAAGTAATTAAAAAGAATCCTTCATACGGGCGTATCGTGTGCCGTTGCGAACAAATCACCGAAGGGGAAATATTACGGGCAATCCGTGAAAATCCCCCTGCGAAAAATATCGACGCGGTAAAACGTAGAACGCGTGCTGGTATGGGGCGTTGTCAGGGCGGATTTTGTCAGCCGTACGTAGCGGAATTGATTGCCAAAGAACAAAACGTTCCCTTTGAAAAAGTAACCAAAAACGGTAAAGGAGCGGAACTCGTCGTGGGGGTGAGCAAATGAAAAACGTATACGATATTGTAATAATCGGCGGTGGACCTGCAGGGCTTGCGGCGGCAATAGCTGCCTATGATAGCGGCGTACAAGACGTTTTAATTTTAGAACGGGAAGACCGCTTGGGCGGTATTTTAAATCAGTGTATCCATAACGGTTTTGGATTGACTCGTTTTAAAGAGAGTCTTTCAGGCCCTGAATACGCGGCTCGTTTTATTGACGAAGTAGAAAAACGCAATATATGCGTAAAGAAACAAACCACGGTACTTTCCGTTTCGAAAGATAAACAAATTACGGCAATCAATACGGAAGAAGGCGTGTTTACCTTGCAAGCCAAAGCAATTATTTTAGCTATGGGCTGTCGCGAACGCAGCAGGGGCGCGTTAAACGTAGCAGGCAGCCGTCCTGCTGGGGTGTATTCGGCTGGTACGGCGCAAAAATACGTCAATATAAAAGGATATCTACCGGGCAAAAGCGTAGTCATTTTAGGCTCGGGGGATATCGGTTTAATTATGGCGCGCCGTATGACGTTGGAAGGAGCGAAGGTGCACGCCGTATGCGAAATTATGCCCTATTCTAGCGGATTAAAACGGAATATCGCACAGTGCTTAGACGATTTTGATATTCCTTTGTATTTGAATCATACCATTACGAAGATTGAAGGGGACAAACGGGTTACGGGCGTGGTAATATCCAAAGTCGACGAAAATAAAAAACCGATTAAAGGCACGGAAATGCATTTCGATTGCGATACCGTTTTGTTTTCAGTAGGCTTAATCCCTGAAAACGAGCTTACAAAGCTGGCGCAAGTAGAATTGTCGCCTAGAACGCGCGGCGCGGTGGTATATCAAAACCGAGAAACGCTCGTTGACGGAATATTCGCTTGCGGAAACGTATTGCAGGTGCACGACCTTGTCGATTTTGTATCCGAAGAAGCGGAAACGGCAGGTTCGTCGGCGGCAAAATACGTACAAAGCGTACAAGCGCAACGGGACGTAGTAGACGTTATAAACGGCAAAAATATCGGTTACGTCGTGCCGCAAAAAATAGATAAAAATATGAAAGGCAACGTGAAATTGTTTTTCCGCGTAACCAACACTTTCCGTAATTGTACCATCACGGCAAAATGCGGCGATACCGTGTTATTACAACGTAAAAAACAAATTGCCGTTCCGGGTGAAATGGAAACGCTTATTTTAAGCGAAACGAAGCTGGCTGGGGTAAACGGAAAAATAGAAGTGTATTTGGAGGAGGCGGCACAATGAAAACAACGTTGACTTGTATCGAATGTCCTATCGGTTGTCAAATTGAAGTGGTTGCGGAAAACGGAAAAGCGGTTTCCGTAACGGGAAACGGTTGTTTGCGCGGTAATATATACGCTGAAAACGAAGTGGTTTGTCCCAAACGCGTAGTAACGTCTACCGTGCGTGCGACGGACGGCACGCTCGTGCCCGTAAAAACCGCCGAACCGATAAAAAAGAGCGAGATATTTAACGTAATGAAAAAGATAAATGCGGCTACTTGTGTATTACCCGTTAAAATCGGCGACGTAATCATAGAAGACGTTTCCGACGGCGTAGCGCTTGTGGCGGCAGGGAGTGCAAATTAAAAGGAGTACGTATGCAAGACTATTTTGGTAAAAATGCCGATGCGTTAAAGACAAAAAAACTCTTTTTGTTCGATATGGACGGTACGATATACCGTGAAAACAGTTTGTTTGAAGGTATTATAGAAATGCTTGCCGCCATCAAAAACAAAGGGGGTAGGTACGCGTTTATTACAAATAATCCTTCTAAATCAGTAAAAGATTATATTAAAAAATTAAACGGCTTGGGGATAACGGATATTGACGAAGACAACTTTTTCACGTCCGCGCAAGCCGCTATTATGATATTCAAAGAAAAATTTCCTGACAAACTCGTTTACGCACAGGGTACGGAGTCTTTTATAGAAGAATTAAAAACAAGCGGTTTAAGCGTAACGCAAAGCTTTTCGCGAGATATCGGCGCGGTTTTAGTGGCGTTCGACCCCGAAATTACGGGGGAAAAGCTCCGTACCACGTGCGAAGTATTGACAAAACTCGACGTACCGTATTATGCAACGAATCCCGACTGGGTTTGCCCTGTAGATTTTGGTGCTATTCCCGATTGCGGTTCTATGTGCCTAGGGATAGAGTATGCTACGGGTAAAAAGCCCGTGTTTATCGGTAAACCGCAGCCTACTATGGTATTAGAATTGATGAAGAAATTCGGTTGCGAGAAAAAGGACATTGTAGTTGTTGGGGATAGATTGTATACCGATATCGCTTCGGGGGTAAATGCAGGCGTAGATACCGTTTGTGTACTCTGTGGCGAAGTAACGTTAGACGACGTAAAAGCGGCGAAAGACGGCGAAAAGCCTACCTTTGTATTTGCAAAGACTGCGCAAATCGTTGAATAGTATTTTATAAAATACAGTAAATTGTTGTGCGCAATTTATAAAAATGGTATTTTTGAACATTAAATTAGAAATTCATATTGACTTTCTCAAAAGAATATAGTATAGTATTACAATAATATAAAGTATAAGGAGAATTTCAAAGTATGTGGGAAGAAATTTTAACGCAACTTGGTATGTTGCCCGATTTGCTCCTTTCTATTATTTTGGGGTTTGCAATCGGTTTTGAAAGAAGAATGCGCTCTAAAGAAGCAGGTATTCGCACGCATACAATCGTATGTGTAGGCGCTGCGTTGATGACGATTATTTCTCGATATATCGGTAACGGCGACCCCGGTAGAATTGCGGCGCAAATCGTATCCGGCGTTGGTTTTCTCGGCGCAGGTATGATTGTATACAAACAACACGAAGTAAAAGGTTTAACTACGGCGGCAGGCGTATGGGCAACGGCAGGCGTGGGTATGGCTTGCGGTGCTTCGTTGTACGTGGTTGCCGTTGTTGCAACGGTTGTAATGATTGCCGTACAAATGTTTTTGCATAGCAAATTATTCCGTACAAGTAAAATGTATTCGGTAAAAATAGAATTTTTACATACGGGAGAAGAAAATTTAAAAATTAAGGAAATTTTCGGTACGGATAGGTTTAATCATTTGGTTATCAAGCGTGAAAACGAGCACGTAGTATATAGCGCTACTTTAAATACGGAAACGGAATATTCTTCAGCGCGCTTAAATGAAATCGTAGCTGAAAATCCGTTTGTTATCTCCATTGAACGTTGCGAAAACGATTAATATACTAATTTAAGGAAACATATTTATGCAAATGAATATCGAATATCGCAATCAAAGCGGCTTTAAGCAATTTTTTAAAAAGATTAAAAACAAAACGTTGGCAATAATGTACGACGTCAACACAAAACCGTATGCGGAAGAATTCAAGGGTGCATTACAAGAACACGGTGTAAAAATTATCGACGTCTTTTATCCCGACGAAGAATTAGTGCCCTCCGAAGATAAATGCGAACAGGCATACCTTTTGGCAAAGCAAGCCGATTACGTCTTGTCAGTGGGTAGCGGTACGCTCAACGATATGGCGAAATCGGTTTCCACACGTAGAAATATTCCTTGCGGCGTTTTTGCTACGGCGGCAAGTATGGACGGATATTGTTCTAAAGGCGCGGCTTTGATGCGCGGTGGTTTTAAAGTAACCGACGAAGTACATACCCCCGAAGATATTTTAATCGATTTGGAAGTGGTACGTAAAGCGCCGAAAATTATGACGGCGGCAGGCTTTGGCGATATTATGGGGAAATTTACTTGCCTTACCGATTGGCAAATGGCGCATATCGTCAAGGGTGAGCCGATACACGAAGAAGCGTTTGCGCTTATGGAGAAAGCACGTACGGCTTGTATGAATGCTTTTGAAGATTTAACGGAGTATAAAGGGGAAGCGGTTGCGGAGTTAATGCAGGCTTTAATTACGGCAGGCTTATCTATGGCGCAATGCGGTAATTCACGCCCTGCAAGCGGTAGCGAACATCATATTTCCCATTTCTTGGAAATGGATTTTGTCCGTCGCGGTGAAAAAATTCCTTTACACGGCTTAAAGGTGGCAATAGGTACGTTAATGTCCATTGAAATTTACCGATATATAAAGGAAAATAAAATTGCTTTTACGGGCGCGGAAGAAGTATATAAACTCGTTGATAAATTGCCGTCGGTCGATACGGTAAAAGATATGCTTATCAAGATGTCTTGTCCCGTGCGGTTTTCTCAAATCGGCGTACGGCGCGAAACGCTGGAAGAAGCAATAGAAAAAGCGTATACCGTGCGCGATAGATATACAGTACTCACTTTGGCACACGATTTGGGCTTAACTGAAAAACTCAAACCTGTTTTAATGGAAAAATATTATTAATTTACCGCTATGAAGAAGTTGATTTGTTTTGATTTAGACGGAACGCTTACGCAGCACCGTTCCAAGTTGGAAGAAGAAAACCGCTCGGTGTTAGACGCCTTGCAAAAAAAATATAAAGTGATTATGGTTGGCGCTGGTGGTGCACAGCGTATATACGAACAAATGGGGCAATACCCCGTGGATATCGTTGCAAACTACGGTATGCAAGAAAGTAAAATGATGGACGGTCAATTTACTATCGTTCGTGCGGAAACGTGTAAACCCGATAAAGAATATTTTATTAAAACCATTACATATTTACGCGAAAAATACGGCTATACAAAATTTAAAGGGGACAGTGTAGAGTTTCACTCTACAGGAATGGTTACATTTCCGCTTTTGGGTACGAAAGCAGATATAACGGACAAGCTTGCCTTTGACCCTACTCGTGAAAAGCGTAAAGTTTTATATCCCGAAGTATTACAACTTTTCCCTGATTACGCCGTATATATAGGCGGTTCGTCGTCGTTCGATTTTACGGAAAAGAAGTACAATAAATACGATGCCGTAATGGCATATGCCAAAGAAAACGGCTATAAAAAGGATGAAATTTTATACGTCGGCGACGACTTTGGCGACGGCGGTGGGGATAGTCATATCCGTATTTTTGGGTTGGATTACGTGGAAATTGACGATTATAGAACACTCAAAGAAAAATTGGCGTTTTTGTTATAATTCTATAATAAATAAGCAAAAAATTTTATTGTGGAATTTGTTGAAATTTGGTATGATAGTACTATCAATCCAATAAGGAGTAAACTATTATGTCGTTTTTACTTTGTCCCCCGTCGGTGTTCGTTATCGGTAACGAATATGAAATACTCGTCAATGCCAACGCTAACGGAATGATAGCCGTGCACGTAGGTAATGACGTGTACTATGAAGAAAATTCCGGTGTGTTAAGTTCGGAAAAAGATTATGCAAAAATTCGTGTTCCGCAATCCGTTTTAAACGAAGCAAAGGCATATGAAGTAATTTATAAAGAAACCATTCAAAGAAAAGCGTATTATTCGAAGATGGGCGAACCGCAAACGGAAACGTTTACGTTTAAACCGCTTACAAAGACGGAAAATATCAATATGTATCATATCGCCGACGTACATTATCATTTTGAAAAGGCGGCGAAACTCGCTACGTTTTTCGGCGACGATTTAGACGTATTAATCGTCAACGGCGATATCGGCGAAGTGGAAACGGTTGAAAATTATATTGACGTTTGTAAATTCGTCGGCGAAATGTCGCAAGGGAAAATTCCCGTTATATTCGTAAGGGGCAACCACGATACGCGCGGTAAACTTGCCGAACGTTTTACCGACTATTTCCCCGCAAACGGAAAGGATACATATTTCACGTTCGAGCTCGGCTGCTTAAACGGGGTTGCACTCGATTGCGGTGAAGATAAAGTGGATAATCATTTAGAATACGGTGCAATGGCGCAATTTAAAGCCGATTCGCCCGAAGTGTATGGTGGAGTAAATTTGTTTTCACCGTTTAGACAACGCGAGCTTGCCTTTTTGAAAAATACCAAGCTTTGCAATAAGGATAAAATCACGTTTGCAATTAGTCATATTTGTCCTTCGTATACCACCAAACAAAAGGGCGGAATTTTCGATATTGAAAGAGAATGCTACGCAGCTTGGAATACGGAATTAGACCGTTTAGGGGTTCGCTTTATGATTACGGGGCATATGCACGTCGCTTCCATTTTAATGCAGGATGACGAACGTAACACGTTGCCGCATAACTATCCCGTCATCGTCGGCTCGGCTGTAACAAAAGAAAGCATTATCGGCGCGGCGATTGTACTCAATAAAGATAAAATGGAAGTGAAATTTACCGATAATAACGGTAACGTGTTGGAAACGCATACGGTTATGTTTTAATACTGCAATACAAATAAAAATTCCCGTTGAATAACGGGAATTTTTCTATATAAACAAATTTCTTTCCATGTGCGGTAAGTCGTATAGCATTCGGTATACGTTATCGGCATAGTTATCGGAGTCATAGCACGCCTTTGCTGCGCCTTGTAAAACGTCTTCGTCGTGCGCGCGTAATACAATGGGTGCGCTGCTTGCGCTTAAAACGGATAATACGTCTTTACGTTCTTTCTTTATCGCTAATATCCGTAAATATAAGGGGACTTTTAAGCTTTCTCGAATAAGACTTTCATCAATTTGCAAGGCGTTTTGTAAAGCGATTCGCCGAATACGCGAAGAAGTATACCGTGCACAGGTGAGCGATTCTACCAGCGTGGCAGGTTCTGTTGCCGCACGTTTTAAGGCGTTCTCTAAACCTTCCGTGCAATCGCAAACCTTTGCAATCTCTTGTGTGCTTTTTGTTAAAATGGCGTATTTTTCTAGTGATTCCAGCACCTTTTGGTCGCGCAAAGCAAGGTCGCTTTTCACAAAGGGCGGTACTTGTCCCGTTATATTTTTTCCGCTTTGAATAGCCGTTCGGATAGCGGTCGCGGAAGAATAATGTTCTTGTAATACGTTATCCTTATAGTCGCCGCCTTTCCGCGCGATAGGCAAAATTTCTATATTCGTATTCGCGCTTAAAAGCGCTTTTGTGTATTCAACGCCCAAAATATTATTAGGGGAAGATAAAAATTCTTGGGGAATATATTCGGCAAAAGCTTGCGCACGCGCTTTTGCGTAGCTTACGCCTTCTTTTATCAATCGTTTTATTGTTTTTGAAACGTTTTGAGGCTCGTTATTAAGCAATTCGGCGGCTTTTTTAAAGGTTGCGGAGTCGGCGTTTTCCGCTCCAAAACAAAGATGCGTGATAGAAGGGATAGAAGATAAAATATGGATAGCGCCTTTGGCAAACAATTCGGCGTTGGCGGTGGTGAATGCGACGGGCAATTCAATTACTGCGTCTGCGCCAGCGAGTATCGCGTGTCTTGCACGAGTATATTTATCCGCTATCGCCGCTTCGCCGCGTTGAACGAAATTACCGCTCATAACGCAAAGTACGGCGTCCGCCCCCGAAAGCTCTTTCGCGGCGTTCAGCTGATATAAATGTCCATTATGAAATGGATTATATTCACAAATTATCGCGCAAATTTTCATTTTGTTTATCCGTATTTCCTTTACAATACAAAAAATGTGTGCTATAATAATAGTAATCGTTTGAAGAAAGACCTTCTTTCTTCTATTATACACGAAACACAAAAATAAATAAAGCGTTTCAAGGAGCAAAAAGATGAAAAATATTCTTGATGAAATCAAAAGTAAAGCAAAAGCGCTTCAAAAGACTATCGTTCTTTGTGAAGGGGAAGATTCCCGAGTGGTAAAAGCTGCGGCAGATGCAACCAAAGAAGGCGTTGCGAAAATCGTATTGCTTGGTGATGCAACGGCTATTAAAGCGGCAAACCCTGACGTAGATTTAACGGGGGTTGAAATTGTCAATCCGCTTACGTCTGAAAAGTTGCCTGCATATAACGCAAAACTTTGCGAACTTCGCGCATCGAAAGGTATGACGGAAGAACAAGCTGCAAAATTATTGACGGATGGTACGTATTTCGGCGCGATGATGTTGAAAATGGGCGACGTTGACGGGCTTGTTTCGGGTGCTTGCCATTCTACGGCAAACACGCTCCGCCCCGGTTTGCAAATTATCAAAACGGCGAAAAACGCTTCGGCTGTTAGCAGCTTTTCTATTATGATTTGTCCGCCCCAAGGCAATCAATATTGTCCCGACGGCGTAGTAATTTTTGCCGATTGCGGTTTGAATCCTACCTATGATAGCGCAGGGCTTGCCGATTTGGCTATCGCGACGGCAAATTCCGCGCAAGCTATTTTAGGTATCGACCCTAAAGTTGCTATGCTCTCTTTCTCGACGAAAGGCAGCGCAAAACACGATAACGTAACGCTCGTAGCAGAAGCTACCAAAATCGCTAAAGAAAAAGCACCTAATTTGAAGTTGGATGGCGAATTGCAGTTTGATGCGGCGCTTGTTCCTTCCGTAGCGGCTTTAAAAGCGCCCGAATCGGACGTTGCAGGCAAAGCCAACGTGTTTGTCTTCCCTGATTTGGAAGCTGCAAATATCGGCTATAAAATTGCGGAAAGATTAGGCGGCTTTATGGCAGTAGGTCCTATTTGTCAAGGTTTTGCAAAACCGCTTAACGATTTGTCGCGCGGTTGTAAATCGGAAGATATCGTAGCCGCAGTAGCCATTACGGCATTGCAAACGCAACTTGCTTAAAAAGGAGAGAATATAATGAAAGTTTTAGTTATCAATTCGGGTAGTTCGTCGTTAAAATATCAACTTATCGATATGGAAACGGAAGCAGTTATCGCAAAAGGAAATTGCGAACGTATCGGTATCGACGGTTCGAAACTTACGCATAAAGCGAAAGGACAAGAAGTGGTTGTAGAACAAGATATGCCTAATCATAACGTTGCGGTTGACCTTGTTTTGAAAGCACTTACCGATAAGGAAACGGGCGTTATTACTTCTATGGACGAAATCGGCGCGGTAGGGCATCGAGTAGTGGCTTCTGGAGAAGCGTTTAAAAAGCCTACTCTCGTTACGGAAGAAACTATGGCGATTATGGAAGAAATTAAAGACCTTGCGCCTTTACATAATCCTGCTGCAATCGTAGGGGTAAAAGCTTGCCGCGCGGCAATGCCAAATACGCCTATGGGCTTAGTGTTCGATACGGGCTTCCATTTTACAATGCCTAAGCACGCGTATATGTATGCGATTGATTACGAACATTATGATAAATATAAAATCAGACGGTACGGCGCGCACGGGACAAGCCATAAATTCGTTTCGCAAGAGGCGGCAAAATATTTGGGCAAAAAACCTGAAGAATTAAAAATCGTAACCTGCCACCTTGGCAATGGTTCTTCCATTTCCGCAGTAGACGGCGGTAAATGTGTAGATACTTCTATGGGCTTTACGCCGCTTGCGGGCGTTCCTATGGGTACGCGTAGCGGCGATATCGATTATGCTGCAGCGGAATATCTTGCGAAAAAAGAAGGTATGGACGTTTCGCAAATGCTTACCTATCTCAATAAAAAATGCGGTATGGCAGGCGTTTCGGGCGTTTCAAGCGACTTCCGCGATTTAACGGCCGCAGCCGATAAAGGTAACGAACGCGCGCAGCTTGCGCTGGATATGTTCGCTTATGCTTGTAAAAAATACGTAGGGGCATACGCTGCGGCAATGAACGGTGTAGATTGTATCGTATTCACGGCAGGCGTTGGGGAAAATACCGAATGCGTACGCTCGGCAATTTGCGAAAATATGCAATATCTCGGTTTGGAAATCGACGCGGAAAAGAACGCGCAAAAGAACAACGGACAAATTCGTGATATCACGGGTAAGAACTCTAAAGTCAAAGTTTTAATTATTCCTACTAATGAAGAGTTGGTTATCGCAAGAGAAACGGTAGAATTGTTATAAAAAGTGGAAAAACCCATTAAAAAAAAGTTGACAAAGCCGTAAAAATATATTATACTTGATAAGCTATTTTATGATGATTATCGATATAAGAAAGCTCAACGCGCAAAAAAAGTATTTTGGAGATATGTCTTTAGAATACACTGCGCCTGAAAATTTAATAGATATACCGTTCGTAAAGTTTGCTTCGCCCGTTAAAGTAACGTTTTCGTACGATTTATACGAAGACGATTCTTTTGAAATCCGAGGTAACGTTCGCTTTTCTTTGGAGGGGCAATGTTCACGGTGTTTACAGTCGGCTACATGCGAAGTGGAAGGGGAGCTTGAAGCGTATTTTGAACCTAAAAAGGACGCGGAAGATTATTCCTATTCTAACGGACGGGTAGATTTAACAAAAGCCGTAGACGACGCGATAATGGCAAGTATGCCTTTTAATCTTTCGTGCGGCGAACAGTGTAAGGGCTTATCTTACGAAGATAATACAATAAACGAAAAAGAAAATTAAACAAGAGGTGTTATTATGGCAGTACCTAAGAGTAAACAATCGAAAAGCAGAACGAATAAAAGATTTGCTAACTATAAAGCAACGGCAGCTACGTTGGTAGAATGCCCTCATTGCCACGAGTTGGCTCAAGCGCACGCAGTTTGTAAGAACTGTGGTTATTACGACGGCAAAGAAGTAGTTGCTCCTAAAGCGGAAAAGAACGACTAATTTCGTCTTATGTAAAACATTAGACGGGTGGCTTAAAAGCGCCCGTCTTTTTGCGTTACGATAACGTTGTAACATTTTATACGCTAAATAAGCGGCATAACTTGACAAAATTATAAAAAACCGCTATAATATTTATAAAATAATACTCAAAAAAAGGAATAACAATGAAAGAAAAGTTTTGTGTCAGCGGTATGACTTGTTCAGCTTGTTCTTCCGGTATAGAACGGACGGTAAAACGCTTAGACGGAGTAGAAACGGCGGAAGTTTCGCTTATGGGCGAAAGTATGGTTGTTATATACGACGAAAATAAATTGAATAAACAAACGATTATAGACGCGGTAATAGAGCTGGGTTACGGTATTTCCGATTATGACGAAAACGTATTAAACGCACGTAAACCGCAACCGGATAAATTAAAAAAGCGCTTTTTATGGTCCTTGGCGTTTTTATTGCCCTTGATGTACTTCTCTATGGGCGGTATGGTAGGTTTACCGCAGCCTGACGTAAAAATAAGCGCGATACTACAAATGCTGCTTAGTTTAGCAGTAATGATTATAGATTTTGAGTTTTTCCGCAGCGGAGCAAAAGCATTGATAAAACGCGTACCTAATATGGATACGTTGGTGGCAATGGGCAGCGGTGTTTCGTTTATATATAGTGTAGTGCTTACGGTATTGCTCTTTTTTGGGCAGTCGCACGGACATTTTTTCTACGAGTCAGCCGCTATGATTTTGGCTTTGGTAACGCTTGGGAAATGGTTGGAAGAAAAATCTAAGCGTAAAACGGGCGACGAAGTAGAAAAACTCATTAAATTGATGCCTAATACCGTAACGGTAGAACGTGATGGCACGCAAAGCAAAATTCTCTTTTCCGATATCGTTGTGGGCGACGTGCTTGTCGTAAAACAAGGCGAATATATTCCCGTAGACGGTACAATTATCGAAGGGAGTGCCTACGTTGACAGGGCGGCGATTACAGGCGAGAGTATGCCTATAGAAGTGAAAGAAGGGGACGGCGTAACGGGCGCAGATATCGTTAAAAGCGGATTTATAAAAATCTTGGCACAAAAAGTCGGCGCGGATACCACGCTTTCACAAATAGTGAAAATGGTAAAGGAAGCGGGCGCAAGTAAAGCCCCTTTGCAAAAAACCGCAGATAAAATAGCCGGTATTTTTGTCCCTGCGGTAACGCTGATTGCCATTATTACGTTTATCGTTTGGCTGGCAACAACAGGAGCGTTTGCGCTTGCGGCAAATTACGCCATTTGCGTACTCGTTATTTCCTGCCCTTGTTCGCTCGGTTTAGCAACGCCCGTAGCGGTTATGGCGGCAACCGGTCGCGGTATGGCGTTGGGTATTTTATATAAGGACGCCGAAGCATTGCAAAAGGCAAAAGATATCAACTGTGCCCTGTTAGATAAAACGGCTACTTTGACGGTGGGAAAACCGCAGGTTACCGATTTTGAAATACTTTCAATGCACGAAAAACAAGTGCTTTCTATTGCATTTGCTATTGAAAGTCATTCTAATCATCCCATTGCGGAATGTATTTGCGCTTATGCACAAGAACAAGGCGCAAATTCTATGCAAACGGAAAGCTATGTGTATGAAACGGGAAAGGGCGCAAACGGAGTGATAGACGGCGTAGAGTATTTCTTGGGCAATCGTCGGCTTTTAATCGATAAATTACAAAAAGAAGCCGACAGGTACGCAATGAAATACGCAAAACAGGGAAAAACGGCTGTATTTTTAGCGACCAAAACCGACTTGGTTGCGGTGTTCGCTGTTGCGGATACGTTAAAGGAAGAGAGTGCGGAAGCGGTACAAATGCTCAAAGCGCGTAACGTACGCGTGGCAATGTTGACGGGAGATAACGAAAACGTTGCCAAGGCAATAGCAAAAACGGCAAACGTAGAAGAATATTTTGCCGAAGCGTTACCCAAAGATAAGGCAAGTGCGGTGGAACGGGTTCGTAGCGTGGGCGGATTTGTGGCTATGGTAGGTGACGGTATCAACGATAGCCCTGCTTTGAAAGCGGCGGACGTGGGCATCGCTATGGGTAACGGTACGGATGTGGCTATCGATTCGGCAGACGTAGTATTATCCCGTGGGGATTTGCGTTTGGTATCCACTATGATAGATTTAAGCGCTGCCACCGTACGCAATATTCATCAAAACTTGTTTTGGGCGTTTTTCTATAATTGTGTAGTAATTCCCTTGGCGGCAGGCGTATTCGCCTTTGCAGGGTTATCACTCAACCCTATGATAGGCGCGGCGTGTATGAGTTTAAGTTCGTTATTTGTGGTAACAAATGCGTTACGTTTAACGAGATTTGGTAAAAAACAACAAGATAAAAAGAACAAAAAGGAGAAAGGTATGAACAAGATTTTGAAAGTAGAAGGTATGATGTGTAATCATTGCGTAGCGCACGTAACGAAGGCGTTGCAAGGCGTAGAAGGTGTAAAAGAAGTAACGGTAGATTTAAAGAAAAAAACCGCCACGGTTACCTCGGATACGGAAATTTCCAATGAAGCTTTAATAGCCGCGGTTACGGAAGCAGGTTACGAAGTAAAGAAAATTTCTTAACGTAACTACAATGACAAAATAGACATTTTTATGACAAAATATACCAGAATGTTTTTTATCGGTTATGTTATCATATTCCCATAAAAACATATAGGAGGTATCTTATGTCGCAAATGTTACTGTTAGATAAACGCACGCAAGGTCTTATCGAGGATTACGTTCCACAGGGAGATATACTCGAAGGAATTGTGTGCTTTTTTTCTGTGTTTTCCGATTATACAAGGGTGAAAATTTTATCCGCACTCGCCATTAGCGAATTATGTGTAACCGATTTAGCACGTATACTAAAAATTAATCAAACAACGGTCTCCCATCAATTACGTTTTTTAAAAAGTGCAGGCATTGTGAAAAGCATTCGGCAAGGGAAAATCGTCTTTTACAGTTTAACGGACGATTCGGTAAACGACGTTTTGTTAAAAGGTATCGAGTTTTTGGGTTGTTAAGCACTTTTTTTCGTTTAATTCCTTGCAAAATTGCGCAATTTAGTATATAATAAAGATATACTATGGTCGATTTAAAAGAAAAATTGAAATTGCTTCCGGAAACGCCGGGTGTATACGTAATGCTCGATAAAGACGGAATAGTAATTTACGTGGGAAAGGCGCGCGTTTTGAAAAATAGAGTGCGCCAGTATTTTCATACTTCCGCGAAGCCTGAAAAGGTAGCGGCAATGGTGGAAAACATTCACGATTTTTATTATATAATCACCAAGACGGAAATCGACGCGTTGGCGCTTGAAAACAATCTGATAAAAAAATATAAACCGAAATATAATATTCTTTTAAAAGACGATAAGACGTATCCGTATATCAAGGTGCATACCAAAGAAGAATTTCCCCGTATTACCATTACCCGAAAAATCAAAAAAGACGGGAAATATTTCGGTCCGTTTATGGGCGGCGTGCGTTGCGGTGATTTGTTGGATATTATCGGTATGGTCTATAACGTTCGAACGTGTGGTACGGCTATCACGGACAAGCCTAAAAAGCCGTGTTTGGCGTATCACTTAAGTCGTTGTCCTGCTCCGTGCGCGCATTTGTGCACTCGTGAAGAATATGCCAATCGAGTAAAAAAAGCGCTGTCGTTTTTAGATGGAAATTACGAAGACGCGGAAGAAATTTTGCGCTCGAAAATGACCACTTTCGCTGAAAATGAAGAGTTTGAGCTGGCAATGGAATACCGTGAAAAGTTACAAATGCTTTCCAAACTCAAATTAAAACGGATTACTTCTCTCAACCGTTCGCTGAATGCGGATATTATCGCGTTGAAAACCAATTATATTTATTCAGCCGTAAACGTTTTAGTAACGCGTAGTGGTATTATGCAAGGCGGCAGTAATTTTGCTTTAGAAGACAGTTCTTTTGCGGAAGCGGACGCGTTGACTGCATTTATTTTGCAGTATTATACCACGCACGAGCTTCCCGATGAAATTATCGTACAAGAATTTTGCGAGAAAGAACTTTTGGAAAATTATTTCCGCGAAAAGTACGATAAAAAAGTAACGGTACTTGCCGTAAAACAAGGCGTTAAGAAACAGCTTTTGGAAATGGCGGAACAAAACGCAAGCGACTATCTCTCGAAATCTATTGATAAAATCAAACATAAAGACGATATGACGAGAAACGCTTGTAAACGCTTACAAGAAATTTTGAACCTGCCGAAATATCCCCGTCGAATGGAGTGCTACGATATTTCCAATATCAGCGGAGTAGATAAAGTGGGGGCAATGGTTGTATTTATCGACGGCGAAGCTGATAGAAACAGTTATCGGCGTTTTAAAATAAAAACGGTGGAAGGAGCAAACGACTACGCTTCGCATCAAGAAATGATGCGCCGTCGGCTTGCGAAACTCCATACGGCGGAAGAAGACCGTTTTCCTAAGCCCGATTTAATTGTTATTGACGGCGGCAAAGGACAGCTTTCCGCAGTAAAAGAAGTGTTCGACGAAATGCAAATAACCGATATTCCGTTGATTGCGCTCGCTGAACGCGACGAAGAAATTTTTACCTTGCAATCTTCTAAGAGTATTAAAATCGACAAACGTGATTACGCTTTGAAAACGTTGCAACGTCTACGTGACGAAGCGCACCGTTTTGCTATTACCTATTTTAGAAATTTACATTCTAAGCGCAATTTAGCTTCCGTTTTAACGGAAATTGACGGGATAGGTAAAAAGAAACAAAAAGCGCTTATGGACGCTTTCGGTACGATAGATAAAATTATGCGTGCAAGCGTAGAACAGCTGTGTCAAGTAGATGGCATCGGGGAAGATTTGGGCAATAAAATATATTCGTTTTTCAAGGAGGAGCTTTAAGATGCAACAACTCAATTACGAGCTTATCGTTTCCGATTTCGACGGAACGCTTGTAAACGACGACGGAACGATTTCGCAAGAGAATAAAGAAATCATTACAAAATACCGTCAAAACGGAGGTAAGTTTGCTATTTCCACGGGGCGTTTGCCCAACGGTATTTTACCGCGCGCGCAAGAACTTGGGTTGCAAGGCGCTGTTTCCTGTTGTCAAGGCTCGATAATTTTAGATATTCAAAGCAAAAAAATTCTTTTTGAAGATAGTATTGCTAATACGGTTGCCGTGCAGGTTTGTAAAAAATTAGAAGCAATGGACGTTCATTTCCACGTTTACGATTTATGGTCGTATTATTGCAATAAAGACGACGATGCCTTGAAACGGTACGAATATATTACAAAAACGAAAGCCAAGCTGTCAACCGATAAACTAATTTCCGAAATCGTGCAGGAAACGGGTATGCACGTATATAAATTTTTAATTATGGTTGACCCGAAAGATAACGCGTCCGTTTTGGCGGAACTTGAAAAAGAGCCATTCGAAGGTTGTTGCGTTACCAAAAGTGCAAATTATTTAGTGGAAGTTATCAATGCAAAAAATTCGAAAGGTAGCGCCGTACAATTTTTGGCAAAGCATTACGGCGTTGCTATGGATAAAACGATAGGCGTTGGCGACCAGTGGAACGATATCCCTATGATACAAGCGGCAGGGCTTGGCGTTGCCGTGAAAAATGCGGATGAAAAGTTAAAAGCACAAGCGGACGTCGTATTTGAGTATACAAATGAAGAAAGCGCCGTTGGAAAATTGATAGAAAAGTACGGCTATAAGGAGAAAGAGTAAAAGTATGGGTACGCAAGTAACGCAAAGCGTAATGCTTGATAAATTCGCGTATGATTTAAATTTGGAAACGGTATATACAGGTAGGGGAGTAGTAACCCTTTCAAGTATGAGTGTCGAACGCCCCGGTTTGCAGCTTGCCGGCGGATTTTTCGAGTATTTCGATTCCCGTCGCGTAATTGTGCTTGGGCTTTCTGAATACGAATATTTACGCACCTTTTCCTCGGAAATCCGTCGCGCGAAAATAAGTAGTTTGTTAGAACACGGCGAGCTGCCTTGTATTATTTTAAGCCGAGATTTACCTGCCTTGCCCGAACTTGTAGAAACGGCAAAAGCGTTTTCTTGTCCTTTATTTCGCAGTCCTAAAATGACTACCGATTTAATGAGCGATTTATATATCTATCTCAACCGTTTACTTGCCCCGTCGGTAACCGAACACGGCGTATTGATGGAAGTATTCGGCGTGGGTATATTACTCACGGGAAAAAGCGGCGTAGGGAAAAGCGAAACGGCTATGGAGCTTATTAAACGCGGACACCGTCTAATAGCCGACGATAACGTTATCATCAAGGAAATCGCTAACGAACTGTACGGTACTGCGCCCGATATCATTCGATATTTTATGGAACTGCGCGGTATAGGCATCATCAACGTTAAGAGTATGTACGGTTCGGGTTCGGTATTAGACGAAAAGAAAATTCAGCTTGTTATTCAGCTTGAAAATTGGCAACAAGGTAAAGAATACGACAGAGTAGGCGACGAAATGTCGTCGACAAGTTATTTTGAAATTAAAGTGCCCAAGCTCACCATTCCCGTAAGCCCTGGGCGAAATCTTGCCATTATTATTGAAGTTGCAGCGCGTAACTTCCGTTTGAAGAGTATGGGTTACGACGCGTCGGAAGAGTTGATTACGAGAAGTATCGGTAGATAAAAAGGGGAAGTTATGTTAGAAATTTTAGCGCCTGCAGGAAATATGGAATGTGCGAAAGCGGCAATCAATTCTGGTGCTGACGCCGTGTATCTCGGCTTCAGTGCGTTTTCCGCACGCCAAAGCGCTGAAAATTTCGATAGGGAAGGTTTGCGTTCTATCGTACTATACGCGCATTTATGCAACGTAAAGGTATACGTTGCAATGAATACACTGATAAAAGACGAAGAAATTCCGTCCTTTTTCGATACGCTACAATGCGTTTGGGAAACGGGTGTAGACGCTATTATTTTACAAGACGTGTTTCTTGGGAAATATATCAAATCAATATATCCCGAAATCGTTTTACACTTAAGCACGCAAGCAGGAATTTGCAATGAAAACGGGGCGATTTTTGCAAAAGAGTGCGGCTTTTCTCGAGTAATTTTAGCCCGAGAAACACCGCTTGCCGAAATAGCAAAAATCACAAAAATAATCGAAACGGAAGTTTTTGTGCAAGGTGCGCTTTGCACGGCGTATTCCGGTCAATGTTATTTCTCTTCGTTTATCGGTGGTAATAGCGGAAATAGGGGGCGTTGTAAACAGCCTTGTAGAAAGGCGTATACATATAACCGTTTGGGAAATACGGAAAAAACGTACGCGCTGTCTTTATCCGATTTATCGGTGGGAGAAGATATACAAAAATTAATAGACGCAGGCGTTGTTTCCTTTAAAATAGAAGGTAGAATGCGCCGCGCGGAATACGTTGCCGCCGCCGTAACCTATTACCGCACTATTCTCGGCGGAAATCATACTGCCGCCGCGCTTAGCGATTTAAAAAGAACGTATAACCGCGGTAATTACACCAAGGGTTTGGCGTTTGGACAAGATAAAAGATTGTTATCCACTGCAGTACAAGGTCATATCGGAGAAAAGGTGGGCATTGTAAAGGTGATAAACGGCAAATTCTTTGTGGAAAGCACGTTCCGTCCGCGTATGGGAGATTCGTTTAAAATTTTGCGTAGCGGACAGGAAGTGGGCGGCGCGGTTTTTTTGAAAAATGATAATCGCGGTTTTTATTTGCAAACGAAAATGCGTTTGAAAAACGGCGACGGCGTATTTATTACTACCGATACCGAAGTAAACGAGCGGTTGCTTTCCAAAGAAAAACGCACTGCGTTGCCTGTCGAATTATATTTTTGCGAAGGTAAGCAAGCCGTAATGATAAGCGGCGATATACAAATGCAATCGGCGGAAGTTTTACAGTCCGCTTCGTCCCGTCCGTTGACGGAAGAAGAACTGAAAACCTGTTTTTTGAAAACGGACGGATTACCTGTGGATATCTTATTCACAAACGTTTACATAGAAGGGAGCGTATTTATAGCGAAATCGGCGTTAAACGCTATGCGGCGTGGTTTTTACGATAAAATTCGACAATCGGCAACAAAAAAAGCGTGCATAACTTTCGATAAAAACGAACAACCTGTTTTGCCGTTATGTGGACAAAATGAAAAAACGGCGGTAATGGCTTCCCATTTTGACGGAGTATCGACGGACGTGGCTATCTATAAGCCGAACGATTTTACAGCTCCGCTTGATAAAAACTTCATAAACGGAACTTTTGAAAAATATATCTATTATCCGCCGTTTTGTACTGCGGACGAAGAAAGGGAAATTGCCAAACGTATAACCGAAACAAAGATAGACGGTATATACGCTGAAAATTACGGCGCGTTTGTCTTTGCGAAAAAGCTTGGCTTGAAAATTTTTGTCGGCACAGGTTTGAATGTGTTTAACGAATACGCAGCTTCTTCGCTTTACCAAAACGAAAGCGTTGCCTATTATGCTATATCTAAAGAAACGACGTCAGCCCAACAACGACGGCTAATTTCAAAAAAGGCGTTTGTATTTACCGTTGGGGATATAAAGCTGATGGATTTATGCTATTGCCCCTTTGGAAAAACTTGCAGCGTTTGCGATAAAAAAGACGTGTATACGCTGACGGATGAGAACGGCAGAGCTTTCCCCGTTAGGCGATATATCGCGGCAAACCGCAGTTGCCGTTTCGAAGTATATAATTGCGTGAAACAAGTGGGTACAGCTATAGACGGGGCGGGGGCGTTGCTTGATGTAACTTTGACGGAGAAAAAACAAGGAATTATCTCAGCAAAAGACGATACGGTAAAACAAAAACAACTGTTGGAAAACTACACTTCAGGACACGCCGTACGGGGAGTATTGTAACGTAAGGAAAAAATTATGAATCAACTCGCTATTGAAAAGACGGAACTGAATAAAATTTTATCCCTTGCGGCGGAATACGCTACGTTGGACGGGGCGAAAACTCGTTTGAAAAACACATTGCCTACTCCCAACGTAAAGGAAGCGAAACACCGTTTGAAAACGACGGAAGAATGTTTACGCTTACTCTTTTATTGCGGCGTTTCAAAAATTGAACATTTTGCGCCTTTTGAAGACGAGCTCGAACGCGCGCAAAAAGGCTCTACGCTTTCTTGTGGCGAATTGTTAAAAGTATGCGCGCTTTTGCGCTCTACGCGTATTGCCTATACAAGCATTCATTCAGTCAATGAAGATAATTTAGAAAATATCCGTTTTTTAGCGGATAAACTCTATTTTGACGGAGCACTTGAAGACGATATTCAAAGTAAAATTTTAAACGATACCGACGTAAACGACCACGCAAGTGAAAAGCTGTATACCATTCGTCGAGAAATCCGATTATTGAACGAACGTATCCGTTCGAGACTTTTAGAATATCTTTCGGGAAAAGAAGGGAAATATTTACAAGACGCTATCGTAACTATGCGCGATAACCGATACGTGTTGCCCGTTCGTGCGGAATATAAACGCAACGTAAAAGGCTTTATCCACGATAAATCGCAAAGCGGCGCTACGTTCTTTATTGAACCGGAAGAAGTACTGGAAATGAATAACGAGCTCCGTTCGCTTTCCGTAGACGAAAAGGAAGAAGTAGAACGAATTTTAAAAGAACTCTCTACACGGGTGGGTATGCTCGCGGAAGAATTACGCCGCGATATCGATACGTTGGAAGAAATCGATTGTGCGTATGCGCGTGCGGAGTACGCTTACAAGCTTTCCTGCGTACAACCCGAAATCAACGATAACGGCGTGATAGACATTCAACAAGGCAGGCATCCGTTAATTGATAGGAAAAAGGTTGTACCCGTTAGCCTTGCGCTTGGCAAGGATTACCGTTTCTTGCTTATTAGCGGGCCGAATACGGGCGGTAAAACGGTTACTTTGAAAATGACGGGGCTGTTTTGCTTAATGGCAATGTGCGGTTTATTTGTGCCAGCAAAACGCGCGATACTGTCCGTTTTTGAAGAAATTTACTGCGACGTTGGCGATGCGCAAAGCATTGAAGAAAGCCTTTCCACTTTTTCGTCGCATATTACGAATATTGTTCATATTGTCAATCGTGCAACGAAAAACAGTCTTGTTTTAATTGACGAACTCGGCGGCGGTACAGACCCCGACGAAGGACAAGCGTTAGCAAAGGCGATAGTGTCGCATTTGCTTAGCACGGGTTGTACGGGCGTGGTTACTACGCATTATACGGCGCTGAAAGAGTTCGCTTTTTCCGCAAAAGGTATTGAAAACGCGTGTATGGAATTTGATGCAAATACCCTGCAACCGTTATACGTTATGAAAATCGGTTTGCCCGGTTCAAGTAACGCGCTTGCTATTTCAAGGCGTTTAGGGCTCAAGGAAGAAATTTTACAAAACGCGTTACAAAATCTTTCTTCCGACGCTCAAAAATTTGAAAATATCGTAAGAAAAGCGGAAGAAAGCCGTATTCAAGCGGATGAATCGTTAAAAGAAACCAACCGTTTAAAAGCGGAATGGCAAGAAAAAATTGCCGTTTTGGAAAACGAAAGGGAAAAACTCCGTAAAGAAAAGGAAAAGCTGTTTGTGCAAGCCAAAGCGGAGTCCCGTCGCATTATCAACGAGCGCACAGCGGAAGCAGAAGATATTTTAAGGGAAATTGAAAACGTATTTGCGAAAGAAAGTGTAAACGAAGCCGATTTAATCAAGGCGCGTACGTTAAAAAATCGTTTACGCGATAAAGCGTTTGATAACGAACGGGAAGAACTCGTTCGTCCGCAATTTAAACAAGCGACCGCGGAAGACATACGCGTGGGCGTAGAAGTATATTTAAAAAATTTAAATCAACGCGGCGTCATACAAAGCGTGCGCTTGCCTAAAAAAGAAGCGGAAGTACTTTGCGGTAACGTGCGCGTAAGAAGTAAATTTTCCGATTTGTCGGTTGTAATTGGCGGCGAAATTGCACAAAATATAACGGAAAAGAAAACCGCGCGTTGGCAAAAGAAAGGTGCGCTTGATAGCGTACAGGTAACCAAAACGCTCGCGCCCAAACCTATCCCGACGTTGGAAGTAAACGTTATCGGTATGACGGTACAGGAAGCCTTGCCCGACGTGGCTGCGCTTATCGACGGAGCGGTTATTTCCAACTTAGAAGAAGTACGTATCGTGCACGGCGTAGGCACGGGAAAACTTCGCGCAGGCATTCACGACTATTTACGTACGCATAAAAACGTGGCGGAATACAGGCTCGGTAAATACGGCGAAGGGGAAACGGGGGTTACTATCGTAAAAATCAAATAGTCAACGCTATCGTAAAAGAATAATCCACGAAAAAGAAAAATAGGATAATACCGAACAACTTTTTTGTGGGGGTATTTGTAATGACTGAAAACAATGGCAATAATCGTCGTTCTTTGCGCTTTCACGTGGTAACGAATTTGATTTTGGGAGCATTGATTTTGTCGGTGGGAACGCTTTGCTTTGCGCCTGCGGAAGCTACGGCGGTAACGGATAGCGAACAAGAAATGTACCGTTTCGGAAACGAACGCTCTAACGGCGTTTCCCTAATGTTTAACGTGTACTGGGGCACGGAAGAAGTTGAAAAAATTCTTGCTATATTAGAAAAATACGACGCAAAGGCAACCTTTTTTATCGGTGGTTGTTGGGCGGACGATAACGTAGAATGTTTGCGGAATATTTACGCAAAAGGGCACGAAATAGGCAATCACGGATATTTCCATAAAGACCATTCCACGCTGTCGTTAGAAGCTAATCAAAAGGAAATTTCTTCGTGTAACCGTTTTATCGAGCTTGCAATCGGGCAAGCGCCTACGCTATTTGCACCGCCTTCGGGCGCGTACGGCGAAGCTATGCTTTCGGCTTGTAAAGCGTTGCAAATGAAAACGGTTTTATGGTCGAAAGATACTATCGACTGGCGCGATAAAAATTCCGCTTTAATTTATACGCGCGCGACGAAAAACGTACGCGCAGGCGACTTGGTTTTAATGCATCCTATGCAAGCCACGGTAGACGCGCTGGAAGATATTATCAAATATTATCATTCGCAATCGTTATCACTAATTACGGTTTCGGAAAATATTACAATAGAAGGAACAGGATAAAATTATGGTTTTTGAAAAAAGATACGCAAACGGACTCCGTCTTATTGTAAAACAAATGCAAGGCTTGATGTCGGTAACAATGGGTATTCTCGTCGGCGCAGGCGCTTGTTTTGAAACGGATAAAGAAGACGGTATTTCGCATTTTATCGAGCATATGCAATTCAAGGGCACGAAAAAACGCAATGCCTTTGAAATATCCGACGCATTCGATAGGTTGGGCGCACAAGTCAACGCTTTTACGGGTAAGGATATTACCTGTTATTATTCGAAATGTACGTCCGACCACACGGCACACTGTTTCGAGCTTTTATCCGATTTGTTTTTGAATTCCACATTCCCCGAAGAAGAAATGGATAGGGAAAAAGGAGTGGTTTGCGAAGAGATTTCTATGAACGAAGATACGCCGGAAGATTTGTGTTTAGATTTGCTTTCACGCGCGTATTACGGTAAAGAAAATTACGGTAGAAACATACTCGGTACGTCGAAAAACGTAAAGAGTTTTACAGTAGAAGATATCGCAAACTATAAAAAGGCACGGTATTGTCCGCAAAATATCGTTATATCTTTTGCCGGCGGTGTAGATAAAGATACGGCGCAAGCGCTTGTGGAAAGCTATTTCGGTCATTTAGAAGAAGGTGCGTTTGAAGCGCGTAAACCCGTAGTGCAGTTTGCCAAGCAAAGTCTTGTCAAAACAAAGCCCATTGAACAAGCGCATTTGGGTATTGCCTATGCAGCAATGCCGCGCGGCGATAAGCTGGAAGATGCAATCAGTGCTGTAAACGGTGTGCTCGGCGGTACAATGAGCGCAAGGCTTTTCCAAGAAGTCCGTGAAAAACGCGGACTTGCCTACTCCGTTTATTCTTACGTTTCGCCGTATGCCGAGTGCGGTTCGCAGGTTATTTATGCAGGGGTGAACCCTACGCAAGTTCAAGCGGCGTACGAAGCAATCGGGAGCGTTGTGGACGATATCAAGAAAAACGGAATTACAAAAGACGAATTTTTGCGCAGTAGAGAGCAGATGAAATCGGGTATGTTTTTCAGCAATGAAAGCAGTAATGCGCAAATGCTGTTGTACGGCAAATATATGCTGTATTTTAATAAGACGTTCAATTTTGAGCAAAAATTAGAAGATATCAATTCTTTAACGTACGAACAGGCGTTAGCGGCAATCGATATTATGTTCGACGAAAAGCAAAAGGCGTTAGCGCTTGTCGGTAATACCAAAACGCCCTTGCCGTTTTAATATGGAACGTTCAAAAATGAAAATGGGTTTTGAACCCGTTTACGATACAAACAGCAAAGTGCTAATATTAGGTAGTTTTCCGTCGGTAAAAAGTAGGGAAATCGAATTTTATTACGGCAATAAACAAAACCGTTTTTGGCGTATGCTTTGTGGGTATTTCAAAGAGGAAATTCCTGCCAACACCGAAGAAAAACGTGCCTTTTTGTTACGTAGACAAGTTGCGCTTTGGGATATGGTTACCGAATGCGAAATTGTCGGCTCTTCCGATGCGTCGGTGAAAAACGCGAAAATTGCAGACCTTACTCGGTTGTTTTTCCAAACGAATATAAAGAAAATTTTACTCAACGGAACGTTGGCTTGGAAACTTTTTTGCGAAAATTACCCGTCTTGTCCCGTTGAAGGGATAAAAATGCCGTCTACTAGCCCTGCCAATCCGCGTTATGACGAAACACTTTGGAGAAAGGCGTTGGATGAAATATTCGCAATTTCTCAATGAAAACCGTTTGTTAAAAAGCTATTCGCTTATAAAAAATAAAAACACAAGGAAACACGTATGGACATTTTACAAATTATCACTCAGGAATTTAATTTAACTGCTACGCACGCGAAAAATATAGTCGCGTTATTAGACGAAGGCAATACCGTGCCTTTTATCGCGCGTTACCGTAAAGAAATGACGGGCGCTTGCGACGACCAAGTGTTGCGTGCGTTAAACGATAGACTTACATATTTACGTAATTTGGAAAAACGTAAAGAAGAAGTGTCTAATTCAATTACCGAGCAAGGAAAAATGACGGATGAAATCCGTTTGAGTTTAGAAAAAGCGGTTACGCTTACCGAAGTGGAAGATATATACCGCCCGTACAAACAAAAACGGAAAACGCGTGCTTCCGTTGCGATTGCAAAGGGATTGCAACCTTTTGCCGACAGTATTTTAGCGCAAGATAAAAATTTAAACGTAACGAAAGAAGCGGAAAAATATTTATCGGAAGAAGTGCAAACTACGCAAGACGCTATTTTGGGTGCACAGGATATTATCGCGGAAATCATTTCTGACGACGCGCAAACTCGTAAAAAACTGCGTAACTTTTTCTTCCGCCATGGGGAAATCGTATCTTCTTATGCCAAAGGCAAAGAAGAAGCGGACGAAGCGAAAACGTACGGCATGTACGCCGATTATAAAGAACCCGTTGCCGATATTAAAGGACATCGCGTTTTGGCGTTAAACCGCGGAGAAAAAGAAGAGTATTTAAAAGTTTCCGTTTGCGTAGACGAAGAGTTTGCAAAACGGATTACAGCCGCTACCTTTTTAAAGGACGGCGGAGAGAGTTCGGCAATCGTCAAAGCTGCCGCGGAAGACGGGTATACCCGTTTAATTGCGCCTTCGGTAGAACGGGAAGTGCGTGCACAGCTGTTCGACGATGCCAGCGAACAGGCTATTAAAATGTTCGAGCTTAATTTGAAGCCGCTTTTAATGCAACCGCCCGTCAAGGATAAAATTACAATGGGTTGGGATCCTGCTTACCGTACGGGCTGTAAAATTTGCGTAGTGGACGGTACGGGCAAGGTGCTCGATAAAACGGTGGTGTTTCCTACTCCGCCGCAAAATAAAACGGAAGAAGCAAAGGTTGTATTAAAAAAGCTTATCGCGAAATACGGTGTGGAAGTTATTTCCTGCGGTAACGGTACGGCAAGTAAGGAAAGCGAAATTTTCATTGCGGAACTCATCAAAGAAATTAAAGCGGAAACAGGCAAAGAAGTGGGCTACGTTATCGTCAACGAAGCAGGGGCAAGCGTCTATTCGGCAAGCGCACTCGGCGCGGAAGAATTCCCCGATTACGACGTAACGGCAAGAAGCGCCGTGTCTATTGCTCGCCGTTTACAAGACCCCCTTGCAGAACTTATAAAAATCGACCCCAAATCTATCGGTGTGGGACAATATCAACACGATATGAACGAAAAACGCTTAGATACCGCACTCTCGGGTGTTTTGGAAGATTGTGTAAATAGCGTAGGGGTTGATTTGAATACCGCAAGCGTATCGCTACTGAAATACATTGCAGGCTTAAATGCTTCCGTGGCGAAAAATATCGTTGCGTATCGTGAAACAAACGGTAAATTCAAAACTCGGAAACAGCTTTTGAAAGTGCCTAAACTCGGCGAAAAAGCATATACGCAATGTGCAGGCTTTTTACGTATTGACAACGGGGAAAATATTTTAGATAATACGGCAGTGCACCCCGAATCGTATGAAAAAGCCGAAAGATTGTTAGGGTTATTCTCGTATACCAAGGAAGACGTAAAAGCGCGGAAGATTGCCGATTTACGCCAAAAAATCAAGGCATACGGCGAAGACAAAGCGGCTAGCGAAACCGATTTGGATAAAGCAACTATGCTGGATATCGTAACCGAATTGATGAAGCCGGGTAGAGATATCCGTGAAGGACTCCCTGCGCCCGTACTCCGTAAAGACGTTATGTCTATAGCCGATTTAAAGGCGGGTATGGAACTTACGGGTACGGTGAGAAACGTAGTGGATTTCGGCGTGTTTATTGATATCGGCGTCCATCAAGACGGTTTGGCGCATATTTCCGAACTTACGGATAAATACATCCGTCATCCGTCGGAAGTGTTAAAGGTGGGGCAAGTAGTACAGGTTTGGATAAAAGAAGTCGATTTAAAAAAGAACCGTATCGCGTTAACGATGAAAAAGAAATCGATTGAAAGGTAATTAAAAAAAATAGTTGACATACGGAAAAGATTGTTGTATAATAAAATAGTAAAGTATGTAATGCTTTAAAAATATGGAGGACAATTTATTATGTTGGAAAAAATTCAAGAAATGCTTGCAGATGCACTCAATCTTCCTTTAGAAAAGGTTACCGCTGATGCGAAAATCGTGGACGACCTTGGCGCGGACTCTTTGGACGTTGTCGAACTTTTAAGCCGTTTGGAAGACGAATACGGTATTGAAATGCCTGACGACGAAGTAGAAAATCTTGTTACGGTTGCCGACGTTGCTGCGGTGCTTGAAAAATTGACAAAATAAGCAAGAAAGATAAAAAGCTCTCGGTAAACGAGAGCTTTTTTTGTGTTTGTCGTTACAAACGTTTGCGTTAAAAATTTTTATATGGTATAATTTTGTAGAAATAATTCGTTTGAGGTATAAGTATGTTACAAGTAACGGGCGTTTCCTTGCAATACGGCAGTAAAAAATTGTTTGAAGACGTTAATTTAAAATTTACCAAAGGCAACTGCTACGGTATTATCGGCGCAAACGGCGCGGGTAAATCCACCTTTTTAAAAGTCCTTTCGGGGGAAGTAGAACCCCAAAAGGGATTTGTGTCTTTAGATAAAAACGAGCGTATGTCCGTTTTACAACAAAACCAAAATATGTACGACGACGAAACGGTATTGCGTACCGTTATGCTCGGCTATAAACGTTTGGTGGAAGTAATGGACGAAAAAGACGCTTTGTACGCCAAACCCGATTTTTCCGAAGAAGACGGCGTAAAAGCAGCGGAGCTGGAGAGCGAATTTGCCGAAATGAACGGCTATGATGCCGAATATCAGGCAAGTCAGCTTTTAAACGCTTTGGAAATTGAAGAAGATTTACATTATGCTTTGATGGGAAATCTTGATGCCAAGCAAAAGGTGCGTGTGTTGCTTGCACAGGCTTTATTCGGCGACCCCGACGTATTGCTTTTGGACGAGCCTACGAACAACTTAGATATTAAAACGGTTCGTTGGCTGGAAAATTATTTGATGGATTTCGAAAACACCATCATTATCGTATCGCATAACCGACATTTCTTAAATAAAGTATGTACAAATATTTGCGACGTCGATTTCGGTAAAATCAATATGTACGTAGGTAACTATGATTTCTGGTATCAAACCAGTCAGTTGCTTGCCCGTCAACAAAAGGAACAAAACAAAAAAGCGGAACAACGCGCTAAAGAATTACAAGAATTTATCGCGCGCTTTGCCGCAAACGCTTCCAAGTCCCGTCAAGCAACTTCCCGTAAAAAGGAACTTGAAAAACTTACGATTAACGATTTTAAACCTTCGTTGCGTAAATATCCGTATATCGATTTCAAGTTCGAAAAAGAAATCGGTAACGATATTTTAATGGTAGAAGATTTGACGAAAGAAGGGTATTTTAAAAATCTTTCGTTCACCGTACAACGCGATGAAAAAATAGGTATCGTTTCCGATAAAAGCACTACGCTTACTATGCTTTACGATATCTTAATGGGCAAAGAACAACCCGATTCGGGTACAATCCGTTGGGGAAAAACTATTTCCGTTTCTTATTTCCCCCAAAATAATAACGAATATTTCCAAGGCTGCGATTTGAATCTTGTAGAATGGCTTTCGCAATATTCGAACGACCATTACGAAGAATATTTACGCGGTTGGTTGGGTAGAATGCTTTTCTCGGGCGAAGAAGCACTGAAAAAAGCAAAAGTGTTATCGGGCGGCGAAAAGGTGCGTTGTATGCTTGCTAAAATGATGCTCGAAGGTAGCAACTTCCTTATCTTCGACGAACCTACGAACCACTTAGATTTGGAATCTATCACCGCGCTCAATAACGGTTTAAGTCATTACCGCGGCTGTATGCTCTTGACTTCGCACGACCAAGAGTTGATGAATACCGTTGCAAACCGCATTATTGAAATCAACGACGTAAAAACGTATGACCGTCAGGTAACTTACGACGAATATATCGACGAAACCACTTAATTTTACGCATAAAATAATAATTCGACATTTATTTTCAAAATTCTACAATCTTTTTGAATAATATTGAATATTATTAAAAAATAATTCTGAATTTCGTAAAAAAATGCTTTACATATCGCGATTTTTGTAGTATAATGCCATTGTCAACAATCGTTGACGGTATTATACTATTAAAAGGAGCGGTTTTTTTATGCAAAATTATTCAGTAGTTTTATTAGAATCGAACGTAGCTGTTTTAGAACAGTTAAAAGCGGCAGTGGAAGAGAGTAAGGATTTTACGCTTTTGCACGCAGGGGACGACGGGGATGAAGGCGTAAAAGAAATTTTACGTTTGAAGCCAGACTTGGTTATCGTAAGTATGTTTTTAAAGGGTACGGACGGATGCGGTGTAATACGTGCCGTCAAAAAGACGTGGGCGGAAGCAAAAATTGTGGCAACGGGTATATCTAACGATTCTATTATTGAACGGGCGATTACCGACGGGGCTTCCTATTATCTTGTGAAGCCGTTTTCCGTGCAAACGGCGTTAGAGCGCGCCCGTGAAATTTTAAAGGATAAGGCGACGGCGAATAGGGATATTCCTATGCGGAAACGTACGCCCGTTACAATGGAAGAAAAAATTAGCGATATATTTATCGCTATCGGCATTCCGCCGCATATCAAAGGATATGCGTACTTGCGTGAAGGTATTAAAATGACTATTGAAAACCCGTACATAATCAATAGTGTAACCAAAGAACTGTACCCGTCTATTGCAAACAAGTTTAAAACGACGTCAAGCAAGGTGGAGCGCGCTATTCGTCATGCTATTGAAGTGGCGTGGAACAGGGGACGTATCGACGCAATTAACGCTATATTCGGTGCGCGGATTTATCTTGGTAACGAAAAGCCGACGAACAGTGAGTTTATCGCGCTTGTTGCCGATAAGTTAATTTTAGAAAATATGGTATGAAAAAGAACGGCTCGGTTGAGCCGTTCTTTTAAACGTATTTGTAATTCAATTAGTACATGCCGCCCATATCGCCGCCTGCAGGAGTTGCAGCAGGGGGAGTGGGGATATCGGTTACAATGCTTTCGGTAGTAAGCAAAGTGGACGCTACGGAAGCGGCGTTTTGTAATACCGAACGGGTTACTTTCGTCGGGTCGATAATACCGCTTTCTACCATATCGCAATATTTATTGTTCAATGCGTCAAAGCCGTAATTCGCTTTTTTGGACGAAAGTACTTTGTCTACGATAACCGAACCGTCTAAGCCCGCGTTCTTTGCAATTTGACGAATGGGTTCTTCCAAAGCCTTTAAAACGATACAAGCGCCCGTTTTTTCGTCGCCCGAAAGGGAAGCAACTAACTTTTTAACCGTGGGTACAGCGGAGAGTAAAGCACTACCGCCACCAGGAACGTAGCCTTCTTCTACGGCTGCCCTCGTTGCCGCCAAAGCGTCGTCAATGCGAAGTTTCTTTTCTTTCATTTCCACTTCGGTTGCCGCGCCTACGCTAATTACCGCTACGCCGCCTGCTAATTTTGCAAGGCGTTCTTGTAATTTTTCTCTGTCGTAATCAGATTTCGTTTCCGCAATTTGCGCTTTGATAGAAGCAATACGCGCTTTAATATCTTCTACGCTGCCAGCACCGCCAACGATAGTGGTGTTTTCTTTGTCTACACGTACGGCGGTTGCTCTACCCAACATATCGGGCGTAACGTCCTTAAATTCAATACCCAAATCGGAAGAAATTACTTGGCCGCCCGTCAATACTGCGATATCGCGGAGCATTTCCTTTCTTCTGTCGCCAAAGCCGGGAGCTTTTACCGCAACGGAATTGAATACGCCTTTGAGTTTGTTTACAATTAACGCCGCTAAAGCGTCGCCTTCAACGTCTTCCGCGATAATTAAAAGCTTTGCGCCCTGTTGCGCAAGGGGTTCGATGACAGGCAAAATTTCTTGCAAAGAAGAAATTTTCTTGTCGGTGATAAGGATATACGGGTTTTCTAATACGGCTTCCATTTTATCGGTATTCGTAACCATATACGCGGAAGCGTAACCACGGTCAAATTGCATACCTTCTACAGTGGAAAGCTCGGTATTCATCGATTTTCCTTCTTCTACGGTAATAACGCCGTCTTTTCCTACTATTTCCATTGCTTTAGCGATCAACGCGCCCACTTCGGGGTTACCTGCGGAAATAGAAGCGGTTTGTTCAATCGATTTATTGCTTTCTACCGCTTTGGAAATGCCTTTCAAGTGTTCTACAGTAGCGTCTACCGCTTTTTTAATACCTTCTTTCAAGATAATAGGGTTCGCGCCAGCAGCAAGGTTTTTCAAGCCTTCGCGAACGATTGCTTGCGCCAAAACTACCGCAGTTGTCGTACCGTCGCCTGCAACGTCGTTTGTTTTGGTGGAAACTTCTTTTACAAGTTGTGCGCCCATATTTTCAAAAGGGTCGTTGAGTTCAATTTCTTTTGCGATGGTAACGCCGTCGTTTGTGATAAGGGGCGCGCCGAATTTTTTATCCAACACAACGTTTCTTCCCTTAGGACCAAGGGTAATTTTTACCGTGTCCGCTAATACGTTTACACGTGCTTCTAATGATTTTCTTGCGTCTTCTCCGTATTTAATTTGTTTAGCCATAATTTTCTATCTCCTTTCTTACAATCTATTGTCAATCTTCTACAATAGCGAGAATATCGCTTTGCTTAATGATGGTAAATTCTTTACCGTCTACTTTAAAATCCGAGCCTGCATATTTAGAGCAAAGTACTTTGTCGCCTACTTTTACTTGCATTACAATTTCTTTACCGTCGATAATGCCGCCGGGACCAACGGCTACTACTTGGCAGGTTTGGGGTTTTTCTTGTGCGGAAGAAGGAAGAAAAAATCCGCTTTTCGTCTTTTCTTCAACCGTTACGCTTTCTACCACAACTTTGTCGAACAATGGTTTGATATTCATAAATGTAATCCTCCGATACGTTTTTGCGCTATTTAAAGCGCGTTATTTATTATACGGTTATATTATAAACGCTTTTTTACCCTTGTCAAACAAAAAATGGTAAAATTTAGCGGAAAATTTTACGTCAAACGTTTTTTGCGTTAAAAAGCTAATTCAAAGTATTGATTTTCCTAAAAAAATATGCTATAATCAATAGTGGAAGCAGTATGTACTAAAGAAAAAAATCGGAGGTTTCTATGGCTCAAATGAATAAATGGGACGCACGTTTTATGCAGCTTACCGAAACGGTGGCAACGTGGTCTAGCTGTTATCAACAAAACCGCCACGTAGGCGCGGTTATCGTAAAGGATAAACGCGTTATGGCAACCGGATACAACGGCGCGCCTGCAGGCATTAAAAGCTGTGAAGAAAAAGGGGAATGTTTACGTAGAAAACTCAATATTCCCAGCGGTACGCAACACGAATTGTGTTTTGCCGTTCACGCCGAACAAAACGCCATTATTCAAGCCGCAAGATGCGGTATCAACATCAGTGGCGCTACGTTATATTGCACGCATCAACCGTGCGTTATTTGCGCGAAAATGATTATCAACGCCGGTATTTCTCGCGTAGTGTATAAAGACGGCTACCCCGACGATTTCTCGTTGCAACTCTTTAACGAAGCCAACGTAAAAGTGGAAAAATTTGAAGAATAAAAGGAAGTGAATACAATATGAATCCTATCGTTACTTTTGAAATGGAAAACGGCACAACGTTCAAAGCGGAACTCTATCCCGATAAAGCACCTAATACGGTGAATAACTTTGTTTCCCTTGTAAAAAAAGGCTTTTATAACGGAATTATTTTTCATCGCGTTATCGCAGGTTTTATGATTCAAGGCGGCGACCCTACGGGTACGGGCACAAGCGGACCTGGTTATCATATTAAAGGCGAGTTCGCTTCCAACGGCTTTAAACAAAACGATTTGCAGCACGTTCGCGGCGTGCTTTCTATGGCACGTGCGCAACATCCCGATTCCGCTGGTTCGCAATTTTTCGTAATGCACGACGATGCGGATTATCTCGACGGACAGTATGCGGCGTTTGGTAAAGTTATCGAAGGTATGGAAACGGTAGACTCTATTGCGGAAACGAAGACGGACTGGGGTGATAGACCGTATGAAGACCAAATTATGAAAAACGTTACCGTAGAAACGTTCGGGGTAGAGTATGCCGAACCGAAAAAAGCGTAAGGTGAACGAGATGACGGATTACAGTATTTACCATAACCCTTTAACGACGAGATATGCAAGCAAGGAAATGCAACAAGCGTTTTCTGACGAAAAGCGTTTCAAGCTTTGGAGAAAGCTTTGGGTAGCGCTTGCCGAATCGCAAATGGAGCTGGGGTTAAATGTTACGCAAGAACAGGTTGACGAATTAAAAGCGTATGCCGAAAATATTGATTATGCTCTTGCGGAACAATTTGAAAAAGAAGTCCGCCACGACGTAATGGCGCACGTGAAAGCATACGGCGCGTATGCCAAAAAAGCAATGCCTATTATTCATTTAGGCGCAACCAGTTGTTTTGTCGATTGTAACGCCGAAGCTATTATGATAGACGAAGCGCTGGATATCGTTTTAAAAAAGCTCGTCAACGTAATGGATAAATTAAAAACGTTTGCGCTTAAATATAAAGACGTGCCTACGCTCGGTTTTACGCACCTGCAACCTGCGCAGCTTACTACTGTCGGCAAACGCGCTACGCTTTGGCTGCAAGATTTAGAGTTAGATTATGAAAATCTTATTCACGCAAAATCTTGTATCCGTTTACGCGGCGTAAAAGGTACTACCGGTACGCAAGCCAGCTTTTTAGAACTTTTCAACGGCGACGAAGAAAAGGTGAAAGCGCTTGAAAAACGCGTAGTTGCAAAGCTTGGGTATGAAAAAGTATACGGCGTAACCGGTCAAACGTATCCGAGAAAAATGGATTATAATATTTTATCCGTTTTATCGCAAATTGCACAAAGCGCGTATAAATTCTCCAACGATATTCGTATTTTACAAAATATGAAAGAAGTGGAAGAACCTTTTGGGAAAAACCAAATCGGCTCTTCAGCGATGGCGTATAAACGCAATCCTATGCGCTCTGAACGTATCGGCGCGTTGGCGCGTTACGCGGTGTCGTTGCCTATGAATAGCGCTATTACGGCTTCGACACAGTGGTTCGAGCGTACGTTGGACGATTCCGCTAATCGTCGAATCGTTAACGCACAGGCATTTTTAACCGTAGACGCTATTTTGAATATTTATATGAACGTTGCCGATAATCTTGTCGTATATGAAAAGGTTATCGCTAAACATATCCGTGCGGAACTTCCGTTTATGGCAACCGAAAATATTATGATGGAATGCGTAAAACAGGGTGGAAACCGTCAAGAATTGCACGAGAGAATTCGCGTGCTTTCTATGGAAGCGGGTAAAAACGTAAAAGTGGAAGGGTTGGAAAACAACCTTATTGAACTTATTAAAAAAGACGATATGTTTGCTCCCGTTTGGGATAAGCTCGACGATATTCTCGACGCGAAAAAATTTATCGGTAGAGCGCCTGCACAAACGGTGGAATTTATTGAAAACGAAATAGAACCTATTTTGCAAAAACACAAAGCGTTGCTGGGGGAACAAGGCGACGTTCGCGTGTGATTATAAGGGGAAAAACAATGATTTACGATATCGCAGGAATGCGTATGTCTTTACAAAATAAATGTAAGTACACCGAAAAATTTTGCGAAAAATATTTGTCAGCCGACCAAGAATCGCCTGCGGACGTTACCGCGTTTGTAACCAAAGAAGAATTTTTGGAAGAAAAGAAAGCGAATCCTGAAACGTTTTCCGATGGCTATATTGAAAATATTTGTTTATATCGTGCTATTTGTCGTCAACTTCCCTTACATAACCGAATGTTATTGCACGCCGCAATTTTACAATATGACGGCGAAGCGTTTGCGTTTTTGGGAAGAAGCGGAACGGGTAAATCTACTCATACGGGGCTTTGGTGTAAATATATTGACGGCGTTTCCATAGTCAATGGCGATAAACCGATATTAGAAAATAAAGACGGTACGTTTTTAGCGTACGGTACGCCTTGGATGGGTAAAGAAGGTTTAGGCGAAAATACAGTAGCGCCCTTAAAAGGACTTTGTTTTTTAGAGCAAGCTAAGGAAAACGAACTCATAAAGTTATCGCCTATGCAAGCGGCAAACCGAATATTTTCGCAAGTTTTATTACCGCAAGACGCGGAAAACGCGGAAAAGACGTTAGAACTTTTAGATAAGTTAGTTACAACCGTGCCGTCGTATTTATTAAAATGCACCATTTCCGAAGAAGCCGTGCGCTTGTCTTTTGAAGGATTGACCGGCAAGCCGTTTATGAGAAAAGAATAAAAGAGGTATCATTATGAAAATAAAAAAAGGATTGATTTTACGTAGCGTAGGCGGAGAAAACGTTGTTGTTCCCGTTGGTGAAATGAGTAAAAATTTTCACGGAATGATTACGTTGAACGAAACGGGGGCGTTTTTGTGGAAATTCTTTACGGAAGACCACACTGTAGACGAAGCAGTTGCTGCTTTGCTTGCTGAATACGACGTTTCCGAAGAAATAGCAAGAACAGACGTGGAAAAGTTTGTGGAAATCATTTCCAACGGCTTTGCGGAATAATGTAAGGCGCTATAATGGACGAAAAACATACAATAGAAGCTCTTTTGAAAGAAAAGGGAGTATATATTGGGCCTACGGTAGGTATCAGTATGTTACCTATGTTAAAAAACCGTAGAGATACCATTGTTGTGAAACCGAAAACCGAGCGTTTAAAACGGTTAGACGTTGCGCTTTATAAGCGCGGCGACGCATACGTTTTACACCGAGTTTTACAAGCGGTAGACGGCGGATATATTATTCGCGGCGATAATTGCTATTCGGACGAACATATTCCCGAAGAAGACGTTTTTGGTGTGTTAACGGAATTTTTCCGTAAGGACAAACATTACTATTGTACGGACGAGAAATATTTGCGTTATGCGGAAAGACGTATAAAAACGTATAAAACCCGTCGTTTTTTTGTGGTAATGAAAGCACGATTTGTTGCTTTGTGTAAAAAAATACTAAAGCCGTTCAAAAGAAAAAAATAAAGTTGTTATAAGATATGGAAGATAAAATTGCTTTACAAAACGGAAAATTATGGTTAAAAAAAGAAATACGCCCGTATCGCGTATTCATTATCTTCTTAACCGTTTTTAGCGTGATTACCACGCTGTTTTCGCTTGCATTTGCATATATCGTTAAATATCTTATTGACAGTGCGTCTAACGGACAAGCACAACTTTTGGCTGTTTTTTCAGCCGTTGTTTTGGGGTTGCTTTTGCTTCGTATTGCATTGCAAACGTTTGCAAATTATCAGGCAGAGAAATTGCGTGCAAAAATCGTTGTAGATTTGCGTAAAAAAATCTTTTCGAAAATATTACACTCTAATTATGCAAGCGTGCAAAATTATCACAGTGGCGAACTCATCAACCGTTTGACGGCGGATATTCAAGAAGTAGCTGTCGATTCGGTAGGGTTGTTACCTTCGCTTGTGGGTATGGGGGTGCAATGCGTTGGAGCGATTGCCGCGTTATTGACGATAAATCCTATATTTACTGCCGTATACGTCGTGTGCGGGGCTATATTCGGCGGTGTCATGGCACTTTTTAGAAAGTACGTAAAAAAGAGTCATAAAGAAGTGTTGGAAGCGGACGGCAGTGTGCGTTCGTTTATGCAAGAGAGTATTTCATCTACAATGACGTTGAAAGCGTATAGCGCGGAAGAAAAAACGCTTGCAAAAGCGGAAGATTATACTTCTACGTATTATAATAAACGTATGAAACGTAACGTTTTGCGTTCCTCTATGAGTGCAGTATTTACGCTTTTAAGTAATTTTGGCTTGATTTTCGCCGTAGTATGGTGCAGTATTATCGTATTGAACGGCAGTAGAGAATACGGCTCTATTTTATCTATCATTTTACTTTTGATGCAGTTACAGCATCCGTTTTCGGCGTTTTCGTCGGTTATGCCTGCGTATTATGCACGGCAAGCAAGCGGCGAACGCTTGCAGGAAATCGACTCGTTCCCTTGTGAAGATATATCACAATTATCCGACGAAGAAAAAATTCAATACGAGAAAGTGGAGTCTTTTTCCGTTGAAAACGTATCGTTTAGTTACGGAAGAGAAAGTATATTTGATGGGGCAAGCTGTACGTTGAAAAAAGGGGATATCGTTTGTCTCACGGGCGCGTCGGGCGCAGGGAAAAGTACGATATTTAAGTTATTATTGAACGTTTACGCACCGCTTGAAGGCGGCATTTACGCCGTAGCGGATACGGGTGAAAAAACGTTGATTTCCGCTAAGCATCGCGAACTGTTTGCGTACGTACCGCAAGGTAATTTCCTGTTCTCGGGTACGATTTATGAAAATTTAACCTTCTTTTGCGAAGAAAAAGAGGATATAGTTTTACAAGAAAAAATAAAAGAAGCGTTACAAACGGCTTGTGCCCAGTTCGTTTACGATTTACCGCAAGGTTTGCAAACGCCGCTTGGGGAAAAGGGATTAGGGCTTTCCGAAGGTCAAATGCAACGTTTGGCTGTTGCGCGCGCAATATTATCTAATAGACCGATATTATTGTTAGACGAAGCCACTTCGGCATTAGATAGTGAAACGGAGAAAAAATTATTAGAAAATATAAAAGCATTAAACGATAAAACTTGTTTAATTGTAACGCATCGACCTGCTGCTCTTGAAATTGCGGATAACGTTTTATTAGTGGAAAACGGAAAAATTACGATAAAATAAAAACGAGCCGAAGCTCGTTTTTTTATTTGATACTGTTACGATATTCTCCCGGAGTCATACCAACGTGTTTTTTAAACACAAAGGTAAAGGTGGAAATAGAATCAAAACACAACATATCCGTAATGGCGAGAAAAGAAACGTTTTTCCTAATTAACCGTTTGGCTTCTTCCGTTTTTAAACGTAAATACGTTTGGTAAATAGTCATACCCGTTTTTTTGCGGAAAAACGTGCAAAGCTGCGTCATACCGTAATGCAATTCGTCGCGTAAATCTTCCAAATGGAACTTGCCGTAAATTTTAGAACGTAAAATACGTACAATTTCGTCTTGTAACTCGGTGGAATCGGCTATTTTGGAGACAAAAAACTCTTCATTGAGTTGTTTATTTTGTGCGTGGCGTAAAAGATAAATTAACAGCGTTTCCAAAGCGTTTTTCAATACTTGTTCGCCGCCAAGATTAGGGTTTTCCTTAAGTTTTAATTCGTTTAAATGCGGGTCAAAATCGGGCAAATTAAACGTTTCCATCGCTTCGGACATAATATTTTGCAATAAATAGCGGTATTTTTCGGGTACGGCGTATTTTTTATCGCAAAAGAAATTCATAGACGGGGAACGGCATAAAAAGGATACGATAAAAAGGTTGGGCTCTTTATCGCCGCTTTCAACAAAGTGCGGTTGATTAGGCTTAATAAAAAGCATTTCACCTTGTTTTAACTCAATCTTTTTACCGTCAATTCCAACGAAAACGTCGCCTTTATCCGCGTAATTGATTTCCCAAAAATCATGCGTTTCTTCAGGAAAGGAATAGTTTTTTTCCAACGCTTGATAATGTATGGTAACAATTTTGCCGATATTTAAAAGATTAGATATTTTGTGCATGTAAAAAATCTTTTTTTCTTCCATACCCGTATTATACTAAATATTTTTTCTTTTGTAAACCGTTTGAAAGCAATATGTAAATTTTTATTAAAAATAAACACCGAAAGATTACCAAAAAACAATGAAATAATTTCTATTGCATTTTATATAAAATATTGTATAATACTTATATAATTACTATGCGTTCAAGCGCATATTCGGAGGAAAATTTATGGCGGATTATTTGAAAGAATACGGCAGCGTAGCTGCTCAGTTTTGTTTGGAAGGGGAAGTAACGGAAATATGTCCTTACGGCGAAGGCCACATCAACTTAACTCTTTTGGTAACTACTACGAAAAAGAGATATATTATGCAAAAAATGAACACGCGCGTGTTCCCCGACCCCGACGGATTGATGGCAAATATTTGCGGTGTAACCGAGCATTTACGCGCTCGCGGTATCGAAACGTTGAATGTTGTTCCCACGAAAGACGGTAAATCGTTTATCAAGGGCGAAGAATGTTATCGCGTATACGATTTCATTGAAAATACTGTAACCTATCAAACGGCAAGCGACGTAAACGCATTCCGCAACTCTGGTAAAGCGTTTGGCGAATTCCAAAATTATCTTGCGGAATTCGACGCGTCTAAACTCACCGAAACGATTAAACGTTTCCACGATACGCCTAACCGTTTTGCAAATTTCAAAGCGGCGCTTGAAGCGGACGTTTGCAACCGCGCGAAAGATTGTCAAAAGGAAATTGAATTTATTCTTTCTCACGAAAAGACGTATTCTATTGCAATGGACGGCTTAAAAGACGGCTCTTTGCCGCTCCGCGTTACGCATAACGACACGAAGCTCAACAATATTTTGATGGATGCGGAAACGGGTGAAGCGCGTGCTGTAATCGATTTAGATACGATTATGCCTGGTTCGATGCTCTTCGACTTTGGCGACTCCATTCGTTTTGGTGCGTCTACCGCTGCGGAAGACGAAAAAGATTTAAGCAAAGTGCATTTTGATATCAATCTTTTCAAAGTATACGCAGAAGGCTATTGCAGTGCGGTGAAAGATAGCATTACGAAACGTGAAGCGGAATTGTTGCCTTACGGTTCGTACCTTATGACGATTGAGTGCGGTATGCGTTTCCTTACCGATTATCTTTCGGGGGATACGTATTTTGCAACCAAGTACGAAGGACATAACCTTGTTCGTTGCCGTACGCAAATTCAACTTGCAAGTGAAATGGAAGCGCAATTTGAAGAAATGAGTAAAATTGTCAAAGAAATTCTTGCGTAAAAGCATAAAAAAGATTGTAAGCGTTTCGTTTACAATCTTTTTCTTTTTATTCCGTTGACTTTTATTTGTTTTTGCGGTACAATAGAAATGTAAAAGCCGTATCCATAACGGATACGGCTCTTGGCAGGGGCTATAAGAATTGAACTCATCTCATTGGTTTTGGAGACCAAGGCACAACCACTATACCAAACCCCTAACAACGTAGCTATTATATAACAAAAAAAATCATTTGTCAATTATTTTTCAAGGGGAAAGAGTGTTATTTTTCTTGAAAAATACAATTTTTCAAAAAGAGTGGGTTTTATGAAGAAATCGGTAACATTATATACAGACGGGGCGTGTTCGGGTAACCCCGGTTTGGGCGGCTATGGCGGAATTCTCATTTATGGAGACGTCAAAAAAGAATATAGCGGAAGTGAAGAACAAACAACGAATAATCGAATGGAGCTTTCGGCGGTTATTGAAGGCTTGAAACGATTAAAATATCCATGTCAAGTGGACGTTTATAGCGATTCTGCCTATACGGTAAACGCATTTATAAACGGTTGGATATACGCTTGGAAAAAGGACGGGTGGAAAAAAGCGGATGGGAAAGCGGTTTTGAACGTCGATTTATGGGAAGAATTATATTCCTTGACAAAAACGCACGACGTTACTTTTCATAAAGTTGCAGGACACGCTGATAACGCGCTGAATAACCGTTGTGATGCCTTGGCTCGCGGAGCGATAGACGAACTTCGAAAAACATTGTCGCCCGTCGTTGAAAACACCTAAATAATGGATAATCATATATAGCTTTCTTTTTATAATTATTCTTCAAAACGGGCATACTGTTATGAAAAGGGGGCGCGGAATATGGAAAAAGATTTAAAAAAAATGCCGATACTAATTGTTTCGGCGTTTTTTTTATGTTTGCTTTGCAGCATTTTTTCCGTTTTATGCTTATATTCGTCGAGTATTGCGTTCATAACACGCAACGTTATTTTATTTTCGGTTCTAACGAGCGCTATATTTGCAACGGTTGCACTATTGTGCATAGGTTGGATTTTAACGGAAAAAACAATTTTAACAAAAAGCGTATTTACGGCATTATTCTTCATATTATTTTGCCTTGTGCTTTGCTTTATATTACAAAAAACAGGTTTTTTTGCGGTCATTCAAAACGAAGATAGTCTGCAACAATATTTAGAAAAAGCAGGTATTTGGATGCCGATATTTTATATAGCGTTACAATATTTACAAGTCATTATATTACCTATTCCAGGGATAGTGTCTACCGCCGCAGGAGTAGCACTCTTTGGGGCGTTTTTTACGACAATATATAGTTTAATCGGAATTATCTTAGGTTCAATAACGGCGTTTTTTATCGGACGTAAATTAGGAGTAAAGGCGGTGGAGTGGTTGCTTGGCGATGAAACGTTAAAAAAATGGCAAAAAAAATTACACGGAAAGGATAATTTTTTGTTGACGTTTGCGTTTATATTACCGTTTTTTCCCGACGATATATTATGCTTTATAGCAGGGCTTTCTACAATGTCTTCAAAATTTTTTATTAGTTTAATATGCATTTCACGTTTTTTTGCCGTTGCGGCAACTTGTTATTCGTTTGGGCTCATTCCGTTTAATACGTGGTGGGGGCTTGCTACCTGGGGCGGAATTATCGTGGTTTTGGCTGTAGTATTGTTCCTTTTGTATAAAAATTTTAACAAAATACAAGTATGGTACGGTAAACGATTTAAGAAAAAAAAATAGATAAATTTGTTCAAATGTAA
>JAZQLI010000042.1:0-49157 GCA_045542595.1 Candidatus Scatosoma sp. | reverse complement strand
TTGATTTTTGACTGGCGGGTCATACTTTCATTATACACAATCGGAGTTTTTATTTCAATACTCATCGGTAAACCTCTATCGAACCACGCGACTATCGCGTGGTTTTTCTTTATATCAAAAAATACCGCCGCTTAAAAAGCGGCGGTAAAATATTTAGTGAAAATCACTTTTAACCCAAATTTTTAATATTCATAATAGAAATTTCTTCGCCCGTTTGCGCGTCGATATACACAAGATACTTTTCTTCTTCGTACGAGCAATAAAATTCATACGCAAGCTTTTCTCCGCGCGCCGTTTTTACCACTGCCGCACGAGCATTTTCTACTTCCAAGCTATCGTGCAATTTCGCTTCCGCTTTATCTAAAGATATATTAGCGACTGGCTTTTGACGCTTACGGTGATTTCTTAAAAACTCCGTTGCGTCCATACCCGTAACCATACCGCGAGTGCGACATACTTTTACCTTAACGGTATCGGGATAATACACTACGCCGTCTTCTTCATAGACAAAGGTAAAATCTCCGTCCGTCCCGTTTTCGCTAACGCGTACCGCTTCCAAATTTTCATAGCCGAGCTTTTCCAAAAACTCTTCCGCAATTCGGCGCGCGTTTTTTAAATCGAAATTATCTTCGTTACATTCTTTATAATAGTTAAAGGTAATCAATTCGCCGCTCATTGCGTCCACTTCCGCAAACAGCATAGTGCCGTCGTCATCAAAGCCCTGCACGTTATAGGCAAGCTTGCCTTTTCGCATACTCTCCCCAACGCAACGGTATTCTTTTACGGGATAATCCGCAAAATAAACGAGTGCTAATTCTTCCGCTTTCGAAGGTTCTATCTTCGCTTCAAATCCACCCGATTTTTCTTCGGACTGACCGTTTGAACGCGTACCTGCCCCATTCGAATTGTCGTTTTGCGGTTTCACGTTACGATTTTCAGGCATGGTAACGTTTTCTAAACCGTCCATCACTTCGGCGATTTTCCCTTCGCCGTTTTTCACGTATTGCATGATGTCTTTATCGCACATTTGCATAGCGTATTCGTCCAACGCCATACGAATTTTATGGTTGGTTTCATACAAATCCTGCAATACTTTTTCGTCTTTTTTATTCAAGCTTTCGCCCATACGCAGTTTAGACAACATACGTTCGCATTCGTTGCCCATTCGGTTGATAAACGCCGTGAAGTTAGCGTCCTTATCCGCCGTGATAGGCATCTTCTCCAAATCGAGTTCGGCAATGCGTGCTTGCACCAACAAATCGGTGAGTATACGCTGTTGTTGTGCAGAAGAAGCGGACACGCGAGCGCGGTCTAAATCGTCGTCGACGTGTTCCATAATCCCTACCAGCTCGTACGTCGTGGCGCGATGCCCTGCCATAACGCCGTTTTTGGTATTCATCATATCAATCGCCCCCACCGTAACGGTAGTACCGAGTGCCAACGTAAGCACGCCGAGTGTTACAACCGCGGCAATCCAACCGCCGTAGCCCTTTTGCGACGAACGGTGCGTACGGTTTTGCTTACGTGCTTCCCGTTCCTGTTTACGGTGCGCTTGCATACGGCTTTTCGTTTGCTTACGGTTTGCCTTAGCGTGCGCACGGTTACGGATACGCGCTTCCTTTTCCGCTTTGCGTTTTTCCGCCAACGCTTTTCTTTCAGCGGCGCGTTTTTCTATTTTCGCCTTTTTCTCCGCCGCACGTTTTTCCGCCAACGCTTTTCTCTCGGCGGCAAGCTTTTCTATTTTTGCCTTTTTCTCCGCCGCGCGTTTTTCCTTTTCTTCTTTCTTTTTCAAAGCCTTTTCCACGCGCGCCTTTGCCGCCGCGCTTTCCGCTTGTTCACGCTTGATAACCGTTTCTTTTTTTACAGTCTTTTTTTGCGCAGCTTTATTTTCGCCCTTTTTGACACGCTTACTTTCTTTGGAAATCGCTTCTACTTTCTCCGCTCCCGAAGACATATTCACTCCAACTTCCGTCTTTTTTTCACTCTCTTTCATTTCTCTTCCCCCTTTTTAAATTGCAAATACGTGCTTACCGATAACCGTTACCGTAGGACGGGAGAATATCCACGAACTTGTCGCTACGGCAGGATTATAATAATAAATAGCCCCACCCGACGGGTCCCATCCGTTGATGGCATCGCGCGCCGCTTTCATCGCCGTTTCGTTGGGCGTTAAATTGATTTGACCGTCCGTAACGGCAGTAAAGGCGTGTTTTTGGTACACCACACCCGAAATGGTATTGGGAAATTCGTCGTGGCGCACGCGGTTTAATACTACCGCACCGATAGCCACTTGCCCCACGTACGGTTCACCCCTACCTTCGGCATAAATCGTTCTCGCAAGCAAATACACGTCCGAACTGGAAAATCCGTTTACGCCGCCGCCCGAACTGGAAGAGCTGCCCACAAGCGAATTATACGCTTCGTTCATACCCAGTGCTTGATAGGTAGCTTTACCCACAACGCCGTCCGCTGTCAGTCCGTTCTTCTTTTGAAAAGAAATTACGGCGGCTTTGGTTTGCGCCCCAAACACTCCGTCTACGCTTCCTTTATAATATCCCCAGTTTTTTAATCGGCGTTGTACTTCTTTTACGTCGCTCCCTTTCGAGCCTTGACGAAGCACCGCCGCCACGCCGATAACCGATACCGACGCTTGATTTTCCACCTGCGCCGTGTATACGTTAGCCGCGCTTATTCCTGCCGCGATAGGCAACGCAAGCGCAAGTGCCGCCGCTGCCCATACACCGCTTCTTTTTATTGACTTTTTCATACTCTTTCCTCCTGTATGTACAAATTCAACGCATACCTGCCCCTATCCTTTTCAAAACGTTACCCGTTTTTCCATTTTTGTATGATTTCCGCAATTTTGCTTTTATACACCACGTTTTGTCCGGTAGGCGCGGTAAAACAAAGGGGTGGATATACCACACACCACCAGTTATCCCCTTTGCCCGCCCCTAAACGCACGATAAGCGCGGTATATTCCCCTGCTGGAAGCGTATACGTATCGTATACACGGGTAGGGAAATATTCCGTTTGCAGCGTTGCGCTCGCGCCGTAGAAAAACCCGTTTTCACGCAATACGTCTTTCGCCGTTTGTTCTATTTGCGATAACCGTTGCTCTATCCCTGCCAGCGCTTCGGCTTTGCTTTCGCATTCCGCGACAAGGGGAGTAAGATACGCCACAATTTCGTCGCGCACGAGATATTTTACCGCTTGCGCGCGTTCTTCGTTGCTGTCCGCGCGGATGTGAATACGTAAATACTGCGAAGTAACGCATTCTTGGCGCATACGCACCGCTGCGCCGGAAGAAAATCCGTACGCCGTTAAACTTATTATGATTGACAAAAGAAAAATTATGCAAACTTTTTTCATAAAAAATAACCTCCGTGAAGATACACGGAAGTTATTGCCTATAATTTATTATTTTATACTTATTTTCAACAATTTATTGCTGCGGTTATTTCTCCACGGTTGCTTCACTCCAAGAATGATGATGCAGCTCCCCTTCTTCCAAAAGAGAAAAATAATCGTTTTGACGGAGTGCTTCATACAGCACAATGGCTACCGAGTTGCTTAAATTGAGCGAACGCGCTTCGCCGCGCATAGGAATGCGCAAACACGTTTCGGGGTGTTTTAATAACAATTCTTCGGGTAACCCTTTCGTTTCTTTTCCAAACACCAAAAAATCGCCGTCTTTAAACGCCGCGTCGCTATGCCGTTTTCTACCCTTCGTCGTAAAAAAATAAAACGTCCCGTCGGGGTATTTTTCGCAAAGTTCTTCAAAACTGTCGTAATAAAAAATTTCTACCAAGTTCCAGTAATCCAAGCCCGCGCGTTTTAAGTATTTATCACTCACTTCAAACCCTAACGGACGGATAAAATGCAATCGAGTACCCGTAGCAGCGCACGTACGTGCGATATTCCCTGCGTTTTGAGGAATTTCGGGTTCTACTAATACAATATTTAACATAAAAACCGCCTTGTTTTTATTTTTATATTTTTCTTTCTATCATTGTATACAATTACGCGTATTTTTGCAAGCGGTTTTACGCCGATTTTTTACTTTTTCCAAATCTTGGCTGAAAAATGAACGTATAAGCGCAGTCCGTTTTCCCATACTGAACGTACAAGGCAAGCCTTGGAAATGGAGTTTATTATGCAATTTGAAAACACGGAAACATTTAAAAACTTAGCACGCAGTTTTGCCGGCGAATGTCAAGCAGGTATGCGTTATCAGATGATAGCCAAACTTGCTATGCAGGAAAAACTGAAAACACTTGCGGACGCTGTCCGCACCATTGCGAAAAACGAAACGTTACACGCTACGCAATTTTTTAATAAGATAATTGAAAAAACAGGCAGTAGAGATAACGTAGAATTTGACGCTGGATATCCTTTTCACGCAGGTACGCTTGCGGAAGGATTAAAATTTGCCTCTACCGACGAAAAAAACGAATCGGAAGATATTTACCCGACGTTTGCACTTACAGCGCAAAAGGAAGGTTTTGAAGATATCGCCGCTTTGTATAAAATGGTAGCGGACGTAGAACGGCAACACAAAATTATATTTCAATACCTTTGCGACGCCGTTAAAAACGGAACTCTGTATAAAAGCGAACATCCTATTTTATGGATTTGTAGCGAATGCGGTTATATGCACGTAGGAACGGAAGCTTGGAAAGTTTGTCCGCTTTGTAAAGCAGGACAAGGCTACGTCGATTTGCATCTCCCTTTTGAAGGAGTACGTCAATAATTCCGTGTAAAACGGCAAAACAACAAAAGGACCAAGCGTACGTCTTGGAAAAAATAAGGAGAACGTTATTATGAAAAACAAACAAAACGGTAAAGCTAAAAACTGTGGCAACAAAAATTGCGGTAGCAAAAACTGCGGCAATAAAAACAGTGAAAACCATAGCTACGAACACGGCGGCAACAATGACTAAAAAGAAAACTCATCGCATCCCTGCCCCTACCCAAAAGGCGTTGGAGTTATTTCCCGAGCCTTCGGATACGGACGTAAACGGCAGTTATACGGGGCGACCTAAAAACAAAAAAGAAACCCCCGTACAGGACGCGGACGATTTATAATTGTTGCAAAAAACCCTTTCTTTAAACGCAACGTTTAAAGAAAGGGTTTGTATTTATTTTACTTTTTTAACGCGAAAACAGGCTTAAAAATCGTCGTCGTCATCATCTTCGTCTTCTTCGTCGTCATCGCCTATATCGTAATAATCGTCCGCGGAAACGTACTCGAAATCGTCTTCTTCGCTTTCCAATTCTTCGTCTTCTTCGTCGTCTTCCATATCTTCGTCTTCAAATTCAGAATCGGGAATACCCAAATCAAGGTCGTCGTCTTCGTCGTCGAGATAGCTTCTCCAAGACGCGTCTTCCTTATCCTCGTCTTCTTCCATTTCCTCGTCTTCATATGCGTTCTTCTTTTTACACTCTTCGCACATCTTTTCGCCGAACGCCATATAATTTTCGCCGCAAATAGGACAAAGCTCCGTCCCTTCCAAATTTTCTTCCGCTTCAAAATCGTCGGAGAACGTTTTCTCGCCGCTTAATTCCTTCGTGCATACTTCGCAATATTCTCTTTCGTCTGCGTCGATAAAATTCAATTCGCAACGCGGACACAACACATATCTCGCCATATTTATTTTTCCCTCGTTATCGGCTACGCCGTGATTTTGCTATATTATATTAAGATTTTGCGATTTTGTAAACCGTTTTTATACCGTTTTTTAATATTTTAAGAAAAAATTTTTATTTTTTTTGTAAAAAAAAGCGTTCTGCATAGCGAGAACGCTTTTTTCGTCTTTTATTCGTCTTGTTTTTCTTCTTCCACGATGTCTTCCGCTTGCACTTCTTCTACCGTTTCAGTTGCTTCGTCGTCGGCGTAAACGTCGATACTCTTATCGTCGGTGGTATCAATCTTTTTACGCTTATACGCATTTACCGTAGCTTCTTCTTCCGCTTTTGCCGCTTTCTTTTTCTTTGCAACGATAAGCAAAGGAATAAGCACTGCCGCCGCAACTACTAATACGCTGCCTACCACAATCAATACAATTACCCAAGTTTCCAAACCGGTTTCTTCTTCCACCACCGTTTCTTTCTTTAAGGTAGCCGCCCATTCGTTCGCTACTGCTTCCGCGTCTTCGTCCGTCATTTTACCGACAATGGAAATAATTTTATTTTCCAGCTTCAATTCGTTATTCGTAAACTTATCAATAAATGCTTGAATGCTGTCCTTTTGCGAGGCGCTATACAAGTCCTTATCTTTTACCGCGTCGTAGGCGGTGGTAAGCCCCGTGCGGTAGTAATAGGTGAGCACGGCTTTCGTCGTCGCGTTGGTGCGCTTTTCTATTTCTTCATTTACCGCTTTTACCGCTTCGGCGTTCGCTTTCACGCTTGCCGCGTCTACTTTCGCCGCGTAAATATATTTATACGCGTTTGCACCGTACGTTTGCGTGTTGACATATAATACGGTATCCCCGAAAATTTCAGGCGCATACCAAGAAGAATCCCAATCTACCAAGGGAACGATTGCCGGAGCAAACGCTTCCGAAGCTTCGTCGCCACCGAAATCTTGCTTGATACCGTAATCTTCTTTCGTGCCGTCGAAACGAATCATACAAAGGTTTTTACCGTTGGTGGTAGTGGTTGTAGACTCGTCAAGCGACGTTTTGGTATCGTAATAATATACGGTGTTGCCTACAATCTTCCAAAGAGTAGCGTCCGCCATATCGCCCGTCAGCGTTACCGTTTCATATTCGCCAAGTTCGTTCTTTTCGTAGCGTTTCAATACGGTATCGCCACCTTCCGCTTGTTTATAAAGGAACGCGTGCGCGCCGCTTGCGTCTTTATATAAAAGCGCGTCTGCCGTTTTGGTGGAATCGGGTGCGGCTACTTCCAACGTAGCGTCCGCATTGCCGGTTACGGCATTCCAGTCCGTTTTGGAAGTGTTCGCAGTTGACAAATAATACAATTCCGAGCTACCCGCGTCAGAGCCGTTTTGAATAACGCCACTACGCGTAAAGTACACACCGCCGTTTTGTACGCTGTCAATCGTATAGGTGTATCCGCCCGATTTCAATGCGCCTGCAACGCCGTTAGTGTTAAACACCGTTTGTTCGTTGCCGATACCCACGCCGTCCAAAACCAAGTTACCAAGGTTCACGTACGGATAAGTGGTATAATCACCCAAATTGTAAGGCTCGTCGTTGCCTGCGTCTTTCTCTTTTTTGTTTTGCTCTTGGAAATACGTTTCGTCAAAATCGTATTTCACCGTTTCGCCATTCCCAACCGTAACGGTAATTTCCGCGTTGGAAGCACTCGCCGTTGCCGTTGCGGCAGCGTTTACGCAATACAGCTGCGTGTAGTCTTCCGAATTTTTATTTTCCTTGTCCACGTCCGCTACCGACATTGTGTAGTATACGTAGGGAGAATCTAAATTCGTTTCGTCGTAATAATATTTCGACGCGTCTTTCACAAGCAACGCCGATTTTCTCGTGGACGTGTTGAACGAATATAAATCGCCGTCTTCTTCATAAAGACAGTACACCACGTTCCCTTCTTTTACGAAACGGTATTTCGAAGCTTTATTCTTCAAACGGAAATAGTAATCTTCCATAGGCGCTGCGTCGCCTTTAATGGACGCGCGCTTGAAATCTAACGATTCGTTACTTGCTTCACCCGTACCGTAGTTCTTGTTGGTGGTAGGCGTTGCATAATATACGTAATCGTCAAAGATATAAATACCCGAAGTATAGTCTTGCGCGACGAATAACGACGGTACTACCGTTTTTACGTTGGAATAATTCCCGTTTTGTAAATCGGTTACGGAAATACGCATGAGCGCCCCCTTTTCCACTTCGCCGTACGTGTTATCCGCAGTATTGCTTTCGTATCCGTTGATAAAGTACACGAAATCGCCCTTTTGCACGGCAAAACCGCCGTTGCTTGACACTTGCGCTTCGGATACGTAATTATCTAATACGTCGCCTTTGTATGCCGTAGCGCCGCAACCTGCTAAAAAGAAGGTCGAGCCAAGCACGGCAGCTGCCGCTACGGAAAGTAATTTTTTGCTTGTATCCCTCATTGTAAAGGACTCCTTAATAAGTTACTGTGTTTTCTAAACGGCGTTCACCGTTTATGTAAGTGCGCCAAATGGCGCAGCGTATTTTCACCCGTTATAAACAAACTACTTTAACGCATATTCTATTATATATCAAAACGCAAATCAAAGCAAACAAAAACACCCCGTTTTTACCGCTTTTTTTCGTGAAATTTTTATATTTGGAGATTTTTTATATGGAGCCTTTCGGTTTATTTCAACTTTTACAATCTATTTTACCGTCTACCGCGCCTTCGTCCAACTCCGCAAATCCGCCTATAAACGACGAAAAGGACGAAGAATGTATTTCTTCGTCCCCTGTAAACGAGCCCGTTTCTCCGCCCTATTCTGCCGCGCAAAACGCCGTTTTAGGTTTTATGGACGCGCACGAACGCCGTGCCAAACGCTTGCGGTAAACGTGGTTTTCCACATAACCGCTTGATACATTAGAATTTATTCTTGGTCGTAGATTAAAGTTTCTGGATGCGAGAAAACAAGCGATATATTTTTATTGGGATTTATAAGCAAATTTAAAACACCGGGTTCGCTTGTTCCTAAACGTGTATCCATTATAAGCTTTCTATACGGCTTAAAGCCACACTTTTCCTGAACTCTTTTCGATTGATTATTATAGTCGTAATATCCACAGAGCAAAAAATCTAAATTTAAATCGTCAAATAAATAATCAATGACAGCCTTTACAGCTTCAGGCATAATACCTTTTCCCCAATAATCCTTACTTAAAACGTATCCGATTTCTCTTCCTTTGTAGTTGTGAAACTCGGTTAAAGTTTCTTCCATACCGTATTTTTCAACTCCAAGAGAACCAATCACTTTATTATTTTCTTTCAGGACAATGGCAAACGTCTTATCTTCTTTTATAAAACCATTTAATATTTGTTGGGATGCCTGCTTACTTTCGTGATGCTTCCACCCAGCTCTTTCCCCCACGCCTTCAACAGATGCATATTCATAAAAATCATCCAAGTCCGATTGAACAAAAGACCGTAATATCAATCTTTTTGTTTGAATTTGAAGTCCCTTTATTTTGAAATTTCCATTCACAAACCGCTTCTCCTTTTGCTTTATAAATGCAAGCCCATCAATGAAAGCCCTAATTTATTTAATTATATCATAAAATCGGCGGTTTGTAAACACTTTTTTGGGGTATGACTGACCCCCAAAGAACTTCCGCCAACGCCACAAAAAATGGAACGACAAAAAAAAGAAAACGCATACAAGATGCGTTTTCTGTGTTGTCTTATCTCTTCGAGAATTGAGGTGCACTCGTCAGGGCAAACTTTGCGTTTTCGCAATTCTCCCGTTTGGGAAAATTGCGCGTTTCGCCGTTGCCCTTCCTCTTCCCAAAAAACTTTTGCCCCTGCAAAACTTTTTCGGGAGCCCTATCCTTTTAAAGCTCGTCGTGCATAAATAATCATCCGCCCGAATATCGGGTGGTTTTTATTTTTCGGGCATAGCCCTTGTTCACTGGCGTAGCACAAATGTGCTTTTTGGTTGACCTGCCAGTCATGCACGTCTTACTTGCTACCCGTCAACGGGTCACGCGGATCAAAGAGACTTAATTGGTCTGTCTCTTTATCCGCTTGTAATTGATTTGCAACATATTCTTGTATCGCTTTGGTGTTTTTACCCACCGTATCGACATAATATCCCTTACACCAAAATTCGCGATTTCGGTATGCAAACTTCATGTTTCCAAACTTTTGAAATATTATTGTCGCGCTCTTACCTTTCAGATATCCCATGAATATCGAAATGCTTATTTTAGGGGGAATCGATACAAGAATATGTACATGGTCGGGACATACTTCCCCTTCTATTATTTCTACACCTTTCCATTCACATAGCTTTCTGAGTATTTCTCGAACTTCAAATCTATGTTCTTCGTAAAAAACTTTTCTACGATATTTTGGTGCAAAAACAATATGGTACTTGCAATTCCATTTCGTATGTGCTAAACTATTTGTGGTATTAGATGAGTCTGTCATTTTAATATCCTCCGATTGTGTATTTGATTTTTGACTGGCGGGTCATACTTTCATTATACACAATCGGAGTTTTTATTTCAATACTCATCGGTAAACCTCTATCGAACCACGCGACTATCGCGTGGTTTTTCTTTATATCAAAAAGAAAACGCATACAAGATGCGTTTTCTGTGTTGTCTTATCTCTTCGAGAACTGAGGTGCACGACGAGCTTTCTTCAAGCCGTACTTCTTTCTTTCCTTTGCACGAGGGTCGCGCGTTAAGAAACCTGCCGCTTTCAATACAGGACGGCTGTTTTCTTCCGCTTCCAACAACGCACGCGCTACACCAAGACGAATAGCGCCTGCTTGACCGGTATAACCGCCGCCGATAACGTTAACCATAACGTCGTATTTCGCTTCCGCTTCTACCGCTACGAGAGGTTGCTTAACAATGTATTGCAACGTACCTTGAGGGAAATAGTCCTCAAAACTACGGTCGTTAATAACGATAGTACCGTTGCCACCAGGAATAAGACGTACACGAGCGATAGCCTTCTTTCTTCTGCCCGTTCCCCAGAACTGAATTTTCTTTTTCACGTTTGCTTTTGCCATATTTCAATCCTCTCTTATTTGTCTATTTTGAGAACTTCGGGTTTTTGAGCCGCGTGGTTGTGTTCCGCGCCCTTGTAAACGCGGAGTTTCTTCAACATTACTCTACCAAGACTATTTTTGGGGAGCATACCTTTTACTGCTTCATAAACGGCGAGGTCGCTTTTTTCCGCCATCAATTTCTTGTAGGGAATTTCTTTCAAACCGCCGATATAAGCGGTGTGATATCTGTAGAATTTATCTTCCAACTTCTTACCCGTCAAAAGCACCTTATCGGTGTTGATAACGATTACGAAATCGCCGGTGTCTACGTTGGGAGTGTAGGTGGGTTTATGTTTACCGCGAAGAACGGATGCTACGTGGCTTGCAAGACGACCGAGTGCTACGCCTTCTGCGTCTACAACATACCACTTTCTTTCAACCGTTTCGGCGTGCGCCATATAGGTTTTCATAATATGTTACTCCTTTCTTAGTGTTATTTTTCTTTATAGTTAATGAATGCAAAACAGAGTGCTTTTATTTTCCGTTCAACTAACGGGGAAAAACGGGTAAAATGAAGCGTTTTCCGTTTCTTGCCCATTTATTGTATTATGAAACGAAATTTAAGTCAAGCTGTTTTGCGCGGCATTTTTCAATTTTTTTTATTTTTTTTGATTTTTTTTTCACAACGCCCCTTTCTACCCTGGAAACGGGCTAAAAAATAAAAAAAGCCGAAGCCACCCCGTAATTTTATTTGCTTTTTTATGTAAAATAGAGTATAATATGTTCGTACGAAAAAAAGATATTTTTTTGGAGGAATTTATTATGCCTTTGGTAAACACTACCGAAATGTTCAAGAAGGCGTACGAAGGCAAATACGCTATCGGCGCATTCAACGTAAACAACATGGAAATGATTCAGGCTATCGTCGAAGCCGCTAACGAAGAGAAATCTCCCGTTATTTTGCAGGTATCCGCAGGCGCGAGAAAATACGCTAACCCCGTATATTTAAAGCACCTTGTACAAGCTGCAGTGGAAACCAACGATATTCCTATCGCGATGCACCTTGACCACGGTGCTGATTTTGAAATTTGTAAAGCTTCCATCGACGGCGGCTTCACGTCCGTTATGATTGACGCTTCGTCCAAGCCTTGGGAAGAAAATATCGCTTTGACGAAAAAAGTTGTAGAATACGCTCACGACCACGGCGTTGTGGTAGAAGCCGAACTTGGAAAACTCGCGGGGATTGAAGACGACGTAAACGTAGACGCGGCAGACGCGCAATTTACTTCCCCCGACGAAGTAGAAGAATTTACGCAAAGAACGGGTATCGACTCGTTAGCGATCGCCATCGGTACTTCGCACGGCGCGTATAAATTCAAGCCCGGTCAAGACCCTAAGCTCCGTTTGGATATCTTGGAAGAAATCGGCAAGAGATTGCCCGGCTTCCCTATCGTATTGCACGGTGCTTCGTCCGTTCCCCAAGACAAAGTGGCTATCGTAAATCAATTCGGCGGCGAAATGCCCAACGCTATCGGTATTCCCGAATCCGAACTTCGCAAAGCAGCGCAAATGGCGGTTTGCAAAATCAATATCGACAGCGACCTTCGCGTAGCGTTCACGGCGGCTATCCGTAAGCATTACAGCGAATTCCCCGGCCACTTCGACCCCCGTCAATACCTTGGCGACGCGCGCGCAATGATGAAAGAAATGGTTAAACACAAAATCGTTAACGTGCTCGGTTCGGCTGGCAAAGCGTTTTAATAAGTATATAAATTATTAAATAATGTAAAACAATCCCCACGGAAATGGGTGATGTTCTTAGCGGAGAATTTGAAAACTCTACTAAGTGCGAGCATCGCATTTGTCTGGACAAATACAGAATGGGCTAAACCCAAACCCCTATACAAGCAGAAAGAGAGAACAAAACGGTTTATCGCCGAAATGTCCTCTCTTTTTCTGTTAGTGAACTTCACTATCGAAGATAGCTTCACTTGCCCGTAAGGGCAAACTTAGTTAGCGTGAATACTCCGTTAAGAGTATCACGCTAAACCGTGGGGATTTTGCGCGTCTTTTACAAGAGTTTCTTTGCCTTTTTACTTTTATTCCGTTTAGGGATATCTCTTCTCTTCGGTAAAAATGAATATTTGACCGGGCGCGAACCACAAATCGTAGTTGTTGTATTTCGCCAACGCACCCGTAAAATGCGGGCGGACTTTTATCGGTTTTTCCCTATTCAAGTTGGTAATACCGTACGCAACCTTCCCTTCGGCGTTTACAAACCGCGTAATTGCCGTCGCGGACGGGTTTACGATATGTTCAATACTTTCCAGCTCGGGCGTGCCTTCAAAAAGCGGCGTTCCGCCGTACGATTTATGGAAATGCCACACTTTATCAAATTTATACCCCGTCAGCGCTTCGCCGTAGTACATTTGTGCCACTTTATTATGCCAAGCCATCAAATCGAAATTCGGCGTGCGTTTGCCAAACATATCGATAATCGGTCGACGATAACTTTCGCTTACCGCGTTTTGGTATACATAGAAATAATACCACCCGTCCGCGCCGTGCGCGATAGACGTGGCTATTTGGAAACGAAAATCGTGGTCGTTCGGTTCGCGGTAGTTCCAGTGGCCTACCGATAAAATACTATTGATAAACGCGCCGCCCGTTTTATCCGCCGCCTTACGGAATATATTCAAATTCTTGAAATATTCGTGCATCGCAGGCTCGATATTGTCGCTATACGTACACTGCCCGTAATAATCGTACCCGACGAGTTTGGTATCTACTCGGTTCATAAAATCGGCAATTTTATCCGCGTATTCGTCCTGCGTACAACCGAGTTGTTCTTTAAAGCTAGGGCCACCCCAAATAGGATAAAAGTTAATAAAATGCGTTTGTTCCTTAGGCGCGTATTCTTTCACGATTTGATACGCGCGTACCGCGCATTCCCATTGCTTAGCGTTGGGTTCGTCGCCGATATGAAATCCGTACGCCGCAGGATGCCAACCAAAATCGGCCACCGCTTGTTTTACGCCTTTGATGAATTCTTCTTCGCCGATTTTTTCAAGAGTACGGAAATTGGTACGGTTATCGTAAACGAACGCTTTATGTCCGCGCTTGTGCCACGCGTCTAAACAATCGATAATGCCTTGTTTAGTGTATCCTTTGCCGATACCAATTTTAGCAATATTTGTTTCCGCCGTACCATCCTGTTCTTCCGCCTCTTGCTTTTCTAATGTGGGGTCGTACGTAAAGGTTAAGGGCAAGTTCATCCCCAACTCCTCCCAATCTGCCGCCGCCTTTTCGGGATCGTGTTTGCCTACGGGTGAATAGTTCCAAAAGCCGATTTTAAATCGTTCCATCTCTTTTCTCCTTGTTTACATCTCTTACAAGATCTTGTATATTATACCAAGAGTACAAAGCTTTTTCAATGGAAAATTTGAACAATTTTATGGAATTTTTTGCCGCTTATTTCAGCACGTTTTTCAAGAATTTACCCGTATAGCTGCGCGTGTCTTTCGCCACTTCTTCGGGCGTCCCCACGCATACGATTTCACCGCCGCCGTCGCCCCCTTCAGGCCCTAAATCGACGATATAATCCGCCGTTTTTATAACGTCGAGGTTATGCTCGATAACGAGCACCGTATTGCCGTTTTCGCGTAATTTTAACAGTATTTGAATAAGTTTTTCTACGTCGTACGCGTGCAAACCCGTTGTCGGCTCGTCTAAAATATACAGCGTTTTACCCGTAGAACGCCGCGCGAGCTCGGTAGCCAGCTTTACACGCTGCGCTTCGCCGCCCGAAAGCGTTGTAGAACTTTGCCCCAGCTTAATATACCCAAGCCCCACGTCGTTCAACGTTTTTATTTTATTATATATGGCAGGGATAGGTTGGAAAAATTCGCAAGCTTCTTCCACCGTCATATCCAACACGTCGGCAATACTCTTGCCCTTGTAGCGCACTTCTAACGTTTCTCTATTATACCGCTTGCCGCTACATACTTCGCAAGGCACGAAAATATCGGGCAAGAAGTGCATTTCTATCTTAATGATACCGTCGCCAAAGCAATGTTCGCATCTGCCACCCGAAATATTAAAGGAAAACCGCCCTGCTTTATACCCGCGCTCTTTCGCGTCGGGCGTCATTGCGAATAAATCACGAATGGCGTTAAATACTCCCGTATACGTTGCAGGATTACTGCGCGGCGTTCTGCCGATAGGCGACTGGTCTATCGCAATCACTTTATCGAAATATTCCACGCCGTCCATTTTTTCGTATTTACCAAAAGCACGTTTTGCGCCGTTGAGCTCCGCCGCAAGCGTGGGTTCGATAATCTCGTTTACCAAACTCGATTTACCGCTGCCCGAAACGCCCGTAATACACGTGATTAAGCCTACGGGAATTTTCACGTCGATATTTTTCAAATTGTTTTGTTTACAACCGTAAATTTCCAACCACTTATCCGTCGGTGTGGCGCGGACAAGCGGCACTTCTATCTTCCGCCGCCCTGCTAAATAATCGCCTGTGATAGAATTTTTCGCCTGCATTATTTCTTCGGGAGTACCGCTTGCCACTACTTCGCCGCCGTGCACCCCTGCTTTTGGACCGATATCCACGATAAAATCGGCTGCGCGCATCGTATCTTCGTCGTGCTCTACCACGATAAGCGTATTCCCCAAATCGCGCAAGCCCTTAAGCGAGTGCAACAGCTTTTCGTTATCCCGTTGGTGCAAACCGATACTCGGCTCGTCCAAAATATATAATACGCCCGTAAGCGCACTGCCGATTTGCGTCGCCAAACGAATACGTTGGCTTTCCCCGCCCGACAGCGTAACCGCCGTACGGGTAAGCGTAAGATAGTTTAACCCCACGTTGCTTAAAAAGCCCAACCGAGCGTTAATTTCTTTGATGATTGCGTCCGCAATAAGATGCTCGGTTTTGGTAAGTTTCGTTTGCAAATCGTCCATAAACGCGCATAAAGTATCCACGGACATTTCGCAAACTTCCCAAATGTTTTTACCGCCAACGTATACGGAAAGCGCTTCTTTTTTCAAACGTTTACCGCCGCAATTATCGCAGGGCGCATTCCGCATCAAACGTTCGATATCGCTTTTTACTCCGTCCGAAGTGGACGTTGCGTAGCGGCGTTGTAAATTATGGACGTAGCCTTCCCACGTCTTTTTAAAACTCCCCGAAAACGAACGGGTGGTGTATTGCATATCCACGCGCTCGTCGCTGCCGTACATTAAAATATCGTATACTTCTTTGGATAAATCCTTAACGGGCACGTCCAACGAAAATCCGTACGCCTTGGAGAGTGCGGAAAGCTCCATTAGTGCCATAGAGTTTGAACCTAAGTTCCAGCCCGTTACCTTCATTGCCCCTTCACGGAGTGTTTTATTTTTGTCGGGACATACCAAATCGGGGTCGACAAACTGTTTAAAACCTAACCCCGAACAGGTAGGACACGCGCCGTATACCGTATTGAACGAAAACATTCTCGGTTCAATTTCTTCAATGGATACGCCGCAGTCGGGACAGGCGTAATTGACGGAATACAAATCTTCCTTGCCGTCGCAATCGATAATCACCAATCCGTTTGCAAGCTTTAACGCCGTTTCCAAGCTGTCCGTCAAACGCTTTTGCACCGTAGGCTTTACCACTAATCTATCCACCACAACGGCAATATCGTGCTTGATATTCTTTTCCAGCTTAATTTCTTCTTGTAAATCGTAGACGATACCGTCTATTTTCACTCTGCCGAAACCGCTCTTTTTAAACGATTCTAACTCCTTGCGGTATTCCCCTTTCCTGCCGCGTACAACGGGCGCGTTAACGAGAATTTTACTCCCTTCGGGCATAGCCATTACTCTATCGCAAATTTCATCTACCGTTTGCCGACGGATTTCCCTGCCGCATTTAGGACAGTGCGGCACGCCGATACGGGCAAATAACAAACGGAAATAATCGTAAATTTCCGTAACCGTACCCACCGTGGAACGGGGATTGCGCGACGTAGTTTTTTGGTCGATAGAAATGGCAGGCGAAAGCCCGTCGATACTCTCGACGTCCGGTTTTTCCATTTGTCCTAAAAATTGCCGCGCGTACGACGATAAACTCTCTACGTATCTACGTTGCCCTTCGGCGAAAATGGTATCGAACGCAAGTGTCGATTTTCCGCTGCCCGAAAGCCCCGTAAATACCGTCAATTTGTTACGGGGAATGGTTAAATCGATATTTTTTAAATTGTTCTCTTTCGCACCCTTAATTACTATTTCTTCTTGCATATTTTTACCTTTGCGCTTTACGCAATTTCATTTTTAACTCCGCTATTTTTTCACGAATTTCAATAGCGCGTTCAAAATCGAGTTGTCCACTTGCCACTTTCATAAGTGCTTTCAATTTTTCTATTTCGTCGGGGATATCCTGCATTTTAATATCGTCCCCCGTCTTTTTCTTCGTGATATTCAAGGTAGATTTCACTTCCTTGATAATCGTTTTCGGCACGATACCGTGCGCTTTGTTATATTCGTCCTGCGCCTTTCTTCTACGGTTGGTTTCCCCGATAGCCCGTTTCATACTGTCGGTTATCGTGTCCGCATACATCACCACGCGCCCTTCGCTGTTTCTCGCCGCACGCCCTATCGTTTGAATGAGTGCCGTATCGCTGCGCAAAAAACCTTCCTTGTCCGCGTCGAGTATTGCCACAAGCTTCACTTCGGGTAAGTCTAACCCTTCGCGAAGTAAGTTAATTCCGCAAAGCACGTCAAATTCTCCCAAGCGCAAGCCGTTTACGATATCCACGCGCTCTAACGTGTCGATATCGCTGTGCATATATTTCACCTTTACGCCGTGTTCTTTGAGATAATCGGTAAGTTCTTCCGCCATCTTTTTCGTGAGTGTGGTAATCAGCACTCTGCCGCCACCGCCCACGACCATACGGATTTCCGAAAGCAAATCGTCAATTTGCCCACGAGTGGGCTTCACCGTGATTTCAGGATCGAGTAAGCCCGTAGGCCGAATGAGTTGTTCCACCGCTTGTCCAGCCTGCTCCAGCTCGTACGGGGCAGGGGTTGCGGAAACGAAAATCACTTGCGGTACGCGCGCGTCGAACTCCGTAAAGGTCAGCGGCCTATTATCGTACGCCGCACGCATACGGAAACCGTAATCGACAAGGTTTTTCTTGCGCGATAAATCGCCGTGGTACATAGCGCGGATTTGCGGTATCGTCATATGACTTTCGTCGATAAACACCAAAAATTCCCCCGACGGGAAATAATCGAGCAAGGTAAACGACGGCTCGCCCGGATTGCGCCCGTCGAAATAGCGGCTATAATTTTCTATGCCGCTGCAATAACCGATTTCACGCATCATTTCCAAATCGTGCTCGGTGCGTTGTTTCAAGCGTTGCGCTTCCAAAATTTTACCGGCGTCTTCAAACGCTTTCACTTCGCCGCGTAAATCTTCTTCTATCATACAAAGCGCGTTTTGCAATTTCTCCGTGCCCACCGCATACTGGCTGGCAGGGAATATCGCCACGTGCGAAAGCTCGTTGAGTTTATTCCCCGTCAACGCTTCCACTTCGTAAATTTTTTCTATCTCGTCGCCGAAAAATTCCACGCGGATAGCCACTTCCGAATTAGACGCAGGAAATATCTCCAACGCGTCGCCGCGCACACGAAAGGTGGAACGTTTGAAATCGACGTCGTTGCGCGCATACTGCAGCTCGATAAGCTTGCGGATAAGCGCGTTGCGTTCCCATTCCATACCAGGCCGCAGGGATAACGACAAGCGGAAATATTCTTCGGGCGCGCCAAGCCCGTAAATACACGAAACGGACGCCACCACGATAACGTCTTTGCGTTCCATAAGCGAACCCGTAGCGCTGTTACGCAGCTTGTCTATCTCGTCGTTCATACTCAAATCTTTTTCAATATACGTGTCCGTCGTGGGGATATAGCTTTCGGGTTGATAATAATCGTAATAGGAAACGAAATATTCCACGCGGTTGTCGGGGAAAAATTCCCTAAACTCGTTACAAAGCTGGGCGGCGAGCGTTTTATTATGCGCGATAACCAGCGTCGGTCGGTTGACGTTTTTAATGACGTTTGCCATCGTAAACGTTTTACCGCTGCCCGTTACCCCTACAAGTACTTGCGCGCGCATTCCGTCCAGCACGCCTTCGGTGAGTTTTTCAATCGCTTGCGGCTGGTCGCCCGTGGGCGCAAAAGCCGAACGCAATATAAATTCCATTTTTCCGCCCTCCTTGTAGCCGCGTTTTCAAACATTTGTTTACATTATAACATATTATTTCCCAAAAGTAAACAAAATGCGTAGCATTTTTTTGCCACGCGTTAAAATATCTTTTTGAGTATCCAACCCACCGCAAACGCAATTACTGCCGAAGTTATCGCCCATAATATTTTTACCGCTACACTGCGTTTTCGCTGCAGTTCGCAACGCTTGTACGCATAGCCGCCTGCGTGCAGGGAAATGACGTACATTTTTTCGCCCTTGCGTTCGGAAAATAGCAGTTGGAAATAATCGTCCAGCGCCAAAGCGTTTAAAATTTTTTCCAGCTTCGTTTCGTCGTACTTTTTTCTCGACGGTAACGTTTCCAAAAGTTCGGCAGGCGAAATAAGGCATATCCCTTGCTTTTCGCAAAGAGAATATACCGCGCGCATCACTTCGTTTTCCCGTCTGTTTAACATATCTTCTCCGTTTTCATTCAACGCGTACCTGCCCCACGCGTTTACACTTTTCTTGTCCGTTTTATCTCTTTTTAATTATAGTATTTGCCGCCGACAAACGTTTCATTCACGAAAAAAACTGTAACTTTTTTATATGACAACCAATTTTTTAGGTTTTAAGTGCTATCTTTTACATAAAATATATGATATAATGATAAATAAGGGGAAACTTTCCCTACAAAAAGGAGCGTATATGCCTGCCCTTTACACACATTACCGCTTTGGACAAGCAGTAGAAACGACTCTGCCCCCCACTTTACGTGAAATTGTTCAACAATACAAAGAAGCGTTTGCGCTGGGTACGCAAGGTCCGGATATCTTGTTCTATCATAAACCTATGAAGAAAAACGACGTACGCAGCCGCGGTGTGGCGCTGCACGCCGTTCCGCCCGAACGCTTTTTCGTGCACGCCGCCAAAGAAATTACGCGCGCTGCCAACGAAAAAGACAAGGCGTTTGCACACGCTCTGCTTTCGTACGTTTGCGGTTTTTTATGCCATTTCACGTTAGACGTTACCTGCCACCCGTATATTGACGAAAAGGCGCACGGTACGTTTACGCACGGAAAAATCGAATCGGAATTAGATAAATATATGCTACGACAAGACGGCTTGCCCATACGCGGCTACAACACCGCAACCCCTATTTCGGGCGAAAACTATACCACGCAAGCCTGCGCCGCTATCTTAAGCGTACAGGAAGAAGACATAGCGTTGGCTATTAAAACTATCAAAAAGATAAACGGTTGGTTTTCAAGCAAGTGCGAACCCTTCCACGCGCTTGCCCACGCCGTACTGAAAATTGCAGGTATGGAACGGAAATTTGGGGATATGTTCTTGCATAAAAAGGACGATATCCGTTTTCAAGGTATGGGCGAAGTTTTACAAGAAAAATGTAACGCCGCCGTACCGAAAGCAAACGCGCTGATTTGCGAATTTGTGGAAAATATTTCCAAAACGGCAGCCGAAGAAAAATTAACGAATGCTTTCTATCAATATAATTATAGCGGTATTTTTAAAGGAGAAAAACGAATATGAGTAGTATGAAACTGACATCACTAGAAAAGAAATGGGTGATGTACGACGTGGGGAATTCCGCGTTCGTACTCTTCGCGTCAACGATTATTCCCATTTACTTTAATTCGCTTGTTGGTAACGATTCTACAGGTCTTGCCACCACCATTTGGGGCGCGGTATCGTCTATCGTAGCACTGCTTTCCCTGTTCATTTGCCCTATCTTCGGTACAATGGCAGATTTCAAGGGCAAACGCACTTCCTTTTTGACGTTTGCGCTTATCGGCATTATCGGTTGTACCCTGCTCTCCCTGCCTTTCTTGACGGCTATACTCTTCGCCGTGATTTACGTCATTACCGAAAGCAGCCTTTCATCGTCGTGCGTATTTTACGATTCTATGCTTTCCGACGTTACGGAAGAAGACAGAATGCACAACGTATCGGCTAACGGCTATGCCTGGGGATATATCGGCAGCTGTATTCCGTTTGCCGTTTGTTTGCTTTTGGTACTCGTCGTGCCCGACGCGGTAATGAGTATGCAATGGCGTATGACTATTTCGTTTTTAATTACGGCGGCGTGGTGGCTGTTGTTTACGTTACCGCTGTATAAAAGTTACCGCCAAAAGCATTTCTTGCCCAAGCCCGAACATCCTTTTAAGGATACGTTCAAGCGGTTAGGACAAATTTTCCAAGAAGTAAAGCACAATAAAAAAGCGTTTTTGTTTTTGGTTGCGTTCTTCCTGTATATCAACGGCGCGTATACCATTATTAAAATGGCAACCATTTACGGGCAGGATATGCTGCATTTCGGCACAACCGACTTATTACTCGCCCTTTTGGTAACGCAAATTGTAGCGTTTCCGAGCGCGATTATTATCGGCAGACTCTCGAAAAAGATTTCGGATAAAACGTTAATTTTCGTATGTATCGGCGGTTACGTGGCGGTGTCGTTGTTTGCATTGTTCTTGAAAGCGCAATGGCAATTTTGGGTTCTTGCAGTGTGCGTAGGATTATTCCAAGGCGGTATCCAAGCTATGTCGCGTTCGTATTTCACGTCGATTATCCCGTCGGAAAAATCGGGCGAATATTTCGGTATTTACGATATTTTCGGCAAGGGAGCAGGTACGCTTGGCCCTGCGCTTGTGGCGCTTTTCGTGTTTATCGTAAACAAAATTACCGAAGCGTTCCCTGCGTTTACCGCGGTTACTGCGGTAATGAATCTCGATTTATTACCCATTCCCCTACTGACTATTGCAGGGCTTATAGTGTTCTATTTCGCTTCTAAAATGCCGAATGAAAAATAAAAGGATACAATCATAATAAAATCCCCCGTTTGGAGAACTCCAAACGGGGGTTGTTTTTTGTGTGTTACACGTACGTAAACAAAAAGTTTTTTCGACGGGAGTGTACTTAAGCGTACGTGCTGTCAGTTCGTCGTAGAGACAAGCAAGACAAGGCGCGAGAGGCTAACCTAAGGGAGTTTACTTGGACGTAAACGACCGCAGGTTGCCGCAGCGCAACGCCGTATTGCGCCGTCTATACGGCGAACACGCGTTTTACAACGCTGCAATTACTTCCACTTCCACCTTTACCCCCTTGGGTAAATCCTTTACGGCTACACAACTGCGCGCAGGTTTCGTCGTAAAATATTTCGCGTATACGGCGTTGAAAGCTGCAAAATCGGCAATGTCCGCTAAAAAGCAGGTAGTTTTTACCGCTTTTTCAAAACTACTGCCTGCCGCTTTTAACACTTCGCCAAGGTTTTGCATTACCTGCTCGGTTTGCTGTTCAATGGTTACCGCTTCCACGTTACCGCTTGCAGGGTTAATAGGAATTTGCCCCGAAGTAAACACCATTTCACCGCAAATAACCGCTTGCGAATACGGTCCTATCGCCGCAGGCGCTTTTTCCGTTGCCACTTTTTTGAGTTCCATAATTTTTCTCTCCTTTATTATACCAGCTTAAAGCCAAAATCGGTAAGCGCTTGCTTAATTTGCTCGATATGCGCAAAATTTCTCGTTTCCAAGATAATACGCAAATAACAACCGTTAACGTCCGAACCTTCATTCGCTCTTTCGTGGTGGACCGAAGTAACGTTGCCGCCCAAATCCGCGATAATTCTCGATACATTTTTAAGTTGTCCGGGTTTATCTACAAGCTCTACCATCAGTTGACAGTTTCTACCCGACATCAAAAGTCCGCGCTTGATAACGCGCGATAAAATGGTAACGTCGATATTGCCGCCCGAAAGCACGCACACCGCTTTTTTACCCTTTAAATCGACTTTATGGAACATTGCAGCCGCTACGGCTACCGCTCCTGCGCCTTCGGTTACTAGTTTATGCTGTTCCATAAGTGCTAAAATCGCCGCTGAAATTTCGTCGTCGGATACACTGACGATACCGTCTACGTATTTACTGCAAATTTCATACGTCAAATCGCCCGGCTTTTTCACGGCGATACCGTCGGCTATCGTCGAAACGGACGAAAGCTCTTCAATCTCTCCGTGCTCTACCGAATTTTTCATCGACGGAGCACCCGTCGCTTGCACTCCGTAAACTTTGATACGGGGATTTACCGTTTTTAAAGTATATGCTATCCCTGAAATGAGTCCGCCACCGCCGATAGGTACTAATACCGCGTCTAAATCGGAAATCTGTTCGATAAGTTCTAACGCAATGGTGCCTTGACCTGCGATAACGTCTTCGTCGTTGAACGGATGAATAAAGGTGTAGCCCTTTTCGTCGCGGAGTTCTAATGCCTTTTTATACGCGTCGTCGTATACGCCTTCCACAAGACATACTTCCGCACCGTAGCTTTTGGTGGCTTCCACTTTGGAAATGGGCGCACCGTCGGGCAAACAAATTACCGCTTTGATACCGTTCTTTTTCGCCGCAAGCGCTACGCCTTGCGCGTGATTCCCCGCCGAGCACGCAATAACGCCGCGTGCCTTTTCTTCCGCGGAAAGACGAGTCATTTTATAGTACGCACCACGAATTTTGAACGAACCGGTGGTTTGTAAATTTTCCGTTTTTAAATACAGGTCGGTGCCGTCGCAAAGCTTGGGCGCGTAAATAACGTCCGTTTTACGGATAACCCCTTTTAAGGCACTGTTCGCCCTGTATACGTTGTCGATAGTAAGCATATTTTTCTCCTTTATGGAAATTGTTTTTTGTGTTCGAGTTTCACTCGCGCTACTCGCAAGCGTTTTACAATAAACTTTCGATAAACTGCTCCGCACACCGCGCCGACCGATTCCCCTTGCGGAGCGCAAACGCTTCGGCTTCTATTTCCAGCTGCTTTTCGTCCATTACTACGCCACGCTTTTGCGCCAACGTTTTGACGATTTCCAAATACAACTGCTTGTTCGGCTTAGAGAAGAGTACCACAAGCCCAAACCGTTCGGAAAGGGAAAGGGTTTCTTGTAGAGTATCGTTTCTGTGCACGTCGTCGCCGTCCCTATCCCCAAAACTCTCTTTGATGATGTGCCGACGATTGCTCGTCGCGTAAATTACCGCGTTATCCGCTTTCGCACTTGCCGAGCCTTCGAGCGCCGCTTTTAACATACTGAAATTATCGTCGCTTTTGTTGAATGATAAGTCGTCGATAAAAATGATAAACTTTAAGGGATTACCGCTGATTTTCGCCATAACCGACGGGAGCAAGGAAAGCTGGTCTTTACGCAGTTCGATAAGGCGCAAGCCGTCGTCAAAAAACGCATTTGCCACCGCTTTTACGGTAGACGATTTTCCCGTGCCTGCATCACCGCATAAAAGTACGTTGGCGGCAGGTCTGCCCGTCAAAAATGCACGCGTGTTTTCTATTACCTTTGCACGTTCGTTTTCATAACCGATAAACCTATCCATAGCTATTTTATCCGCCGAAACGATAGGCTCTATTTCCTTATCGTCCGAAAGACGGAACATACCTTGGGAAGAAAAAATTCCGTAGCCGTATTTTTGAACGTTTTGCAACCTTTCTTTGTAGATAGCACCCATGTCCGCGTTGAACGAATCGAACGTGGGAATTTCTAAAGAGAGTGCACCCATGTCCGCGTTGAAATCTTCCGCGGTCAAAGCGGCGAACTCGGTAAACACTTTCAATTCTCTTTCCGCCGCCGCTAAAATATGTTTATTGACGGTTTCACCGCGCGCCACCGATTTTACGTATACGTTTTCGTCGGCAAAAAGCAAGTTTTGCACAAGCTTGGTTAAATTGCCGCCGTTTTTATATATTTCCGCCACAAAACCGCCGTACGCATTGATTTTTTCAAACGGTTCTTCTTCCATAGTGAAGCAGTATCCGCCAAACAACGAAAATACGGGGTGTTCTAATACGCCGCGGAACACCGCGCACGCACAAAGGCATGTATGTAATTGTTGCAATTTACTTTCCATTTTTAAATATTCTCTATAATTTTATCGGTCATTTCCACCGTGGTAAGCGCCGCCGCGCCGTGCGCTAAATCAGCAGTGCGATAGCCGTCGTTCAACACTTTATCCACCGCCGAAACAATCGCTTCGGACGCCGCCGTTTCATTGAACGCGTACAAGAGCATCATTGCCGCCGATAAAATGGTTGCAATGGGGTTGGCTTTATTTTGACCTGCAATATCGGGCGCAGAACCGTGAATGGGTTCGTATAAACCGCGCGTACCGTCGTTTAACGACGCCGACGGCAGCATACCGATAGAGCCCGTAATTTGCGAAGCTTCGTCCGAAAGGATATCCCCAAACATATTGCTGGTTACTACTACGTCGAATTGCGACGGGTTTCTCACCAGCTGCATTGCCGCGTTATCCACGAGCATATCACTCACTTCCACGTCGGGATATTCAGCGGCTAATTCGTGTACGATTTTACGCCATAAACGGGACGTTTCGAGAACGTTTGCCTTGTCGATACTGATAAGCTTTTTACGACGTTTTCTCGCCGTTTCAAACGCTACGCGCGCAATACGTTCTATTTCCATACGGCTATAGCTTTCGGTGTCGTACGCTTCTTCGCCGTATTTTCCGTCGCGATAACCGCGTTCGCCGAAATAGATACCGCCCGTCAGTTCGCGTACTATCATAATATCAAATCCGTTTGCCACGATATCCGCGCGCAAAGGACATTCGTCCTTTAAAGCAGGATACAGCTTCGCAGGGCGTAAGTTGGTAAATAAGCCCATCGCTTCCCGAATGCCCAAAAGCGCCTTTTCAGGACGTAAATTACCGGGAAGAGTGTCCCATTTCGGACCGCCTACCGCGCCGAGTAAAACACTATCGGAAGCCAAACACCCTGCCACCGTTTCTTCGGGCAAGGGTTTGCCGCACGCGTCGATTGCCGCGCCGCCGATAAGATAGGGCGTAAACGTAAACTCTATAGCGTATTTCTTGCCAACCGCTTCCAACACGCGTACCGCGCTGTCCACAATTTCAGGTCCGATTCCGTCGCCGCGGAGTAAGCCAATTTTGTATTTTTTCATATCTTTCACCTAACCTTTACGGCGTTATTTTACGTCGCCCTTTTGAATGGATGCCACCAAACCGCCGTTTTGGATAATTTTTTGAATAAACGCAGGAAAGGGTTGCGTTTTAAACGATTTACCCGTCGTTTTGTTATAGATAACGCCGTTGTCTAAGTCCGCTTCCACGATATCCCCGTTTGCAATGCCGTTTACCGCTTCTTCGCATTCCACGATAGCCAGTCCGATATTGATAGAGTTACGGTAGAAAATCCGCGCAAACGACTTGGCAATGACAAGCGAAATTCCGCTTTCCTTAATGGCTATGGGGGCGTGTTCACGGGAAGAGCCGCAACCGAAGTTGTAGCCTGCTACCATTATATCCCCCGCTTGCACCTTTTTCGTGAATTCTTTATCGATATCTTCCATACAGTGCGAAGCAAGCTCTTTTTTGTCAATGGTATTTAAATAACGCGCAGGGATAATAACGTCGGTGTCTACGTTGTCCCCGTAAGAAAGTACTTTTCCTTGAAATTTCATAGTTTATTACTCCTTATACGATAGCGTTGGGGTCGGCAATTTTGCCTGCGATAGCGCTTGCCGCCGCTACGGCAGGGGACGCCAAATACACTTCCGATTGCACGTCGCCCATACGACCTACGAAGTTACGGTTGGTAGTTGCCACCGCGCGTTCGCCTGCCGCCAAAATACCCATATAACCGCCCAAGCACGGTCCGCAAGTGGGCGTGGATACTACGCAACCTGCTTCAATAAAGATTTTCAGCAAGCCGTTTTCCATCGCTTTCAAATAAATATCTTGCGTTGCAGGAATAATGATAGCGCGTACGCGTTTGGCTACCTTTTTGCCTTTTAAGATGGCAGCCGCTTCTTCCAAGTCTTTATAATGTCCGTTGGTACAAGAGCCGATTACCACTTGGTCGATAACCACTTCGCCGATTTCGTCAAACGTTTTGGTATTTTCGGGCAGGTGCGGAAATGCCACGGTCGATTTAATTTCGCTTAAATCGATTTCGTACGTTTCGTCATACACCGCGTCTTCGTCCGCTTTATATACGGTGTACGGGCGGTTACAACGCTCGTTTACGTACGCAAGCGTTTGCTCGTCCACTTCGAAAATACCGTTTTTTGCCCCTGCTTCTATTGCCATATTGGAAATAGTAAGCCTATCGAACACGCTGAGTGCTTTTACGCCTTCGCCAACGAATTCCATCGATTTATACAACGCGCCGTCCACGCCGATTTTGCCGATAATATGCAAAATAACGTCTTTGCCCGACACGTATTTATTCAGTTTGCCTTTTAATACGAATTTGATAGCGGACGGCACTTTAAACCAAGCTTTTCCCGTTGCCATACCGCACGCCATATCCGTAGAGCCAACCCCCGTCGAAAACGCGCCGATTGCGCCGTACGTACAGGTATGCGAGTCCGCGCCGATTACTACGTCGCCGGGGGCAACCAAGCCCTTTTCGGGGAGTAGCGCGTGCTCGATACCCATTCTACCCACGTCGTAAAAATGAGTTACGTCGTGGCTGTCGCAAAAATCGCGGCACATTTTACATTGCACGGCGGCTTTGATGTCTTTGTTGGGCGCGAAATGGTCCATAACCATCGTTACTTTTTCTTTATCGTATACGTCTTTTGCGCCGATACGTTCAAATTCGCGAATGGCTACGGGGGAAGTGATGTCGTTCCCCAGCACTCTATCTACGTCGACAAGAATAAGTTGCCCTGCCGACACTTCTTCTAACCCTGCGTGCGCCGCAAGGATTTTTTGCGTCATTGTCATTGCCATAATTTTATTTTACTCCTTAAAGCTGAAAACGCAATTATACGTTCCTTACTTTTCTTATTTATGATTGATAATCGCGCCCTTGTCCGCCGAACTTACCTGCTCTCTATATCTCTTCAAATAACCGCTTACTTCTTTCTTTTTTAACGTTGTTTCCGCTTTACGCTTTGCCAGCTCTTCCTTAGAAACTTTGAGTTCGATTGTATAGTTAGGGATATCGATAGCGATAATATCGCCGTCTTTTACGTACGCAATCGGTCCGCCGGATACCGCTTCAGGAGAAACGTGTCCGATAGACGCACCGCGCGTCGCGCCCGAAAATCTACCGTCGGTTATAAGCGCTACGTCTTTATCTAATCCCATACCCGCAATAGCGGAAGTAGGCGAAAGCATTTCGCGCATACCCGGTCCGCCGGCAGGGCCTTCATAGCGGATAACCACTACGTCGCCCTTTACAATTTTACCGCCGTAGATGGCCGCGATACATTCTTCTTCGCTTTCAAATACCTTGGCAGGTCCTTCGTGCACGAGCATTTCAGGCGCAACCGCCGCGCGCTTTACTACGCAACCGTCGGGCGCAAGATTGCCCTTTAACACCGCGATACCGCCCGTTTTACCGAATGCGTTTTCGGGTTTACGAATAACTTCTTCGTCTAAATTGACTACGCCCACAAGGGTTTCTTTCAAGGTTTTACCCGTACAGGTCAATACGGATGTGTCTATTAAGCCTAAGTTCTCCAACTCTTTCAATACGGCGTACACGCCGCCTGCTTCGTTCAAGTCTTCCATATAGGTAGGGCCAGCAGGGGCAAGATGGCACAAATTAGGTGTTTTTTCACTGATAGCGTTTACTTCTTCCAAATCGAACGGAACGCCGCATTCGTTGGCGATAGCCGGCAAATGCAACATACTGTTCGTCGAACAACCGAGTGCCATATCCGCCGTAATGGCATTTCTAATTGCCGCCGCCGTCATAATATCACGAGGACGAATATTCTTTTTCACAAGCTCCATTACTTGCATACCAGCGTGCTTAGCAAGCTCGATACGGGAAGAATATACGGCAGGAATCGTGCCGTTGCCGCGCAGCCCCATACCCAATACTTCGGTTAAGCAGTTCATCGAGTTCGCCGTGTACATTCCCGAACACGAACCGCAGGTAGGACATACCTTGCGCTCGAATTCGCAAAGCTGTTCTTCGTTAATTTTTCCTGCGGTATATGCGCCAACCGCTTCGAACATACTCGAAAGCGAGCGTTTTTTACCGCCGACTTTCCCTGCGAGCATCGGTCCGCCGCTGACGAATACGGTGGGAATATTCAAGCGCGCCGCCGCCATCAATAAACCGGGTACGTTTTTGTCGCAGTTAGGAATCATAACCAAGCCGTCGAAGCCGTGCGCCATTACCATCGCTTCGGTAGAATCGGCAATCAAATCGCGAGTAACAAGCGAATATTTCATACCCGTATGCCCCATAGCGATACCGTCGCAAACGGTGATTGCAGGGAACATAATCGGCGTGCCGCCTGCCATAGCAACCCCCATTTTTACCGCTTGTGCTATTTTATCGAGATTGATATGCCCCGGCACAATTTCGTTGTAAGAACAAACGACGCCGATAAGCGGCCGCGCTTGTTCTTCGTCGGTAAGCCCCAACGCGTGATACAGCGACCTGTGCGGCGCGTTTTGAAATCCGTCCACTATCGTTTCTTTAATCATTGTTTTTATTACCTTGTATTATTTTTCGTTAAAACACGGACAGTGCGGCGATAAAGCCGCACTTTTCGCGTTGTTTATTTGTTGTTGTCCCACTATATTGCATAATAGCGAAGTAAAACGGTTTAGATACGAGTAGTTCAAGTTGTACCACTTAAACTACATCTACCGCATTAAAGCGTTCAAATGCGAGTAGTTCGTTGTCCCACTCACGCCACATCGTAGCGAATTAAACTACATCTACCGCATTAAAGCGTTCAAATGCGAGTAGTTCAAGGAGGAGAAAAATTTTTCGCCGTGCGCGTACATAGACGTACGTAAGCAAGAAAAATTTTCCTTCGACGCCGAAATACGAAGTATTTCAGCGCTTTAATTGTTGATGAATTTTTCTTCATCCGCCCAGCTATACAACTTACGAATATCCTTACCAACCACTTCGGAAGGGTGTTCCGCCGCTTTCTTTCTCATAGCGTTGAAATGTACTTGGCTGCCTGCGTCGGACATATCGAGCAAGAAATCTTTTGCGAACGTACCGTCTTGAATGTCGGCAAGCACTTTCTTCATTGCTTTCTTCGTTTCTTCGGTGATAATCTTCGGTCCGGTAATGTAATCGCCGTATTCCGCCGTGTTGGAAATGGAATAGCGCATACCTTCAAAACCGCTTTGATAAATCAAATCGACAATAAGTTTCATTTCGTGGATACATTCGAAGTATGCGTTACGGGGGTCGTAGCCTGCTTCTACCAACGTTTCAAAACCTGCTTGCATCAACGCACAAACGCCGCCGCAAAGTACTGCTTGTTCGCCGAAAAGGTCGGTTTCCGTTTCCGTACGGAAAGTCGTTTCCAAAACGCCTGCTCTTGCACCGCCGATACCGAGCGCATACGCCAAACCGATTTCCAACGCGTCGCCCGTGGCGTCTTGTTCAATAGCGATAAGGCAAGGAACGCCTTTGCCTGCTTGATATTCGCTACGAACGGTATGTCCAGGACCTTTGGGTGCAACCATAATAACGTTTACGTTCTTCGGGGGCTTAATGCAACCGAAATGAATGTTAAAGCCGTGCGCAAACGCCAACGTTTTTCCTTCGGTAAGGTTGGGTTCGATGCTTTCTTTATAAAGCTTCGCTTGCTTTTCGTCGTTGATAAGAATCATAATCAAATCGGCCACTTTTGCCGCTTCGGCAGCGGTCATAACCTTTACGCCTTGTTTTTCCGCTTTTTCCCAGCTCTTGCTGCCCTTGTAAAGACCAACGACAACGTCCACGCCCGAATCTTTCAAGTTCAGCGCGTGCGCGTGCCCTTGCGAGCCGTAACCGATAATTGCTACCGTTTTGCCGTTAAGTTTGTTCAAATCGCAATCTTGTTGATAATAAATTTTAGCCATAATTTTTTTCCTTTCCTTTTTTATGTTTTAATTTTTATTTTTTATTTATTGAATAACGTAGACGAGCCCCTATCGAGTGCTACAATACCCGTACGGCACATTTCCAAAATACCGAACGGCTGCATCAATTTCACAAACGCGTCTATCTTCGACGGATTTCCCGTTACTTCGATACACATAGACTCGGTAGAATAATCGATAACGCTCGCACGGAATACGTCTACCGCCGTCATAATATCACTACGGTTTTCGGAAGCGTTTTGCACTTTGATAAGCATCAGTTCGCGCTTGTTGGCGTCTTCGTCCAACACTTCCACTTTCTTTACCACAATCAACTTGTTCAGTTGGTTTATCATTTGTTCTTTGGCATACGTATCGCCCGTCATACAAATGGTAATACGCGAATATTCGCTTCTTTCCGTTTCCCCTACGGTAAGCGTATCAATGTTAAAACCGCGACGGGTAAACATACTGGTAACGCGCGTCAAAACACCTGCCGTGTTTTCTACGTATACCGCTATTACGAATTTTTTCTTTTCCATAGCTCTTCTCCTTATTTGGAAACCTTAGTGATAATGTCGTCAATCGCGCCGCCCGGGGGTAACATAGGCAATACAAATTCGTCCTTGTCAATACGCACGTCGATAACCGTCGGCTTATTCGCTTTTAACGCCGCTTGGAACGCTTTCTTGAATTCGACAGGCGTTTCCGCTAACGCGCCTTCCGCGCCGAATGCTTTCGCCAGCGCAACGAAATCGGTTTTTCTATCCAACACGGTATTAGAATATCTCTTACCGAAGAACAGCGTTTGCCACTGTCTTACCATACCCAACACGCCGTTATTCATCAATACGATAACGATAGGTAATTTATAGGTAACCGCGGTAGCCAACTCGTTCAAGTTCATACCGAAGCTGCCGTCGCCCGTGATAAGTACCGTGGGTTCTTTCGTGGCAACGTACGCGCCCATAGCCGCGCCGAGCCCGAATCCCATCGTACCCAAGCCGCCGCTAGATACCCAACGACGGGGCTTATCGAATTCTACGTATTGTGCCGTCCACATTTGGTGTTGTCCTACGTCCGTAGTAATTACCGTGCCTGCAGGCTTTTCAGCGTTGATGATATCGAACACTTGCTTGGGCGTAAGCGCCGCGCTGTCCGCCGCCGCAATTTCTTCTTCAAATTGTTGTTCTTCCTTTTTCAGCTCGTTCACGCGCACAATCCAAGACGAGTTGTCCAGCTTTTGACAAGCTTGCACAATACGCTTGAACGAATCTTCCACGTCGCCCACCAAACCCAAGTCTACGCGGACGTTTTTATTCACTTCGGCAAAATCGGGGTCGAGTTGAATAATCTTGCTGTTTTTAGCAAACTTCGCAACGTTACCCGTTGCTCTATCGCTAAAGCGCACGCCCACCGCCAAGATAAGGTCGGCTTCGTTTTGCGCCATCGACGAAGCGTAATGTCCGTGCATACCTTGCATACCAAGGAAACGGGGACTGTCCTGCGGCACTGCCGAAAGCCCCATAAACGAGCAACCGATAACCGCGTCTATCTTTTGCGCAAATTCTACGATATCTTTGCCCATACCCAAGCCTGCCGCGCCGCCGCCGATATAGATATACGGGCGTTTCGCTTGCGCAATCATCGCTACGGCTTCGTTTATAAGGCTATCCTTTACCTTAGGCAACGGTTTTTTAGCAACGACGGGTTGTTCTTCGTATTCGTACGAAGCCACTTGCACGTCTTTGGGGATATCGATAAGTACAGGCCCAGGTCTGCCCGATTTTGCTATGGCAAACGCTTCGCGTACCGTATCGGCAAGGTCTTCTATTTTATTGACGAAATAGTTATGCTTGGTAATAGGCAACGTTACGCCTGTGATATCAATTTCTTGGAAACTGTCCTTCCCGATCAGCGAGCAGGGCACGTTACCCGTAATGGCTACCAAGGGGATAGAATCGAGCATAGCGGTAGCGATACCGGTAACCAAGTTAGTAGCGCCAGGGCCGCTGGTTGCGATACAAACGCCCACCTTACCCGTCGCACGGGAATACCCGTCGGCGGCGTGGGAAGCGCCTTGTTCGTGCGCGGTGAGTACGTGGTTGATTTGGTCTTTATATTCGTACAGCGCGTCGTATATGTTGATAACCTGACCGCCAGGATAGCCGAATACGTCGGTTACTCCTTGTTCAATCAGGGTTTTTATTAAAATTTGCGAGCCTTTTAATTGCATTGTTTTTCTCCTTTTTTAGTACTTCCTGTTCCGCGCCGCTTATAACAAACGGTTGACTGCGGAAACGAGCGCTTTCACCGACGACGTCATAATGTCGGTATGAATACCTGCGCCCCAAACGTTTTTGCCGTTTTGCGTGATGCAAATATACGAAGCGGCTTTGGACGAAGATTTTTCTTCCAAGGCGTGCTCTACGTAGTTTTCCAACACGTAATCGATACCCGTTACCTTTTTAATGGCGGCGGAAACACAATCGAGTCTGCCATTGCCTTCCACTTCCACGGTAACTGCCGCGCCGTCGTATTCGATAACGATTTTTCCTTTCAGCGTTTCGGCGGAAACGTCGTCGTAGCCCGTTTCCAAAACGTTGAGTTTATCGTTCAAGTTCACGAAATCACGCATGAAAATGTCGTATACTTCTTGCGGCATCAGCTCACGGTGTTCTCTATCCGAAATACTCTTTACGTGATAGCCGAACTGTTCGCGCATTTTCGGCGGTAACACCAGCTTGAACTGCGTTTCAAGTATATACCCGATACCGCCCTTGCCCGATTGCGAATTGATGCGGATAACGTCCGCCTCGTACACTCTGCCAACGTCGGCAGGGTCGAGTGGCAAATACGGAACAGTCCAGGTGTTTTCACCCCTTTCCACGCGATATTTCATACCTTTTGCAATCGCGTCTTGGTGCGAACCCGAAAACGCCGCAAACACAAGTTGTCCGCTATACGGCTGCCGTTCGCTAACGTGCATTCTCGTTACCTTTTCGTATACCTTGGTAATTTCAGGCAGGTTGGAAAAATCGAGTTGCGGGTCTACCCCTTGCGAATACATATTCAGTGCCAACGTTACGATATCGACGTTACCCGTGCGTTCGCCGTTGCCAAACAACGTACCTTCTATTCTGTCGCCGCCGGCAAGCAAGCCCATTTCACTGTCCGCCACCGCGCAACCCCTATCGTTGTGCGGATGCAAGGATACCACCACGTTTTCGCGATACATTAGGTTTTTGCACATATATTCTACCTGATTAGCATACACGTGCGGCATCGAATGGGACACCGTTACAGGCAGGTTGATAATTGCCTTATCGTCTTGGGTGGGCTGCCAAATTTGAAGCACTTCGTTACAAATTTCCGCCGCAAATTCCGGCTCGGTACCCGTAAAGCTTTCGGGGGAATATTCCAGCGTGATTTTTCCTTCCGCTTTTTCTTTATATTCCTTACAAAGCTTCGCGCCGAACTTGGCAATTTCCACAATTTCTTTCTTATCGCGCTTGAATACTTGCTCGCGTTGGGCAACGGAAGTGGAATTATACAAATGCACCACCGCTTTCTTTGCGCCCTTTAACGCTTCAAACGTTTTCGCAATGATATGCTCGCGCGATTGCGTGAGTACTTGAATGGTTACGTCGTCAGGAATCAAATTGCGCTCGATAATCGTACGGCAAAATTCGTATTCCGTTTCGCTTGCGGCAGGGAAACCCACTTCAATTTCCTTAAAGCCTATCTTGCAAAGCAGCTCGAAAAATTCTAACTTTTCTTCCAAGCTCATAGGGATAATCAACGCTTGGTTGCCGTCGCGCAAATCGACGCTGCACCATATCGGCGGTTTTTCAATGGCAGACTTTTTCGTCCAGTCCATCGTAACCCCCGTGGGCTCGAAATATTGTTTTACGTATTTGTTACTGTTTTTCATCTTTGTAATCCTTTTCGATATATAAAAATCTCTTCCGTACGCAGGCAAAAAAGCCTTGCACGAAAGAGACGAAGAATTCTCCGCGGTACCACTCCGTTTGACGGCAAAAAACCGCCCACTTATGTCCTTACAGACTTTCCCTGTAACGGGGGAAACCCGTCCGAATCTACTTGGCTTTCTACGCCGTTCTCTCGGCGGCTCGGGGAGGAGCTATATTCCGTATATCGCGTCGGCTTACACCCACCGCCGACTCTCTGTTCGCTGTCGATTGTACGGATTTTTTTCCCGTCGTTGCCTTTAAAAATAAAGATTGTATATATTGTATACTATTTTCACGGCTTTGTCAACCGCGTACTGTCCTATTTTTACGGTTTTTTTAGGAAAATATTAGAAAAACCGCGTTGTTTTTTGTTTGCGCAAGGGCTTTCCCGTCCGCAACGCGCCAAACGTGCTTACAAACGGTACACCCAACCGTATTTGTCTTCCACTTTTCCCCATTGAATACCCGTTAGGATATCGTACAGCTTTTGCGTAACTTCGCCTATCTTGCCGCCGCCCACTTCGTATTCTTCATCGCCGAACGCAAGCTTGCCGATAGGGGAAACAACTGCCGCCGTACCGCACCCCCACGCTTCTTCCAACGCGCCCGTTTTCAAAGCGTTTAACAGTTCGTCCACGGAAAGCAATCTTTCACTTACCGTATAGCCTAAATCCTTGAGTACTTCAATACAACTCTTTCTCGTAATACCGGGCAAAATAGAGCCCGTGAGCTTGGGCGTTACAATTTCTCCGTTTATTTTAAACATAACGTTCATTGCGCCCACTTCTTCGATATACTTTCTCTCTACGCCGTCCAACCAAAGCACTTGCGAATAGCCTTTTTTCGCCGCCCGTTCGCCTGCGCGCGTACTCGCCGCGTAGTTACCGCCGCACTTGGCATAACCCGTACCGCCGCGCACCGTACGCACGTCTTCGTCTTCAATCATAATTTTGACGGGGTTAATCCCTTCGGCGTAATAGCTGCCGCTGGGCGAAGCTATCAACATAAAGGTAGCGCGGTGTACCGCGTGCACCCCAAGCGATTCGTCATTGCCGAACATAAAAGGACGGAGATATAAAGAAGTACCGAACGTCTTCGGTACCCACTTTTCTTCTAATTTCACGAAAGTGGTTAAAAGCTGCAACATATCCTGTTCGTCCATTTGCGGCAAACTCATACGCTCGGCAGAGTTATTCATACGCCGTACGTTTTCCATAGGACGGAAAAGCTGCACACCGCCGTCTGCGCGGCGGTATGCCTTTAACCCTTCAAATATTTCTGCGCCGTAATGGAGTACCGTTGAAGCAGGATGCAAAGAAATTCTGCCAAACGGCACAATGCGCGCGTCGTGCCAGCCTTGCGTATCGTCGTAATCCACAAGCAGCATATGGTCGGTAAATACTTTCCCGAACCCTAATTTTTCTTCCGGCGGCATCTGGGAAGGCGTCGTCGTTTTCGTGATTTTGATTTCCATAAATCAGTCTCCGCACTTCATTCGTTTTTCGAATGGTAACTATTTCTATAATTTATTTATATAATAATAGCACTTCCCAACCGTTAAGTCAACGGATTTTGCCGTCATATTTGGTTTTTTTATAAAATTTTTTCCGTTTTATTCGGTTTTATCGGCAGCCGCAACTTCCGTTTTCAACTCTTTTTCTTTCGCCAAGTCCACGATAAACTGCTCGTTTTGTTCCTCGTACGCGGAAAGCATCGGCACTACGTCAAGACCTTTCTTTCTATCGAAATAGTTTTTGGTGATTTTTGCAACCAAACCGCTCATAATTACCAAACCGATAAGGTTAGGAAGCGCCATCAAGCCGTTGAACGTATCGGAAATTTCCCAAGCGAGCGTGTTGTCCATAACCGCCGCCACGATAACGAGAAGCACGTACGCCACTTTGAATACGAACGTAGCGATTTTTTGACCTTTTTCGCCCGCTTTACGGAACAAAAACTGTACGCATCTTTCCCCGTAGTACGACCAAGCGAGAATAGTGGTAAACGCAAACAAAGGAATAATGGTAGCGTAGACAACCGTACCTACCGTGCCGAACAGGCTTTGGAATGCCTTCATCGAGACAACCGTCGTGGAAATGGTATTACCGTTGGCGTCTACATAGTAAAGCACGTCTTTCATACCCGTTTCGTTGCCGAAGCAAACAAGCACCACAAGCGCGGTAAGCGTACAAATAATGAACGTATCGAAGAATACTTCAAAAATACCCCAAAGTCCTTGTTTTACAGGTTCACGGGTAGCCGACGCGCTATGCGCGATAACCGAAGAACCCAAGCCCGCTTCGTTGGAAAATACACCGCGCGCAAGTCCTTTTTGAATAATTTGCGCAAACATATAACCGCCCACGCCGGCGATTGCCGATTCAAACTTGAATATATTACTGAAAATAAGCGCGAACGCATTGCCTACCATACCGATATTTACGATAATAATGATAAGCGCCATACCAATAAAGAGTAACGACATAAACGGAATGAGAATGGAAGCCACTCTACCGATAGACTTGATACCGCCAAGGATAACCAAGGCAAGCACTACCGCTACTACGATACCGACGATAAGCACTACCACGTCGGTATTTACACCTTCAATACCGCCGAAAATATCTTCAAACGTACCTGCAATATTGTTCGTTTGTGCGCCGCTCATACCGATAGCCGCAAGTACGCAGAACACCGCCGCCATAATACCGAGTACTTTACCCAAACCGCGCAAGAACGAACCCCATTTCCCTTTGACGTCCCTACCGACGCCTTCCGTAAGGTATTGCATAGGTCCGCCCGAAAATTCGCCGTTGTAGTCCTTTTTACGGAAGAACATACCCAAAACGTTTTCGGCGTAGTTGGTTACCATACCGAAGAATGCGGAAATCCACATCCAGAACACCGCACCGGGGCCACCCGACATAATCGCCGACGTAACGCCGATAATATTACCCGTACCAACCGTACCCGAAATGGCGGTAGAGAACGCTTCAAACGGCGAAATCGTCTTTTCGCCGTTAATGCTTTTCACTTGCTTTTTACCGATACTCTTTACGGTGGGGATAATCGTTTCCCCCCAAGACGTACCGAACTTGCGTACCTGCAACGCTTTCGTGCGAACGGTAAGCAAAATACCCGTGCCGAGAATTAAAATAATCATCGGCCAACCCCAAACAATGCCGTTTATAACGTCGTTGACGCTTTTCACGACTTCGAAAATTTGATCCATACGAACCTCCTGCGTATAAAAAAATTAACGGAATGAACGCAACACCGCTAATCCACCCCGTAATTTACAAAAATACCGCAAAAGTCCCCTTAATAAGTTAAGAAAACCTATGTAGCAATACTCTGTCCTTTTGCCTGAGAGATTAGCGGTATAAACCGCTTTGCCCCTTCGGCACCCGCCTTTCGAGATTCTCCGGAGTGCTATCCGATTGCAGTTCCCAACCCGTTAAGGTTACCTGAGAGCTTTACTCCTTCGGTTGGACAAGCCGTCCATCTTCTGCAACCATCATTTAGCGCTTGCTTTTGCAATATGATAGCATATACGTTTTCTTTTTGTCAACGATTTTTCACTCGTTTTTCGTTTTTCCGTCAAAATATTTTCTCCAAAGGGTAGCTTTTTTCCTTTTCTTATGCTATAATATACAAAATAAACTATATTATGGGGTTATTTTTATGATTGCAAAAACGTATTCCTTTGAAAAGAACGGAGAAACGTACGACGTATATACCTTGACGAATGCCAACGGCGCGCAAATGGATATCTTAACTTACGGCGCGCGTATTACGCGCCTTTGCGTGCCCGATAAAAACGGAGTCTTCGGCGACGTTATCGTAGGCTTTGCTACTCCTGAAGAATATATCGGCTGCGGTAAATACTACGGCGCGACGATAGGTAGATACGGCAACCGTATCGGCAATGCGAAATTCACCTTGAACGGCAAGGAATATACGTTGGAAAAGAACAACGGCGCGCACAGTTTGCACGGCGGTAACACCGCCAACTTCGACGGGCAAAACTGGGCGGCGGAAATTCAAGGCAATACCTTGGCGCTTTCCCTACTCTCTCCCGACGGTGCAGGCGGCTTCCCCGGCAATATGCAAGTGCAGGTGTTCTTTACGCTCACCGACGAAAATGCGGTGGTTATCGAATACGCCGCTACGTCCGATAAAGACACCGTTTGCAATTTGACCAACCACGCGTATTTCAATATCGGCAGTCAAGACACCGTGTACGAACACGAACTCTTTATCAAATCCCGTACAATGACGCCTGTGGATAGCGAACTTATCCCCCACGATAACTATTTGGATATCGACGGCACGGCGTATTCGTTCTATCCCGCTAAAAAGCTGGGCAAGGATATGTTCTCGTCCGCGCAAATGATTAAAGAATGTAACGGGTACGATTTCAATTACTGTTTAGAACGGGAAACGGAAAACGGCTTGGAACACTTCGCGTACGTATATGATAAGGAAAGCGGCAGGAAAATGGATTGTTATACCACCCTGCCCGGCGTACAACTGTATACCTGCTGTCATTTCACGTTAAACGGGAAAAGAGTATACGGCGACCACTGTTCGCTGTGCTTAGAAACGCAACGTTTCCCCAACTCCCCCAACTGCCCGTCCTATCCGTCCACCACGTTAAAGGCAGGCGAAACGTGGCACGAAATTACCGTATATAAATTCTCCGTAGTATAATTAAGGAATAGTATAAATGTTAAAATCCTTACTCGATAAATTAAAAGAAGCGGCGATATCCGTTATTCCCGTAACGCTTATCGTATTGCTGCTTAATTTCACCCCGTTCGTTTCGTTTACCCTAACGGAAACGGTGGTGTTTTCCTGTTGCGCGCTAGCACTCATTGTCGGTATGGCGCTGTTCAATCTCGGCGCGGATATGGCTATGACGCCTATGGGCGAACAGGTAGGGTCGGGGCTTACCAAATCGCGCAAGCTCAACGTACTGTTAATCGTTTGCTTCATTATGGGAGTATTCGTTACCGTTGCCGAACCCGATTTATCGGTACTTGCTAGCCAAGTGGCTGGCATTATCGGCCATACCGTTCTCGTTATCGCTATCGGCGTGGGCGTAGGGCTCTTTCTCGTTTTGGGCATTTTGCGCGTCGTGTTTCGGTTGCATCTTTCTAATTTAATGACTTTTTTCTATATGTTCCTTTTCGCCATTGCGGCGTTGATTGTCGCAAGCGGCAAAGAAAACTTTTTACCCCTTGCATTCGATAGCGGCGGCGTTACGACAGGACCTATTACCGTACCCTTTATTATGGCACTCGGCGTAGGCGTTTCGTCCGCTTTAGGGGATAAACGGGACAGAGAAAACAGCTTCGGTTTTATCGCGCTTTGTTCTATCGGGCCTATCCTTGCCGTAGCACTGTTGGGGTTATTCTCCGCAGGCGAAGTCAATTACGAATTGCCGCAATACGCCGTGCAAGCGGATTTCGCGGAAATTATAAACACGTTGTTACATACGGGCGGAGAAGTGTTGATGGCTTTACTTCCCATCGTCGCGTTCTTCTTCATTTTACAGTACCTTTGTTTAAAACTGCCCAAAACGCGTATTTTACAAATTATCGTAGGCATCTTTTACACCTTCTTCGGCTTGGTAATTTTCCTTGCCGCCGTCGCTATAGGCTTTATGCCTATCGGCTATAAAATGGGTACGCAACTCGCTTTACAAAGCCCTATCGTTTCCGTGGGCTTTGCGTTCCTACTCGGCGTTACCGTCGTATTGGCAGAACCTGCCATTCACGTTTTAAACGGTCAAGTAGAACACGTTACGGGCGGCGCGGTGAAAAAGAGTTCTATGCTCATTGCCCTTTCGGCAGGCGTAGGCGTGGCGATTGCCCTTTCGGTTATCCGCGTCATTTTCGATTTCAGCGTGTTATATTATCTCGTCCCCGGCTATTTCCTTTCGTTGGGGCTTTCCTTCTTCGTCCCTAAAATTTACACCGCCATTGCATTCGATAGCGGCGGCGTGGCAAGCGGACCTTTAACTTCCAGCTTTATCCTGCCTTTCCTTGTAGGCATTTGCGCGGCAATTTGGGGCGCGGATAAAGTACTTATCGACGCGTTCGGCTTGGTTTCTATGGTAGCAATGACGCCGCTGATTTCCATTCAAACGTTAGGCTTTAAAGCAGTCGTTTCCAAACACTTACGCGAAAAAATCGCTATGCGCCGTATTTTGAGCAAGGACGACGAACAAATTATTTCGTTTATGTAAACAAGGGGGCAGGTATGGATTCAACCGTAAAAAACGTTAAAAAAACAAAAAAATCGGCAACTGCCGACCATAAAAAATTAAAACTGCTCGTTACCGTAATCAACCGCAATAAAACGGAATTTTTTCTCGATTTTTTGCAGGGGTTTGAAATCAATTTCCAAACTACGGTACTCGGCGAAGGCACGGCGCATTCGGATACGCTCCGTTTGCTGGGGCTTGCCGACGCGCATAAGAGCGTTATTTTCAGCGTCGTGCGCGAAGACAAAGCGCAGGAAGCGTTACACGGCTTGGAAGATAAATTCCACTCCGTCCGCGGCGGTAAGGGTATTGCGTTTACCGTTCCGCTTACGTCGGTAATCGGCGTGGCAATCTACACATTTTTGAGTAATCACCGATAAGGAAAAGGAGATAATCAGTATGAAAACGGTTTATGAAAACGAAGTTGTTTTTTGCATTGTAAATAGCGGTTATAGTGAAGCGGTAATGGAAGCCGCGAAAGAAGTAGGCGCACGCGGCGGCACGGTGTTGAATGCGCGCGGCACGGCGAGCTTGGAAGCGGAAAAATTTTTCGGCATCACCGTACAACCTGAAAAAGAAATTGTTATGATTCTCGTTCCGTCAAAAATCAAAGACGACGTATTGCACGCGTTATATAAAGAAGTCGGGCTCGATACAAAGGGGCAAGGCATTGCATTCTCCCTGCCCGTAGACGGCGTAGTAGGCATCTCCCCTGCCACCCCCGTAAAGGACAAAGAATAATTTCTATAAAAAATATACGCTCCGCTTGAAAAAAGCGGAGCGTGTTTTATTATCTTTTGGAATATTTACAACCGCAAAAATCTTGCCGATATAAGCCGTACTGCTTAGAAAGCTCTACCGAACGGTAATAGCCGCCCTGCTTTTTGAAATCGGTAAAAAGATAATTCAACCCGTACCTGCCCCCTACCTTTTCACCTATTTCGTTCAACCATTCCGCATTTTTATACGGACTTAAGGTAAGCGTTGTAGCAAACCAAGAAAACCCGTTCTCCTTTGCCAAAAGCGCCGTCTTTTCCAAGCGGAGTGCATAACACGCATAGCACCGCTTGCCGCGTTCCGGTTCGTTTTCCAGCCCCTGCGCCATTTGCGCAAAAGCCGCCGCGTCGTGGTCGCAATCGAGAAATTTCGCCCAGCCCGTTTGCGCCAATAGACGAATTTGCTCCGCTTTGCGTTTTTCGTATTCTTCGCGTTAGTCAATGTTGGGGTTATAATAGAGCACGGTAATATCGAACACGTCTTTCAACCGCTCTAAGCAAGCCGTACTACAGGGCGCGCAACAACTGTGCAATAAAAGGGGCGTTCCCTTTTGCACCGTGGATATTTGCATTTGCATTTCCTTGTCATAATTCCGCTTTTGCATACTTTTATTATAACGCGCGCGCAAGCGTTTGTCAATTCTTTTAACGGCTTGACAAACCTTTCTAAAACGTTTATAATATAGACAACTTTATTTTAGGAGTTTATTATGTTAGATTACACAAAAGCGGCGTTTAATAAAATTTTAAACGATTTAAAGCGCCTGTTGTATTTTATCGAAGTGGTTTCCAGCCTGTTTACCATTATTTATCTTATCTATTCCATTGCCGTCGGCAACGGATATTTATGGGCGAATATACCCCTGCTGGTTTTAACGGGCGGATTTTTCATCTTCTTTTTGATTATCACGCGCGGTAGATTCGACTACGATAAAAACAACCGCTTGCGCCAAAAAGTAAAAACGTTTGTCAAACACGGCAAACGGATTATCAAAACGGGCACGTTGGGAATTTCAGTATACGGCTTTTTCCTGCTGGGGAACAACGTAACGCCCGTAAACGCTTTGCTTACCGCCTTAATGATTATCGGCTGGGTATTGCAAATTGTATTCGATATCGTGGTACACGTTATCAATTCGTACGTGTCTTTAGTAACGGCAGGTATCGAAACGGATTTACAAAACATTTTAAAGCCCGTGAAATCGGTAGGGAATTTCTTTAAAAAGATGACGGGGCAGGAAGTAGAGCCCGAACCCGAACCCACGAAAGAGCGTATAAAACAGCGCACGGTTTTAGAAAAAACAATGGTAAAAACGCGTGAAGCCGCCGCCATCAAAAAAGCGGAAGAAAAAGAGCGCAAGCAAAAATTAAAAGAACAAAAAGAAGCGGAAAAACGTAAAAAACAAGAAGAAAAGGCGGCGAAAAAGCAAAAATAATGCATATGAAAAACGTACGCGTACTCAACGCAAACGCAATTAAATTTCTCGCCGCGGCAATTATGGTTATCGACCATGTAGGCTTGTTATTCTTCCCCCAAACGGCTATTTTTAGGTATATCGGGCGCGTTTCTATGCCCCTGTTTGCCTTTGCCGTTTCCGAAGGCTGCCGCTATACCAAAAACAAGACCAAACATTTTGCCCTAATGTTCGGTTTGGCACTACTTTGTCAAATTGTGTATTACGTGGCAATGCATAGCTTGTATATGTGTATTTTGGTAACCTTTTCCCTGTCCGTTTTGACGATATACGCCTTGCAAAATTTTAAAAAAAGTCTGTTTGAAAACGGCTTGTTCAAAGAAAAAGTATTGTCGGGCTCAGTACTCGCCGTTACCGTCCTTTTGGTATGGCGCGTATGTAGCGTTTTGGAAGTAGATTACGGGTTTTGGGGCTGTATGCTGCCCGTGTTTGCTAGCATACTCGATTTCCGTGGCATAGAAAACGTTCCAAATGCTTTGAAAAAGTGGGACTGTTTGCCTGCGCGTATTGCGTGTATGGGCGTGGGATTGCTTTTGTTGTGCTTTTCCTATTACCCTGCCGGCTCGCCCTTTTTCGCTCTCCTTTCCCTGCCCGTTTTGATGCTGTATAACGGAGAGAAAGGCAAGGCGAATACGAAATACTTTTTCTACGTTTTCTACCCTGCGCACTTGGTATTTTTACAAGGACTTTTTTGGCTGTTACAAATGCTTTAAAACAAACGTATACCCACGCCGCTTGGCGTGGGTTTTGTACGTGCTTTATAAATATTTTTTCCAGCGTTTTTCAAAGATTTCTTCCCGTTCAATCATTTCGTTTAAAAGAGTGATAATCTCGTCCGTTTCATTTGCCGTAGTCGACGCTTCGGAAGCGGAAGTCCGCAAAGACGTTATCCCCATTACCGTGCCTTGAATCATCATATCCGCAATATGCGCACGAGAATTATCGGTAAGCGTGTTCATCTTAATCGAGCCCCACATCATTGCCTTTTTAAAGGGATTCGGCTCTTTGAGTTCGATATTTCTATCCTTTGCAAGCATTGCCGCTTTCGCCGAAAACTGTTCGTACGCTTCGTGTTGATAAACGAGTTCGTTTTTCACTTCTTCGTCGTCTACCTGCGGCATAATGTCCGAAATGGACTGCAAAGCAAGCTGTGCGTTACGGTAAATTTCCGCAAGAATTTCTTCGGATTTTTTATAATCGGTATTTTCCATAATCATTCTCCTTTTCCACAGTTTGTTTGCCGAGTATAAAAAATATACTTATTTTAACGAAAAAATTGCAAAAACGCGCAAAAATGCTTGACGGAATGTAAAAAAATGTGGTATAGTAGTACCCGAGCCGATAGAAACGGGCTTTTTTAAGTCGCCTGTTTTTCGGGAAAAGAAAAGGTATTCCCTTTTGAAAAATCCCTAAAATCAAGCGCGCCTTGGCATTTCTTCGAGACTGGAAAGAGGAGGTAAAAAAAACTTATGTACGCTATTATCGATAACGGCAACAAGCAATACAAAGTGGCGGAAGGCGACGTTGTACGCGTAGAAAAACTCGCGGCGAACGAAGGCGACACCGTATCTTTCAAAGTGCTTATGGTTGCTGACGAAAACGGTATTAAAACGGGCGCTGACGTAGCTTCCGCAAAGGTTACCGCAACCGTCGTTAAGCAAGACAAAGCTAAAAAGATTATCGTCTTCAAGTATAAAGCGAAGAAGAACGAACGTAAGAAGCAGGGCCATAGACAACCCTTCACTGCCGTAAAAGTTGAAAAAATCGAACTGTAATCGGCAACGGTTTCTAATTAGAAACACACAAAATTTTGAATACAAGGAGAAATAAAAATGATTTTTATCAGTTTATTCGCTCATAAAAAAGGTACCGGCTCTTCCCACAACGGTAGAGACAGCGAAGCGAAAAGACTTGGCACGAAGCGCAGCGACGGTCAAGCAGTGCTCGCAGGTAACATTCTCGTTCGTCAACGTGGTACGAAAATCCATCCCGGCGCAAACGTAGGTATCGGTAAAGACGACACCCTTTTCGCGCTTGTTGACGGCGTCGTTCGGTATGAAAGAATGGGCAAAGACAAGAAAAAGGCAAGCGTTTATCCCGTAGCAAACGCACAATAACCTAACAAATGCAAACCCGACTGTGTGTAAGCAGTCGGGTTTTTATTTTTTACTTTTTATGCGCGTTGGGGGTTACAAGCAGCGTTTTATAATCGGTATACACCACAAATCCCGCTTTGCTTTTACTCGGTTTTTTCACGTATTTGCGCTTGCAATAGTCCACGGGAATTTTATCCCCGTTTTGCCCGTCGGAATAATACGCGCATATTTCCGCTGCGAAAAGCAGCGTTTCGTCTTGCACCTGCTTGCCGTCCGTAACGATAATTACGTGGGACGAATGGTATTTTTGCGTATGCAACCAAATATCTTCCGCCGAAGCCAAACGAAGCAGTCTATCGTTTTGCACGTTGTTCCGACCCGCCAAAATACGCAATCCTGCGTGCGTATACTCTCTAAAAGGAATTTCCGCTTGCGCTTTTGCGCCCTTTTTCATAGGCTTGCTTTGCGGCGTTTTCATTGCGCCAAGCGCGATAAGTTCGGTTTGAATCTCCGTTAAATCGTCTTGCGTTTCCGCAAGGGCTATCGCCGTGAAAATACTCTCTATATAGGAAAGTTCCGTTTCTTCTTGCGCGCGCATCGGTGTAAGAATTTCTTTGGCGCGTTTTTGCTTATTGTACGTTTTGAAATACCGTTGCGCGTTTTTCGACGGCGATAACGTTTCGTCTAACGTTATTTTTATCGTACCGCCCTTTTCGTCGTACCAGTTTTGCACTTCCACGTATTTATCGCCCTTTTGTACGGCGTATAAATTCGCCGTTAAAAGTTCGCCCCTGATACGGTTTTCTTCCGCGCGTTCGGCGTCCGTCAAACGCTCGGTTACGTCTTGCAGGCGTTTTGCCGTTTTCTTTTTTAACGTGCGCACGGCGCTTTCCAAACGCCGTTTTTTATCTTCAAAATCTTTCTTGCTTTCGCGGTAATAATAAAATTCGTCTTCCGCCTTACAAAGGGAAGGCATTTCTTTACCGTTTTCTACTAAAAAGGCAAAATAATCGACGGGTTTTCCGTTTTCGTACTGCAGGTGCGGATTGCACGGTTCGTCGGTAAAAAAGCGCGGGATAAACGTTTCCAAAGGCTCGGGTTTTTGCGCGGATAGATACCGACGGGCAAGTTCCCTTGCCGTGGCAAGCGCAAAGCCTGCAACGTTATCGAAAATAAAGCGTGCAAGCGTTTCGTTATCGTACCCGTCCGCGTGTATATTTTCAAAGTTTTCAAACCGTGAACGCATACCTGCCCCGTCCAAAGGGGATAATTTATCCTGCGGCGCAGGGGGTAAATACCGCGCCCCCGAAAGCAATACGCGGTGGCTTTCGTCCAAAAGCGCCGTCGTTTTTAAAGCGCCTAAAATAACGCCGTTTTCCGTTAATATGACGTTGGAGTATTTCCCCATCAACTCGCAATACAGCACTCTGTTGCAGGACGAAAAATCGCCCGTGCAATGTAAAGTGAGCGCGATAATGCGTTCCTGTTCCACTTGACTGATTTCCAAAATTTCCGCGTTTTGCAAATGCTTACGAAGGAGCATACAAAAATTAGGCGCAACCGCCGCCGGTTCTTTCTCGGTGGCGGCGAGGCAAACTCTTGCCCCCGTCGCGTTTGCGCTGACAATCAGTTTCACCGTCGTTTTTCCAGTGTATATAATAAACGTTAACTCGTCCTTATTCACTTGCGAAATGCGGTTGATTTTTCCACCGCGAAGAAATGCGTGTAGTTCTTGAGCGAGTCGTTTGATATGAAAGGCGTCCTGCGGCATTTTTGCCCCCTTTGAATGTCGTTTTCTTAAATTATAGCGTAAATTTCGCAAATTGTAAATAAAAACGACTAAAAAACGCTTTATTTTCTTTGACAAATGTGGTAAAATGTATGGAGCGAACGGATAAACCGTCCGTTTTTATAGAAAAAACAATAAACAACATAGATGCAGGAGAAAAGCAAATTATGAAACACACTACCAAAGCGGCTGAAAAAAGCACCGTAAAAATCACCCTTAAGTTTGACGGCGAAGAATGGAAAGAAGCGCAAAGCAAAGCGTATCTTAAAACGAGAAATAAATTTGCCGTAAACGGTTTCCGTAAAGGTAAAGCGCCTAAAAACGTTATCGAACACGCATACGGTAAAGGCGTTTTCTATGAAGACGCGCTCAACCTTCTCTTCTCGGAAAACTACGGTAAGGTTATTGAAAAGAACGAAAAGAAATTCACCGTTGTCGGCGACCCCGACGTTTCGGTGGAAGCACTCTCCGACGACGGCGTTACGCTCGTTGCCGTTGTGCCCGTAAAACCCGAAGTGAAAATCTCGTCCTATAAGGGTATTAAAATCAAGGAATATGCGTATACTGTAAAAGACGAAGAAGTAGACGCAGAACTCAACCGCTTGCTCGATAGAAACGCTCGTAAAGTGGAAGTGAAAGACAGAGCGGCACAAAACGGCGATATCGTAAATATCGACTTCGTTGGCACGGTTGACGGAGTGAAGTTCGACGGCGGCGAAGCGGAAGGCTTTGATTTGACGCTTGGCAGCGGTCAATTTATTCCCGGTTTTGAAGACCAAGTAGTGGGTATGAATATCGGCGATAAAAAGGACGTAAACGTTACGTTCCCCGAAAACTACCAAGCGGAAGCTTTGAAAGGCAAGCCCGCAGTATTTGCCGTTACGCTTAATAGTATTCAAGGCAAAGAACTTCCCGAGCTCAACGACGAATTCATCAAAGACGCAACGGGTAGCGAAAGCGTAGAAGCGTACAAAGCAAAGACGAAAGAAAGATTGCAAAAGCAAGCGGATAAGCGCGCAAACGACGCAACCGAAAACAGCATTTTGGAAGCGATTGCCGCAAATACCGAAGTGGAAATTCCCCAAGCTATGATTGATAGAGAAATTGATTCGCTTGTGCAAAAATTCGAATATCAACTTATGTATCAAGGCTTGAAATTGCAAGACTATCTCGACTTCTTAAAGACGACGATGGCAGACTTTAGAAAGAACTATGAAGAGTCTGCAAAGAAGAACGTTTTGCATCAACTTATCATTTCGCAACTTATCAAGGAAGAAAATATCGAAGCAACTGAAGCGGAAGTAGACGAAAAGGTTGCCGAGCAAGCGAAATCGGTAGAAAAAGACGTGGAAGAATACAAGAAGAATATGGATCCCCGTCAATTCGACTATATCAGCAGCGATATCGTTATCACCAAGCTTTTCGACTTCTTGAAAGCAAACAACGAAATGTACTTGGAAGACTAATCGCCGAAAAGTAAAACTGCTTTTATTGCGAATTTTTGCAAACCTGTTTATACCGACGCGCCCGATTTTTGGGCGCGTCGCAAATTCCTAATCCAACATAAGGACGATTATTAAAAATGGAAAAGAACGTTTTGGTTCCCTACGTTGTGGAACGCACTTCTTCGGGGGAAAGATCTTATGATTTATATTCCCGTTTGCTGGACGATAGAATTATCTTTTTAAGCGGCGAAATCAACGACGCGTTGGCAAATACCGTCGTTGCACAGCTCATCTATTTGGAGGGTAAGGATTCCACCAAAGACATCAGCTTGTATATCAACTCTCCCGGCGGCTCGGTTTCCGCTGGTATGGCGATTTACGACACGATGAACTACATCAAATGCGACGTTTCCACAATTTGTATCGGTTTGGCTGCGTCGATGGGCGCGTTCCTGCTTTCCAGCGGCGCGCGCGGTAAGCGTTACGCTTTGCCCAACTCCGAAATTAT
>JAZQLI010000041.1:0-117142 GCA_045542595.1 Candidatus Scatosoma sp. | reverse complement strand
AAAAATTTCCTTGCAACCGTTGACGAACGCCGCAAAATATGGTATACTTTATTTTGGAATAAAACAAAGGCGGTATATTATGAGTAGAGCAGACGAAATTTTCGCGCAAAATATGACGGAGATTATGAACAACGGATTTTGGGATACGGATTTAAACGTTCGGCCCAAGTGGGAGGACGGCACGCCCGCGCATACGGTAAAGAAGTTCGGGATTGTCAACCGCTATAACCTGCAAGAAGAATTTCCCATTTTAACGGTACGCCGTACCGCGTTTAAATCCTGCGTGGACGAGCTTTTGTGGATTTGGCAGAAAAAGAGTAACAACATTCACGATCTCAATTCGCATATTTGGGACAGCTGGGCGGATGAAAACGGGTCGATCGGCAAGGCGTACGGTTATCAGCTGGGCGTAAAGCATAAGTATAAAGAAGGGGAATTCGACCAAGTAGACAGGGTTTTGTACGACTTAAAGCACAACCCCGCCAGCCGTCGGATAATGACGAATATTTACAATTTCCAAGACCTCAACGAAATGAATTTGTACCCTTGCGCGTATTCTATGACCTTTAACGTAACGGGGGACACCCTCAACGGTATTCTTAACCAACGCTCCAACGATATGCTGACGGCGAACAACTGGAACGTAGTACAATACGCCGTACTCCTTATTATGTTGGCGCAAGTTTCGGGCTTGAAAGCAGGCGAACTTGTACACGTTATTGCCGATGCGCATATTTACGATAGACACATTCCGCTCGTTAAAGAAATTTTAGATAAACCCCGTCATAAAGCGCCTAAGCTTATCGTAGACCCTAGCGTAAAGAATTTTTACGATTTCACGGTGGATTCGTTCGAGCTTGTCGATTACGAATATGAAAAACTCGACAAGAAAATTCCGGTGGCGATATAAGAAGTGAAGTATTTACCCGATGGGTAAAAGTGAAGTATGCCTAACGGCAAGTGAATTAGCGGTTTCGTCGCAGTGAAAATTGCCCTTGTAGGGCAGCTTTGGAATTATTAAAAAGGAATGGAAAAATCAAGTTTAAGAATAAAAGCAAGAGAATTTGCCATTTGCGTAATTGCAATATGTGATGCCGTTGATCAAAGAAAAGGGCGCGAAGTTTTGGTGAAACAACTCATTAGAAGCGCAACGTCTATTGGTGCAAATATATACGAAGCGAATTATGCGGCAAGTAAAGCGGATTTTGCAAATAAACTGCAAATCGCGTTAAAAGAATGTTTTGAAAGCGAGTATTGGATTGATTTATTGGGTGCAGTAAATGCAATCGAAAAAGCGGATATGGATAAGTTATTGTTAGAAAGTGGTATTATTCGCAGAATGTTGGTAAAATCGATTAACACTTGTAAAGGGATTATATAGTATAATCCAAATCTTTTTTGCGAAAGCAAAAAAATTCACTTTTGCGTAGCGCATATTTCACTACGCAGTAACTTCACTTTTCACGTAGTGAATATATAATATATCCGCAACTTTTTTGCGATGGCAAAAAAAATTCACTTGTGCGTAGCGCATACTTCACTACGCAGTAACTTCACTTTTCACGTAGTGAAAAACTTCACTTATAAGGAGGAACTATGATACGCGCAATCGTACACGCCGATAAGACGTGGGGGATAGGCAAGGGCAACGATATGATGTTTTCTCTGCCAAAAGATATGAAATTTTTCCGCGAAACCACGATGGGACATACCGTCGTGATGGGCGGTAATACCTTGCGTTCTTTCCCTAACCAAAAACCGTTAAAAAACAGAGTGAATATAGTGCTTTCAAGGGGGCAGGTACGCGACGATTGTATTATCGTGCGTTCGTATGACGAGTTGTTTGCCGAGTTAAAAAAGCGCGAAGACGAAGAAGTTTTCGTAATCGGCGGCGGCGAAATTTATAAGGCGTTGCTTCCGTATTGCTATGAGGCGCTTGTTACCAAAGTGGACGCCGTAGGGGGCGCGGAAGTGTTCTTTCCCAACTTAGACGAAGACGAAAATTTCACACTCGTTTACGAAAGCGAACGGATAGAAGATAACGGAAATACCATTCGTTTTACCACCTATCGCAATAAAGCACTGAAAGCGTTATAACGTTATAAAGCGTAACAAAAACCGCCGAAAAGGGCGGTTTTTTAATAAAATTAAAAAAATATAATTAAAACGTCCCTTTTTTCGTTGCTAATTGCGCGAAAAAGTATTATAATAACAAAGTTCGAAAGTTTATACGCAGTAAGGAGAAAGAAACAGTGATTAGAGAAGATTTGAGAAACGTAGCCATTATCGCGCACGTAGACCACGGTAAAACGACGCTCGTTAACGAAATGCTGGCGCAAGGGGGCGTATTCCGTGAAAACCAACAGGTGCAAGACCGCGTAATGGACTCTGGTGATTTGGAAAAGGAACGCGGTATTACCATTTTAGCGAAAAATACGTCGGCGCATTATAACGGCGTAAAAATCAATATTATCGACACGCCCGGCCACGCGGACTTTTCGGGCGAAGTGGAGCGCGTTTTGAAAATGGTAAACGGCGCGATTATTTTGGTAGACGCGGCGGAAGGACCTTTACCGCAAACCCGTTTCGTTATGCAAAAAGCTTTGGCGCTCGGTTTGAAAACGATCATCGTTATCAATAAAGTAGACCGCCCCGACGCGCGAATTGACGAAGTAGTGGAAGAAATGCAGCTTTTGATGATGGATTTAGACGCAACGGACGAACAGTTGGAAAGTCCTATCGTGTACTGTTGCGGACGGCAAGGCACGGCTTCGCTTTCGCCTGATAAACAAGAACCTAATCTCAATCCCTTATTCGATACCATTTTACAAACCATTCCACCTATGGATATGGACGTGGACGGAAAGGGGCAATTACTTGTTTCTTGTATCGATTATAACGAATTTGTAGGCCGTATCGGCGTGGGTAGAATTGAACGCGGCGTAATCCGTGCCAACGAGCCCGTTTCCATTTGTAATTTTAACGATTCTAAGATACGGACGAATTGTAAAATTGCCAACCTGTATCAAATTGAAGGACTGGAAAGAGTGTCCGTCGCCGAAGCGAAAGCAGGGGATATCGTCGTATTTTCGGGGATTGAAGGCTTGAATATCGGCGATACGGTATGCGAACCGTCCGCGGTAGAGCCCGTAGAGTTTGTGAAAATAGAAGACCCTACGGTGGAAATGACGTTCTCGGTAAACGATAGTCCGTTTGCGGGGAAAGAAGGGAAATTCGTTACCACTCGACAACTTCGCGACAGATTATATAAAGAACTTTTACGCGACGTATCCTTGCGCGTCAACGATACGGACAGTGCGGATAGCTTCCGCGTTTGCGGCAGGGGTGAAATGCACCTTTCCATACTCATTGAAACAATGAGAAGAGAAGGATACGAATTCCAGGTATCCACGCCGAAAGTATTGTATAAAGAAATTGACGGCGTTCGGCACGAACCTATCGAACTCTTCGTTGCGGACGTACCCGAAGATATGACGGGCCCCGTATTCTCCGCGATGGGAAACCGCAAGGGTAATCTCGTGCAAATGACTGCAATCGGCAATAGAATGCGTTTAGAATTCACCGTACCTTCTCGCGGTTTGTTCGGTTATAAAAGCGAATTTTTAACGGACACCAAAGGGCAGGGGATTATGAATACCGTATTCTATTCGTACGAGCCCTACAAAGGGGATATGCAACGTAGAAATACGGGGTCTTTGGTGGCGTTTGAAACGGGGGAAGCCGTGGCTTACGGCTTGTTTAACGCACAGGGGCGCGGTAATTTATTCATCACGCCCGGTACGCCCGTGTATCAAGGTATGGTAGTGGGCTTTACCAACCTTTCCGACGACATCAACGTAAACGTTTGCAAGACGAAACACCTTACCAACACTCGTTCTTCTAGCAGCGATGACGCGTTGACTCTTATTCCCGTATCCAAAATGAGTTTGGAAGAATGCTTAGAATTTATTGCCGACGACGAGCTTTTGGAAGTTACTCCCAAATCGCTTCGTATTCGTAAACGTATCTTAGACAGCGAACTTCGCGCCAAGGCGAGATTTAAAGAAAAGAACAAGTAAACGCGTACACGGTATGCCCGTTTTGTAAAAAGGAGTATAAAATGCAAAAGACGTATATATTCGATTTAGACGGTACGTTGGTGGATTCTATGCCCCACTGGTGTAAACTGACCGATTATTTAACGGACAGGGGAATTGACTATCCGTCCGATTTAATCAAAAGAGTAATTGCACTCGGTTTGCCTGGAGCGGCGAGATATTTTAAGGAGCATTTTCCGCTTACAGAAACGGCTGAAGAGATATATCAAAGCTTTATCAACCGTTATATCGGTTTTTACGAAAGGGAAATTCCTGCAAAAGACGGCGTAATAGAAACGTTGCGCGCGTTAAAGTCGCGCGGCGCGAGCTTGAACGTATTAACGGCGAGTCCGCACGTGTTTTTAGACCCTTGCTTAAAGCGTTTGGGGATATACGATTTGTTCGATAATCTTTGGACGTATGAAGATTTTTCAACGTCTAAAGCGGAAACGGAAACGTACGTCTTTGCGGCGAAGCGTTTGGGTAAAAAAACCGAAGAATGTGTGTTGGTGGACGATAGCGTAGCACCGTTAGCACCTGCAAAGGAAGCAGGTTGGCAGGTAATTGGTATCTACGACGATTTTTCGGGTAGATACGAAGACGAAATGCGACAAATTGCCGATAAATACGTTTACAAATTGAGCGAACTCCTTTAAATAAAAGGAATAGAAGCGAATTCCCTGAAAAATTTTTTTCGGGGATTTTTTTAAAAAGTATTGATTTTTTAAAAGAGTTATGATATAATACAGGCGAAACAAAGGATTTGTAACTTAAAAATTCGCTTGTTTACTATATTATAAGGAGGATTGCCTTGTGAAAAAGACAATCAAATCAGTAATTGGTATGTTATGCGCTGCAACGCTTGCCTTTTCCGCGGCGGCTTGTGGCAATCTTGGTGGCGGCTCTTCGACGGGCAGTAGCGTGGGCGGTAGCTCGACGGGCAGTAGTTCCGTAAGCGTATCGGAGGGTACGGCGGCTTCGTTTGTGAGTTTGGATATCAATCCTACGGTGGAATTGACGGTAGACGGGAACAACGTTGTCGTTAGTGTATACGGTGGAAATGAAGACGGGAAAGTTTTGCTTTACGACGGGGAAGACTTGGTGGACGGTATCGTCGGCGCGGACGTGGAAACGGCTGTGGAGAAGATTACCGACCTTGCTGTAGAACTCGGTTATTTAAGCGAAGATAATAAAGTGGTAAATACTTCCGTTTCGGGCGAGAATGCCGAAACGTTGCAATCGAAAATCAACACGAAAATTACGGCGGTGGCGTCGGAGCTTGGTTTAAGCGTTACCACCGATATGGAAGGTGCGTTCTCCTTGCTTCGCGATTTTGAACAATTCAAGGCGGCATATCCCAACAACGCGGCTATTCAAGCGTTGACGGTAGAAGATTTCCGTTTGGCGCTTTCCGCTTCGGAAACGGGCGAAGTTACGTTGGAAGCAGCCGTTGAAATGGACGATTCCGCTTTGGTGGAAATGATAGCAAACGCTCACAAGCAAGCGGATATTTTCGCTACGGAAGCGTTCAAGGATGCTAAAAATGAAGCGGACGCGGCGTATGAAAAAGCTGTCGGTATGGCAGTGGCAGGCGTATATATGACGTATACTTCGGCTACGAAACCTTTATTAGCGCCTTACGGTGCGGCGTACTTTATGTACGAAGCAAGCGCTTGCGGCTTTGAATTGATTGCGCATAGCTTAGACGTGCTGGAAAGAGTAAGCAATTACGAATTCAACGAAACGCAAATTGCGGCGGTACTTAGTGCGCTCGGTTTGGAAAACACGCCCGAAAACGTGGCGTTGATTGCAAACGAAGACGGCAAGGTTACGGTAGACAGCGTAGAAGCTTATGCGGACGTACTCTTTAAAAATATGGCGGCAAGCGAAGAACTGGAAACGATGAAAACAGAATTAGATGCAGCACTGGCAACGGCGGAAAGTGTACTTGCACAAGCCATTAAAGATACGAAAGAGGCGGTTCTCCCTGAAATTGAAGCGATTATTACAGTAGGGGAACGCGGTGCGTCGATTTTAAGACCTATGCAGGCGATTTTACCTGAAATTATCAAGACGGCGGTGGACGATTTTGACGGAATTGCCGAAGACGTGAGGACGGAACTTACGACAGGCGAACTTACCGCGGCTGAATTGAAAGAATACGCAGCTACGTTGCACGAAAAGGCGGAAGCGGTTGCGGAAGCGTTGGAAGAACAGCTTACGGAAGAAGAGCTTGCGGCTTTGGAAGCGGCGAAACAACAAGCGGTAGACGGTTGCGCTCAAGCAAAAGCGGAAATGGACGCAGCAATCGCTACGGCGGAAGAACAAGCGCGCAAATATTTGCAAGACAAGAGACAAGCACTTTTAGATAAAACGGAAGAATAATTTCTTTTTTAAACGAGCTTTAAACGCCCGAAAGTATACGCTTTCGGGCGTTTCTATACGCGCGCGTGCGCGTATATATAATAATGTATATAGACGTATAAAACAGTAAAAAACGGGATATATATGAAGCAAAAAAGAAAATATTCCCTTTTTATAAAAAAAGTTAAAAAAATTTTAAAAAAGTTACTTCAAACACTTGACTTGGCTTTGGAAATTTGGTATTATAGTTAGGCTGTATTAATATGCGGTGTATAGGGTTGATACGGGAAGTTACTGAAATTTGAGGCAAAAAGCCGCCCCAACAGATAATTTCCGTTGACAAAAGTGGGAACTCGATTCCTGCGACTAACCGAGGCTTTTGCGTAAAAACGCTCGGGCAAAAAACGAGAGTTTTTATTTTGTGGATTGTCTCGATACACACGGATGAGTTGATACGGTAAATAAATCGTTAGTATAAACAACAAAAGGAGTAACACAAAAATGGCAGTACAAAAAATCAGAATTAAGTTGGCAGCATACGATCACGAACTCGTTGACGAAGCGGCAAGCCGTATCGTTGAAACGATGAAAAAGAGCGGCGCGAAGATTTCCGGTCCTATTCCCCTTCCTACGGAAAGAGAAATCGTAACCATTCTTCGTTCGCCCCATAAATATAAGGATTCTCGCGAACAGTTCGAAATGAGAACGTATAAGAGAATTATCGATATTTATTCCCCCAACGCAAAGCTTTTGGATTCCATTCACTTGCCCGCAGGTGTGGACATCAAAATCAAGCTTTAAGTTATCAACAAAATTGCCGAGAAATACTTTTAAAGGTATTCGAGAATAAAAAATTTTAAGGAGTGAACTTTATCAATGAATAAAGCAATCATCGGAAGAAAAGTTGGCATGACGCAACTTTTTGCTGAAGACGGTAAATTGATTCCCGTCACGGTAGTAGAGGCAGGTCCCTGCCCTGTAGTGCAAGTGAAGACGGTGGAAAACGACGGCTACGCTGCGTTGAAACTGGGCTTTATTGAAACGAGTGAAAAGGCGCTTACGAAGCCCGAACTCGGTCAGTTTAAGAAAGCAGGCGTTAAACCCCACAAGGTTTTGAAAGAAATCCGCGTGGCAAACGCTGAAACGTATGCAGTGGGCGCGGAGCTTAAAGCGGACGTGTTCGCGGCAGGCGACAAAGTAGACGTTTCGGGTGTAACCAAAGGTCATGGTTTCACGGGTGTTATCAAGAGATGGAATCAACAAAGATTGAAGATGACGCACGGTACCGGCCCCGTACACAGAGAACCCGGTTCTATGGGTTCTATCAGCTCCCCTTCGAGAGTATTTAAAAACAAACATCTCGCCGGTCAATACGGTGTGGAAAACGTAACCATTCAAAATCTCGAAGTTGTGAAAGTGGATTTGAACAGAAACGCAATTCTCATCAAAGGCGCGATTCCCGGACCTAAAGGTAGCATCGTTACCATTTCGGACAGCGTGAAGAGCAAATAAGGAGGGTAACGCAAAATGGCGGCTATTAAAGTATTGAATATGAATGGCGCAGAAGTAGGCGAAATCGAACTCAACGATAACGTATTCGGCGTCGAATTTAAAGAATCGTTAATTCATCAAGCAGTCGTAACCCGTCTTGCAAACGAAAGACAAGGTACGAAATCCACCCTTACGAGAACGGAAGTAAGAGGCGGCGGTATTAAACCTTGGAGACAAAAAGGTACGGGCCGTGCACGTCAAGGCTCTATCCGCGCTCCGCAATGGATGAAGGGCGGCGTAGTATTCGCACCCAAATCTCGCGACTTCTCCAAGAAGATGAACGAAAAGGCAAAGAAAGCGGCTCTTTTGTCCGCACTTTCCAAGAAAGTGGCTGACGGCGAATTCATCGTTGTTGACGAATTGAAGGTAACCGCACCCAAGACGAAGGAAATGGCGGCTTTTGCAAAAGCGCTCGGCTTGAACAAAACGGCACTCGTTGTTATGGATAACGACGACGTAAACGTAATCCGCGCGGCGGCAAACCTTCCCAAGTTGGCAACGTTGCCCTTAGCGCAATTAAGCACCTACGAAGTTGTAGCTAACAACAAAGTGGTTATGACGAAGGCTGCGGTTGAGAAATTCCAGGAGGTCAACGCGTAATGTTTGCAGAAGATATCATTTTGAAACCCGTTCTTACCGAAAAAGGTTATGACGGAATCGCGTCTAAGAAGTACACCTTCTACGTAAAGAAAGACGCTAACAAAATTCAAATCAAAATGGCAGTCGAAAAACTTTTCGGCGTACAAGTAGCGAAAGTAAACACCGTTACCTGCAAGGGTAAATTAAAGAGAATGGGCAGACACGAAGGTTACACGCCCGATAGAAAGAAAGCAATCGTTACTTTGAAAGAAGATAGCAAAGCTATCGAATTCTTCGAGTCGTTGACTTAATCAGGAGGAACTAGAAAATGGCTATTAAAACGTATAAACCTACGTCGGCAGGACGCCGTTTCGTAACCGTCCTTACCAACGACGATTTAACGCCTGGTGCAAAACCCGAACGCTCGTTGATGCACGATCAACGTCATAGCGGCGGTAGAAACAACTTGGGCAGAATCACTACCAGACATATCGGTGGCGGTAACCGTAGAAAATATCGTATTATCGACTTTAAGAGATTGAAAGACGATATCCCCGCAACCGTACAAAGCATTCAGTACGACCCCAACCGTAGCGCACACATCGCGCTCCTGGTATACGCTGACGGCGTTAAGAGCTATATCCTTGCACCCGTTGGTTTGAACGTAGGGGACAAGGTTGTAAGCGGACCGAAAGCGGACATTAAGGTAGGCAACGCGTTGCCCCTTGAAAACATTCCCGTAGGTACGATGGTACACAATATCGAGCTTACCCCCGGCAAGGGCGGTCAAATTGCAAGAAGTGCTGGTATTTCCGCGCAAATCATGGCAGTTGAAGGCAAGTATGCAACTATCAGAATGCCGAGTGGCGAAATGAGATACGTACTCTTAAAATGCCGTGCGACTATCGGTCAAGTAGGCAACGTAGATCACGAACTCGTATCGCTTGGTAAAGCTGGTAAAGCAAGATATCTCGGTTTAAGACCGGAAGTAAGAGGTTCGGTAATGAACCCTGTTGACCACCCTCACGGTGGTGGTGAAGGTAAATCTCCCATCGGGCACGCTGGCCCTTTGACGCCTTGGGGTAAACCTGCACTCGGTTATAAGACGAGAAAGAAGAAGAATGCAACCAACAAGTTCATTCTTAAGAGAATTAACTAATCGGAGGAATTAAGAAAATGTCGAGAAGCGTAAAGAAAGGACCTTACGTCGAAGCTAAGCTTTTTAGCAGAATTCAAGCGATGAACGAATCGAATGAAAAGAAGGTACTCAAAACTTGGTCGAGAGCATCTACGATTTTCCCCGATTTCGTTGGACACACTATTGCGGTATACGACGGTAGAAAACACGTACCCGTATATGTAACGGAAGACATGATTGGCCACAAACTCGGTGAGTTTGCGCCTACGAGAACGTTCCACGGACACACCGCGAAGACGACTACCCCGGGTAAATAAGGAGAATAGATAAATGGCAACGAATATGAAGAAGAAGACGGAAAGGGTTGCAGCAAACAGAGAAAAGCGCCCTTACGCAGTCGCTAAATATATCAGAGTTTCCCCTTACAAAGTAAGAACGGTTCTTGCTTTGATTCGTGGAAAGAGCTATAGAGAAGCAAAAGCAATCCTTGATTACAGTGTAAACGGGAGCGCGCTTGCAGTAAAGAAAGTGTTGATGTCCGCTGCGGCAAACGCAGAACACAATATGGGTATGGACAGAGCGGACTTGTACGTTGCGGAATGCTTCGCGGACGGCGGTCAAATGCTTAAGAGAATGCAACCCGTATCTAAGGGTAGAGGGCACGCAATCTTAAAGAGAACGAGCCACATCACCGTAATTTTGGACGTTAAGAAATTGGAAGGAGAAGTATAACATGGGACAAAAAGTTAATCCTCACGGTTTGAGAGTTGGCGTTATTGCCGATTGGAATACCACTTGGTATGCAGACAAAAAAGAATTCTCCAAATTCCTTAAAGAAGACAACGTTATCCGTACGTTCCTTAAAAAGAAATACTACGCGGCAGCTGTTAGCAAAATTTTAATTGAAAGAGCAGCAGCGAGAATCGTTGTAACGATTTACACGGCTCGTCCCGGCGTTATTATCGGTAAAGGCGGCGCGGAAATCGAAGTTATCAAGAAAGAACTTGCAAAACTTACGGGCGGCAAAGCGGTAAGCATCAATATTACCGAAGTTAGAAAGCCCGACTGCGACGCGCAACTTGTTGCGGAAGGTGTTGCGGCTCAGCTTGAAAAGCGTATGTCTTTCAGACGTTGTATGAAACAAGCTATCGGTCGTTCGATGAGAGCGGGCGTTAAAGGCATCAAGATGATGGTTAGCGGACGTTTGGACGGCGCGGAAATTGCAAGAAGCGAAAATTATCACGAAGGTTCTATTCCCCTTCAAACGCTTCGTGCGGATATCGATTACGGTTTTGCAGAAGCACACACGACGTTCGGTATGATTGGCGTTAAGTGCTGGATTTACAAAGGCGAAGTTATTAAAACCGCCAAGAAAGCCGTAGAAGGAGGCGAACAATAATGTTAATCCCTAAGAGAGTAAAAAGACGTAGACAACATCGCGGTACGATGAAGGGTAAGGCTACGAAGGGTAACGTAATCGCGTACGGCGAATACGGTCTTGTATCCGAAGAATTGGGTTGGATTAAATCGAACCAAATCGAAGCTGCCCGTATCGCAATGACGAGATTCATCAAGCGTGGCGGTAAAGTATGGATTGACATCTTCCCCCACAAGCCTATCACGAAGAAGCCTGCGGAAACGCGTATGGGTTCTGGTAAAGGTTCGGTTGAATATTGGGTAGCCGTAGTAAAACCCGGCCGCGTAATGTTCGAAATGGCAGGTGTAAGCGAAGAAGTAGCAAGAGAAGCTATGCGTCTTGCGGCGCACAAATTGCCTGTAAAATGCAAGTTTGTTAAGAAAGAAGTCGTTGAGGCTGCGCCCGAAACGGCAGAAGGCGGTGAACAATAATGAAAGCGAAAGAAGTAAAAGAAATGACCAGCGAAGAATTGGTTGCAAAGCTTGCTGAGCTTAAAAGCGAACTTTTCAATCTTCGTTTCCGTTTGGCATCTGGTCAACTTGAAAATCCCGTTTCCATCAGAACCTGCAAGAGAGATATCGCTCGCGTGAACACGGAAATCCGTGCGAGAGAACTCAAAGCGTAACATCGGAGGACTGCAATTATGGAAAGAAATTTAAGAAAAGAAAGAGTAGGGCTTGTCGTATCCGATAAAATGGATAAGACGGTTGTTGTAGAAATCAGCGACAAGAGCAAGCACCCCCTTTATAAGAAAACCATTACAAAGAGCAAGCGTATTAAAGCGCACGACGAAGCAAACGAATGCGGCGTTGGCGATAAAGTTCGTATCGTAGAAACGAGAAAGCTTAGTAAAGACAAGAACTGGCGCGTTGCCGAAATCGTCGAAAAGGCGAAGTAATTTATAAGGAGAATAATAAGTTATGATACAACCTCAATCGAGGCTCAAAGCTGCAGATAACAGCGGCGCAAAAGAGCTTATGTGTATTAGAGTATTAGGCGGCTCCTTCCGTAAAACTGGCAACATCGGCGACGTTATCGTGGCGTCCGTTAAAACGGCTACGCCCGGCGGTGCGGTTAAAAAAGGCGAAGTTGTAAAAGCAGTTATCGTAAGAAGCGCGAAAGGTATTAGAAGAGCGGACGGCACGTTCGTTAAATTCGACGAAAATGCAGCCGTTATCATCGACAACCAAAAACAACCCAAGGGTACGCGTATCTTTGGGCCGATAGCGAGAGAACTCAGAGACAAGGACTATATGAAAATTATTTCCCTTGCTCCGGAAGTTCTGTAATTTGTCAGGAGGACTAAAACAATGAACGTAAAAGTAAATGATAGCGTACTTGTAATTGCCGGTAAAGACAAAGGCGTACAGGGAAAAGTCCTTGCCACGTCCCCTAAGGCAAATACGATAGTCGTTGAAGGCGTACGCGTGCAAAAGAAGCACGAAAAAGCAAGAAAGGCGAACGAAACGAGTAAAATCGTAGAAGTTCCCGGCCCCATTGACGTTTCCAACGTAAAAGTGGTTTGCCCTACTTGCGGTAAAGCAACGAGAGTAAAACACGCAGTTGTAGACGGTAAGAAAGTAAGAGTATGCGCTTGCGGCGCTGTTCTCGATAAAGCATATTCCAAGAAAGCGGCGGCGAAAGCTGCGGCTGCTGCGGAAGAAGCACCCAAGAAGAGAACGAGAAAGCGTGCGGCAAAACCTGCTGCGGAAGCGCAACCCGAAACCACGGAAAACAAGTAACGAGGTAAGGTAAAATGGCAGAAAAAGTGTATAAAAACAGAGTAAAAGAAAAGTACGAAAAAGAAGTAGTACCTTTCCTTATGAAAAAGTTCGGTTACAAATCGGTAATGCAATGCCCCAAACTCGTTAAGATTGTTATCAACACCGGTCTCGGCGATATTAAGGATAATGCAAAGTCCATTCAAATGACGGAAAACGAAATCAAATTGATTTCCGGTCAACAACCTATCTTGACGAAAGCCAAGAAATCGGTTGCGAACTTCAAGGTAAGAGAAGGACAAACCGTCGGTATTAAAGTAACGCTCCGTGGCGAAAGAATGTACAATTTCTACGACAAGTTCGTATCGATTGCACTTCCCCGCCTCCGCGACTTCCGCGGTGTATCGGACAAGGCGTTCGACGGACGTGGTAACTACTCGGTAGGCTTGAAAGAACAGCTTATTTTCCCCGAAATCACGTATGATCAGGTGGAAAAAATCAGAGGTATGGACGTTGCAATCGTCACCACTGCGAACACGGACGAAGAGGCAAGAGAGCTGCTCCGCGCGCTTGGTATGCCTTTCAAGAAGTAAGGAGAAACGAACATGGCAAAGAAGTCAATGATAAATAAACAGCAAAAAACGCCCAAGTTCTCTACGAGAGCTTATACGAGATGTTCTATTTGCGGAAGACCCCACGCGGTTTTGAGAAAGTACGGTGTGTGCCGTATTTGCTTCCGTAACCTTGCATACAAGGGAGAAATTCCCGGCGTTAAAAAGTCTAGCTGGTAATAGGAGGTAAAGAGAAATGACAGATCCTATCGCAGATATGCTCACTAGAATCAGAAACGCCATCACGGCGAAGAAGGAAAGCGTGGAAATTCCCGCATCCAACGAGAAGAAGGCAATCGCGGAAATTTTACTTAACGAAGGTTGGGTAAAAGACGTGAAAATCGTAGAAGACGGTTACAACGGTAAAATTGCCATCACGTTGAAATATGAAGACAAAAAATCGGTTATCAGCGGTTTGCAAAGAGTATCCAAGCCCGGCTTGCGTACGTATGCAGGCGTTGCTAACATGCCCAGAGTACTTGGCGGTTTCGGAACGGTTATCCTTTCCACCAACAAGGGTATTATGACGGGTAAGAACGCAAAGGCAGCCAACGTTGGCGGCGAAGTCCTTTGCTACGTATGGTAAGGGAGGTAGAGGCAAATGTCGAGAATCGGTAAAATGCCCATCGCCATTCCTGCTGGCGTAACGGTTGAATTTAAAGATAGCGTTGTTACGGTTAAAGGCCCGAAGGGTACGCTTACGAGAGAAATTGTAGGTAACGTATCCGTTGAAACGGAAGGCACGAACGTAGTGCTTAAAGCCTTGGATAACAGCGCGGATACTAACGCAAAGCACGGCCTTTACAGAGCGCTTGTAAACGGTATGGTTACGGGCGTAAGCGCAGGCTTTGTAAAAGCGTTAGAAGTAAAAGGTGTAGGTTGGAAAGCGGCTGTACAAGGCAACAAGCTTGTTTTGAACGTTGGTTTCTCCCACCCTGTAGAAGTAATTGCACCCGAAGGCGTTAAATTCGAGTGCCCTAGCTTGACGGAAGTTTTGGTTTCCGGTATTAGCAAGGAGTTGGTTGGTCAAACGGCTGCCAACATTCGCGCAATCAGATTACCCGAACCCTACCACGGATACGGTATTCGCTATAAGGGCGAAAACGTAGAACACAAGGAAGGTAAGACTTCCGGTAAGGGCAAGAAATAAGGAGCGTTGAAGTATGATTACGAAAATTGATAAAAATGCAGTCAGACAAAAACGTCACGCACGCGTTAGAAAGAACGTTGTCGGCACGGCGGAAACGCCCCGTATGAACGTTTACAGAAGCCTTAACCACATCTACGTGCAAATTATTGACGATAGAGCAGGCGACGTAAAAGGCGGCGTAACTTTAGCGGCAGCGTCCACGATGGACAAAGCGGTTAAGGAAAAAATCGCAGGTCTTTCCAAGACGGACGCGGCGAAGGTAGTTGGCGCGGTTGCGGCGGAAAGAGCAATGGCAAAAGGTGTTGAAGCTGTCGTATTCGACAGAGGCGGCTATCTCTACACGGGACGTGTAAAGGCAGTTGCGGACGGCGCAAGAGAAGCCGGACTTAAATTTTAAGAGGTGAATACAATGGCAGACGAAAAGAGAGAAAGAAGACCTCAAAGAAGACAAGCGGAAGACGACGGGCTTATCAAGAAGTTGATTGAAGTAAACCGTGTAACCAAGGTTGTAAAGGGTGGTAAAAACATGCGTTTTGCTGCACTCGTGATCGTGGGCGACGGTAACGGTAAAATCGGCGTTGCTACGGGTAAAGCAAAAGAAGTACCTGAAGCAATCGAAAAAGCAACGCTTCGCGCGAAGAAGAATATGGCTCCCGTATCCATCGTAGACGGAACGATTCCCCACCAAGTAATCGGTAAATTCGGTCGCGGTGCGGTTCTTATGATGCCCGCTGCAGAAGGTACCGGCGTTATCGCAGGTGGTCCCGTTCGTGCGGTTATGGAAGCAGTAGGTGTAAAAAATATCAGAACGAAATCTCACGGCACGCAAAACCCCGGCAACTGCGTAAAAGCGGCTATCGAAGGTTTGAAAGAACTTAAATCGGTAGAACAAGTTGCTGCGCTTCGCGGTAAAACCGTAGAAGAAATTTTGAGCTGATAGACGGAGGAACAAGAAATGGCTAAAATTAAAGTTACGCTCGTAAAGAGCACCATCGGTCAAGTGGAATCGGTAAAAGCTACCGTAAAAGCGCTTGGTTTGAGAAAAATCCGTTCTTCCAAAGAACTTGACGATTGCCCTGCAGTACAGGGTATGATTACGAAAGTAAAGCATCTCGTCAAAGTAGAAAACGTTTAAGGAGATTTAGTATGAGAATAGATACTCTTGCACCTGCAGAAGGCGCAGTAAAAGCGACGAAAAGACTTGGTCGCGGTATCGGTTCGGGCACGGGTAAAACTTCCGGTAAAGGGCACAAAGGACAATGGGCTCGTTCCGGCGGCGGTGTACGTCCCGGCTTTGAAGGCGGTCAAATGCCTATCGCGCGCCGTGTACCTAAAAGAGGTTTCACGCATAACGCCAAGAAAGTGTACGTTATCGTTAACCTTTCCGATTTGGCGCAGTTGCCCGAAGGCACGGTAGTTGACTACGGCTTCGTTATGGAAAACGGTCTTGCAAAAGCAGTGAAAAACAATAGCGGATTGAAAGTTTTGGGCGGTGGCGAACTCAACGTTGCCCTTACCGTAAAAGCGGCGAAATTCTCCGCGACGGCAAAAGAAGCTATCGAAGCTGCAAAGGGAACGGCGGAGACCCTCTAATTGATACAACCGTAATACGGAAAATTGCCGTAAAAGGTGATTTTCCGTAGTTCGCGTTATTTCTCCCCAACGCGTAAGCGTTATTCGTTGCCCTGCGGCTTGCCGAATTTGGCAGTGGCGGAGCAATTAGAAATCCATTTACGGAGAAAAAAATGTTACAGACACTTATCAATGCTTTTAAAGTAAAGGAAATCAGACGTAAAGTATATATGATGCTCCTGCTCTTGTTGGTGTTCCGTATCGGTTGTTTTATCCCTGTACCCGGTTTAATCCGTGATACGTTTGGAACAGCCGTATCGAACAACGACTTCTTAACTTTGATGAGCAGCATCACGGGTGGAGCGCTTTCTCAAGGCACCATTTTTGCTTTGGGTATCGGTCCGTATATCAACGCGTCGATTATTATGCAACTTTTAAGCGTAGGTATTCCCGCGCTTGAAAGACTTTCCAAACAAGGCGAAGAAGGCCGTAAAAAAATTGCACAATACACGCGCTACGTAACCATTTTGCTTGCCCTTATCCAATCGGTGGGTATTATCGTAAGCTTTGGTAACAGTCAAAATGCTATCCAAACTTCTTTGTTTGGCGGTGAAGACTTTTTATGGCTTGCGGGCACGTTTATGGCTATCGTGTATACGGCAGGTGCGCTTATCGTTATGTGGCTCGGTGAAAGAATTACCGATTACGGCGTAGGCAACGGCCAATCTATGATTATTTTCGTGGGTATTTTGGCAACGGCAGGCAACTTAATCGTTGGTAAATTTGAAACGATTTTTGCCGGCGGCGACGCAGGTATTACGGCAATTTGGGAACTTGTTGCGTTTATGCTTGTAAGCGTAGTTGTGTTCTTTGCGATTATCTACGTGGACCTTTCCGAAAGAAAAGTTCCCGTTCAATACGCAAAGCAAATCAAAGGCAGAAAGATGTACGGCGGTCAGTCGTCTTCCATTCCCATCAGAATTTCTGGTGGCGGCGTTATGCCCTTGATTTTCGCCTTCTCGATTTTGAGTTTCCCTCAAATGATTTGCAGCTTGGTTGACCCTAATGCGGAAGGCTGGTTTACGCAATTCTGGAACGGTTGGATGTCGGCAACGGCGGAATGGCCGCAATCGATTGTTTATGCATTCGTATTGTGCTTGCTTATTTTTGCATTCTCGTTCTTCTATGCGCAAATGCAATTTAACCCCGAAGACGTATCTAAGAGCATTCAACAAAACGGCGGCTTTATTCAGGGTATTCGTCCCGGTAAGGCAACGGAAAACTACTTGAAGAAGATTTCCAACCGTATTACGTTGTTCGGTGCAATTTATTTGTCGCTTGTTGCGTTCATTCCCCCGGTTGCATTCGGATGGGCTGCACCCGACCTTGTGAACGTATTCTCAACGACGGGTATTTTGATTGTCGTATCTTGTGCTATGGAACTTGAAAAGCAGTTGCAAGCACAGCTTATGATGAAAAATTATAAAGGGTTCTTGAAATAAGAAACGTTTGGCGTGTAGCGCCTCGCTTGACGGGGCGCGCACCGACAATATACGGTTTTTGAATCCGCTACATACAATCATAAAAAAAGGAGTGGCGTTATGAACATTATTCTACTGGGTGCGCCGGGTGCAGGAAAAGGCACGCAGGCGTCGAAAATTGCCGATAGATACGGGTTACCCCATATCTCTACGGGCGATATTTTCAGAGAGAACATCAAAAACCAAACGGAAATCGGGGTACTTGCTAAATCGTATATCGATAAAGGACAGCTTGTGCCAGATGAAGTAACTTGTAAAATCGTGGAAGAACGTATTAGCAGGGACGATTGTAAAAACGGCTATATGTTAGACGGTTTCCCCCGTACGATAGCGCAAGCGGAAGCTTTGGATAAAATTACGAATATCGATTTGGTTATCAATATCGACGTAGATTTTTCCTTGCTGATGGCACGTTTATGTGGTAGACGCGTTTGTAAAGATTGTGGAGAGAGCTATCACTTATCCCGTTTGAACGGCGCGACGACCTGTTCCCGTTGCGGCGGCGAGTTGTATCAAAGAAAGGACGATAATCCCGAAACGGTACAAAGCCGATTAGACGTGTACAACGCACAAACGGCTCCGTTGATTGCGTATTATACGGAAAAGGGCGTTATTTATAACGTCGTCAGCGACGAACGTCCGCCTGAAGCAACGTTTGAAAAAATCGCGGAAAAGCTCGATACGTTTCTTAAATAATTATGGTATATATCAAAAGCGAAAAAGAAATCGATTTGATGCGTGAGCCTTGTAAAATCGTCAAAGACACGTTGGCGTTCGTGGAAACGAAAATTGCGGCGGGTATGACGACGAAAGAAGTGGACGAACTCGTCGAACGTTATATTCGCAGTGCAGGTGCTTATCCTTCCTGTTTAGGCTACGGTGGATTCCCTGCGTCGGCTTGTATTTCGGTAAACGATATGGTAGTGCACGGCATTCCCGACCATCAAACGGTTTTAAAAGAGGGCGATATCGTCAGCGTAGACCTTTGCGCCTATAAAAACGGATTTCACGGCGACGCGTGTCGTACCTTTAAAATAGGTAAAGTTGCGCCCGAGTTGGAACGTTTGGTAAAGGTAACCGAAGAATGCTTTTTTAAAGGCATTGAAGGATTAAAGGCAGGTACGCCGCTCTACGATATCGGTTATCGAGTGCAAAAACACGCGGAAGCGCACGGATACGGCGTTATTCGTTCGTATACGGGACACGGAATCGGTAAAGAAATGCACGAAGACCCTACCGTGCCGAATTTTGGAAAAAGCGGAACGGGTATGCGTTTGAGAGCGGGCACGGTAATTTGTGTCGAGCCGATGATAACCGAAGGTACGTGGCGCGTCAAGCTGCTTCCCGACGGTTGGGGCGCGGTAACGCAAGACGGTAAATGCGCGGCGCATTATGAAAATACGTTAGTGGTGCGCGAAGACGGCGTGGAAATATTAACGCTGTAATACAATAACATCGGAGAGTAGCTCTCCAAAACAAAAAATATCGGAGGAAATTTCTGTGTCCAAAGACGACGTAATCGAAGCGGAAGGAAAAGTTGTGGAAGCGTTGCCCAACGCAACGTTCAAAGTACAGCTTTCCAACGGTCATACCATCACGGCGTATATTTCCGGTAAACTTCGTATGAATTATATCAGAATCATCGAAGGGGATACGGTTAAATTAGAAATGAGCCCGTACGATTTGACGAAAGGTAGAATCACGTGGCGTAGTAAGTCGTAACAAACCGACGAAAAAATTGTTAAAATCAAGGAGAAAATATCATGAAAGTAAGACCTTCTGTAAAACCTATGTGCGATAAATGCAAAGTTATTAAAAGAAACGGTAGAGTAATGGTTATTTGTTCGAAGAACAAGAACCACAAGCAAAGACAAGGCTAAAAAATAAAAAAATCCCTGCAAAATTTTTCCAAAAAATGCTTGACAGTGATTGTAAGAGTGTGATATAATATTATCATGCCGCAATTTGGGGACGCCCAACGGCAAGTGGGATTTTTCCATAAAAATAGTGTAATCAGGCTGAATTTCCGTAACAATTTACGGAAACTCAGTTTTGTTGCGTTGTGATGCGCGCACGTATGCGTAGACAAACGCAAGAACACGAAAACAATACAAATGCGTTATATGCGGCATTTTCCACTGCCAAGTAAGCGCGTTCGTTAGCAATATATTCAAAAAAATAAAACGAATAAAAAACGGAGGACTAAAATCAATGGCACGTATTGCCGGTGTAGATTTACCCAGAGAAAAAAGAGTAGAAATCGGCCTTACCTATATCTACGGTATCGGTTTAACTACTTCCAAGAAAATTCTCGCGGAAACGGGTATCAATCCTGATACGAGAGTAAAAGATCTCGACGAAAACGACGTTTCCAAATTAAGAGAATATATCGATCACAATTTGAGAGTGGAAGGTGAACTTCGCAGTGAAGTATCCCTTAACATCAAGCGCCTTATGGAAATTGGATGCTATCGCGGTATCCGTCATAGAAAGGGCTTGCCCGTACGCGGACAAAGCACGAAGAGAGACGCTCGTACGCGTAAAGGTCCTGCTCGCGCAATTGCAGGCAAGAAGAAATAATTCGAGGAGGCGATAAAATATTATGGCAGAAATGAAAAAGAAAGTCGCTTCTCGTAAGCGCAAAGAAATTAAGAAAGTTGACAAAGGACAAGTTCACATTCAGTCCACGTTCAATAACACCATCGTTACCGTAACGGATATGAACGGTAATGCAATTTCGCAATCGAGCGCAGGTGCGCTTGGTTACAAGGGTAGCAGAAAGGGTACGCCTTTCGCTGCACAAATGGCGTCGGAAACGGCGGCAAAAGTTGCAAAGGAACACGGTCTTCGTAGCGTAGAAGTATACGTAAAAGGTCCCGGTGCAGGTAGAGAATCCGCAATCCGCGCGTTGTCCGCTTGCGAATTGGAAATTACGTTGATTTCCGACGTATCCCCCATTCCTCACAACGGTTGCAGACCCCCGAAACGTCGTAGAGTATAATCAGGAGGCAGGAAAAGAAAATGGCAAGATATAGAGAAGCTAAATGTAAGCTTTGCAGAAGAGAAGGCGCAAAGTTGTTCTTAAAGGGCGACAAGTGCTATATGGAAAAATGCCCGTTTAATAAGCGTCCGGTTGCTCCCGGCCAACACGGTGCGGATAGAAAGAAGGTTTCCGAATATGGTTTACAGCTTCGTGAAAAGCAAAAGACCAAGAGAAATTACGGTGTACAAGAAAGTCAATTCCGTAAATACTATGAAATGGCTGACCGTATGAAGGGTGTTACCGGTGAAAATATGTTGTCCCTTTTGGAAAGACGTTTGGATAACGTAGTTTACAGAATGGGTATCGCTCCTTCGAGAACGATGGCTCGTCAAATTGTAAGCCACGCACATTTGTCCGTAAACGGCAAAACGGTTACCGTTCCTTCTTATATTATAAAGGCAGGCGACGTCGTTGCTGTTAAAGAAAATAGAAAGGGCAATAAGTATTTTACCGAATTGAAAGAAACGAAGGAAAACAACAGCCTTGCTAAATGGGTTGAGTTTGACAGAGAAAAACTTGAAGGAAAGGTATTGGCTCTTCCTACCAGAGAAGATATCGACAGCCAGATTGCAGAGCATATGATTGTCGAATTGTACTCCAAATAATTGACACGAATATTAAGGAGGTAACATATGATCGAAATGGATATGCCCAAGCTCGAAGTGCTTGAAAACGACGATTTTTATGCGAAAGTTGTTTGTGAGCCTTTGGAAAAGGGTTTCGGTCTTACCATAGGAAACTGCTTGCGCAGAATTTTACTTGCGGCGTTGCCCGGTGCAGCGGTAGAAGGTATTAAATTCACCGACGGCAGTGTTAAACACGAATTTTCCGCGGTTGACGGCGTGAAAGAAGACGTTACGGAAATTATCCTTAACCTTAAAACGCTTGCTATCAGAACCAAGGTGATTGATAAAGACTACGAAAAGGTATTGCACATCTGCAAGGAAGGTCCTGCCGTTTTAACGGGTAAAGACCTTAACGTAGATGCTGAAATCGAAGTGGTAAACGGCGACCAATATATTTGCACCATCGACGAAGGCGCAAAGTTGGACGTGGAAATCACCATCGGAAGAGGTAGAGGTTATAAGCCTGCAAAAGAGAATAAAAAACCGGTTGTCGATTACATTGCAGTTGACTCCATTTATACTCCCGTGCAACGCGTAAACTACACGGTTGAACCTACGCGCGTAGGTCAAGCGGTAGACTACGATAAGTTGACGTTAGAAGTATGGACGGACGGTACGTTCTCGGGCAAAGAAATTATTTCTTTGGCTGCAAAAATTATGCAGGACCATATCAGCTTGTTCGTAAACTTAAGCGAAACGATTAAAGGTATGGATATCCTTGTCAAGACGGAAGACGACAAACAACAACAAATTCTCAAAATGGCAATTGAAGAAATGGATTTATCCGTGCGTTCTTACAACTGCTTGAAGAGAGCGAACATTCACACGGTTGAAGATCTTACGAAGAAGACGGAAGACGATATGTTAAAGGTGAGAAACCTTGGCAGAAAATCTTTGGAAGAAGTCATTCAGAAATTGGATTCTTACGGCCTTGCATTAAGACAACAGGAGGATTAAAATTATGCCCGGTAAATTGGGAAGAACTTCCAAAGAAAGAAACGCGCTTTTAAGAGGTCTTGCGTCCCAGCTTCTTTGGTATGGAAAAATCGAAACGACGGCTGCAAAGGCGAAAGAGCTTCGTCCTTACGTTGAAAAGCTTATCACCAAAGCCGTAAATACCTATGCGGATACTATCGAATTCGAAGTAACGAAAAAAGACAGCAAAGGTAAGGAAATCACCGTTACCAACGTAAAAGACGGTGCAAAGAAACTTGCTGCTCGTCGCGCTATTATGGCAAAAACCTACGATTTACAAGAAATCAAAGGTTTTACCGAAAAGAAGAGCGACTTCAAGGCAAGAACGGCGGATATCCAACACCCTTTGATGGACAAACTCTTCAACGAAATCGCGCCTAAATACGCGGCTCGTAAAGAAGAACTTGGTCAAGGCGGTGGCTATACGAGAATTTACCATCTCGGCGAACGTCGTGGCGACGCTGCGGAAAAAGCAATTATCGAATTGGTTTAATTTTTCCGTAAAAGATTATGAAACATTACCCGTGGAACATTTCCACGGGTAGTTTTTATATTCCGTTATTGACAAACGCGTGTTTTTGTGATATACTAAAACAACAAAGAAAAAGGAAAAAACAAAATGGATATAGTCATAGAAATTCTTTTGGAAATTTATATGGAATTGATGATGCTTATCGTTCCTGAAAAATACGTAGGTAAAAAAATGAAAACGGTTGCAACGGTACTTGCCATTTTAATGCTCGTAGGCGTGTTTGCTTTGGTGATATGGGGTATTGCTTGGATTACCGAAGGTAATTTGTGGGGGATAGCACCGCTTGGGGCGGCAATCGTTATTTCGTTAGCGCAAATCGTTGCAGGAATAGTTCTCTATCATAAAAATCATTAACAAAAAGGGCTTGTCGAATAAAATCGGCAAGTCTTTTTTATAAACCGTATCGTTGTATATATGAACAAATCGACAAATGTGCAAAACTTTGTTTGTAGCGCATAACACGGTGGATAAACTCTTTTTAAAAAACGGCAAAATACAAATAAAATATACGGCGGAACATTTACAACGTATAAAGCGGTTATACGAGAGTTTATCTTTTCGAGGAACGTCGTGGTGACGCAGCGGAAAAAGATATTATAGGATTGGTTTAATCGGTTGATAAATAATTTCATATGTGCTATAATGAATATACAAAACGCATTTTATAATAAAATATAGGGAGAGTTTTTTATGAAAAAGAAACTGTGGACACTTTTAGCATCGCTTCTTGCTTGTTGCACGCTTACGCTTGGATTTACCGCGTGTAGCGACGAGAGTGCAAGCTCTTCAAGCACGGGACAAGGTTCAAGCACAGAGCAAACTTCAAGTTCAAGTTCGTCCACCAACCAAGAAAACAGTTCAAATTCAGGAAACAGTTCGAGCGAAGAAGGGGAACAATACTCGGAGGGGTTGGAGTATACGTTGCTTGAAAACGATACGTATGCCGTTACAGGGCAAGGCTCTTGCGGTGGGCAGATAATCATTCCGCCTACGTATAATGGAAAGGCAGTAACGGCTATCGGCGCAGAGGCGTTCAGTACAGAAGATTTTGTGAGCATAAAGATACCTGATAGCGTAACTTCTATTGCAGAAAAGGCGTTCAGTCGTTGTCATCACTTAAAGTGCGTAACGATTGGCGACGGCGTAACGACGATTGGCGAGAGTGCTTTTTACGACTGTATTCAACTTGAAAGCGTTACGCTTGGCAATGGGTTGACTACGATCGGGGAAAAGGCGTTCTATTTATGCGATAAATTAACGAGCATAACCATTCCCGACAGTGTAACGACGATCGGCGCAAATGCGTTCGACCGTTGCAAAAGTTTAACGAGCGTAACGATGGGAAGTGGCGTAACTACGATTGGCAGTGGTGCTTTCGTTCAGTGCGAAAAATTGACGAATATAACCATTCCCGACAGTGTAGTTTCTATCGGAAATTCTGCGTTTTATTATTGCAACGATTTAAAAAGTATCGTGATACCCGACAGTGTAGTTTCTATCGGAAATTCTGCATTTTCTGATTGTTGGTCGTTAACGGAAGTAACGATAGGCGATAGCGTAACGACGATTGGTAATGGCGCGTTCTATAAATGTACGCGATTAACAAGCATAGTGATACCCGAAAGCGTAACGTCTATCGGTGATTATGCCTTTAAGGAGTGCGAAGGTTTGACGAGCGTGAAGATTGGCAACGTCGAAACTTCCGCCTTGAACGCCGTAACGACGATTGGCGAAAGCGCCTTCAATGCGTGCACGGGTTTAACGAGTGTTACGATTGGGAACGGTGTAGTGTCTATTGGAAAAGAGGCCTTTCGTCTTTGCGCAAGCTTAACGAGCGCAACGATAGGAAACGACTTAACAACGATCGGAGAGTATGCATTTTCTTATTGCAGTCGCTTAACGGACATAACGCTTCCCAACGGCGTAACTACTATTGGTGATTGTGCGTTTATAAGTTGTAAAAGCTTGCAGGGCATCGTAATCCCCGAGAGCGTAACATCGATTCCTTATGCTGCGTTTCAGGATTGCAGTGGCTTAACGAGCATAACGCTTCCCGACACGCTAACTTCGATTGGAGATCGGGCGTTCTGGGATTGCAACTTAACGAGCGTAACCATTTCCGAAAGCGTAACGTCGATTGGAGAAGACGCGTTTTATGGTTGCGTTTTAGCGAGTGTTACAATGCCAACGTGGGCAATCGATTACATAACGAATGCGGCAACAGTTATTCTTACTTCAGGGGATTCTATCCACGACGAGGCGTTTAGTGGTTGGGGCTTAGCGAGCATCGTAATTCCCGAGAGTGTAACTTCGATCGGCAACAGAGCCTTCTATTATTGCAGCTTAAGAAGCATAGAAATTCCCAACAGTGTAACTTCGATTGGTACGGAAGCGTTTATGGGTTGCAGTAGATTGGAGAGCATAAAATTCCCCAATAGCATAACTTCGATTGGAGAAAAAACCTTCTATGGTTGTAAGGCGTTGACGAATATAGCCATTCCCAATAGCATAACTTCGATTGGTAATTCTGCTTTCGAAAATAATGAGAAGTTAGAAAGTCTTACAATTCCCAACACGGTAACGAGTATTGGCGAGAATGCGTTCACGGGTTGTACGAGTTTAACGAGCGTTACACTTCCTATGACGGCAATCGCTCATATTCCGACAAAGACTTTACAAACGGTCGTTCTTACTTCGGGAGATTCTATCGGCGCAAGCACGTTTGAGGATTACTATAAATTAACGAGCATAACCATTCCCGACAGTGTAATTTCGATTGGGGATTCGGCGTTCAGATGTTGTGAGAGTTTAACGAGCATAGAAATTCCCGCTAGTGTAACTTCGATTGGGGATGGGGCGTTCCTTGCTTGTGGGTTAAGGAGAATAGAAATTCCCGCTAGCGTAACTTCAATTGGCGTGGCGGCGTTTTCCCAATGCCAAGGCTTATCGAGTATAACCATTCCCGACGGTGCAACTTCGATTGGCGCGAGAGCGTTTAGTTATTGCCAAAACTTAACGAGCATAACTATTCCCGATAGTGTAACTTCTCTCGGCGAAAAGACGTTCTATGAATGTAGGCATTTGGAAAGCGTAACGATTGGAAACGGCGTAACTTCTATCGGCAAGTGGGCGTTCTATGATTGCAAGAGCTTAACAGACGTAATGCTTGGCAACAGCATAACTACTATCGGAGAGTTTGCTTTTGATTATTGCAATAGCTTAACGAACATAGTGTTGCCCGAAAGCTTAATCTCTATCGGAACCCACGCGTTTTATAATTGCAGTTCGTTGAAAAGCATAACGATAGGCAGTGGCTTAAAGACGATCGAAAATTACGCGTTTAGTCAATGTCCAAACCTAAAACACGTGTATTATAGGGCTGATAACATCCTTACTCTTAATATAGGTAAGGGTAACGACGTTATTAAATCGGCAACTTATCACTATCATCCAATATAAAAATCTGCAAATAGCAAGAGCAACGGAAAAATTCCGTTGCTCTTTTCGCGCACTCGGCGTTTTTATTTTACAAAGTTTGTAAAGTGTGTTATAATGATATAAAAGGTGAATGATATGAAATCTTTAAAAGAATTATACCGAATCGGTTCCGGACCGTCGTCGTCCCATACCATAGGCCCTGAAAATGCGTGTAAACTGTTTTTAAACGAAAATAAAAACGCGGACGCATTTGAGGTGGTTTTATACGGTTCGTTAGCGAAAACGGGAGAAGGACACGGTACAAACCGAATCATTGCCGACGTTTTAAAAAACGTGGATATTCAGTTTGATACGCAAACGCCTACGCCGCATCCTAATACTATGGATTTAACGGCGTTTATCGGTGGTGAAGAAATCGCTTATATGCGCGTATACAGTGTAGGCGGCGGTGCTATTCGTATAGAAGGTAGGGCGGATAGCGAAGGAGCGGAATTGTATGCCTTAAATACTCTTTCGGATATTCGCCGTTATTGCAAGGAAAACGGAATGCGTTTATACGATTACGTATATGCTTGTGAAGGAGAAGAAATCCGTCGTTTTTTGGCGGAAGTTTGGTTGACGATGAAACACGCGATTGCGCGCGGAATTAGCAAAAAAGGCACACTTCCGGGCGGATTAGACGTAGAACGACGCGCAAAGATTTTGTATGACGGTCTTGCGCCTGACGAGAGTGCGGAAACGCGGGAAAACCGTTTGGTGTGCGCGTATGCGTTTGCCGTTGGAGAAGAGAATGCATCAGGCGGCACGATTGTAACCGCTCCTACTTGCGGCGCGTGTGGCGTACTTCCTGCCGTATTAAAGTATGCACAAGAACGTATGGGGTACACGGACGAACAAATTATCAACGCGCTTGCGACGGCAGGACTCATAGGAAATTTAATTAAAACGAATGCGTCTATTTCGGGTGCGGAATGCGGTTGTCAAGCGGAAATCGGTAGTGCGTGCTGTATGGCAACAGCGGCTTTGAGTGAATTACGTGGGCTAACTTTAGGGCAAATTGAGTACGCAGCGGAAGTGGCAATGGAGCATCATTTGGGGCTCACGTGCGACCCTATTTGCGGCTTGGTACAAATTCCTTGTATCGAAAGAAACGCAGTGGCGGCAATGCGAGCCATCAATGCGTCGTCGCTAGCATACTTTCTTTCGGATAGCCGAAAGATATCGTTTGATTTGGTTATCAAAACAATGTACGAAACGGGGAAAGATTTAAAACGTAGCTATAAAGAAACGGCAGAAGGCGGCTTGGCAAAGTTGTATCAAAAATAAAAGGATAGGGGCAGGTATGCGTTGAACATATTTTTGCCCCGTATTTTTTTAAAAAAATTATACGATAGAAAAAAGTTTAAAATTTTTTATAAAATTGCTGAAAATCAGGAAAAAAACGCTTGACAAAAATCTTGAAATAGATTATTATATACAAGCACTGTTTGAGTGCATCTTTGGTTGTGGCCCAATAGCTCAGTTGGTTAGAGCGCCAGCCTGTCACGCTGGAGGTCGACGGTTCGAGCCCGTTTTGGGTCGCCAAAAATGCCTTGGTAGCTCAGTCGGTAGAGCAGCAGACTGAAAATCTGCCTGTCGGTGGTTCGATTCCGCCCCAAGGCACCACCAAAAAGGTGAAATCCTTTTAGATTTATCGTTTTTGGTAATGTGTTGGGGTAATGCTGAATGCCGAAGTAGATACTCCAAGGTGCACCATTTGCCGGTGTAGCTCAATTGGCAGAGCAGCTGATTTGTAATCAGCAGGTTGTGGGTTCGAGTCCAATCACCGGCTCCACAACAAATTCAATTAAATATGGGCAGATTCCAGAGCGGCCAAATGGATCAGACTGTAAATCTGACGTCTTCGACTTCGGTGGTTCGAATCCACCTCTGCCCACCAAAACACGACTTTTATGCAGAAATTAACGCATAAAGTCGTGTTTTTCTTTGCATTTTTGTATAAATATTCACTCGATTTTGCGATAAACTTAACCTTTGGGTTGTAATTTGGGTTGTAAATCGTCTTTTTACGGCAACGGGAATTGTACCTTTTGCATTTGCTCGCACATAAATTCGTCAGGGAAATGCGTATAGACCTTTCCAACGAGCCGTTGCGGCGAATCGCCCATCCAAATATCGACGATATCAGGACGAACGTACTGTTGACAAACGGTAGAAAAGGTATGTCGTAAGTAATATCCCGTCTTGCCACCGAGCAAATCTTTAATAAGCTCGTCTTGCGCGTACTTGCTTTGTGTTTGGAATGTCAAAGGCTTATTCCAGTCAATCAATCCCTGTGCCTGCGTAGGTATGGGGATTTTCTTATATTCGATTTTTCCATTCTTGCGTTTGCGGTTACGAGCAATAAGGAAGTTTCCTTCTTTGTGCGCGTCGTTATCAACTTCACAAGGGCGAAGCCCAAAGAAGTAAAGCAAATACATCGCTTGGCGGATTTCGTCGTATTTAGGCTGTTTTATGCGCTCTAAAAAAGAAATAATCTCGTTTTTGGGTAAAGCGTCGCGCGTTTGCCTTTCGGCACGCTTAAACTTGATTAAAGCGACGGGATTGTGTTGTATGATTCCGCTTGCCACCGCGTACTTGAAGATACCGTTGAAAAGGGTACGGAGTTCTTCGTATTTACGCGGTTTAACGTCTTTCATAACCGCGTCGATATCAACCGTGCGAATTTGCGTTATCGGCTTTTGACGAAGTTCTTCGGGCAAAGCCATAAAGTTCACCTTAAAGCGCAAATGTTCCTTATCAACCACCGTGCCTTTTTTATAGGCGTGCCATTCTTCAAAGATTTCTTCTAAAAGATTAAAACCCGACTTCATTTTTTTGACGAGATATTTGCCGATGTTTTCGGGCTTTGTCTTTTCCAAGAATTTGCGTTTAGCTTCTTGTAAATTGACGGACGACGCTTCTACGTTGTAGCCGTTCCGCCGATAGCGGATTTGATAGTAAAAGCCTTTCTTACCGCTTTGCCGTTTGGTTACGTGGGCTATGTAGCCGTTGAGTATAAAGTGTTTCTTAAAAGTTTTGTCCATTTTGGTAATTTCTCCTTTCGTAAACGTAATAATTTCCGAGCCGAGAGATTCCGCTTGACTGTTTTCTTCTTCGAGTTTGAGTTCGCCCGCGTCGATAAGATTTTGAATAGTTTCTTCGGTAATAAAGCTGTTTGCCATTTTTAGAACCGTCAAAATATCTTCATCGGCGGTGGGTGTGGTTGCCATTTCTTTGATATATCCTGCTATTTCTTTTAATAATTCTTGATTCATTGTCCTCCTTTATTGAAAATTTTCTTGGCGACTTGTGTTGTATCCTACCATAAATTTTCGTAAATTGCAAATGTTTTTTGGTTGTTTTCTATTTTGTCCATTGATAATTTTTATTTTTCGGCGGTTTAGGCGCGTGGGCGCGTTCAGTTGCTGTCCGTTTCGCTTCGGTGAGTTTGTCAGGCGCGTGCGTGCGGATAAAGTCGACGTATTCTTTGTATCGTTCAAGTTCAGGGATTTTCTTTTCAAGTTTACGAAGTTCACTAAAAAGAAAATCGCTGTCTTTGTCCTTGATAGACTTTTCTTTTTCGAGTTGTTTATAACTTGCAATAAGCCCGACGATTTGTTTACGAAGTTCGGCTTTTGAAAAGGGCTTCTTGCCGTCTATCGCATCTTGGAAAGCGCGTAAGTATTCTTGCATCGGCTTAATTTCTTCTTGTAAGGTTTGTAATTCTTTTTCTTGCCGTTGCTTTTCCCATTCGTATTTGGTAGTGTGCTTTTTATTACTACCGACTTCGCCGCGTTCTAATCCATAGCGGATAGAAACCTGTTCGTAAAACTCGTCTTGTAAGTTTCCAAACGATAATTGTCCGCCGCGCTGTTCCCAAAAGTCCGAACTGCAAACTTTTGGGTGGGAGAGTTTTACTTCTTCGTATATGGATTTTCCGTGGCAGTCTTTCGCTTGAATAGGAGAGCCTTTTTCATTGCGTACAACTTTCCCGTTCTCGTCTTTTGCGTAAACCTTTTTCTTGCCCGTATCAACGAGCGGTATGTAATATAATTGTAAGTGTGGCGTGGTTTCATCTAAATGCACGACGGCGGATAAAATGTTTTCGTCCGTGCCGTGATAACCGATTTGACGTAAAACGAACTGATAACTACGGTTAAAAAAGTCAATCACCTTTTGTGGCGGCGGTTGACCTTGTATATAGCCGAGCTTTTCAAAGAAAGATTTATCCGACGTGATAATGATTCCCTCAAAGGCAACGGACTTTTTCGTTTCCTTGAACGTGGCGTGGGTGGTTTCGACGATAGATTTCCATTGAGAGATAAGTCCACCGTCCGATTTTTTGTAATAGTAGTTAAGTGGCGTTCGCGTGTCGTCGATATCTTCGTTACGGTGATGACGGCTTGTCCGTTCCGTTTCGCCTCCGATTTTACCGAGTGAACCTTTACTAAATTTTTCTACTCTAATGACTTGATAACTTATAATGTTTTCCTCCTAAAATTTTAATTTCATCGCGTACACGGGTGGGGTGCTTGGATTTACTTATATCCATATCTCACTAAGATACAACGCGATGCTTTTGTATCCCGTTCGCCCTTGCAGGGGGCATTTTCTAACGTTTTACGTCCATTAGAACGACAAAATTACAATCATAGCTCATCACCTCCGTAAATGATAGTATATAGATTTTGATAGTTCAACGACTGAACGATCAAAGAAAATTTGTCGGTATTATACATTCAAATAGGACACCTAATGTCCCATTTAAGGATTTTTATTATAATAGCTATTGTGGCAACCTAATTGCCTATTATAAAAAGTTTATCATTGATTTGTGCAATCTAATTGCACGAATAAAAAATTTTTTTATATTATAGAGCCTAAAAGTACAACCTAATTGGATGTTTTACAAAAATTTTTCTTAATATAAGGGGAAAACAGCCAGCCTAATTGTCCATTTGAAAAAATTTTTTAGTATTATAATTTTTCAACTTGCAACCTATTTTCAGGTTAAAAAAATTTTTTACAAAGAAATTATAAATTAAAACCGAGCCTGAAACAGACTCGGTAAAAATCAAATATTCAGTTCCTCCTATATATAAGACAGGAAAAAGCCGAAATTATTAGAAATTTAAAAAAATAATAAAAATTTTTAATTGTACCGAAAATGGTGCGTTTGTTTTGTTATAATGTCTCAAGAGGTGAAAATATGACGTATCTTGAAGAATTAAACGAAGACCAATTAAAAGCGGTGCAGACAACTGAAGGATATTTGCGCGTGATTGCAGGTGCAGGTAGCGGAAAAACAAAACTACTTGTAAGCCGCTACGTGTATCTTGTTAGTGAATATGGCATCAATCCCGCCAACGTATTGTGTGTAACGTTTACGAATAAAGCGGCGAATGAAATGAAGAAGCGCGTGAAAGGATTGCTCGGCGACGATTTTGACTCGTCGCTCATTACTACTTATCACGGTTTTTGTGCGCGCGTGCTCCGTGAGGATTGTGATAAAATTTTTTATCCAAAAAGTTTTCAAATTATGGATACGGATGCTCAAAAAGATGTATTAGATGAAATATATCAACAATTTGAATTGAAACTTGACCACGCAAGTTTTGAAAAAATCATCAAAAAGATATCTCAAATTAAAGGAGATCAAACTTACGTATCTTGTATGTGCACAAGCGATAAGTGTCAAATTTTACCGCAAATCAACACACAAGACGATGAAATTATCGAACAGTATTTACAAAAGCAAAAGCAGTCGTTTACTTTGGATTTTCAAGACCTTATTAATTTTACGTTATATTTGTTTAAGAAAAATAGCGAAGTGAAAGAAAAATGGCAGGACAAGCTTAATTATATACAAGTGGATGAATTTCAAGACAGTTCCTCTAAAGAAATGCAACTTGTTGATATACTTTCCTATAAATATAAGAACTTGATGATTGTGGGTGATCCTGACCAAAATATTTATGAATGGCGAGGCTCGAACGTGAAGTTGCTTGTGGATTTTGACCAAACGCACGAGAATTGCCAAACACAATTTTTGACGAGGAATTACCGTTCCACATCTAAAATTTTGCGTTGTGCAAACACGCTTATAGACTATAATGAATATCGGTTAAAAAAGGAGTTATACACCGAAAACGGTGAGGGAGAAGACGTAATTTATTATCACGAAAAAAACGAATATGACGAGGCGGCAAGGGTTATAGAACAAATCGAAAAGATGAAAAATGAGCAAAACTGTCTTTATTCCAATTTTGCCGTTTTATATCGTTCAAGTTTTTTATCTTGGTCAATAGAAAAGAAATTAAACGAACGAGGTATTCCATACGAGATTTTCGGCGGTATCAAATTTTATCAACGAATGGAAATTCAAGACGTGATTGCGTATTTGCGTTTGATTTGCTTTGACGACGATACCGCGTTTAAGCGGATTGTAAATAAACCGCGGCGGCGATTTGGAAAAGTGAAAATGCAAAGACTACTTGCCTTAAAAGCTGAGAACGACAGTTTGTTCGAAACGCTTTGTAAAAACGTAAAAGACGATACGATAAAAAGGAGTGAGGCATCGGCGTTTGTTAAACTCATTTTAGATATGCGACAAAAGATTTTAATTGACGGAATTGCGGACGTGGTTTCTGCGGTTTGCGTAGAATCGGGTTATGAAAGTTATATTCGTGAGCTTGGGGATATGGAACGCTTTGATAATCTTACGGAATTCAAAAGAATTACACGTGAGCAAGAACAGGCGGAAGGTGAGCCGTTATCAATGGACGAGTTTTTAGGTAGGATTGCGATTCAAATGAGTGATAGTGATAAGCCGAATAAAGATACCGTAAAATTGATGACGGTACACGCATCAAAAGGATTAGAATTTCCCGTTGTTTTTATGATAGGAATGAGCGAAAGTGTTTTCCCCAACGCAAAAGCGATAGAAGAACGTGGAAAATTAGGATTAGAAGAAGAACGTCGTTTATGCTACGTTGCAATCACAAGAGCTAGGAAACGGTTGTTCCTTTTAGAGTCGGAAGGATTTACTCCGCGCGGGGCAAAGAAAACGCCTTCGAGATTTTTGCGGGAAATAGGGAAAGAGAATTATACACAAATAGGCGTTCTTCCTGAGGATTTTAACGAAGAAAGGTCTTTGCATAATAAACAACAAACGGATAACGATTTGCCGAATTTAAAAATAGGCGACACGATATCACATCCTGCGTTTGGAGACGGGGTGATTCAAAAAGTAAGCGAAAACGGTACAAGCTATCAAATTAAATTTCAAAAAGATGGGAAAGAACGGGATATTTCCGCTTTATTCTTTGGGAAAAATCCTTTGAAACCGATAGAGAGAACAAGGGACACCCCGACAAGAGAGACTGAAAAGCCTATCCCTTGCATACAAGAGCAGAAACCAAAGGAAAGCAATTTTCTATTCGGTGTGCGTCCTGAAAAAAGAGAAATTAAACGCCAAGAAAGGGTATCGGGCACTGGAAAAGGATTAATACAATCTATAAAGATAAATGAAAGCTTTTCTGAAACGGGTTGGAGGTGCATAGGAGTAACCGATATGGGATCACCCTGCGTCAAATGTCAACTTTGTGAACGTCAAATTGTAAGATACGTGCACCATATGGAAAGTAAAAACGGAGAACGGTTAGACGTTGGTTGTGTATGTGCAGGGAAACTAGAAGGAAATCTTGAAAAGGCAAAGGAACGTGAAAGGGATTTTAAGAATAAACAATCTCGTCAGGTTGCGTTCACGCAAACAAAGTTATCTAAATCGAGAAATGGGAATTTATATCTCAAAATAAACGGACACGTTTTGGTGTTGTTGGAGGATAAATATCATAATAATTGTTGGCGGTATGCTATTGACGGCGATTTTTCTAAATACGCATATATGTCGATAGAGGATGCATTGGCGGACGCTTTTAAGGACTTGGAAAATATGAACGGGGCAGGGCTTGTCCCTTTTTCGGGGCAATAAGTTTGCTATAATAAAAGAAAGACGGAGGTTGATGAAAATGCTGAATATAAAAAATATAAAATTTGAAAACAAAGAGGATTTTTACAAGATAGTGGATATAGTTGTGCAGGTGGAAAATTCGCCGATTATCCTATTGAGTACAAGCGAATCGGCAAGAGAATTCTTTATTCAACAAGTGACGGTGGCTCTATTGGAAAAATATAATATTCAGTTGCATAATACGACACCTGACGCAATCATTAATAAGCTTATAGAGTCAGTAATGGAAAGAGATTTAACCCTTTCGGCTTGGAAAGAGTTTTTGAATATGGGACAGGTTCTTTGCATGGATGGGATTGAGTTCTTCGGTAGAAAAACAACCTGTCAAAAAGAACTTTATTTTTTCTTGCGAGATTTTACAAAACCGATAATATTGGGATTAAGGGATACATTGCCCCAAGACGATAATCACTTCATACCGCAATTTAGAGAATTTGTTGAACGCGGAAAGGTAATTAAACTTGCGCTCAAAAACGATATAGTATCTATTGAAGAAGTTTGACAATACAAAAATTTTGACCACAGAAAGGTAGGTAATAGAAATGAATGATAAAAAAACATTATTTTCGATAATGACAGATACTGCGGAATTTTATCGTAAAAATTTATATGGAATAGATAAACGGGCAGTGGCGCATTTACGCTATTTAAAAGAACGTGGTCTTGCGCCTAAGACCGTTGAGACGTTTTCGATTGGTGCGTCGTTAGATTTTTATTCTTTACCCACATATTTGAAAGAAAAAGGATATTTAGCAGAAGATATGTTGTGGTGTGGAGTAGTGTCTAAAGATAAAAATGGAAATCTATTCGATTCGTTATTTAAACGACTTATTTTTCCTATTTGTAATGAGGACGGACAGGTAATTGCGTTCAGCGGTAGACTACTCGACCATTCTGATTTTGCGAAGTACAAGAACACCAAAGAAACACCGCTGTTTCATAAAAAAGACGTCTTGTATAATATGGATTTGGCGAAAGAGTATAGGGAAAGCATTATTATCGTTGAAGGTTATTTAGACGTAATCTCTCTTTGGCAGTCGGGATTTAGGAACGTTGTTGCGACGATGGGTACAGCACTTACCGTTTCGCAATCACAATGGTTGAAAAGTCATACGGACACTGTTTATATCTCTTTTGACGGGGATTTTGCAGGACAAAAAGCCAATTTGAAAGGGTTAAATATTCTTACGGCGGCGGGTTTGTGCGTGAAAGTAGTTGCTTTGCCTGACGGAAAAGATCCTGACGAAATTGTATGTAATAACACGAACGAATATCAAGAACTATTAAATGGCGCATTGACGTTAAAGGACTATAAAATGTTTGTGTGCGAAAAAGTTATTTCGGACCTTTTTTCAAAAACGGATTTGAATAATTCCTATCAAAAACGTGAGTATATTCAGAAAGTATTGAAGGAAATTGTTTTGTTGGATTTAGTTGATTGTTCAACTAAATATTTATCTACGTTGAGTCAACAAACGGGTATTTCTTTCGCCGCGTTAAAAAAGGATTTAGAAACGATGAAGAAAGAAGTTTGACAATACAAAAAATTAATGATATAATAAGGTTGTACCGAAAACGGTGCAACCTTTGTGCTATAATGCAAAAGAAGGAGATAGATATGGAAAGTTTTGAACCGAAAAAATTATTGATACTGCGTATTTTGGATATTTTAACCGAATATTCCGATTGCGAGCATAAGCTTCGCCAAGGGGATATTATGAACCTTTTGCGCTTGAATTACGGTATCGAATGCGAGCGCAAAGCGGTGGCAAGGAACGTAGAATATTTGCAAGATGCGGGCTATGATATTGTTTCAGATAAATCGGGTACGTATCTTGCCGAACGCAAGTTTGAAGTAGGCGAACTTAGGCTCTTGATCGATTCTGTGCTTGCCAATCGAAACGTTTGCAAATCGCATACGAAAGATTTGGTGGGAAAGCTTGCGAAAGAAGGTGGAAAGTATTTCAAAAACTATACCAAGCACGTTATCAATTTAGACGATTGGCAAAAGCAGGAAAGCAAAGAGTATTTTTACAATATCGAACTTTTATGCGAAGCGATTGAGAAGAAAAGACAGGTGGCGTTTTATTATAATAGCTACGGCTTGGATAAGAACTTGCATCATAGGTCGGGTGAAAAACGGATTGTCAATCCCTATCAGTTGTTGCTTAAAAACGGATTTTATTATTTGGTATGCAATTACGATAACCACGACAACGGCGTATATTGCAGGGTGGATAGAATTACGGAAATTGAAATTTTAGAAACTTCGGCAAAACCGTATGCGCAGGTGCAGGGTTTTGAAAACGGATTAAATATCGGGCGTATTGCCAACAGACTTCCGTATATGTTCGATGATAAAGCAGAAGAGATTGTGTTTGAATCGAAAAACAGCGCGGATGATATGATAAACAACGTGTTGGATTGGTTTGGAAGCGGTGTAAAAATGGAACGAACGGATGAGGGAAATATCCGTTTTAGCGTATATGCAAGCCCGCGCGCTATGCGGTTTTGGATTTTACAGTTTGGAAGATACGTCAAAGTATTGCAACCGAAATCGCTTTGTGATATAATAAAGGCAGACATTGCCGAGATGCAAAAGTTATACGAAGAATGATGGGGAAGGTGTTATGAATTACCAAGATATGAAAACTAAATTACAAAGTAAGTATAAAGAATGGATAGAGCAAATACGAACGAATTACCCCGAATTTTTAGAGAAAGATGGGTATTCTAACCCTTATTACGTAGGGGTGCAAGCAAATTGGTGTGATAGGGAGGTGGTAAAAGTTTTGGTTGTTGGAGAAGAGGGAACTTTTTATCCTGGTCAAACGGGAAACGCTAAAATTCCTTCAAATTGTAAAGGGAAAATGCTTTCTTTTCAGGTAGATGATTATGTAAATTTAATGGATTGGGCAAGCGATAATTTGGATAGACAACTTGACTTAGCGTTGTCGGAAGATGCCGTTTCCAAAAAATACGGGTTCGGGTATAATCCGCATAGTTTTTGGCGTTGGTTTAGAGAGTTGCAAGAAACGGCACAGAAGAGGAATTTACGCGTTTCTTTTGCAATAACAGAGCTAGATAAAATATGTAAACAGCCAAAAGAAAAAGGTAGCTGTTGTTTAACACGGAAAGAGGAAACACGATTGCATATGGCGGAAAACGAGAGTCGTATTGCAATATTGAAAGAAGAGATAGATATTTTGCAACCGGATATCATTTTGTTTTTCGGTTGGTATTCAGGCGCATTGAAAATGGAACTGCCTGAGCTCGCGAAAGAGGTGGAGGGGCGAAGATCTGAGTGGGATTTTAAGAGAAACGACAAAGCGCACCCCATTAAATTTGAGAATGATAAGCGTACGTATATATTTAGTTATCATCCAAGTCGCATGACGAACGAATATAAAAATCAAGTAATTGGATTATATGAAAGCGAATTAGAAGAGTTTTTGCGTTTGCCTTTTAAAAAAATAAAAAATATATTACACATTACTTAAAAAGATTAGGAAGAAAATAATGAAGAATAATTTAGACAGTATACAACCAAAAGTTTGTGACTCCTTTGCCCCGTTTATAGAAAAATATGAATTTGGGAAAATAACGGATATAAAAACAGGAAAAAAGGAAATACAGTTTCCGCATATGCTGCAAGCGGATGGGATTATAGATAAAAACTATAAACAGTCAAATGTACGTATTCTTTTGTTTTTAAAGGATTCTTATCGTAGCAAGACCGATACCACTAAAGACGACTATTTGTATAATTTGGCGGCAGCGTATCCTGCATTAAAAACGAAAGGAAGCTGTAAAAATTTGAGCGAATGGGTGAAGTGTATAGTAAGAGAATTGGTTGGCGTTTTGCAGGATAATTTTGAGCGTACTGCTTTGATGAACGTTTCTAAATTAGGGCATTATGATATACAATCAAGTTGGTCGCTTTTGTGGGCAATTGCACAAAAAGATAAGGAGTTATTAAAAAACCAATTTAATTCTCTAAATCCTAATATTATAATTTGCGGGAATACGTATGATTTATTTAAGTATGTTATGGGTGTTAAAGATGTGGAAGAAGTAGAAGTAGGGAATATAGCCAATCGGGGGAAATTGAGGAAATCACCTTTAACTTTATATCAATGGAACGAACGCGTTATATTTGATGCGTATCACCCATCGCTTTATAATACCAAAGTGGAAGATTTTGAAAACTTGACAAAGAGTTATAAAGATAAAATCAAACAAATTATTAATGTAGGCATTTAAGTCCTTTTTTCGGTACAACGAATATGATATACTCTCCTTGAAGAAAAATTCAAGGAGAGCATTTTTATGCAAAAAGATAAATCGTTTGTCGTTATTGACATTGAAACTACGGGACTGAATAGCAATCCCGACATAGGCGACGTAAATCATATTATCGAAGTGGGCGCGGTGAAAATTGAAAAGGGAAAAATCACGGAAAAATTCAGTTCGTTTTGTGCCTGCCCTATACCTTTGCCCCAAGAAATCATAACGATCACGGGAATTACAAACGAAGATTTAGCAAGCGCACCAAACGTTAAACAAGTCTTGTGTGATTTACATAAATTTTGCGAAAAAAGCGAACTTGTAGGGCATAACGTTTCGTTTGATTTAGGATTTTTGAATTATTACGGGGCAAAATGCAAAATATCCTTCAAACAAGCGTATGCGGACACGCTTGCTATGTCCAGACAACTTTTGAGAAATAAACTTATAAATTATAGGCTTTCGACGGTAGCGGAGCATTTTAAGTTAAAATTCAAAGGGCATAGAGCGTTAAACGACGCATTGGTTACGGCAAAAATATTTTTGAAACTAACCGATTTGCAAGAGAAACAAGAGCAAAAGAGAAATAGTTGGTTTGAAAAGCACTGCAAAAAATGTCAAGAAAAATGTTTGCTTTATAAGGATAAAGGCAAGTGGTTAAGAGAAATCACGCCAAGTGTTTATAAAAAAACGTTAGAGTGGCTTTTAGACAAAGAGGCGATAACGCTTGTTATGATACAACGGGAAATGAAAATGAGTTATCCGCTCGCAAGTTTGGTGTTGGATACGCTTATATTAGACGGAGTAATCACTTGCCAAGGTCCAAGAATTGAAAAGAAAGTAAATCATAAAAAGATACAGGGAATAGTCAAATGAGAATTAAGAACTTGAAAATAAACGACGTGTTTCGTATAAAAAATTTGGATGTAGAGTTTTCAGATACGGATAATATCATTTGCGTAATAGAAAAATATAAAGACGAAGACGAACTACCGTTTGGTAGCCACGTTTTAGATGTAATGGAAAGTCTTTTTTTAAATACGATTTGTGGGCTGTATGGGTACGGCGAAATACAATGCTTATGCGAAAAATATAAGAAAAATTTTCTTATTTCCTTAAAAGAGAAAAATGAATTGTTGGAAACGACGTATCAAGGCAAGAAAATGATAGGGAAAAAATACGATGCGGAAGAAACGTGCTTTTTTGAAGAAGATTTAATCAAAGAAATGCAATGGATGGTGAGAATGGATTATCGCGAATTTTTATATCCGCGAGATATGGTGGAATACTGCAAATCAAGCGGGGCGATTAGTAACGCGATGGAGGAAGTGGTGAGTAGTATTAACTCGGAGTTTAGTGATTCGGGTAGGCTTTTAGCGGAAGAATGGGAAATATTAAAAGAAAGAGCGCCAAAATACCTTGCGGAATTTGAAGGTATACCGTTTATTGAAGGACAACCGCTTACAATCAATCGAAAAGGCGAGCTAATGTTTCAAGATAGATACGATATGTTATCTAAAGAAGTGGAAGAATATTTTAGCGAAGACGAGTACGCACGTATCGTATTTTTATATTGGCTCACTACACTCAATCTTATCAAATGGCTTTGTGCGGATATAGGCCGCGACGGCGATTTACCGATATTTATCGAGGATTTTTTTGAGGTGTTAGATAAAGGCAAAGATAACTCTTTTTTGTTTGAAGAACTTAGAAAAACGGAAAGACAAGTGTTTATTTTTCTAACTTCGCACGATGAAACCATAGAAAAATATTGCGACAAAGTAGTTGCGGTGGATATAGAATGATACGAATTTTGCGAAGCCGAGCTTTTGATAAGCTCGGCTTCAAGCATTATGAGATAAAAAGGATAGATATATGTCGAAAAATTGTTTAATTTGGAAATATTTGGGGTATATAATAATTTAAGAAGATTTATAAATAAGAAGGATAACATAATGCAAAAATATCTTAATCGCAACGGTAATTCAAATGTTGAATGTTATGAAATTGGTAATACTTATATTGATGTTTGCTTTTTTGGAACCCCTAAGACATATAGATATTCATACACGTCGGCAGGGCAATACCATGTTAAGCAAATGAAGATTTTGGCACGCAATGGCTGTGGCTTAAATTCTTATATTATGCGTAATGTAAGATTTGCTTATGAAAAATAAATGGTTAAATTTTCAGTGCAAATATATATATTGTAATATCAAATGATAAGGAGCAAAAATGAAGAAGGTTAAAGAAGGAAAAGTTTACGATAACGATTGGCCTATTGTTGCCATTTGTTATGATTTTGATAAAACTTTATCGCCCAAGGACATGCAGGAATTTGGATTGATTCCCAAATTGAAATGTAAGGCAAAGAGTTTTTGGAAAGAATCAAATACTATGGCAAAAGATAATGGTATGGATAAAATTCTTGCCTATATGAAAGTTATAGTTGATAAAGCAGGAGAAAAGATAAGAATTAGTCGCGAAGATTTCAATGAGTTGGGCAAAAGTATAGAATTATTTAACGGAGTAGAAACTTGGTTTGACAGGATTAATGCTATTGCTGAAAAATTGAAAATAAATGTAGAGCATTATATTATTTCAGCTGGGTTGAAAGAAATTGTTGAGGGAACTTCCATAGCGAAATATTTTACGCAAATATATGCTTCGGAATTTTATTATAATCAGTATGGTATACCTCGTTGGCCTTGTCAAGTGGTTAATTACACGTCAAAGACACAGTATTTATTCCGTATTAGTAAGGATTGTTTGGATTTAAGTGATGAAGACAGTATCAATGATTACATCCCCCATAAAGAACGAAGAATTCCGCTGAAGCGCTTTATTTATATTGGTGATAGTGAAACGGATATTCCTGCTATGAAAATAGTCAAACAAGGTGGGGGAACATCTATTGGTGTGTATAATCCTGAAAAATGCAATTTAGATAGAGTGAAGAGGTTGTTAAAGCAGGAACGAATAGATTTTCTTATGCCTGCCGATTATTCCGAAGGTAGTAAAATTGAAAATATTGTAGAATCCGTCTTAGAAAAAGTAAGAGCTGATTATTATTTAAGCAATTATAATAGTGTTCAAGATTCTTTTGTGGATGAGTTGAATGAGATTGATGAATTTATTGAATATACTCAAGATTATTTAACAAATGATGACATTGACGAAAACGGATTGAGTTCTATTAAAAAACAAGCACGAAAAATAATCCGAAAGATGAAAAAGAATCTTGACGAACATTTTTCTGAAGTTGGCGGCAAGCGAGAAATTGAGGTTTATATTCAAACAAAGGAAGCAGAGTTAAAAGAACTCTTTGATAAAAAAGAACAAAAAATAAAGAAAAACCAAGCAAAAAAAGAATAATTATATATAGCTAAAACCGAGTTTTTTATAGGCTCGGTTTTATCATTGACAAAAGACGAAGAAATTGATATAATAATTTCATAGAGGTGGATTATGCTAATAAACGATAATCAATATTTGTCTGTCATAGAATCGATAAAAACGGAAATATCTAAGGCGCAATATAATGCCGCGTTACAGGTGAATAAAGAACTTACACTTCTTTATTATCATATTGGGAAGATTATTAACGAGCATAAATCGTGGGGAAATAAGTTTATTGACAATCTTGCAAGGGATATAAAAATCGCATATCCAAATAGTACGGGTTATTCGGTTAGAAACCTTAAATATATGGCGAAATTCGCCGCAGAATATCCCAACGAAGAATTTGTGCAACGGGCTGTTGCACAAATTCCTTGGGGACATAATATCGTTCTTCTTGATAAATTTTCAGACTTTGCCGTTCGAAAATGGTATATTGAGAAAACGCAAGAAAACGGTTGGTCGCGGAACGTTCTCGTGCATCAAATTGAAAGTGGATTATATGAAAGACAAGCTATTGCGCAAAAGATTTCCAACTTTGAAAGTTTGTTGCCTGCTCCGCAAAGTGAACTTGCCATGCAAACAATGAAAGACCCTTACGTGTTTGACTTTATTCCGTTCAAAGAAGATATGGTCGAACGCGATATAGAAAATGCGCTCGTGAAAGACGTAACGGCGTTGCTTTTAGAACTCGGCACGGGGTTTGCCTTTCTCGGTAATCAATATCACTTGAACGTTGGCAGCGACGATTTCTATATCGATTTGCTTTTCTATAATCTTAATCTCCGTTGCTACGTGGTAATTGAACTCAAAACGGGCGATTTTAAGCCCGAATATGCAGGACAACTTAATTTCTATCTCTCGGCGGTAGATGCACAGCTTAAAAAGGATACGGACAATCCGACCATTGGGTTGCTTTTGTGCAAGAACAAAAATAATCTGGTGGCGGAATATTCACTCAAAGATATGAGTAAGCCTATGGGCATCAGCGAGTATAAAATCAGTAGTGTATTGCCCGAAGAATTAAGTCAACAGTTGCCGTCGGTGGAAGATATTCAAAAACGCATTAAATAAAAATGGTGTGCGTTTGGTGTGTAAATTGGGTTGTTGTTTATGGCTAAAAAAGTTATCCACCTGCGAGGTGGGATAAATATTTGGCAACAATGATATAAAATACGAAAGCTAAAGATAGGCGAAGAAAGATAAAGAAAAACAAAGAAAAAATTCGGTGTGTAATTTGGCGTGTGATTTGGGTTGCGCTAAATATATTTTATAAAAAAATCAAGGAAAGAAAAAGTTATCCGCCTGCAAAAGACGGATAACTTTTTTACATAGAGAAGAAAACAGTTCAAAAACGGTATAAAATCAGCTCGATTTTCTTGGGTTGTTGGTGGGTTGTAAACGCTGAAAGCCTTTATTTATAAGGGATTCCGCAATCGGGTTCTAGGTTCGAATCCACCTCTGCCCACCAAAACACGACTTTTATGCAAGAATTAACACATAAAGTCGTGTTTTTCTTTGTATTTTTGTATAAATATTTGCTCAATTTTGCAACAAACTTAACCTTTGGGTTGTAAAATTGCTTTTTTACGGCAACGGATAATTTTCCTTTCGCATATAATCTTACCATAAACATAAAAATGTTTACTCAAAAATAGATGTTAAAATCCTTGACGAAAAATGTAAAAATATGTTATGATAAATAGGAGATATAAAAATCTTTAATATTTTTTATACTGCAAAAAGAAAAATAATAAAAAAGGCGATTAAGGAACTGATTAACGGCGATGAAAGCGGATTTCGATACGCATAGTGGCACATTTTTATTATATCCAACTCGTTTTGATGTGTGGAGGCGCAGAGCGCAACCGATAGCGGAAACGGTAAGGGCTTTATGTGAAGTAATTGCTAAATACGAAACGGTTGTTTTAGGAATTTCTCCTGAAGTCGACTTCGACGCCGTTCAAACAAGGCTGAAAAAAACCGTGTGCAAGCAAATGCAATACGACGATATTTGGATTCGAGATACAGGTGCGATTCCTTGTGATGACGGCTTAGTGGCATTTGACTTTAACGCATGGGGCGGCGAAGAGGGGCTATATAAAGACTGGTCTTTAGATCAAACGGTACCCGAGCAAATGCGTGAAATCCTGCAAAGCGACTTAAAGCGCGCGAATTTAGTTTTAGAAGGTGGCAATTTGCTTTCCAATGGTAACGGTACGTTGGTCGCCATTAAAAACACGATATGCAATGGAAATCGCAATCTTGGCGTATCGGAAGTGGAAGCGGAACAAATCCTGAAAGAAGCGCTTGGTATAAAAAAAGTGGTTTTTATCGATGAAGGTCTTGTTTTTGACGAAACGGGAGGGCACATTGATAACCTGTGCGCATTTGCCGACGAAAAAACGTTGTTGTTAGCCTGGACGGACGACGTAAAAAATCCTCAATACGAAGTAGTTCATAAAGCTTATCAAACGTTAGCAAACGCAACGGGTGCAAATGGAGAGAAATTTGAAATTGTAAAGGTGCCCTTGCCCGCCATCATTCAAAGGACGCAAGAAGATTGCGAGGGGATCGAGTCGATCCAAGGCAGTAAAGAACGAGTGTTGGACGAGCGTATTCAACCAAGTTATATAAATTTTATTTTTGTCAATGGTGGCGTGATCGTGCCTAGCTTTGGAGACGTTTGCGACGAGGTGGCGACGTCTGTTTTTAAAAAAGTTTTTAAAGATAAACAGGTGCAGACTTTCCCTGCAAGAGAAATTGTACTCGGCGGTGGCGGAATGCATTGTATCACACGAAATTATTAAAAGACAATATATAAGGAGAAAAAATTATGAAAATGAAGGAGTTGCCCGCAAAGTTTCGTTTTCTTATCAAAGATCAGGACGAAACGTTCAGATTATACGTTGACCGTAGCGAAATCGGAAAAAAGATTTTAGCTTCCCTTGAAAGAAAAAAAGATGGAGCCGATTCGATTGGGAACGCGGTAAAAGGTTTTTATCTTTCCTCTCGCAACAAAGAAGTGGGCCTTTTAGGACAGCTTTATGGACTGAACGCAATATTTTCGTTAACGAGTCGTTATGGCGTGGCTTTGAGCAATGAGCAAAAGGAAGAGTTAAAGCAAGGAATCGCTTATGTTCTTGAATACTTAAACAACAACGACGGTTGCTACGATCTCAATCCCATTTTAGATTCAGAAGTGAACGACGAGTTGTTCGTGGATAAGGGAAACAACTATTTAGGCTCTATGACGTGGGCACTTTCCTTGTTCACATCGGCGCGACTTGCGGATAGAAAGGGGTTGATTGAGTTTACGGAAGAAGAACGCGCGGAAGTTTTCAAAAACATCAAGAATATTATCAAATTCTTTGTAGATAACGTAATCGGCACAGAAGATCAGCCTCTTGGCTGGGGATATGCCAACGGTTGCATAGAGCCTTCTCTGTTCTTCACCTATTCGGTTATCGAAGCATTCGCCGACTTTGACGATAACGTTTTCAATAACGCCGATTTGGGAGCAGACGACGAGCTTATCGCCTATATAAACGACGAGAAGGGCGGAAACGAGCTCGAAGAGGAATATTGGCTTACCAACCGATTCCAATCCTTGTGTTTCAAGCTTGGTGATAGGGCTTGGGAAATTTATAAAGATGTTTTAAAATCCGATTTCTTCAGCGACAATTTCTCCGAAAAGTTTAAGATCATCAGTAAAGAAGATATTCTCAATTCCAGCCGTTCGTCAGTATTATTTAACACACTGTACGTAATTTTCATTCTCTTCTATTCCTACACCAATAGAAGAAACGAAGAAGAGGGCGAAGAAATCGTTTCGTCCATGACTTTAGCGTTGCAAATGATTCAAAACTTCTACGACGAGCTTCGCGCGGTTGGCAAAGAAAGTATTGTTGATAGACACATTATTGCGTTTGATCAAGCGCACGATCAAATTAAGGATTTCGGAAAACTTCTCAACGAAGAGACGATTCAAGCTTCGCCGTTCCTGCCTATGCTTGCAAAGGCAAACAACTTGATCGCGTATTACATTCTCGAATTCCCTCAACAACAAATGCGCGAATTGTTCGATATGATGTTAGAAGCGCAGATGGATGGCGACGATAATTGGTTGTGGGATAAGCGAAAATACGATCTGCTTTCAACGGAGCGTTATATTGAGTCGATTGCAGACTTTTTCGATTATTACGATAAGTACGAAAGAAACTATGCGAATAAGTCGACGACGGACACGCAGCGTAAAAAAGAGATCACGGAAGAGATCACGCCTTCGTTGGAACAGAAGGTAAAGAGAAGATTAGAAGCGGCGCACAAAAAGGATATGGATAAAGTTCGTCGCGATATTGAAAAGGATTACCCGATCGAAGTTTCCATCAACCAACGTATCGACGCAAAGATTGAAGAGCGCGCAATGTTCTTGATTAACGAAACGATTGATAAAATCACCAAATATAATAGCGTACCTCAAAAGCAAAAGGCAGGGATCGAAGAAAGCTTCACTCCTGCTCAAAAGCAATTGAAAGATGGCATTGAACGCATGATAATGAGCTATCTTGGCGATGATATCCGCGTGAAAGCAAGAGCGGCGAATGAAATGTCTGAAACGCTTTTAACCGACGCTTTAAAAGCGGATATTTCCAAATTCATGAGCGCGTTCGTGGAATTTATTGCTTATAACAATGCAACTCTTCCCCAGGATAAGAAACTGTCCTTGGCGGATATTTTCAAGGTATTATTAAATAAAAATTAAAATGAGGAGAATTTAAAAGATGAAAACGATAACATTTTATTCGTATAAAGGCGGTGCTGGTCGCAGTTCCACAACGTTGAATACACTTCCCTATTTGGTGAAAAGTTTAAAGGCATCCGCAAACGCTCCTATTTTGGTTTTGGATATGGATCTTGACAGCGCAGGCATGACGTATTTGCTGGGGTTGGACATTCACTTTAAAGGCCGCTATGATGTAAAAAGCTTTTTGATGGGCGAGGAGACTTGGTCGGAAAATTCGATGGGATCGCTTGATGCGCACGAATTTTATCAAAAATTTGTACCCGTAGGGGAAATTCTCGGTGTAGATAACGAGGCGGTTATGTTCCTTGGAGTGGACGATGCAAAGCCTGTGGACAACAATCAGATGGACGGCACGAAAGAAGGGGTGTTTAATAAGCTTAGTAGATTTTGTCGTAAAAACGGCGTAAAAGCGGTGGTTATTGATAGCTCCGCAGGAGATCAGTTCTCGGCTTTACTTTCTACGAGTGCGGCAAACGATATCGTTTGCTGTATGAGACCTACTATGCAGTTCCGTATTGGTACGTTCAACTATTTACATAGACTTTCGGAAAAGACTTCGGAAAAGAGGATAATTCTCCTTCCCACCGTCGTGCCCAACGCAGACAAGGAGATCGACGGAGAAATGCAACGGTTGAAAGCGATCAACAATATCGCGGAAAGGGTAGAAGACTTGTCTATTGACGACGTTTGCATGGATTTTGTCAATGAAGAAAGCTTTGGAATCAACGAGGTAGAGCGTTTCAAATGGAAAGAAGGGGTTTTGTACAAAATCGGGCAGGAAAGCACGCTTTCCGCAGATGAAAAGATGGCAACGGCACGTTATGAAAAGTTGGCAAATGTAATTGCAAGGGATTAACACTATGGCAAAAAGCGTAACGTTTTCCTCTTACGCAAAAGAGGTAAATCAAAAGATCAAAGATCCGACATTGAAAGAGCTTCTCTTTGGTATGGATGAGGTAGAAGGCGAGGATATAAAAGGTATCGGCGTTCTCTATAAAATGATGACGTTTGCGTTTATGTTTGCTTTTGCAAAATTTAAGCACGATAGCGAAACCAAAAGAATGCGCATGGAAACGCCCAACGCAAAACGTGTCGCAGACGCGTTCGAATGTATTTATAACGGGGAGGACGTCGGACTTGATTTGATCATCTACGTGCTTACGGAGATGCAGCTCGACGTAGTTTCCGTCGGCGAACGTTCTTATTTCAAAGGAATTTTTGAAAATAAAAACAAATTACAAATTCCCATTTTGAGAAACGTAATCGGGACATGGTTGCAAAGTATAAAAAGATCGGAACAACGCGACGACGTTTTGTTAAGCTATTTTATTGGGCTTTTTGAAAATTTGGTAGTGTTTAGAAACGTAACGCTCATAGAAGAAGAGGGCGGTTTTTTTGCTTATCAATTTGAGCCGACGGAGACGAAGATTCCTTCCTATTCGCTCATTAAAAAAGGAAGAACGGACACTTTTTTTTATCTGACCTCCTACGAAATAACAGTTAATCAAAGATGTAGATTGACCTATTATGCTTTTGCCGGCACGGAAATTTTAAATGAAGAAGTAACCGTTCGTGATTTTCTCAGTAGTGCCAAGATAAAAAATCATAACAACGCTCCCAAGTCTATTTTAGCGAAGGCATTGTCATCGTTGAGCTTTCAATACATAAAAAATCTTTCTTTGGCAGTTTCCGACACCGTAACGAGAGAAACTAAGCGTAAGCTTTACGAGCACTATTCTATGCGGTATAGTGACATTTTCGAGTTGGGCTATAAAAGAGATATCAACGATATTAACTGGGATAACGTATTTACCATTTTAATGATCGAGGAAGGTCCTTCGGAGCTGTTAGAGTTTTTGTTGGATTCAGACGGATTTTACTTTGATAAAATTTTGCGTAATTTGGAAATTCGTTATAATAGACTAGGTTTTGCAAGCGAAGTAAAAGAGAAATACGAAGAAGCGCAGGACGTAGAGTTGGGCATGGTGAAAAAATACGCAACCGACAACATGGCTTTTGTGAAAAATTTGGATTCCATCAATAAAACCTTTATGGCGAAGAGCATCATAGATGGTTTGGCGATGTTAGAAAGCAACACAAAACGCAACGACGCACACTTTGTCGAAAGCTTGCCTATGCGCATTAAGACCTTAGATAAAATTATCGCGGGATCCGATTCCGCAATGTCTAAGGCTTTGAAGATCAACAAGGTGTTAGAAAAAACCTTCCGATATATCATACCTTTTTACGAAGGGATCATCAGCTATCAGCGTATGAAGGACGATATTCGTTCGGAATTTTTCCTCAAAGAGATCAATCCCGATATCGTAGATAAAAAACGTCAAAGAGAGATGTGCGAGAATGCGTTCTTCGAGGCGGCGGCGATCGCGAGAGATAAAATTGCGCGTTTTTCTTTAGGGCAGTTAGTTGCCGTTTATCGAGAACTTAGCGTTAGTTTATTTGAAAATAAAGGGGGCAGAGTAAATATCTCTGAAAAAGGAAAAGCTTTAAAAAATGCAATCGGCAGAAATTATATTTGTGTTTACGATACGTTTGAAAGCATCATTAAATTCACGAAGAAAGATACGGCGGATATCGTGGTAGAGCATATTCCTGAAGATATTACGAACTTTATCAATAACGAAAAACACGATAAGCCAGAAGCAAACGTTGCGAACGTTGTATTATTCAATAAGTTCTTACTTAAAGCAAAGGAATTGTTATATTATTTCATTTACAACGAAGATTATCAACGTGAAATGATTTTAGGGCAGCAAATTTCCTATGATCCTATTTACCCTTATGTTGTTCGATATACAGTAAAAAGTGAAAATCGCGATGGGTATAACATCAACAATTTTGCGGTGTTCCTTACCGATGATAACATCACCAACGAAGTGAAGATTTTGTCCGAGTGGGATTACGAAATCAACGAAAAATATTATTGTATACCTAACGTAGACACGTCAAACAAGCGTTGGTGGATAGAACCTTTCCTTATTAACTGTAAGCGCTACGACGAGCTTATTTATGGCGACGGAAAGAAGAATAAGAGAGAAGAGCAATAAAGAAACGAGGGAAATAAATGTTGCATATTATGATAGACGCTTACGGGGTAGATTCCCCGAAGCTGGATAACTTAAAATCGGTCTATGACAGTATCATAAAAATCACCAATTTTTTAGGGGTGAAAACCGTGATGCCGCCCAATCTTATACCGTATTATTACGGATCAGTGAAGGAAGACGACGGGATTAGCGCATTCGTACTTTTAAAGGGCGGACATTTTACAATTCATACGTTCCCACAAAGAGAATGCTATTTTGTCGATATGCTTTACGACGGGTTTGTCAATGAAAGCAAATTTTTGGAAATTTTGCAAGCAGAGATGCCGTTTACGCATCATATCGTTCATGCGTTGGATCGTCGTTTTGATATTGAGGGACAAATCGAAGAAACGGAAATTGATGAAAACAAGGACTTCGGGCCGCATTATCTTATGCGCAACCTCTCGCAGGTCGATCTGGATATGGATAAGATTTTCCAATTTTTGGACGCCCTGCCCGTTTTGATCAATATGGATCCGATTGCGCGTCCCTGCGTCATTACGGATAGCGTGCAAAATCCTCAAATTATCTCTGGTTTAACGGTGATCGCGCAAAGCCATATAGCCCTGCATTATTACAAAGAAGAAAAACGGTTTTGGTTAGACATCTTTTCTTGTAGTTTTATCGAGTGCAATAATATTATCCGCACGGTTGAAAATATGTTAGGAACTCCTTGCGAATGGCGCTTGATCAGTCGAGGGAGCAAACATGAAAACAAGCTTACCGAGCGCGACGAGTATATCAGCCGTTTTAATGCATGGCAAGAAAACATTAGGGGATAAATCATGTCTAAAATTGTAAAACAGTTCACGAAATTTATTTTTCCTTTCCAGTTTGATAAAGAGCAGATTATACCAAAAACGGCGCAAATACAAAACAAAAAGGGTGTTTCTTTCAACGTTTTCGAGCAATTCACCCAACATACGGAATCTTTGAGAGAGGGGTTGGAATTATTGCTTTCCGAAAACGGAGGGAAGTCGAAAATTGCAGAGTGTTATAAACTTAGCATCAATTGCCGTAAGGAATTTTTGCTTCCGCCCAGGAAAGAAGAGATGTTGAGCTTCGTATATAGGCAATCGGGCGGAGATACGGCGAAAGTGGCGATTACGGAAGTGAAGTTTTACTTTTTTGAATCACAAATCGGCTTTGCGGAAATGGAATGCGCATATGAAAGCGACAATATAGACGAGTATATTACTTTAAATTATTTTATCAGTGAAATAAAAAGCGATAAAAACGAATTTATTTATCATGAAAAGATTTGGGATGAGAAAACGCGTCAATCGACGATTGAAGATCGTAAATTTTTGGTGATAGATTTGTTGAAGAAGCTTTCGGCAAAAGTGTCGAAGAAGGATGATGCAATCCAATTTATCAACGAAAACGGAAAGCCAATCGTATATTCTTATTTGCTTGTTGATGAAAAGCCCGCGGAACTTCCCATCTTATTGCAAAATCTTGCAAAAAACTATAAGCAATCTTATAAATTCGAAGCTTCGTGCGCAAAAATTCGACAGCTCCACCCGTTTGAAAATTCTTATTGGACGAGCTCGTTAAACGGTGCGATCAATTTGAGCCACTATACCAGGGATGAGATCACCGACCATTTCTTTTCAGATGATTTCTACGTAAAAGTAAAAAACAATTACTATTTTCTCTTTTTAAACATATTGCATCAGCGTTACGCGATCAATAAGACCATGGGGGAAATGGGGAAACTCGATAGCCTTTCTAATGATTATTACGTAATGGAAAATCAGTTAAAAGAAGCACGGCGTTGCGAGGCGGAAGCGATCAATTTAAAGTTTAGAGCCTTTTTCAAGTGTCCTTCCTTTGTAGAGCACGTCAACGAATACTACAATATGCTGTATCAAACCTTTGAAGTAGGTGCATTGTACGATAGTTTCTCGACAGATATCACGAGTCTGCAAAACATTTGCAGCGCTTACGTTGAAAGGATAAAAGCGAGAGAAGCGAAGTTTAAAAAGCGTAAGGATGCAAAGGTTGAAATTTTCGTATCAATCTTTGGCGCTATTGTTGCTGAAGTTACGCTCTTTAACAACTCTTGGTCTGTGGTGGAAAAAGTGCTCGGGCATAGTATCGCATTTTGGTCTCCAGGTATTTTAATTCTTCTTGGAACGTTAGTTTCGCCTTTGATCACCATCTTTATCAACGTCGCGAAGAAACGCGCGGAAATCAAGCAACTTACGGAGCAAATCAACGCGGAGACGGAGGCTAATCTTGTCGAAGACGATAAAAAAAGAAGGCGAATGGGCAAGCTGAGAAAGAAAGGAAAAAAGTAAAACAAACCAAAACCTGAAAAATGTAACGACCGAAGGTATTGAGTGGAAGATATTCAAAACCGCATCAAGTAAATGAAAAAAGTTATCCACCTGCGAAAGACGGATAACTTTTTTACATAGAGAAGAAAACAGTTCAAAAAAGGAATAAAATTGGCCCGATTTTCTTGGGTTGTTGATGGGTTGTAATCGCTGAAAGCCTTATAAATAAAGGCTTTCAGCAACCTTATTCTAGGTTCGAATCCACCTCTGCCCACCAAAAACGTATAATCCGAACCAAATCGTTATCACAAGCGAATGGTTCGGGTTTGTTTTTATTTTGGATGAATTCTAACTAAGAGTTAAGTATTTTGCTGGTTCTCCAACATTTATTTTAGAGAATAAATATACAAAAAATGTAAAGAGAAACATCCTTTATGCAAAAGTTCTTACTGGAAGGAGTGTTTTTGCTGGATATGTTTTTTTGAGGGGTGAAGACATGGAGGGTAATTTTTTGAAATTTTCTAAAATAAAGAAGTGTAGCTATTATTTGTCCATTATGCCCAAGAAAATAGGTTCAAAATTATATTATTCTTATTGGACAATCAATTAATAATTTATTTTATAATATTAAATAAAATTTTAAAGAAATTTTTTAATAATGCTTGACAAATGGGAAAATATGGTATATAATGACAGCGTACTAGAGAAAATTACATTGTTATTAAGCGAAGATCTTTCGCCATTAGACTGATATAGTAGTATCTCTTGTACGCAAGAGATACTTTTTTGTTTTAGGAGGAAAATATGGATTGTTTACATATTGAAAAAGCAATTACTTTTATTGCTAAGGGTATAAGAGAAAAAGAAAATATTGAAGTCAGCAAAAGAACTCCTTATTATTATAGCAAGGATTTGCAACGAGGTATAAATATGTTTTTGTGGGCAGCCTTTTCAATGGGAGGAGTCGGTAAAAATGTTTATGCTTATGCGGATGAGTATGCATTCTTAAAGAAATTTATATGTCTACCCATAAGGGAATGGTTTGTGGATTGGAGTGAAGAATCCCAAAGGCGGCTTCAATTAGAAAATGAATACTTTTACTATTTAGAGGCTTTGGCCTATCGAGTCGGTTGTGATGATGTTTATATGGCAAGTGAGGATTGCTATGACTATTTGAATAGGCAAGAATCTAATATTATTGAAAGTTTAGATGAACGAAGCGTTTATAATAGACTTAAAGAGCTTTCCCAAGAACAATATGTTGAGGTTAGAAGATTTCTTATTCAAAATCCAATAGCAACAGAAGAGACTAGGCGAGAATTTATTCCCAAGATCGCTGAGAGCCCCGCAGCAAAAGATGTGATTGGGATCGCGTATGAGCGTTTTTATGAAAGTGTTTACCGTTGTCCAACATGTGGATGGACATTAAAAAGAACGGCGAATGGCTATGTATGTCATTCTCAATATTGCACAGAAAACCTGCCCACACTTACGGATGGAATGGTTATTGACGGCGCGCAGGATAAAATATATCGCTTAAAAAAAGGAGTAATGCGATATATTGCTAGTCCTGGTAAACTGGAAATGGAAATCGTTGCTTTTTGTAAAAAAAATGGGATTGAATATGCGCTTTGGCCGCAAAAAGACCGATATGATGTGGAGATTAAATTCTCGAATGGAGATATTTGGGAGATTGATGCGAAAGCGGTTAGAAATCCCCAAATATTATCAGCAAAAATAGAAAAAGATGGGGGCTTTCCTAGTGGTGATTATGAAAAAGGATTTTTTGTAATTCCAACAGATTATGTAAAAGGAAAAAGGAATTATACTTCGATAGTGAATCAAGGGTTAAAAGCGCAAAAAAATGTGAAATGCATTACATTTGCTACATTAAAGAAGTATATAACAGAAAAGGTGAAACAGTTATGAAAAGTGAAAAGATAGAATGGTATAAAAATTTGAGTCCTTATTTTCCTAAAGAGGGTAATTTAACTTTGAAAGAATTCGCTTCTATTGAAGCTGTATTACATTTGTTGTTGCAACAAGATGAAAATGCTGATGTTGAAAAGGCATATATTTTATTTGCACAATACCAAACCATAGGAATGGTGAGCGCGACAAATAATGATCGACAATTACAGTACGCCCGTCGTTCACTGGGTTATTTTAGAGCTAGAGAATTTTGGTTGGATCAATTAAAAAAGTATAAAGCTTCGGATTATGATAAAGCTAGAGCATTTAACTTTGTTGTTTTAGATAATAAAGTGGTAGTGCGTAAAAAGGAAGAGGATTATCCGTATAGTTACAATAATCGCTTGGCTGAATGGGAAAGATTTTGGACTGAATGGGGAGATAAGAAAGACGATTTACCAATCGCAGATGAAGGACGTTATGTTTATTATGCTACGCCAAAAAATGACGATGGCACAGATGGCAAGATAACGGTTGATATAAGTGTATCGCAAGATAATTTTGAGACGGATGAGAATGTTCCGATATGTGAACCGCAAAGGGAAAGCATTTGCATTGAATTAGAAGAATTGCTTGATTGTGCGAAAGAAATGAAAGCAATTAATTCTAAAGATTATTGCTTTGAAATTTTGAAAAGTAACATCATCAAAAAGGTAAATGGTAAAGAAGTTCTCCCTGCAGATTGCTTAACGATAAACCAAGTTCAAAATATTGTGGGTATGGTAGGCGCAGGTAAATCTACGCTTATTAAAGTACTGGCTTTTTGGGCTAACAAAAACAATAAAAAGATGGTTATTGTTTTGGATACAGTTTCGGAAGTAATGCATTTATGGGAATATTTGGATTCATTAGGGGTTAATTGTGCGCCGCTTGTGGGAAGGAAAGAAAGGTTAAAATATATCAATCAACTGGCGAATCCTGAAAAAACTTGTTTGCCTGAAAAGATATCCAAATATTTAACAACGGTATGTTTAATTGACGGTATGAATAATAGTGAAGATGCCAGTTTAACTTATGGAGCAGAACCTTGCTATTCATTAAGTAAAGCTCAAAAATCGTATATTTGTCCTTATTTTGATCTTTGCCCTGGGGCTAGGATGATGCGGGAATGCTATGAAAAGAATATTGTTTTAACAACTGTTGCGGGATATGCAATGACAAAAGTAGGGAAGAATAGAGAACTTTTCTTGAATGTTGTTTTGGAACAGTTTGATATTGTCATTTTTGATGAAAGTGATAGATCTCAAAAAACGTTAGACCAATTATTTATGCCTGAAACAAGTTTTAACGACTATATCAAAGAGTCTGCCGATAATTGTGCTCGCCATATGAAAAGTAGCGAAAAAGAAAGGGAAAATCATCCAGCGCAAACAAGATATGCGCACTTACAGTTGCGCTCGGCGATTGTTATGAGTTGTATTTCTGCGGCATTAAAAACAGACTTGGGTAAATGGAATCGATTAAAAGAGGGTGAAAGTTTTTCTGCTTTAACGTTGCTACAAGATATGCAACAAGATGAGACTTATAGCTTGCCTCAGGAGATTTACGAAAAAATTCACAATCTAATGAAGACTGACGCAATTGAAGAGAGTTTCTTGTTTAAGGCTTTGGAATCGTCGTGTGTATGCACGGATTTTGCTTTGTTTGATGCTTCTTATAAGGATTGGGTAAATGCAGAAACGGATATGCGAGAAAGAAAGCAAAGCAAAAAAATTATTGCTATCCAAGACGCAAGAATCAAGTTGATTTTATGTCTCATTTATTTTGATAAATTTATTCGTGAATTAAATGACGCTTATGCGTCGAGTCACGAAACATCTTATGGACAAAATGAGTTGTTCAGCTTTCTTCAATCAAGGTTTAAGGAACAACAACGTATTTTGCCTTCGGCTGTATGCGGAAATCTTTTTGGTTTGAAAAGAACTTCTGATGGCGATATCATATTATTTAGGCAATTCGCATTTGGACGTAGCTTAATGAAGGATTTGCCTTATTTAAAATTGGATGAGCAAGGGCGTCCTATTGGTCCACATGTAATTATGTTGTCAGGTTCTAGTTGGGCTGAAGGTTCTTATGAATATCATATCAATCGTCCAGTTAATTATATCCTAGAAGCAGATGCGGAAAAACGAGATTTTTTGGAAAAAACGAGGTTCTATGAATCGGGTTTCCTTGAGCGTGTTTCAGGTGCGAGAGATGAAGATAAGTTCAAAATGTTAAAAACGGTTGTTGAAAAATCGACAGATCTCATCATTCAAGAATACAACAGAAATGCAGGTAAAATTTTATTAATTGTTAATAGCTATTCACAAGCAAAAATGATATGCTCGGTTTTACAGGAATCTTTAGAAAGGCAATATTGTAAAGCCAAGGTTTGCTGTATGATTTCTGATGCAAAAGCGGATGAGATAGAGAGTGCGACAATTAAAAGGGGTGAGGTTTCTCGTTTTGCTGATAGTGTGTACGATATATTAATTGCGCCTGCATTGGCAATTGAACGTGGACATAATATTGTTGATGAGACTGGACATTCTGCGCTAGGTGTTGTCTTTTTTATGGTGCGTCCAATGTCGGTGCCTGATGATATTCAAGATAAGGGCAGTAAATTGAATGGATATATTGAAGCGCATTTCCCTAGACGTAGTGATGAATCGGTTTGGGATTATAATTTACGTGTTCGCCAAGAAGCGACTAAGCGTTGGTCAATTGTAACAGGTAAAGCAAATTATGGGTTGAGTGATTTAGAAGAAGCGGACCAGAAGGATATCGTTTCAACATTATTTATTTTAATTCTTCAAATTTTTGGTCGTCTTGCGCGCGTAACGGATGTGAGTAAACCTGCACCGCACGTGTATTTTATGGATGGTGCATTCCGAGGTGTGGAATCAAAGCCAAGCAGCTTTGATTGCTTAAATTCGTTAGGTAAATATTTAGATAACTTAATGAGTAGAGAAGATTGTGCTGCCATTGCAAAAACATTATACGAGCCATTTTATAAGGCATACAAAGGAGGGATCCAACATGGCTAATCAGAATATTTTTCCTATGGCTTATACGATTAAGCCCAATTTAAAACAAAAAATATACTATATCGGCTTTCCGAAAATGTGGAAAGAACGTCTTTTTGAGCTTGAAAAAAAGAGGAAGTTTAGCTACAAATTGGGACAATCCTTGCCAACAACGTCACTTCAAAAGATGGTGGATTCCTGGATGGATAATATTGTGGATATAAAACCTATATTTGAACAATCCGACGATAGCTTATGGCTTTCTGCTTGTTTAGAATTTACAGATAAGCAAATAAAAAGATTGTTGGAAATGATTAAGTTTTGGGTATTGGCTATTTATGCCGACTCTAAAGTTGTGCCAGCTATTAAAGCAGCGGCTAAATCATTATGTTCTGAAATGCAGGTTTCGGATTTGCTTGTGTTAAAAAGTGAAGAAGAAAAACTTTTATCCAATCAAGATGGAACTGTGAATCCTGAAGCATATAAAGCGCTACCGTTAATAGTTATTAACCAGTTAAAAGGGCGAAATATACTTGTAAATGGGACTCGTTTACATTTATCCTATGTCGGAAAAAATGAATTGATTAGCCAACCACTTCGAGATGAGAAGTTTGGGCATGCATATTCATATGCGATACAATTTTCAGTGCAAACATTTCCCCCGTATAAGCAAGCCTTATTGCTGTGTGATTTGAGTATTCATAGGTGGGTTTATTCTAGATGGAATAAAGAAAGTTCTATTTTTGCTAGAGAAAATATTATGGTTTATGTTAAAACTGCAGTTGATAGGTATTATCCCATTTCTCTTGAATATAACTATAATTCCAAATTAGTGGATTGGAGGGAAATGGATTTAAAGTGTTACAATTTATACGAGTTTACCCAATTGCCTTCAAGCAATGATTTAATGAATATAGTTGAAGATGGAACAGAGGACTTTTTGCTGTCCTATAATAACAGAATGAAAGGATTTGTTGATTCGAAAATTGGCACAGGTGTTCCCGTAGGGGATAAAGTAGCAATCTATGAACAGGTTTTTGATCTGATTGAAGAAAACTTCGAAAAAGCGTCGCGTGGAGAGAGAGTGACAAGTAAAACTCCAATTCCTTGTTATGAGAGTCCTAGGAATTATCCGTCTAGAGAATCTTTTCGAGAATGGGCGGCATTATGTTGCGAAACCAAGTATATTAGATTTGAGTTATACGGTACGCAAGGAGAAAAAGCCCAAGCGTTATTATCTACAGTAAAAGAAAAAATTATAGAAGATTTTGGGGAGAACACTGCTGACTCTAAGTTGCATATTGAAATTGAATTTAAGAATGTCGGGGATATGTGTCTTACACTGACAGATGCGAGTTTGCAAGCGAAAATTAATAGGCGTGAAGAAGTTATTAGGCATTTGGGGAAGACGGAAGAGGTGGTAGGCTGTATCTGTTTGATTCCTAGTGCTGAAATGTATGAATCGGGGCAAGATCCTAAAGGAATTGTACGTAATGCATTTGCGTTAACTGGACGAGTTGTACAGTTTATCAATCCCATTCGCGAAGGGGAAAATCTTAGGCAAAAAATAGACCATGCAGTATATGATTTATATCGACAATTAGGTCTAGCATTTTTAATTGATGTTGATAAGTACAGAAAACAAACATTTTCGCAAGTGGAATGGATCGGTATGCATGTTTGCACTCAAGTTCAAGGTCAAGTAAATAAGGGGAGATTTTTACCTGTATTTATTTCTGTAGATTTAATCAACGGAAAAACTCGAGTACAGTGTTCTGCGTTTCGTGGAACTTCCATTAGCTATAGAAAAGCTTGTCTTGAAATGGCAAAGTTATATTGGAATAAGAATTTAGAAGAATTGTGTAAGCAAGCGAGTTTTTCCCCCGCAAAACAAAAAATGATTGAATTAAAGAACAAATATGAACAAGATTCCGTCGTTTTAATGGTTAATTCTGATGGGAATACGCGTCCTTTATGGCGAGGGATAACCGACAAAGTAATAGGTGATTATACGGCTGACGTAAAATATTGTCCTAAATTTATAGATGTAGGGGATAAAAATCCTTATGAAATGTCTTTACTGGGGACTGGCATAAGAATCTTGCGGATACGGAATAATGCAGAGGTTCCTGACTATTATACTTGTAAAAGTGTGGATAGTAAGAAAGAAAATGCTTATGCTTCTTGTTCAGGGGTATTCAAATATAATGAAACCTATTGGGCGATTGCAAGTAAACCCAACAATCTAATATACAATGCAAGTTTATGGGATTCTAGAATAGACCATCCTACAAATGATTATGCAGAGAAAGATATGATAGAGATTTATCCAGTACAGTTACAGGAAAATGATAAATCTGATGAATGGGTTAAATATGTGTTCAATTTATGTGCAGTATCTATCCAATACAATCAAAAAACAATTTTGCCCTTGCCCCTGCATTTAGGAAAAACTTTGGCTGAAGATTATCTTTTGAAACTATAAAAGATATCTAATAAAAATAGAACCTGTCGTTAATGGAGGGTTCTATTTTAAGAACTATGGTTTGTCGAAAATTTAATGCAATGTAATAAAAAGGCCTTTTTAAATATGAAACAGGATGATTTGAATTCACGCGAGTTAGAGTTTTTTGGTGGGTTAATCAATACAATTGATGAATACATTAGGTATTATAATGGGCATTGACCACATCAACATTTGAAAGGAAAACACCAAATCAAGTGAAGGAAGAAGATAGATATAGTTTGATAGGTGGGGATTCGTTTTTAGGTATGAAAATTGAATGGAGTTTTGTATAACAAAACTCGCCCTTAAAGTCAAGGAAAACTATTTTTTTGCTATTTACAATGAAAATCAGTTCAATTTTAGGGGGCAAAATGGGACTATTCACTTGTCGAATTAAAGGGAAAGTCAATCTCTTGACGAATTTTCAATGATTTGATATAATAAACAAGAAAATAGCACTTAGATAAATAGATGACGATAATTGAATAAAAAAAGGCGGAACTTGATATAAGTTCCGCCTTTTTTTGCGTTTTCAACAATAAAGTTTTTACCTTTATTAAAAAAGAAAAGAAACGCCTTATAAATCAAGGCGTTCCTCGTTGATTATGACATTGAAATTGACTGCGGATAAAACATTGATAGTTTTTCCATATTAACACGTTTGAGCTCGAGAGAAGAATGAACGTAACGATTTAATGTGATATTCACATCGGCGTGACCTAAAACCTCGGATAAAGTTTTAACATCGAAGCCGCTTTCAACGCAACGTGTCGCAAACGTATGTCTCAATGCGTGAAAAGAGTGTTCCGATAAATTCATTTCTTGTAGCCATTTTTGATATTTTACATAGTAATTACTTGGCTCAATATATTTGGTTGTACCCGTCAAAAAGAAATCTAGGTTGCTTTTGTTTTCTCCATATAATTCAAACAGTTTTGGGAGTAAAAATGACGGAATGGGAATAGCTCTTTTTCCCGCAAGGGTCTTGGGAGTATCAATAATTATTTTCGTTTTTTGTTTGCTTTTTTTATCTGTATTGGTGATTCGCATAAGCGTACTTTTTACAAAAATTAAAGAGTTGTCAAGGTCTATATTTTCCCATTGTAGCGCACAAAGCTCTCCAATTCTCAACCCCGTGTAGAGTGCAAGACATACACCGAACTTTTGATAATCGTTGCTTGATACCGCAAAATTTGTTATAACGGTTTCTTCATCGGTGGAAAATATCTCTATTTCCTCTTTCTCTATTTTTGGCAAAGAGTAATGTATTTGACTGATATTCATAAGACCAATTTTATTTGCATATTTTAATACGAGAGAAAGCACCGTCAGAATATCTTTTACGGTTTTTCTTGATAAACCGCCCGAATTATCTATTCTACCGCTATTGAGCTTTTCATCAATAAAACTCTCAATGACAACACTATCAATTTTCCGAGTTTTCATAATCCCAAGCGTAGGGCGTATGTGTTTATCAATGATGTTTGTATAGCACGCGAACGTTGATTCTTTTACCTGATACTTTTTGTATTGCAAGAATAATGATAAAACGGTATCAAAAACACCGCTATCACTATTTTTCTTGATTTCTTCAAGATTGAAAAGAGCCATATACTCAATCTTCTTCGCTTTGACCTCGGAATATGAGGGAGCATACAAAGATTTGTATATGGCTCGTCCGTCCTGATTGTAGCCTTTTAAGACTCGCGCTTCCCACCTACCGTCTTTCCGTTTTGTGATATTTTCGCCTCGTTTTGACATTTTATTAATCTCCTTTGTTTTTAATTTCTTTTTTGACGATTTTTTTGACTGTTGAAAATTACAATAATTGGTGCGTTTTAGCCAAAATTTGATTACTATGCTATAAAATAATAGTTTTGTAAACTAAATTTGTCTTTTTGTTATTGCCGAAATGCAAAAAAGACTTGTAATTTTCTACATAATATGATATAATATTATAAACTACGACTATAAAATAAGGAAGAAATAGCTAATAACCATTGATGAACAAGACACGATAAAGGTAAAAACTTTATTGTTGAAATGAGAAGGAAGGAGTCGTTATGAGTATTCAGTTGTTTTCTCACAACCAAATAGCATATAATTCGGCTCTTGAAATGCTTGAGTCGTGTGGCAAAGCCGCCATAATACATCCTACCGGTACGGGTAAATCCTTTATCGGATTCAAACTTTGCGAAGAAAAAAGCAAAGAAAAGATATGTTGGCTTTCGCCGTCAGAATATATTTTCAAGACTCAAATTGAAAACTTGAAACAAGCAGGCGGTGCAGAGCCTAACAATATCTGTTTCTATACTTATGCCAAGTTGATGTTAATGAGTGAGGAAGAATTATCCTCGATAAATCCAAACTATATCGTCCTTGACGAATTTCACCGTTGCGGTGCTGAAATGTGGGGAGAGGGCGTACAACGTTTGTTTGCTTTATATCCTAACGTCAAAGTGTTAGGGTTGTCGGCTACCGCTATTCGTTATCTTGATAATCAACGGGATATGGCGCAGGAAATTTTTGAAGGGAACATAGCTTCTGAAATGACGCTTGGTGAGGCTATTGTTCGTGGAATTCTCGCTCCGCCTAAATATATTCTTTCTATATATTCTTACCAAAAGGATTTGGAAAAATACCAAAGGCGAATAAAAGGTGCAAAAAATCGTGCGGTGCGCGACGAGGCTGAAAAATACTACGAGGCACTACGACGAGCTCTTGAAAAAGCAGACGGGTTGGATTTGATTTTCAAAAAGCATATCAAGTCTCAAGACGGAAAATACATCGTGTTCTGTGCCAACGTGGAACATATGAAGGATATGATCGAGAAAGTTCCCGAATGGTTTGGTGCAGTTGATAATACCCCGCACATATATTCAGCTTATTCCGATGACCCCGCTACAAGCAAAGCATTTGCGGAGTTCAAAGCAGACGAGAGCGAACACTTAAAACTTTTGTTCTGTATTGATATGCTGAACGAGGGTGTTCATGTTGAGAAGATTGATGGAGTAATACTGTTCCGTCCTACCGTGTCCCCGATTATTTATAAACAACAAATCGGACGAGCTTTATCCGCAAGTAAGGACAAAGAGCCGATAATCTTCGATATTGTCAACAACATTGATAATCTTTATAGCATAGGCACGATTGAGCAAGAAATGCAAATCGCTATGAACTACTATCGTTTTCTCGGAATGGACGAGGAAATCGTCAACGAGCATTTCAAAATTGTAGATGAAGTTCAGAATGTCCGTCGGATTTTCGATAAGTTAAACGATACGCTAACGGCTTCGTGGGATATGATGTACGGTTTTGCAAAGCAATACTATATCGAATACGGTAACCTCGAAGTACCGAGAAGATACAAAACGGAGGGTGGATATTCCCTTGGACATTGGATTTTCACTCAACGTAACGTGTATAAAGGCGAAGCCTACGGTACGCTGGGCAAAGATAGAATAAAGAAACTTGAAGCTATCGGTATGGTATGGGATAGTATTCGTGATATTTCTTGGCAACGATATTATGACTTGGCAAAGGCATATTACGATGAACACGGAGACTTAAATGTACCGTGTGACTATAAAAAAGCAAACGGAATTGATTTAGCAGCTTGGATAAGACGTATCCGTACATACAGAAAAAATGGTATTCAAAAGACTTACTTGACCGAGGAACGAATTGCCGAGCTTGACAAGATGGGGATGATATGGAACATTCCCGATTATCTATGGGAAGAAAATTTTGCGGGTGCGTTAGACTTCTATCGACAAAATGGACATTTGAATATTCCCGCCGAGTATTGTGCGCCTAACGGCTTGAAAATAGGCACTTGGATAAGGCGGCAACGGGCTTTGAGAGCAGGCAAAGCAAAGACGGGTGTTCCCCCTACCGAAGAACAGATAGCACGTCTTGATGAAATCGGAATGAATTGGAAAAATCACTCCGAGTCTGCTTGGGATAGAGGATATAAAGCTACTCTTGCCTATTATCAGGAACACGGAAACATAGATGTCCCGACAACGTATGTGACACCCACGGGTTATCGTCTCGGTGCTTGGCTTGCAGATCGCAGAGAAAACGGCAAAGAAAATCATTCCGAAGAACAACAAAAACAGTTGGACGAGCTTGGAATGGTATGGGTAAAGCCTGATTCTTGGGAAATTCGCTATGCCCTCGCAAAGAGATACTATGAGGAACACGGAGACTTGAATATACCGCCCAAATACAAAGCTGACGGTATATGGCTTTCAAAGTGGGTAAATGAGCAAAGGCAAATATACATTGGTAACCGTGGTAAAAAGAAACTCACGGAAGAACAAATACAGCGGCTTGAAGCTATTGGAATGGTTTGGGAAAACCGTAACTACCTTGTGTGGAATGAGGCTTGGGACAAACAATTTGAAAGAGCTAAAGCATTTTATTTGCAGTACGGTCATTTGAACGTACCGAGTGAGTATGACAACGGTAATGGAAAACAGCTTGCTATTTGGGTTGTTCGACAAAGAGCATTGAAAGCCAAAGGCAAGCTCCCGAAAGAGCAGATAGAATTACTTGAATCAATTGGTATGGTTTGGGTAATTGATGACCCGTGGGAGATTGGCTTTGTCCACGCCAAAGAATATTATACCGCAAATGGAGATTTGCTTGTTAATCCTAACTACGTTTGCCCTGACGGATATAATCTTGGAGGTTGGATCACCAATCAAAGAGCTAATTGTAAAACGGCAGACAAATATAGGAAGTTGGATAAGGTTCAAATCAAACGGTTGAATGAGATCGGTATGGTTTGGAACGTAGGCGAGTTCCGTTGGGAAGAAGCCTACAAACGCGCCGCTGTTTTCTACCGGGAGAATGGGCATTTAGTTATTCCGAGACATTATGGGCAAGAAAAGGAATTTGACTTGTACGAATGGGTTATGTCTCAAAGAAACAAATACCGTTCGGGAGAACTGTCCGAGGATAAAATTCAGAAGCTCGAAAAAATCGGAATGGATTGGCTGACCTCGGTTGAGCGAGATTGGGAAAATCACTACGATTCGGCAGAACGCTATTACCGTAAACACGGCACGTTGAAAATGCCTTGTACTTACGTTGATGAAAGCGGATTCCCCCTCGGTATGTGGCTTTGGCGTATTCGCACGAACAAAACCAAATTGAGAACAGAGGGCGCAAACGGTAATCAGGTTGAACGATTGAGAGCAATCGGATTTGAGTTCTCGACAGAGACAGAAGAAATTATTACCCCCAAAGCAGTATGTGTTGTCTAATAAAACATTAAGGAGAGTGGAAATATGGAAAACAAAATTAAAAATGTTGTGGAGAGCGAACAGAACAAAGCAAATGACCCTATTGAAAAATGTGTTATTTGCGGAGCAGATACGCCTTATAGGTTTAGCACACCCATTAGCCAAAGAGAGTTTTATGTTGAAGGCTCGGGTCAGATTTGCAGGCATTGTCATTATGAGATCTACATTAAGAAAAATAGGTGATTGAAATGGAGACTTCAAGTACATACAAATTGAAGATAAGTCAGAAGATTTATCGTTTTGTTAAAGCGATAATGGACTTTTTGATTGCCCTGATAGCTTTAATTGTTTTATCCCCGTTGTTTATTATTGTTGCGATTGCAATTAAAATTGATTCGCCCGGACCCGTTTTCTTCGTTCAAAGGCGAATTGGTAAAAACGGAAAACTATTCAACTGCATTAAGTTTAGAAGTATGTCTGTTGACGCTCGGCACGATGTTGCGGGATATGAATATGAAAACGTATCGTCTTATGTCACAAAGACAGGGGCTTTTATCCGCAGATTTTCGATAGACGAGCTACCCCAATTTTTCAATATCTTGACCTTTAGAATGAGTCTGATTGGTTTTAGACCTTCACAAGAAAATGAGACGGAATTAAATACCGCACGAGAAAGCTATGATATGTACCAAGTTCGCCCCGGTATATCGGGGTGGGCGCAAGTTAATGGGCGTGATGTTTTAGCAGCCAATCCGAAGAAAAAAGCTGAATACGATGCCTATTATTTGGAACACTTTTCGCTTTGGTTGGATATTAAGATATTCTTTATGACTATCGTCAAAGTTTTCAAAAGTGACGATGTAGTAGAGGGCGTTATCGAAGTGCCACAAGATAGCGTTGATAAAGAAACAATCGAAATTGATGACGAGGCGGCTATTGCTGATTCAATAACAAAAAATGTGCTTGACAATGTTGAAACGGTCAAGCAAAAAGAAGTTGTGTAAAGGAAATCGAAATAATGCTTGTTGCTGAAAAAACACAAGAAGATAAGACTACGATTGTTGATTATGGGTTGGTTTCAATTATAATGCCAAACTATAATTCTGAAAAATACATAGAAGCGACTATAAAGAGTGTATTAGCTCAAACATATCAGAATTGGGAATTGTTATTTGTTGATGATTGTTCATCAGATACTTCTCTTGAATTAGCAAATGCTTTTCAAGATAAGAGAATCCATATTTTCTCAATGAACGAAAATAGTGGTGCGGCTCTTGCAAGAAATAAAGCCATCAAAGAAGCAAACGGAAGATGGATTGCTTTCTTGGATAGTGATGATTTGTGGACTCCCGATAAGTTGGAAAAGCAAGTTACATATATGCAAAATAACGATATAGCTTTCTCGTACACAGACTATGAAGTTCTTGACGAAAATAATACAATCGTATCGACATTTAAGCCTCGACTTGATGTGTGCAAATATAAGGATATATTAAAGCACAATCACATTGGCTGCTTGACTGTTATTTATGATTCTGACAAATTGGGAAAGGTTTTTATGCCGACCAATGCAATAAAAAGAGAAGATATGGCTTGTTGGTTGAGTATTTTGAAAAATGGTGAAGAAGCGCATTGCTTGCACGAATGTTTGGCACAATACAAAGTACATTCAAATTCGGTATCGTCCAACAAACTAAAAATGATGAAATATCAATGGCAAGTTTATAGAAAAGTCGAAAGGATAAATGTGTTTAAGTCAATCTACTATCTCGCTTATTGGGCGGTAATGGGAGTTTTGAAATACAGATAAACATATTGAGGTAATCACAATGAGAATAGGTGTCTTGGGGCATTTTGCAAGAAATACAGATATATGTGACGGACAAACCGTAAAGACAAGAAATGTAGAAAAGGCTCTATTGTCAGGAAATAAAGAAATCACTACGGTTGATTCTTACAAATGGAAAAAGCACCCTTTCTCGTTTTTGTTCAACATTATAAAGTTGATAAGAAAAAGCGAAGTCATCATTATGCTGCCTGACGCCGGGGGGATAAAGATATATCCTTACATAATCAATTTATTCTCCAACAAAAACAAAGTGAAAATGTATAGTGTTGTTGGAGCTTGGTTGCCTTCATATTTGAAAAGCAATAAAAGAATAAGTAATCAACTCAAGAAGTTTAATTACATTCTTGTTGAAACGCAGACAATGCAAAATCAATTAAGAGCGCAAGGTTTTGATAATACAGTAATTGTTCCGAATTTCAAAGATATTTGCCCAATCAACGAAGAAGAAATCAATTATCATTTTGAATATCCACTTTCATTTTGTATTTTTTCAAGAGTAATGAAAGAAAAAGGTGTTACTGACGCCATATATGCTTGTGATCGACTGAATAAAGAAGTAGGAAAAAATGTTTGCGAATTGGATGTATATGGTCCAATACAAGAAGAATACAAGGTAGAGTTTTCAGAACTTTGTGAACGATATTCTTCCGTGGTTAAGTATAAGGGGGTTATAAATCCAAGTCAAAGTGTGGAAGTATTGAAAAACTATTATATGCTCCTTTTTCCTACTTTGTTTTATACAGAAGGCATACCGGGTACGATTATAGACGCTTTTTCAGCAGGTGTTCCCGTTTTAGCAAGCGAATGGGAATCTTGCCGCGATGTTCTGTCTGAAAAGGATTCATTTACATACAAGTTCAAGGACAAAGAAGAACTATACAAGCAGTTGAGATATTGCATTGAAAATATTGATACGATAAATGCGTATCGCAAAGAGTGTTTGAAATCAGCAGAAAAATTCTCAATGAATATGGCAATAAAGAAGATTTGGGATTTGATTTATAGGGAGAACAACTAAAATGAAAGTAATACAAGTTATTCCCAATCTCTATATGGGTGGGGCTGAAATAATGTGTGAAACCTTGACACTTGAATTAGTTAGAAACGGTGTTGAGGTTAAGATTGTTAGTTTATACAATTATGAAACCCCCATTTCTCAAAGGCTAACTCAAGCAGGGATAGAAATAGTATTTCTTGATAAAAAAAGAGGAATGGATCTATCCATTATAAAAAAACTCAAAAAAATATTTGAGCAAGAAAAGCCTGATGTTGTTCATTCGCACTTAAACGCTCAAAAATATACGATGATCGCAGCCAAGCAAGCTGCCGTTCCTATGCGAGTTCACACAGTTCATAGCGTTGCGGATAAAGAGTTGAGTAAAATAGATAAGATTTTGGCGAAAAGATTTTATAAAAAGCAACGAGTTATTCCGATTGCTTTGAGCGAACTGATACAACAAACAATAGTAAATGTTTACGGAATTTCACCTACTTCTGCACCGATAATTCTGAACGGAATTAATCTGATGAATTGCCTGCCCAAATACGATTATAGCATTGGAGATACTATAAAATTATTGCATATAGGTAGGTTTTCAGAAGAAAAAAATCATAAAGGACTTATTGACGCATTTAAGATATTTCACTCGTTCAAACCAAATAGTGTGCTTGAATTGATCGGAAACGGAAACACTTTTGAAGAAATCAAGAAATATGTGGTTGATCAAGACTTGGAAGGTGCGGTATCATTTTTAGGAATGCAAACCAATGTATATCAGTACATAAACGCGGCAGATATTTTTATTCTTCCTTCATTGTACGAAGGAATACCAATGACTCTGATTGAGGCTATGGGGACGGGTATTCCTATTGTTGCGACAAATGTGGGTGGAATTCCCAATATGCTTTCAAATAACGAAAGTGCTTTGCTAACTTCTGTTGATAGTCAAGAAATAGCAGACAACTTAATAAGACTATCAGAAGATGTTAGATTAAGAAAAAAATTAGGTCAAAATGCACTTGAACGTTCTCAAGAGTTTTCATCGAGAGAAATGGCGCGTCAATATGTAAAAATATATCAAGGAGGTAATCAATGATAGAACTAATATGTTTGATGTTGTTGGGAGTAACACTTTTCTTGATGTGTTTGTTTATGTTTACCGATGGGACACTATCAAAAAAATTTGGCGGTAAATCCTTGGTCTTTATTGCCGTATTATTTGTTGGCTTTGCTTTTATTTTCAAACCAGAGAGCTTTATTAGGTGGGATTTGATAGAGCATTTCAAATTGATCGACAATATGCGTTCCGAGGGATTGCATTATGCAACAACAGAAAGCCAATACGCAGATTTGTTTGTTTATAACTATTTTGCATATTTTATAAGTATATTACCTAAAGAATATCAAAACTTACTTACCGTCATACCTTTAATCGTTGATTTTCTTATTGTTGGCTATATTTATAGACAAATGTTCAATGAGCATTTACCCGAAACAAACGGAAAAACGAGAGTGTTATCTATACTTTTGTGGTTGTTTACGTTCGGAATGAAACTTGCGATTTCGGGTATAAGATGTTCTCTTGCGGTTTCTATCGCCGTTTTAGCAATATACTTGGAAATGATACAAAAAAAGAATAAAATCTTTCTCATTATTTTGTATTTGATTTCTATATTTATCCATAATTTTGCGATAGTTGTAATAGTTGTTCGCTTGCTGACAATGTTGAAAAAGCCTGTCCTGATTATGTTGTCATCGTTGGGTATATCATTAGCACTTGAGCCGTTGGCACGTTTTATTGTTAATAACGTAGATAACGAGTATTTTGTCTTTTCGTTTAGACGAATTCTTGAGACAGTTGAGGATATGAGTTTTACAAATGCAATATTCCAATACAATGGCTCTACGTTGATTATATATATGTGCTTTATTGTTTTGGCTATTTACTTGTTTGTGGTGTCAACAAGAGCAAAACAAGTTTACACCGAAGATGGATATTGTAAAAACGTAGCGAATTTTGCAGCTACGGTAGGTGCAGTAGCAATAGGGTTGTCATTTAACTATCTTTATTTAGAGCGTTTTATGTATTTAATGTCTTTTGCTTTATTGCTAATAACCCCTTTACATAATCGAGGCAAGAACAGTATAAATATAGGAAATTTGATTCTTTTGCCAATGACATTATTTCTATTCTTCTTCAATGACATATATCTTTTTATGGTTAATTATGTCGGAAGTTATTTCTTGTCATTTTAATTGGAGGGCGTATGGTAACGGTATTTACTCCTACATATAATCGCGCCAAATTACTGTCAAAACTTTATGATAGTTTGAAGGCACAAACATCATTTGATTTTGAATGGTTAATTGTAGATGATGGCTCTCAAGACGATACCGATGAGGTTGTTGAATGTTTTATTAAAGAACATAATAAATTTCCAATCAGGTATTATTTGCAAGAAAATCACGGAAAACACGTTGCAATAAATTATGGTGTTCAGCTTGCACACGGAGAGATGTTTTTTATTGTAGATTCTGATGATTGGTTGCCAAGCAATGCAATTGAACTCATACATTCTTTTTTTGCAGAAATCAAGGAACTAAATGGATATGCCGGAGTTGCAGGATTAAAATTATACGGGAACGGCAATATAGTTGGTAGCACGTTCGGTGGAAGGTGCATTGACTGTACCACATTAGAAAGAGCAAAAAATTCTATATCGGGAGACAAGGCAGAGGTTTTCCACACCGAATTATTAAAGCGTTATCCGTTCCCCGTTTTTGATGGAGAAAACTTCTTATCCGAAGAAATAGTATGGAATCGAATTGCACGAGACGGATATAAATTCAGGTGGTTTAACGAAGGGTTATATTATTGCGAGTATTTGGAAGATGGGTTATCAATGACCTCTAACAAAGAATTAAACAATTTCAATGGATATAAGCTCGTAATTAAAGAATTGCTTACTTACAAAGAAATTACATTTAAGCGAAAAGTGATTAGCTTGATGATTATTGGCGAAATTTCTTTGAGAAAGAAAGTCAAATTGAAAGATGTTGCAAGAGATATAAACGTAAATATTGTTGTTTTTGGTATTGCAGCATATTTAGGAAAAATAATTAGAAAGATAAGGCGTTGGCGTAGAAATAATGAAGAAAGTTAGTGTAATTGTTCCCGTGTATAATGTTAAAGCATATCTCAATAGGTGTGTGCTAAGCATATTAAATCAGACGGAACAAAATATTCAAATTATCTTGGTTGATGACGGATCAACTGACGGTAGCTCTTCACTTTGCGATGATTTGGCTAAAGCTGATAATAGAATAAGAGTTATACACAAAGAAAACGGTGGACTTTCTTCTGCAAGAAATTGTGGACTTCAAAATGCAAATGGAGAGTTTGTTTGCTTTATTGATTCCGATGATGTTATCTCGCCTTACTTTGTCGAACATTTATTGTTTTTAGTTATGAAGTACGATTGCGATATTTCTGTTGGTAGATATGTATGCTTTAATGAAACAGAGCCGGACTTCGATACTAAAGATATAGATATTGAAATTGTTGAAGGAAAAAATGCAATCAACCAACTGTTCGGGGATTCCTATGTAAATGCAACGATTGCCTGCAATAAACTATATAAAAGATCGTTATTTGACGATTTGAAATATCCTGAAGGTCTCATAAATGAAGATGAAGCGTTGGCATATAGGCTTTACTATAAAGCCAACAAGGTTGCTTTTTCAAGCAATATAATCTACGGTTATTATATGAGAGCCAATAGTATCACTAAAAGCCGTTTTTCAAAAAAGAACTTTGATTTCTTGCAAATAGCTTGGGATAGATGTATTTTTTTTGAAAATAACAATGAAGAACGTTACTACCATCTTTTCTTAAAGATATATTGTTGGACTCTTTTGGATTTTGCTCAAAAGACAAAAAAAGTTCTTTGCGATTCTAAAAAAAGCAAGGAACTTATAAAAGAGTTCAAAGCAAAAAGTAGAACGCTGATAGCCTCACCTTACATATCGAAAGGTAAAAGAATAGTAATTAAGGTATTTCGGGTATTTCCATCGTTATATTATTTATTTAAGGCAATGAAATCAAAAGAGAAATAAATTGTATGAAAAAAATAATTTATGCGTTGTCATATTTAAGGTATGCGCTAAAAATCATATTTAGATTTTTATTTAACTCAAAATCCGATAGAATTATTATAATCGCAACCCCAACACACGGGAATTTGGGAGATCAGGCGATAGTTTATGCTGAAAAAAAGGCAATAAAAACTATTTGTCCTTCTCATTCTGTTATAGAAATTGAAAATGGAGCATATTTCAAATGTAAATCACTCCTAAAGAGACTCATAAAAGAAACAGATACCATTATTATTGACGGTGGTGGAAATCTTGGTACTCTTTGGGGGTGGGAAGATGATAAAATCACAGATATTATTTCCACGTTCAGCCAAAACAAAATAATAGTCTTTCCTCAAACTGTGTTTTATGAGCCCTCAGACACGGCAAACGAACGCATAGAAAAAAACAATAGTGTTTACTATCAAGCAAGGGATTTAACTATTTTATTAAGAGATAAAACATCATTAGATTTTTTTGTTCGCACGTTCCCTAAAATCAAGGTGGAACTTTGTCCCGATATAGTGCTATCCTTAATTCAACAACAGCATTTGAAACGTAATGGTGTTTTCTTGTGTTTAAGATCTGACCGCGAAAAAGTTATAACTGAAAACGAAGTTATTGTTTTGAAAGAGTATTTGAACACACAAGGTATAGATGTATCGGAGACAGACACCGTTATAAAAAAATCCGTAAGACATTACAACCGTAAACGTGAACTGCAAAAGAAGTGGAGAGAATTTTCTACTGCCAAACTGATAATAACAGACAGGCTTCACGCTATGATTTTTTCTTACATTACGGGAACACCTTGTATTGCAATAAATAATAGTTCTAAAAAAGTTGAAGGAACATTTCAATTTATAAGCAAATGTAATTTTATAAAAATGGCAAATAATTTAACCGAGGCAGTTGAAATAATCCCTATGTTGATGGATATAGAAAATTGCAACTTAAATGAATTTGTCTATCCAATCAGCATATTGGAGGGAGTATTAAAAAATGGAGCTGCAAAATAGCAACCAAAACAAAAAAACATTATTGACTCTATTTACAAGTATGTTTGCGATTGTTGTAACAATAGCCACAAACTTTTTCTTATCGCCATACATAGTAGAAAATTTAGGTGAAGAAGCTAATGGGTTTACACAACTCGCTAATAATTTTGTAAATTATGCGTCTTTGATAACAGTAGCATTGAACTCTATGGCGGGTAGGTTTATCACAATGCACTATTACAAAGGGAATAAAGAAGAAAGTAACAAGTTCTACTCGTCAATAATGATTGCCAATGTTGCAATCATATGTTTTCTGATTATTCCCGCGCTGATATTGCTTTTCAAATTAGAAAGCGTTGTAAATATCGAAGCTTCAAATGTTTTGTACGTTAAATTGCTTTTCGCTTTTGTATTTGGAAACTTCTTTGTGGCTCAAATCAATAGTGTTTTGGGAATAATAACTTACGTTTCCAACAGACAATATATCGTAAATACAATCAATTCAGTAAAGACTGTTTTGAACGCACTTTGTTTACTTCTGTTCTTTTCGATTTTTACACCCAAGATATATTATGTAAGTTTAGTTGCTCTATTATTGAGTGTAATCACAGTTCCGATTTACTTCATTATAAGCAGAAAAATTTTGCCTGACTTAAAGATAAACTTCAAGTGCTTTAGTATAAAAACGATTTGGCAGATGTTTTCAGCGGGTATTTGGAACGTTGTTACACAATGCGGTGTTCTTTTGATGACAGGCGTGGATTTACTGTTAGCGAATCTTTTGATAAATCCTGCGGCTATGGGAATATTATCTGTGTCCAAAGTAATGCCAAACTGCATAACTCAAATCGCAGGAAACGTAAGTTCAAGTTTTTCACCGAATTTAACTATTGCGTATGCAGGCGGTGATTCCAAAGATATAATACGTTCTTTGCGCTTTTCAATGAAATGTTCAAGTATTTTAGTTTCTATACCTATAATGGTGCTTTGCATTTACGGAAAGAATTTTTATTCCTTATGGCAGCCTACATTAAACGCCGAAACACTATCAATTCTGTCATTTTGGGCGTGTATTCAATATATTCCACTTGCCGGACCTCAAGCATTAAATAATGTATTTACTGCTACAAATAAACTCAAGGTCAACTCTGTAACAGTTTTGTTGGGTGGTGTGGTAAATATTATAGCGGTTTTTCTGCTTGTGAAATTTACTGATTTAGGTTTGTTTGCTATTGCTGCTATAAGTGCAATAATTTCAATTATTAGAAATCTAACGATTACTGTACCGTATTCAGCTAAAGTGTTAAATTTGAAATGGTACACGTTTTATAAAGATGTTTTAATATCTTGCTTATGTTGTTTCATAAATGGAGGATTCTGCTTTGTTTTTCAACTTATCATTGTTCCGTCCTCTTGGGGTAGAATGGTAATATCCGTATTCTGTGCTTGTATGTTTAGTTTAATCAGCCTATTTTTAGTGTTGCTTTCAAAAGAAGAAAAGAGACAACTGTTGAGTAAATTCAAAAAAAGAACTGTGTAAATCTGTATATCAGCAAGAGGGAGAATTATATTAGCGCAAAGAAAAAATATTGTGTATAATAGGGGTAGCATAAAATGAAAGATACTACAACAAAACTTTTATTTTCAATATTGAGTGCGGAGTTGAAAGGTAAGGTACTTTCAGAAAACGAAAAAGTGTTATGTACTGATGAAGTGGTTTTGGAAGTCTTAAACATAGCCCAAAAGCACGATATAGCACACTTAATTTGCACAAGTTTATTGGAAAATAAATTGCTCCCTGATAACGCTCCTAAATATCAATCGTTTTTATACAAAGCTATATATAGATATGAAAAGCAAAACTACGAGCTTAATCGAATACGAGAATTACTCAATAGAATAGGTGTTCCGTTTATTATGTTAAAAGGCTCGGTGTTAAGGCAATTCTATAAAAGCCCTTGGTTAAGAACGAGTTGCGACATAGATATATTGGTAAAAAAGGACGATTTAAGTCAAGCGCAAAATGTTATAATTAAAGAATTGGAATACGAACGTAAAGGCAATTCAACTCACGATATATCGTTGTTTTCGTCGGGAGGAATTTGCTTGGAACTTCATTTTGAATTAAAGGAAACCGATTTTAGAGATTCACCATTATTAACTGATATTTGGAACAGTCAAGAAATTGCTCAAATATCTGAATTTGAGTATGGTATGACTAATGAATTGTTTTTGTATTATCACATCTATCATATGGCAAAACACTTCATTCACGGTGGTTGCGGAATAAAAGCGCTTGTTGATTTATGGATCATAAAAAACAAAATGGGATATGATGAAAGCAAGGCGAGACAATTCTTGCAAGATAATGGCTTGCTTGATTTCTATATTAAGGCTATTTCCTTGACTGAAGTATGGTTTGAAAATTATAAACACACGACTATTCTAAAAGATATGGAGGATTACATACTGCAAGGTGGCGTATATGGTACGCTTGAACAACAACTTGCTATGGCACAAAACCAAAAGGGTGGTAGTTTCAAGCATTTATTGAGTAAAATCTTTCTTTCATACGATTCAATGCTTATTTATTATCCCTCGTTAAGAAAATGTCCGTTATTATATCCGTTCTATCAAGTGCGAAGATGGTTTAGAATTGCTTTTTGCGGTGGTCGCAAACGTGCGTTAAATGAAATGAAACTAAATCAGAATTTATCGCAGTTAAAAAAAGAAAAGGCAAAGAAGCTGATTGACGAGTTAGGGTTGTAAAGCGATGAGAATTATAATAACGGGCTGTGCCGGGTTTATCGGTGCGAATTTCACGAAATATTGGCTTAACAATTATACCGAGGATACAGTTATCGGTGTAGATTGTTTGACCTATGCCGCCAATCTTCCCGCCCTTGCGGAATTGAAAATGCACGATAAATTCATGTTCTATAAAACGAATATCTGTGATTGGCAGGCGGTGGAGAAAATCTTTCAAAACGAAGCTCCTGACATAGTGATAAACTTTGCGGCTGAAAGCCACGTTGACCGTTCTATTGCAGCCTCAAGGATATTTGTTGAAACAAATGTACTCGGAACGCAAACGCTCCTTGATTTGTGCTTACAATACGGTGTAAAACGCTTTCATCAGATTTCAACTGACGAGGTGTATGGGGATTTGCCGTTAAATAGCGCGAAGCAATTTACTGAAACTTCGCCCTTAAAACCAAGCTCGCCGTATAGCGCAAGCAAAGCGGCAGCCGATATGTTAGTTCTTTCGTATTTCAGAACGCACGGTCTGTCGGTTTCTATCAGTCGTTCCGCAAATAATTATGGCAAATATCAGCATACGGAAAAGCTGATACCGAAAGTAATTGAGTATGCCTTGCGTGATAAACCGTTCCCAATTTATGGGGACGGATTAAATGTTAGAGATTGGATATACGTTGACGACCATTGTCGCGCTATTGATATGATTGTCCGTAATGCTCCATCGGGAAGCATTTATAACGTAGGCGGCGGTACTTTACTTTCTAATATCACTTTAGTAAAAGAGATATTGAGAAAACTCGGCACATCAGAAGATTTAATCACATTCGTGGCAGACCGTAAGGGACACGATAAAAAATATGCTCTAGATTGCCATAAGCTCATTTTAGAGCTTGGGTGGCAACCACGAATCGTCTTTTCCGACGGTCTGAAAAAAACGATAAAATGGTATAAGGAAAAAATATAATATTATGTAAGTAGGGTTTCTTAATCAAACTTTTTATTATGTTAAAATATTCGACCTGTCCGTATATTGGGACAATTGATGCTTGACAAATAAGTAAAATTTAAGTATAATAATTTAACTAAAAGGGGCTACCGAGCAAGTAGCCCCAAAAAAACACTTTTTAACGCGAACATATGTTTATACTTTTCGATAAAAATCGACAAAAGGGGCGAAATGGAAGAAGATAAGGGGAAGAAAAAATATAGATACACGTATTATACGGCTACGGGAAAAGAAGAAATTGAAGTGGACGAGAATTGGTATGAAATCTTGCGTCAAGCGGATAGGGATATGTATAACAATAACCGTAGAGAGGAATATAAAAGTTATCTCTTAAATCCGTACATGGACGACGACTCGGGTGAAGAACACGATGCTTGGGAAACGGTGGCGGATAAGGAAACGCTTGAAATAGAAAGTGATATTTGCGCAAAAATGGATGAGGATTGGGTGCTTGACTGTTTGTCCAAACGAAATAAGTACATATACGAAAAGTGCGTTGTGGAGGGTGTAAGTCAAAGCGCGGTTGCTAAGGAATTAAATTTAACGCAATCAAGCGTTTCAAGGCGGTTAAAAAAGATACTCTATGCAATGGAATGGCAACGATTAAAAGACGGACGGGGTAAAAGAGAGATTAAAGAAGAACTTGATTTTCGTCAAATGGAACGAGCAAATGATACCGAACTTGGGGAAAGTGTGCTCGTGGATTATTTCTTGGGTTCTATATTAGAAGAGCAAGACTTAATCAATTTTATCGGTTGGTTTTATAGTGCGAAAGAATTAAAGAGGTATACTTTTAAGGCGTGGAGAAAGTTAGGGAAAGTAAATGTAGAGGATTACATTACGGACTTTTTGTTAAGATGTAGTATGCCGCTTAGAAGTTACATCATAAACACCTACGGGCATTTACTGCTTGGGTTTCAATTTATGTTTATGGAACTATTCAAAGAGATGTATCGTCGAATGGAACTCTTCCCTACGCCGAAAGGTAATTCGTATATCAAAGCGAACGAAGAATTAAAGAAAATCGTCAAACGGTTAAAGAAGAAAACGACGGAAGACGAGTTTATAGAAACGCGCGTTTTGCCGATTTTAGAAAAGGAAGAAAAAGCTCGAATAAAAAACTTTCAAAAGATTTATGGTGGAAAAGTTGGAAATGTGAAAAATTCTTCTTAAAGTGCAAAAAATAAAAAATTGCACTTTAAGATTGCACTTTAAACTTTTTTATAAATAAATAAAAATTTTTTTCAAAAGTCGCGCATAAAAAGGGAACGCCCGTCGCTATATAGTGAGGGGACGAAAATAACTGAATAAAAATCAGGAGTCTCACGGAGTAAAAACCGTGGGATTTTCTTATGCAAAAATCAAAAAAGGGGGGAGTGAGTCCAATGCACTAAAAAACGGTTTGTCCATAGCCGAAAATATGGGCGAGAGATAACCAAAAATTGTTGCAAAGTAGTCAAAAAACGAAGCAGGTAAAGGAAATTGCCACAAAGGGCAATTTCGAGGCTTTCGTAATGCGAAAGAGGGCAAGTGGGAAACCCACTTCAAACGAATAATATAGGGAGGTAAATAGGAAAAGCGAAAAGGGAGAAACTTGGTTTTTGCGGTATAGCGAGGAACGTATTTGGCTTGCCAAATACGCGATTTACAAATCGCCTCGTTAGGGGTAACCCCTAATACCCCGAAGAAATTTTTGAACGTTTCATACAAAACACTTGACAATACCGTGATAGCACGGTATAATAGACGTAAATAAAAATTAAGGAGAAAAGTCAAATGGAGAAACAATTAACGCCGAAACAAAAGGCAAGGCAAAAGTATGAACTTTTGCACAAGGAAGAGCGTGAAAAGGCAACAAAGCAATTCAACACGCGACTTCCCGTCAAAGAGTATGACGAAATTACTTCGTTCTTAAAGGCAAAAGGTATTCCAAAAGTGGATTTAATACGAATAGGATACCAAACGCTCAAAGGACAATAACAGCGGAACGGTAGCCTGACGGGAGTTGAACCGCAACAAGCCTAAAAAGCGTCTTTTTTGCTCTTTTCGTCGCAATCGTGCTTGAAGTATTTGGATACGTCGGCGCACGGTTGCGCCAAAAAATATCTAAAAAATACGTCTTTTTAGGTGCGTAGCAGTTTTAGTGAACGAAAAAATCGATTAAACAAGGAAATGGAGCGCAATCATACCCAAGTATGATAAGCGACATTGACGAAGTATAAGCCTTTTTTCGTCTCTAAAACCTTGTAGGGTTCAATTCTCGTCAGGCTATGTGCTTAACACACCCGTAATTTTCGGGAATAGACAAGGAGAATAATTATAAAATAGGGCAACCGTGCTTATCTTTCCGTTAAAAGTGCGGTTATCACCCCTATACAATAAAAGATAATAAGGAGATTTGAAATATAAGAAATTAGAAAAAGCAAAGACGAACCCCGTCTATGGAAAAGTCAAAGGAAGTAGGAGGGGTTAAGTGTCAAAAAAGCAGAAAAACAATACGGGTATTCCCGATTTTGAACTCGAAACTTTGGCGCGTATGCTCCTGCCGAAAATCCAAGAAATGTTCAAAGACGAGCAAATCCAAAAAGAGTTTGAAAAGTGGAAAGCCGAAAGAGCGAATAAACAAGAGAAAAAAGAATTAGATTAGAAAAGAGAGGTGCTATGATGAATGAAAAAATTATAGGCATTAGGGTAAAGCAATTACGTGAAAAGACTGGCTTATCCCAAGCAAAGTTAGCCAAAGCGCTTGGTGAGGTAAGCCAGCCTGTAATTGCGAGATATGAAATAGGGGATTGCTTTCCGTCCTATCCAGTACTCATAAAGATAGCTGATTATTTTAACGTATCAACGGACTATTTATTGGGAAGGACGGATAATCCCGTATTGTATGTGCAAGTGGAATCGGGAGATACGATGAATAATGATTTTATTGAAATGTGTTTCGACCCGAAAACGCAAGCGAATGCAAGGCTGAAAGAAGTTTTAAGAAAAATGATGGGGGAAAATAGAAAAGAATGAACGCAGTAATTTATGCAAGGTTTTCTTCGGATAAGCAAAATGAAGCGAGTATAGAAGGTCAGCTTCGAGAATGTATGGGTTACGCGGAAAGAACGGGGATAACGGTTGTTGGGAATTACATAGACAGAGCGTTGTCGGCGAGAACGGATAACCGCCCCGAATTTCGGCGTATGATAAAAGACAGCGCAAAAGGTTGCTTCGACGTCGTTCTCGTATGGAAACTGGATAGATTTTCGCGAGATAGATACGACTCGGCGCATTATAAGCATATCTTAAAGAAAAACGGGGTTAAGGTGATTTCCGCAAAGGAAAATATCAGCGAGGGTCCGGAAGGGATAATATTGGAATCTATGCTCGAAGGCATGGCGGAATATTACTCGGTGGAACTTGCAGTGAAAGTTAAACGCGGTATGATGGAAAATGCACTAAAAGGCAGAGTAAACGGTGGCAAACCGCCGTATGGGTATTACGTAGACAAAGAGCGTCATCTTTGCGTAAACGAAATGACGGCGCCGATTGTAAAAGAAATCTTCCGCATGTATGCGGAAGGAAAGTTGGTGCGAGAAATTCTTGCCTATTTAGAAGAACGCGCTATCCGTACGACTAACGGGAAAAAGTTTACGTTTAGCATTTTGCAGAAGATGTTAGGTAGCCGTCGATACATAGGGGAATATAAATACGGTGAAGTAGTTATTCCCAACGCCGTACCTGCAATTATAGATGAAACGACGTTTGAAAAAGTGCAACGGCGGTTAGAAAAGAATAGGCGCGCCGCGGCGAGTGGAAAAGCGAAAGAAGAGTATCTTTTGACGACAAAACTTTTTTGCGGTAAATGTGGTGCGTATATGGTTGGGGAGTCGGGGACGAGCCGTACCAAAGCAATCCATCGTTATTATAAATGTGTAAACGTACGCAAGCATACTTGCGATAAAAAGACGGTCCAAAAAGAATGGATAGAAAACTTGGCGGTAGAAAAAGCGTTTGAAATTGTAAACGACGAGAAAATCGTGGATTATCTTGTAGATAGGCTGTTTGAATTGCAGTCTGCTGACAATCCTCGTTTACCGCAGTTGAAAGCACAGTTAGCCGACGTGCAGAAAAAGATTGAGAATATCATTCAAGCGATAGAGCGGGGGATTATCTTTGATTCTACGCGCGATAGATTGGCGGAACTGGAAACGCAAAAGAGCGAGTTGGAAGTGGCTATTTTAGAAGAGCAAATCGAAAGACCGCTTTTAACGCAAGAACAAATACGGTTTGGGATAGAGCGATTTAGGAAGTTCAAAATAGAAGATGAAGAGGATAAAAAGCGGTTAATTGATAATTTTATCAACGCCATATATCTTTATGACGACAAAATAACGTTTACTTTTAATTATAAAGACGGAACGAAAACTGTACCCCTTGTAGAGTGTGAAAGTTCGTCCGTCGGTTCGGATACTAATTGCTTCGGTCCACCAAGAGAAACCTAAATCGAACCACTTTGTGGCGGTTGGGTTTCTCTTTTTTTTTATGCAAAAACGGCGAGCCGACTTGTATTTTTGCAAGCACGCCCAGTGCCATTTTAAGTTTTTATTTACTATAAGTAACAATGTAACAAGCGAAAGTAACAATAAAATTATAGATTTTTTCTTTGTAATATACTATAATATTTGTATCAAAATAATCTCTTTGAGGATAATTATGGAGTTTAAGGATAGATTAAAAAAACTTCGAATAGAAAAACACGTATCACAACAAGAATTAGCAAATTCAATATATGTTAGTCGAAGTGCAATAGCAAAATGGGAAAACGGTCTTGGGTTACCAAATGAAACATCATACAAAGCATTGCTTGCATTTTTTAATGTTTCAAGAGAGGAATTTCCATTGAATGAAGAAACAGAAGATATTTCCATTGCAAAAAATAGAAAAATACGTAATTTATGGACAACTATTATTAGTTTGTTGTCGCTTGTGATAATAATTCTTTTTTTAACTTTTATTAATGCTTTTTCAAATGGCTATGGCTTTACCTCTAAAATGGCGGTCGGCAAAATATGGGCAGATAATAAAACAATTAAAAGGTTGGAATATGATTTCTATTATGATACATTTGGTGGAGTTGATGATATAAAAGTTATAAATTCATTTTGCGTAGTGGAAAATAAATTGATTGGTTATCAGAAAATTAACGATATTGAAAATTATAAAAAAACTGCGCGCGACCACGCAGGTAAGGTCTTAGGATATATTTATTCGTTTGAAGGTGAAAAATGTTATTATCATTTCTTTAAATCAGTATATCAAAATAATCAAGGTGAAATAGGCGTAACAATCAATTTATTAAATGAAATCACAATTAAAGAAGATACTATATCGGTTTTATATAATAGCTATTTTGAAACGCCATTTGAATTAAAGGAATTTTATGCAAATGGTAATCACTATATAGTAGAATAGGAGAAATGGCGGTTCGATTTAGGTTGCTCTTACTCCACCAAAACACGACTTTTATGCAGGAAATTACGCATAAAGTCGTGTTTTTCTTTATATTTTTTGTATAAAAATTTATTGATTTTTGCGATAAACACAATCTTTGGGTTGTAATTTGGAGTTCTATCCTATATTTTCGATAGGTAGCGTTTACGTTTTTATATAAATATTTGCGTAATTTTTTAAAAGATTTTTTGTAAAAAATGGTATAAAATATTTGACAAACGCGTATTTGTAGTATATAATATATGAAGAATTAGCAATGGCTAACAAGGTGATATTTGGAGAGCAAGATGGATTTAAGCAAGGCGCAAATCGGCAAAGAATATATCATTCAACGCATTCAAACGGATGATGAAGAATTAGATGCGTTTTTATTCTCGCTCGGTTGTTACAGCGGCGAAAAAATTACCGTCGTTGCCCGTAGAACGACGGGTTTAGTGGTTGCCATTAAAGACGCAAGATATAATATCGATATCCAGCTTGCGCAAGCTATCATCGTTTAAAAAATAATTAAACGATTATTTTTTTTGGACGGCTGTTAGCGCTCGCTAACAAACACTGTTTCATTATTTTTGACGAAAATAAAAAAATACATATATTGTAGGAGGTAGAAACCATGAGAATTGCCTTAACGGGTAATCCCAACAGCGGTAAAACGACGATGTACAACGCGTTGACCGGACGGAATGAAAAGGTCGGCAACTGGGCAGGCGTTACCGTGGAGAAGAAGACGCATAAAATCAAGAAAGGCTTTTATAAGAGTGAAGAAGAGTTAATAGCCGTAGACTTGCCAGGCGCGTACTCTATGTCGCCGTTTACTTCGGAAGAAAGCATTACAAGCTCTTACGTTAAAAACGAGCAACCGGACGTTATTATAAATATAGTAGACGCAAGTAATTTAAGCCGTAGCTTATTTTTTACGACGCAGCTTTTAGAACTTGGTATTCCGCTTGTAGTGGCACTCAATAAAGTGGACGTCAATAAGAAAAAGGAAACGAAAATCGACGTTACGGCGCTTTCTCAAAAGTTGGGTTGTCCCGTAGTGGAAACGGTATCCACTTCTGCCGAGGGTTTAAAAAGCGTAGTGGAAATGGCGGTATCGTTATACGGGAAAACGCAAGAAGCGCCTTTCGTGCAAGGGGATATCGACCTTACGGATAAAAGAGTAGTAGAAGAAGCGGACAGAAAGCGTTTCCATTTCGTAAACGGAATTGTAGACGTAGTAGAAACGCGTAAAGTGCTTACCAGCGACACCACTTGGCAGGATAAATTAGACGCAGTACTTACCAATAAATGGTTGGGTTTGCCCATTTTTGCGGTAATTATGTTTTTAGTGTTCGGTATTTCGCAAGCGTGGCTCGGCCCTTGGATTGCCGATACGTTCGTCGGTTGGTTGGAATTAGGACAGGAAGCGATTGCAGGCTTGCTGGGTGAAGGCATTTGGGCGTCTATCCTTGTAGACGGCGTAATCGGCGGTGTAATTGCCGTTATCGGGTTCTTGCCGCTGGTTATGATTATGTATTTCCTAATTGCATTGTTGGAAGATTGCGGTTATATGTCCCGTGCGTCCGTCGTACTCGACCCTATTTTCAAAAAGGTAGGACTTTCGGGGAAATCGATTATTCCGTTTGTTATCGGTACGGGTTGTGCAATTCCTGGCGTTATGGCTTGCCGTACCATTCGGAATGAAAGAGAGCGTAGAGCAACGGCGATGTTGACTCCGTTTATGCCCTGCGGCGCGAAATTGCCCGTTATCGCCTTGTTTGCAGGCGTGTTCTTTGGGGATTCCGCTTGGGTGGGCGTAACGATGTATTTCGTGGGTATCGCGTTGATTTTGCTTTGCGCGTTGCTTATCAATTTGCTTACCGGTTATAAAAACAGAAAATCGTTCTTCATTATCGAATTGCCCGAATATAAGCTTCCCAACCTTTGGGGCGCGTGTAAATCAATGGTTTCGCGCGGTTGGGCGTACATAGTAAAAGCAGGTACGATTATTCTTGTTTGTAACTTTGCCGTACACGTTATGCAAACGTTCGATTGGACGTTCCAAGTAGTGGAAGCGGAACAATCTATTTTGCACGATATTGCAACGCCGTTTGCGTACGTAATTGCGCCTATCGTGGGCATTTGCGCTTGGCAGTTGGCGGCGGCTACCGTTACCGGCTTTATAGCCAAGGAAAACGTAGTGGGTACGCTTGCGGTATGTTACGGCGTTACCAACTTCATTAACGTAGACGATTTAATTTTGGAAAGCGGTGCGTCCGAAGTGGCGGCAATCTTCGCCATTACCAAAGTAGCGGCACTTGCATTCTTGATGTTCAACCTTTTCTCGCCGCCTTGCTTTGCGGCAATCGGCGCGATGAATTCGGAAATGAAGAGTAGAAAATGGTTGTGGGCAGGTATCGGTTTACAACTTGCCGTTGGATACGTGGTAGGTTTCCTTGTATTCTTCTTCGGTACATTGTTCACGGGTGCAAATTTCGGCGCGGCTTGGATGCCTATCGTTGGTTGGATAATTACGTTGGCTATCGCAGCGTTTATTGCATTTTTAATTATCAAAAAACAAAAGCAATTTAAAGCAGAGTACGCATTAAAAGCGTAAAAGGAGAATGTTATGGGAGCAGGTGAAATTATAGCCATAGTGGCTATTACGTTGATTATCGGCGGCGCGGTATTTTATATTGTGAAAGCCAAAAAAAGCGGTAGAAAATGTATCGGCTGCCCCGACGGTTGTTCTTGCGGCGGTAAAAACGCCAAAGATAAAAACAAAGGCTGCAACGGCGAATGCAGTTGTTGCCAAAAAGAAGACTAAATAAAAAGGCGCAATGTATTTGCGCCTTTTTTACGTTTCCGTCGCGGAAAAAGGAAATTCCTTAAAATATCCCGTTTCGACTTTACAAAATGGAAAAAATAGGGTATAATAAGGAATAATAACGACTAAACGTGGGGGAAACGTGATGAAATACCGCGAATCGGAAGAAATGTATTTGGAAACCATTTTGCTTTTGAAAAAGCAAAAGGCGTGTTTGCATTCTATAGATATCGCCAACGAGTTAGAATATTCCCGTCCCAGCGTATCGCGCGCGGTGGGGTTATTGCAAAAAAACGGCTATATCACTATGGCGCAGTCGGGAGAAATTGAACTGACGGAAGCGGGGTATCAAAAGGCGATGGATATTTACGAACGCCACCGTGTTATCACGAAAGTGCTTGTCAAGTTAGGCGCAAACGACGAAGTAGCGGAAGAAAACGCTTGCCGTATCGAGCACGTTATCTCAAAGGAATTGGTGGACGTTTTAAAACGTTTTGCCGATAACGAATAATCGAACTAAACAAAAAAGCCACCCGATACGGGTGGCTTTCGGTTTTTTTTATTATCTTTCGTTAATGAGTTTAGTCAGTTCTACAGGGTCAACGATTTTGCCGTCCTTATAAACGCGCATATTGCCCGAAGCGATTTCGTCGATAAGGATAACTTCGCCGTTGTTGTAACCGAATTCAAACTTGATATCCCAAAGGTCTAAACCGATACTCTTTAAATCGTCGGCAACCACTTTAGTAATTTTCAAGGTTTGTTCTTTCATACTGTTGAACATATCCATACTCATAACGCCAAGTGCTTCCAAGCCTTCTGCGGTAACAAGGGGGTCGCCTTTTTCGTCGTTTTTAAACGTACATTCTACGTAGCCGCCTGCAAGCTTCGTACCGTTTTCAATATATTCGCCGTATCTTCTGATAAAGCTACCCGTAGCCACCAAACGGCAAATAACTTCTAAACCGTGCCCAAACACTTTAGCGGGCAAAACTTCCATCGTTGCGTTTTCCACGTCCGCGGAAACGTAGTGCGTTTTAATGCCTGCCTTTTTCAATAATTCGAAATAGTACACGGAAGATTTCAAGTTTGCCTTGCCGATACCTTCGATAGTGAGCCCTACGCTGTTTTCACCGGGGTCAAATACGCCGTCTTTACCGGTGCAATCGTCTTTGAATTTTAAGAGTACGTTGCCGTTTTCAAGCTTGTATACGTCTTTTGTTTTACCTGTGTAAATTTTTTCCATAATAATAGACCTCTTTTATAGTATTTTTTTTCGGTAAAGCCGAATTACAGCAATATTATAGCAAATTTATTTTAATTTTACAATAATATGAAAGGCGTTACAAAAAAATTTTACAAAAAAAATTTCAAAACTTTTATACGTATACCTTTACTTTGCACTTGCGCTTTTTTTTGCGCGTACATTTTGCTTTTTGGCTTTCGTTTTATTGACAGCCATTTTTTAATGTGTTATAATTTATAGTAATCGCGAAAAGTGATTTTTGTTTACGGGAATATCGAAAAAATCAAGCCGTAAAATGGAGACGTACAAATGATACTCGATTATGTAATGCTGGTACTTTACGCTTTGGGTATGGTGGGAATTGCGTTATATACGCGCCACCGCTCTTCTTCGGTAAACGACTTTTTGTTGGCAGGGAAAAAAGGACTAAACGGTTGGATGAGTGCTTTTGCGTACGGAACGACGTACTTTTCCGCCGTTATCTTTATTGGGTATGCAGGAAAATTCGGTGCGCAGTACGGCTTGGCGTCCGTTTGGATTGGTATCGGCAACGCAATTATCGGTTCGCTTTTTGCGTGGCTAGTGCTTGCAAAACGCACCAAAACTATGACTCGTAATTTATCGGCAAAAACGATGCCGGAATTTTTTGAAAAAAGGTATAACAGCCAAAAGCTGAAGCTTATTTCCGCCGTTATCATCTTTTTGTTTTTAATTCCGTACTCCGCATCGGTGTATAACGGATTAAGCTCGCTTTTTGGAATCGTATTCGGTATTCCCGGTTGGGCGATTATGGTAGCTCTTGCGGTGCTTACCGCTTTGTATTTATTCTTCGGCGGCTATTTTGCTACGGCGCTTTCCGATTTTATTCAAGGCATTATTATGCTTATCGGCGTTGTGGCAATGGTGTTTTGTTTTATGAACCATGACAATATTCAATGGAATTTGACTACGCTTATAGAAAGTAGCGAGCTCGGTTGGTTTACTTTTTCCAGCTCGAATACGGGTTTATACGGCAATACCGTGTCGTTGCTTTCGCTTATTTTACTTACGTCGTTCGGCGTATGGGCATTGCCGCAAACGGTACATAAATATTACGCGGTGCGCGACGATAAAGCCATTGTGCAAGGTACGGTAGTTAGTACGTTATTTGCGCTCATTATCGGCTTTGGCGCATATTTCACGGGCGCGCTTTCGGCATTCTTTCCCGAACTTTCGGGGGTGGGCGCGGACAATATTGTGCCTAGTATGATGAAAATCGTTATACCTACAGGACTTATCGGCGTCATTGCGGTGCTCATTCTTTCCGCAAGTATGTCTACGCTTTCGTCCGTTTCGCTGGCTTCTGCTTCCGTTATCGCGGTGGATATCTACAAGGGTAAAATCGCCCCTGATGCAAGCGATAAAAAGGTAAATTGGACGATGAAAATTCTCTGCTTGGTATTCGTGGCGATATCGGTTATTCTTGCCGTGTTAAACGAATATTTCCAAATTTCCGCAATTGCGTATTTGATGGGCTTAAGCTGGGGCGTTTTGGCAGGCTGCTTTATGGGGCCCTACGTGCTGGGTATCCTGTGGAAAAAAGTTAGCGTGCCTGCGGTGTGGAGTTCGATAATCGGCTCGTTAGTGCTGACGGTTGCGCTCATCTTCGTGTTCGGATATGATAAAAACGAGTGGGTGTGCTCGTTTGCAACGGCGTTGCAATCGGGGATTTCCTGCTCGCCGATGATAGGGGTTATTTGTATGGCGTATTCGGTAGTCGTAACCGTAGTGGTCAGTTTGTTTACCAAAGCGCCTGAAAAAGAAACGTTGGACAATGCATTCCGTAAAGCGGAAGAAGCAACCGTAAAGGAGTAAATATGATTTGGTCGAAAGAAGAAACGCTTTCTAGGGCGGAAATGGAAAAATTGCAACTGGAACGGTTGCAAGAAACGGTAAAAAGAGTATATGAAAAAGTACCTTATTACCGTGCGAAAATGGCCGAAAAAGGGGTAAAACCGCAGGATATTCAATCGCTTGCCGACTTGGCAAAATTGCCCTTTACCACCAAACAGGATATGCGTGATACCTATCCGTTCGGTTTGTTTGCCGTGCCGCAGGAAGAGCTGGTGCGTATCCACGCAAGCTCGGGTACGACGGGCAAGCCTACCGTAGTAGGCTATACGCGTGAAGATTTGGTAACGTGGACAGACTGTGTTTCCCGTATCGCTTGTATGGGCGGTGCAAGCGCGAAAGACGTAGCGCAAATTTGTTTTGGATACGGTATGTTTACGGGCGCGTTGGGCTTGCATTACGGATTGGAAAAAATCGGTGCGGCAATCGTGCCGTCGTCCACGGGGAATTCTGAAAAGCAACTGATGTATATGAAAGATTTCGGCACGTCGTTGCTGGTTGCAACGCCGTCGTATGCACTCCGTTTGGCGGAAGTGGCAAGGGAAAACGGTATCGACCCTAAAAAGGATTTGTCGATAAAAATTGCGCTGGTGGGCAGTGAACTTCTCACCGACGCAATGCGTGCGGAAATGCATTCCGTGTGGGGCGACGACGTGAAAATTACGTCTAACTACGGTATGAGCGAATTGATGGGGCCGGGCGTTTCGGGCGAGTGTTTACAGCATTGCGGTATGCACATCAACGAAGATTATTTTATTCCTGAAATTATCGATAGTGAAACGGGCGAAGTATTGCCTGCAGGGGAAAAGGGCGAGCTGGTTATCACTTGTATTAAAAAGGAAGGCTTGCCGCTTATCCGTTATAGAACGAAAGACGTAACCCGTCTTTTCTACGAACCGTGTGCGTGCGGCAGAACCACTTGCCGTATGGAAAATCTTTCGGGCAGAAGCGACGATATGTTAAAGGTGCGCGGCGTAAACGTATTCCCCGGGCAAATAGAAGAAGTGGTGTTATCCGTACCCGAACTCGGTCCGCACTACGAAATTATCGTGGAGAGAGAAGGCTATTCGGATAAGCTTACCGTACGGGTAGAACTCAATAAGGAAACGGACTCGTTTGCGGAACTGCAACGTATTGAAAATACGACGCGCAATAAATTGAAAGTGGTGCTTGGGCTAGACGCGAAAATTCGTTTAGAATCCCCGAACACGTTACAACGTTTCGAAGGGAAAGCAAAGCGCATTAAAGATTTAAGAAACGTGAAATAAGGAGAAAAGGATTATGGTGGCAAAACAAACTACGGTGTTTATCGAAAATAGGAAAGGACGTTTGACCGAAGTGCTGAACGTATTCAAGGCGAACGCCGTCAATATCGTATCGCTCAGCCTTGCCGACACGGCGGAATACGGGCTTTTGCGCGTGATATCGGACAATCCGTTAAAAGCGAAAGAATCGCTTACAAAAGCAGGGTTTTCATCTATGCTTACCGACGTACTTATCGTAAAAATACCGCATACGCCGGGGGCGTTGCAAAATATTTTGCGCGTAATTGCCGAAGAAGAGCTCAACGTAGAATATATGTACGGGCTTTCGGTGGGCGGCGAAGAAGCGTCTATCGTGGTAAAAACTTCCGATTTGCAAAAAGCTGAACAGGTGTTTGAAGTACACGGTATTCAAACGCTTTCGGATAAAGATTTGCATTGAAAAGAGCGCGAAAGCGCTTTTTTCGTTTTGACGAAATTCTTTTTTTTCTCGTCGATATATGCTTGAAAAAAAGAAAAAGGTGTGCTATAATAAAGCTAATCCGTATCATGCGGTAAAATCAATCAATGGAGTAAAAATATGGAAAACGTTATTATTTGTAATTGTAAACAGGTAAGTTATAAAGATATTGAACACGCTTTGGAAAATCACAGCAAAATGGAAGACGTGTTGCAACTGTTTGAAGAAGTGCAAAGAATTACGCATTGCTCAACGGGTTGCGGCGGCTGCCACGATAAGGTGTTAGACGTTATTTCCGAAGTGATGATGGGTTAAGGACAAAAAACGGAATGAAAATAATCATTGTCGGTTGTGGGCGAGTAGGTCAAACGCTTGCGGAAAAATTGAATGATGACGGCAACGACGTTACCGTTATCGACCTTGACGCGTCGAAAATAAACGCCATAACAGGCAAGATAGACGTTATGGGGGTTATCGGTAACGGCGCTACGCATACCGTGCAACGGGAAGCTGGAATTGATTCTGCCGATTTATTTATCGCGGTAACCAACTCTGACGAGCTCAATCTTTTATGCTGCGTTATTGCAAAAAAGGAAGGTGCTTGCGACACGATAGCCCGTCTTAAAAATCCCGAATACAGTGAAATTGCGCCCTATTTAAAGGAAGAACTTGGGTTGGCTATGGTTATCAATCCCGAATACGCAGCGGCGGAAGAAATCGCACGCGTACTCCGTTTCCCTTCGGCTATGAAAATAGAGCCTTTTGCAAAGGGCAAAGTAGAGCTTATCAAATTCCGCTTGCCTAAAGAGAGTGCTATTATCAATATGTCGGTAAAGGACGTGGCGATGAAATATCGCTTGGATATCCTTGTTTGCACCATTGAACGGGGGGAAGAAGCGTATATTGCCAAAGGGGATTTCGTATTCAAAGAAAAGGACGTGGTATCCATTATCGCCGCGCCCAAAGTGGCAAACGAGTTCTTTAAAAAAATCAACTGCAAGGGCAATTCCGTTAAAAACGCTATGGTGGTGGGCGGTGGACCGATTACCCATTATCTTTGCGCAATTTTGGAAAAAGCGGGCATTTCCTTAAAGATTATCGAAAAGGATTTGAAAATTTGCGAAGAACTTTCCGCGCAGTTTGATAAATACGACGTCATTCACGGCGACGGTTCGGATAAGGATTTGCTTTTGGAAGAAGGCATTGAAAAAACGGAAGCCTTCGTTTCGCTTGCTAATTTAGACGAAGAAAATATTTTGCTTTCCCTGTTTGCTAAAGAAGCTGGCGGCGGCAAAATTATTACGCGTATTAAGCGTACCGACTACGACAACGTCGTTTCTCGGTTAGATTTAGACACCATTATTTGCCCTAAAAATATTACAGCGGATATCATTTTACGGTTTGTCCGCGCGAAGAGTAATGCGCAAGGCAGTAACGTAGAAACGCTTTACAATATCATTCAAAATAAAGTGGAAGCGTCCGAATTCAAGGTGCGCGAAAACTCGCCTATAGCAGGCGTGCCGCTGGCACAACTCAAATTTAAAGACAACGTTTTAATAGCGTCTATTTTCCGTAACGGAGCGGTAATTATTCCACACGGTAACGACGTTATGCAAGCAGGGGATGCGGTGGTTATCGTTACTACGCAGCTTGGCTTGCAAGACGTAACCGACGTGTTGAGGTGAAACGGGTATGAACTTTTCCATTATCAAACGTACGTTGGGGTTTTTATTGCTTTTTGAAGCGTTATTCTTTCTCGTACCGTTGATTACGGCTATCGTATACTGGGAAACGGCGTTTTTTGCCTTTTTAATTTCCATCGGCATTTGCCTTTTTATCGGCGGCGTGTGCGTTTGGGGAAAACCTAAAGACAATTCGGTTTTTGCCAAAGAAGCCTTCGTTATCGTGGCGCTGGGTTGGATTGTTATGAGTTTATTCGGCGCGTTGCCCTTCGTTTTATCGGGCGAAATACCTTCGTTTATAGACGCGTTGTTTGAAACCGTTTCGGGCTTTACGACGACGGGCGCGACGATTATTCCCACAGGCGCGCAGGTGGAAGCTTTACCGAAGTCTATTTTAATGTGGCGTAGCTTTACGCACTGGATAGGCGGTATGGGCGTGTTGGTGTTCATTATGGCGTTTTTACCGCTTAGTGGTGCGAAAAATTTGCATATTATGAAAGCGGAAAGCCCTGGTCCGCAGGTGAGTAAACTCGTACCCAAAGTACGTCAAACGGCGAAAATTTTATATTTGATTTATACGGCTTTGACGCTAACGCAACTCGTCTTGATGGTAATCGGCGGAATGCCTTTCTTCGACGCCATTACTACGGCTTTCGGTACGGCAGGTACGGGCGGTTTTGCGGTAAAAGGGGATAGCATGGCAGGATATTCGGTGTTTTTACAAGTGGTAATCACCGTGTTTATGTTGCTTTTTTCCGTCAATTTCAACTCCTATTATCTGCTTGGAAGAAGGAAGTGGAAAGAAGCGTTGAATACCGAAGTAAAGGTGTTTTTCATAATCGTTTTTTCGGCGATTGCTTTGATAACGGCAAACCTTTGTTTCGTCAATCAGTATTCCTTTTTAGAAGCGTTGCAACACGTAGCGTTTACCGTTTCTTCCATTATATCTACAACGGGTTTTGCAACGGAAGATTTCAACCTTTGGCCGGCGTTTTCCAAATCGATTTTGGTGCTTTTGATGTTTATCGGCGCTTGCGCGGGTAGTACGGGCGGAGGCATGAAAGTGTCTCGTTGTATTATGCTTTCCAAAGGCGCGGCGCACGAAGTAAAACGTATTCTACATCCTAAACAAGTAAAGAAAATTACGATGGATAAACGGGTGGTGGAACACGAAGTAGTGCGTTCATTAAACGCGTACGTCATTGCGTATCTATTGATATTCGTGGTTTCTTTGTTGCTCATTTCTATGGAAGGCTACGATATGGTTACCAACTTCACCGCGGTTGCCGCTACGATAAATAACGTGGGGCCAGGGTTAGAATTGGTAGGGCCTACAGGTTCGTTTGCCTTCTTCTCCGCGCCGTCGAAAATCGTCTTTATTTTCGATATGCTGGTGGGCAGGCTGGAAGTATTCCCTATGCTTGTTTTGTTTGCTCCGCAAACTTGGCGTAAATCGTAATCAAAACGCAAACGGCGTTCCGAATAACGGGGCGCCGTTTTTGCACGTTTTTATACAGTATAACGTATATTGAGAGTATGGAAATTATTCAATATAACCGACGGGCGGCGGTAGAATACGCTCGAAAATGGGCTTTTTCACGAAACCCTGCTTATTACGATTTTAGCCGTATCGGCGGCGACTGTACTTCTTTTGCTTCACAGTGCCTGTTCGCCGGTTGCGGCGTGATGAACTATACGCCTGATATCGGTTGGTTTTACCGTTCGTTGAACGATAGGGCGGCGGCTTGGACGGGCGTAGAGTATTTCTACCGCTTTTTAACGGGAAACGTAGGGGACTATTTACAAAACCCTACGGCAAAAATTCCGCTTGGCGTTATCGGTAACGGCGCAGGACCTTTTGCGGTGGAAGCGCCTATCTCGCAGTTGGAAATAGGCGATTTTTTGCAGCTTGGCAGGGGTACGGACGATTTTTACCATACACCTATCGTGGTGGGATTTCAAGGCGGCGTACCGCTTGTTGCTGCGCATACGAACGACGCGTATAACCGACCGCTTTCCACCTATTCGTTTGAAAAAGTACGCGGTATACATATACTCGGTGCAAGAATGTCGTAAAAAGAAAACCGCTCCCCCTGATAAAGGGGAGCGGTTTGTCGTTAGCGGTTACGTAAAAGTATAATAGGTCAAAAAATTATATCATTTTTTCGTTTTTGTATATTGTCAAACGGGAAAGCAAGTGTTATAATATAGACAATCGCACGTAGGCGAAATATCATATAAGGAACGGAAAAATATGCAAAATTGCACCTATGAACACTTTGGCGTGATGCTTGATATGTCGCGTAACGCCGTAATGAAAGTAAGCCGAGTAAAACAAATGATAGACTATTTGGAAAAAATGGGCTATAATACGTTATCGCTGTACTGCGAAGATACGTATGAAATGAAAAGTCAACCGTACTTTGGCTATATGCGCGGAAGATATACAGGTGCGGAAATTAAGGAAATAGACGCGTATGCAAAAGCGCACGGGATAGAACTTGTGCCCTGCGTGCAAACGTTGGCGCATTTTACCGCTACGAAAAAGAATTTTCAGCTGGGTTCTATGTTCGACGTAAACGATATTTTGTTTGTAGGCGAAGAGAAAACCTATCAATTTATCGAAGATATTTTCAAAACGATTGCGGAAGACTTCACTTCTCGAAACGTGAATATCGGTATGGACGAAGCACATTTCGTTGGGCTTGGAAAATACTTGGATAAAAACGGTTATCGCAACCGCTTTGATATCTTAATGGAGCACCTGCATAAGGTAGCGGAAATCGCGAAAAAATACGGCTTTAACGCACATATGTGGAGTGATATGTTCTTCCGCTTGGCAGCAGACGGAGAATATTACGCGCCGAACGCGAACATTCCCGACGAAGTAAAGAAAATGTTGCCTGAAAACGTATCCCTTTGCTACTGGGATTATTACCATTACGAAAAGGAAGTATACGACGCAATGTTCAAAGCGCACGAAGGCTTTAACGGTGAAATTTGGTTTGCAGGCGGCGCGTGGTGCTGGAGTGGTTTTGCGCCAAATAACGGTAAAACGCTACTTACTACCCGTTCGGCAATGCAAAGCGTACGCGAACACGGCGTAAAACACGTGTTGATAACGCTTTGGGGGGACAACGGAAGAGAATGTTCTCCGTTTGCATTGTTGCCGTCGTTATACGCGGCAAAACAATACGCCGACGGTAATTTCGATGATGAAAAAATAGCCGAAGATTTCTATCAACTGTTTGGCGTGCGTTTTGACGATTTTACGTTGCTCGATTTACCGAATAAAACAAAGCCTACCGACCAAACGCCCACGGGCAACCCCTGTAAAGCGCTTTTGTATTGCGACGCGTTTATGGGTATTTTGGATAAACTGGTAGAAGAAACGCCGTCTATTCCTTACGCAGAGTACGCGCAAACGCTGGCGGCAACGGCGGAGCGTATGGGGGAATTTAGATATATGTTCGACGTTTCCGCAAAACTCTGTGAAATCCTTGCTATCAAGGCGGAATTAGGCGTAAAAACGAGAAAAGCGTACAAAAACGGGGATAGAGTGGCGCTTTCCGCACTCGTAAACGAGTATTATGCGCTTGTACCGCTTTTGGACGAATTCCATAAGATTTTCTATAAGCTTTGGCATACGGATAATAAACCGCAAGGTTGGGAAGTACAGGACGCCCGTCTTGGCGGACTTTCCCGTCGTATACAAACTTGCGCGCAGCGTTTACAAGCGTATTTAAACGGCGAGTTGGATACCATTGCCGAGTTGGAAGAAGAAGTGTTACCCTATTTCTACGATACGCTTTATAGCAATACTTATGGGGATTTAATCAGTAGAAATATCGTTTAAAAAGGTGTTATAATTTTCCATACTTTTTTCAAAATCGTACATTGACAAGGGCTGTTTTGTGTGTTATAATTATTATAATAAATAAAATTATAACCGCATAGCGGTAAGTTGGGTAGGAGAACAATGAAAAAGACGAATTACGAACACTTTGGCGTAATGCTCGATATGTCGCGCAACGGCGTGATGAAAGTAAGCGAAGTAAAACGTATGATAGAATGTTTGGCGAAAATGGGCTATAACACGTTAGAATTATACTGCGAAGATACGTACGAAATAGAAGGCGAGCCGTACTTTGGGTATATGCGCGGTAGATACACGGGCGCGGAAATTAAGGAAATGGACGCGTATGCAAAAAGCAAGGGTATTGAGCTTATGCCCTGCATTCAAACGCTGGCGCATTTTACCTGTCTTGTGCGCCACGCGACCTATCAAAAAATAGTGGATACGCAGGATATTTTACTCATTGACGAGCCTGCAACGTACGAGCTTATCGAAAAGATGTTTAAAACGATTGCGGAGAATTTCACTTCGCGAAACGTGAATATCGGTATGGACGAAGCGCACTTTGTCGGGCTGGGGAAATATCTGGATAAACACGGCTATCAAAACCGTTACGAAATTTTAATCCGTCATTTAAACAAGGTGGCGGAAATTGCGAAAAAATACGGCTTTAAGGCGCATATGTGGAGCGATATGTTTTTCAAGCTCGCCAGCGGTGATTACACGGCGGAATCGGAAATTCCCGAAGACGTGAAAAAGCTTTTGCCTGAAAACGTAGATTTGTGCTACTGGGATTATTATCACGGCAATAAAGACCGTTACGACGGTATGTTTGAAAGACACGCAGAATTTAATCACGACGTATGGTTTGCAGGCGGCGCGTGGAGTTGGCTTGGCTTTGCTCCGTTGTCGGGGCTTTCCTTGCATACGATGAAACCTGCGATGGAAAGCGTACGCGAACACGGGGTAAAACACGTTATTATGACGATGTGGGGGGACGACGGAAAGGAATGTTCGTTCTTCTCGCTGTTGCATACCTTGTATACCATTCGTCAATATGCCGACGGTAATTTCGATATGCATACAATCGAAAAGGGATTTTACGGGTTGTTCAAAGTAAAATACGCCGATTTCGAGTTGCTTGATTTGCCGAACAAGGACGATTTCAACGATACGATTCAATGGCAAAAGCAGCCCTGTAAAGCGCTTTTGTATTGCGACCCGTTTATGGGTGCGTTTGATAAAACGGTGGCGTCTAAACGTCCCATTCCTTACGCACAATATGCCGAAGTATTAGCCAAAGCGGCAAAGCGCGTAGGAAAATTTGCTTATTTATTCGATATGGAAGCGAAGCTTTGCCACGCGCTTGCTATCAAAGCGGAACTGGGCGTTAACGTGCGCCGAGCGTACCATTCCAAAGACAACCGTGCGCTTGCCGTTTGTATGAAAAACTGTAGCGTACTCAAAAAGCGGTTAAAGGCATTCCATCAATCGCTTTATACCCTTTGGAATAAAGAAAATAAGCCGCAGGGCTGGGAAGTGCAAGACGCGCGTATCGGCGGCTTGATTATGCGTATTGATACCTGTCAAAAGCGTTTAAAGGAATATGTTTCAGGGAAAGTGGAAAACATTCCCGAATTGGAAGAAGACGTTTTGCAAATTTTAGACGGTAGCCAAATTGCAATGAATAATTACGGACGGTTGGTGTCGTTCAACAGTTTGCATTTCGGCAATATTTAAAGAAAAATAACGAAAAAACCGCGCGGAGCAATCGGCGCGGTTTTGCTATGAAAAATTTCCCGTAAAAAAGGGCAGAAAAATACCGCTGTTCACTTGCTTTTTTTTTGAGTATTTGTTATAATATTAAAAAGGGGAAAAGGGATAACGAAAGAATAACGACGGAAGGAAAACCGCCATGAAACGTATGCATAAAAAATTCCAAAAAAAAATAATCGGTTGCGTTGGTATTGCTTTGCAAGGGCAAAGTACGCTTCTTTATGGTAAAAATGCATACGAAATTTTCTATAAAACAGTCTAAACGCGATAGGTGCAACCAAGTTGCACCTATTTGTTTTACAAAATCAATTTTTTTGGAGTGAGATATATGAGCAAAGTTGGTATTTTAATGGGTAGCAAATCCGATTTCGAAGTGGTAAAACCTGCGGTTTCTATTTTGAAAAAATTCGGAGTAGAAACGGAAGTGCGCGTTATTTCGGCGCACCGTACGCCCGACGAAGCACACGATTTCGCAGCAAACGCGCGGGCAAACGGAATGGAAGTTATCATTTGCGCGGCAGGTAAAGCGGCGCACCTTGGTGGTGTTATCGCGGCGCTTACGACGTTGCCCGTAATCGGTTTACCCGTCAAAACGGATATGATGGGCGGTTTGGATAGCCTGCTTTCTATCGTACAAATGCCTTCGGGGATTCCCGTAGCAACGGTAGGGGTAAACGGCGGCGAAAACGCAGGTCTTTTGGCGTTGCAAATTTTAGGCGTGAAATACCCCGAAATAGAAAGACAGCTTGTAGAATATAAAGAGAACATGAAAAAGAAAATCAACGCTGACGACGCGGCGTTGCAAGAAATGCTTTAATATAAGTAGGAGTAAGAAAGAATGGCAGTATTTGGAATATTCGGAACGAAAACCGCCAACGTGGCGTCCAGTACCTACTACGGCTTGTATGCTTTGCAACATAGGGGACAAGCAAGTAGCGGTATTGTCGTTAACGACGATGGTGTGTTCCATTCTTATAAAGATTCGGGTATAGTAAACGAAGTATTCACTCCCCGCATTTTAGAAGATTTAGGTCTTGGTCAAATGGCACTTGGTAACGTTCGTTACGGCACGAGTGCTACAAAGGAAAGAATCAATGCCGAGCCGATGCTCGTCAACCACATCAAAGGCAGACTTGCCATTTCGCACGACGGCGGCTTAGTTAATTATGCACAACTTCGTAAGGAGTTAGAATTAGAAGGGGCTATCTTTCATACGGCAAACGAAGTGGAAGTGCTTGCGTATATGATAACGAAAGCACGCCTTACTGCTCCTTCTACCGAAGCAGCTATCAGTAAAGCTATGGAGCGAGTAAAGGGCGGTTATTCCTTGCTTGTGATGTCGCCGCAAAAGCTTATTGCCGCGCGCGACGTAAACGGTATTCATCCGCTTTGCTACGGTATCCGCGACGATGGTGAATACGTAGTGGCAAGCGAAACGTGCGCACTCAATACGGTAGGAGCAACGTTCGTACGGGAACTCGACCCCGGCGAAATTGTAGTCTTTTCCAAAGAAGGCGTAATTAGTATGCGCGAACATTGTGATAAAAAACCCGAACGGCTTTGCGTGTTTGAATATTTATACACCGCCCGTCCCGATTCGGTTATCGACAATTGTTCGGTACATCTTGCGCGTAAGCGCGCAGGCGCGTTTCTTGCCAAAGCGTATCCGGTAGAAGCGGACGTCGTTATCGGCGCGCCCGATTCGGGTATCGACGCGGCTATCGGATATTCGGAAGCGTCGGGTATTCCTTACGGCTTGGGCTTAATTAAAAACAAATATATCGGCAGAACGTTCATTGACCCCGGTCAAAACGTACGGGAAGACAAGGTGAAAATAAAACTTAACCCTGTAGTGGAAACGGTGAAGGGAAAACGAGTAATTTTGGTGGACGATTCTATCGTGCGCGGTACTACTTGCGTGCACGTTGTGAAATTATTGCGCGACGCAGGGGCAAAAGAAATTCATATCCGTTCTTCCGCGCCGAAATTTTTAAATCCTTGCTACTATGGCACGGATATCGGCTCGAAAGCGGAACTTATCGCTTGTAAGTATACCAGCGAAGAAATGGCAAAGCTTTTCGGAGCGGATTCGGTGGGGTTCTTACCCATTGAAGACGTTACCAAATTAGCGGAATCGGGTACGTGTAAAGGGTATTGCAAGGCTTGTTTCGACGGGCAATATCCTACGGAATTACCCGTAGAAACGGACGAAAATAAGTACAATAATAAAATATCGTCAAACAAATAAAAGACGAAAGAAAATAATAAACGGAGATAGATAAAATGGCAATTTCTTACAAAGATAGCGGTGTAGACGTAACCAGGGGCTACAAAGCAGTAGAACTTATGAAAAAACACGTAAAATCGACGTATAACGATAACGTCATAGGCGACTTAGGCTCGTTTGGCGGTTTTTACTCGATTGCAGGCGAAAATATAAGTGAGCCCGTTTTGGTTGCGGGTACGGACGGCGTAGGTACGAAACTCAAATATGCCTTCCTTTTGGAAAAGCACGACACCATCGGTATCGACGCAGTGGCTATGTGCGTAAACGATATCGTTTGTCAGGGCGCAAAACCCTTGTTTTTCTTAGATTATTATGCTTGCGGTAGATTGTATCCCGAGTCGGAAGCGGACGTTGTAAAGGGTATCGCGGAAGGCTGTAAACAAGCCGGGTGTGCCCTTATTGGCGGCGAAACGGCGGAAATGCCCGGTTTCTATCCCGACGGCGAATACGATTTGGCAGGCTTTGCAGTAGGTATCGTGGATAAGAAAAAGGTTATCAACGGTAAAAATATTCAACCTGGCGACGTAATTATCGGTTTGAAATCGACGGGGGTACACTCTAACGGCTATTCGTTGGTGAGAAAACTCTTCGGCGACGAAGACAAGGCGGCGCTTGAACAGTACGACGAAGAACTTGGCGCTACGGCGGCTGAAGTGCTGTTAAAGCCTACGAGAATTTACGTAAAGAGTATTTTATCCTTGATTGAAAAGGTAGAAGTAAAAGGCATTGCGCATATCACGGGCGGCGGATTTATCGAAAACGTGCCCCGTATTCTTCCCGACGGCGTTGCGGCGGAAATTGAAAAAAATTCGTATGAAGTACCGCCTGTATTCAAAGTAATGCAAAAGCGCGCGGGCATCACGGACGAACAAATTTACAATACCTTTAATATGGGTATCGGTATGATGGTAGTGGTAGCTCCCAAAGACGTAGACGCGGCGCTTGCCAGCTTGAAAGCAACGGGCGAAGACGTGGCGGTTATCGGTAAAACGATAGCTGGCAAAAAGGGCGTAATTTTGAAATAAGGTCAAACACGTATGATGAAAAAAATAGCGGTATTCGCTTCGGGCGGCGGTACAGACTTTCAGTCCGTTATCGACGCAAACGAGCGCGAACAGTTTTGCGAAATTGCATATTTGGTGGCGTCTAAACCGCAAATCGGCGCGATAGAGCGCGCTAAAAAGCACGGTATTCAAACGCTGGTATTCGATAAAACGTCATACGCGGACAAGGCGGCGTTTTACGCGTCGGTTGCCCAAACGTTACGGGCGTCGGGCGTGGAATTTATCGTACTTGCAGGTTGGCTTTCGGTAGTGCCGGCAAGCTTCATTCAGGCTTTTGAAAACCGCATTATCAATATTCATCCGTCGCTTATCCCGTCCTTTTGCGGAATGGGGTATTACGGCTTGAAAGTACATTCGGCGGCGATTGAATACGGAGTGAAAGTAAGCGGTGCAACGGTGCATTTCGTTGAAGCGGACGTAGACGGCGGTGCAATTATTATGCAACGCGCCGTACCGGTAGAAGACGGGGATACACCCGAAAGCCTGCAAGCACGTATTTTGAAAGAAGAACACGTAATGTTGCCTTTGTGTGTAAAGCTTTTATGTGAAGGTAAAATAGAAAAAAAAGGCCGTACGGTTACCGTACGGCAATAAACGGAGAGTAAGATATGAACGTTTTGGTTATCGGCAACGGCGGTAGAGAGCACGCAGTTATACAGGCGCTGAAAAAATCGCCTAAGGTAGATAAGATATATGCAATGAAAGGCAACGCAGGCATCGGCGAACTTGCCGAGCTTGTCAACGTAGATTATTGCGACGTAAAAGCGGCGGCGGACTGGGTAGACAAGCATAAGGACATAGAATATACGGTGGTTACCCCCGACGACCCTTTGGCACTGGGACTTGTAGACGAGCTGGAGAAACGCGGACACCGCGCGTTCGGACCGAGAAAGAACGCCGCCATTTTGGAAGCGAGTAAAGCGTTTTCTAAAGCGCTTATGAAAAAATATAACATTCCCACGGCGAAATACGAAACGTTTGATAACTACGCCGACGCAAAAGCATACGTGGACACGTGCGATATTCCCGTCGTATTAAAAGCGGACGGCTTGGCGCTTGGGAAGGGCGTACTCATCTGCAAAACGCGTGAAGAAGCGCAAGACGGCCTGAAAGAAATGATGCTCGATAAAAAATTCGGCTCGGCAGGGAATACAATCGTCGTGGAAGAATTTTTAGAAGGGCCGGAAGTTTCCGCGCTTGCGTTTACCGACGGAAAGACGATTGTGCCGATGATAACGAGCTGCGACCATAAACGCGTGTTCGATAACGACGAAGGTTTAAACACGGGCGGTATGGGCACGTTTGCGCCTGCACCGTTCTATGGCGAGAAAACGCAAAAAGAAGTTATGGAAAAGATAATGCTGCCTACCATGTACGCGATGAACGCGGAAGGTCGTCCTTTTAAAGGCGTGCTGTACTTCGGTCTTATGAAAACGAAAGACGGTATGAAGGTTATCGAATATAACGCTCGCTTCGGCGACCCGGAAACGCAGGTAATTTTACCGATGCTGAAAACCGATTTAATGGATATCTTCCAAGCGGTTACCGACGAACGGCTTGCGGATATGCAGGTAGAATGGTACGACGGCGCGTGCGTGTGCGTTGTGCTTGCCAGCGGCGGCTATCCCACTGCCTATGAAAAGGGCAAGGAAATGACGTTCGGTAATTTGGATAGCGACGTAATTTTGTGCCACGCAGGTACGAAAGTAAAGGACGGTAAACTGGTTACGGACGGCGGAAGAGTTTTAGGTGTATGTGCCAAAGGCGCAAGCTTAGAAGAAGCAAGAAAGAAAGCGTACGCCAACGTGGAAAAGATTTCCTTTGAAGGTATGCACTACCGTAAAGATATCGGTATTAAATATAAAGACGTAGTAAGAGAATAAGTAGGTGAAACGAATATGATTTACAGAATTTTCGTAGAAAAGAAAGATAACGTACAGGCAAGAAAAGAACAAGCGGAAATTAAAACGTTGCTCAAAATTAACGCGCAAGATTTGCGCCTGATTTTGCGTTACGACGTGGAAGGATTGACGGAAACGGAACTCAAGGACGCATTACCCACCGTTTTTTCCGAACCGCCCGTAGATAACGTGTATTTGGAAAATTTAGATATTCCGCAAGGCTATAAAGCGTTTGCGGTTAGCTACTTAACGGGACAATACGACCAACGTGCGGATAGTGCGGCACAATGCGTGCAGCTTCTTACGAGAAAATCCCGTCCTATGGTAAAGTGTGCAAGAGTATATCTTGTGAAAGGAGTAACGGACGAAGAACTTGCGGCAATTAAAAAGCATATCATTAACCCAGTAGAAAGCGAAGAAGTGGGTTTTGAAAAACCTGAAACGCTTGTTCGAAAGGCGGTAGAAGGCGCGCCCGTAAAAGACGTGGAAGGCTTTATCGCAATGTCCGATGCGGAAATTGCAAAATTCCATAAAGTAACGGGTTTTGCAATGAGCGTAGCCGACCTTGCATTCGTGCGCGATTATTTCAAGGGCGAAAAACGCAATCCCACCGAAACGGAACTCAAAGTTATCGATACGTACTGGTCGGACCATTGCCGTCATACTACGTTCGCTACCGAGCTCAAAAACGTAAAAATTTGTTCTCAAAACGGTACTATTGAAAAGGCGTATCATTTATATGAAGACTTATACAAGGAAATCAACGGTAACCGTCCTGATAAATATCCCTGCTTAATGGATTTGGCTACGATTGCCGCGAAAAAATTAAAGCGCGACGGCAAGCTGGATAATTTGGATATTTCGGATGAAATCAACGCTTGCTCCATTTGTATCGAAGCGGAAATCGACGGCAAAAAAGAACCGTACCTTGTTATGTTCAAAAACGAAACGCATAACCACCCTACGGAAATTGAGCCGTTCGGCGGCGCGGCTACCTGTCTTGGCGGCGCTATTCGAGATCCGTTAAGCGGTAGAACGTACGTATATCAAGCTATGCGTTTAACGGGCGCGGCCGACCCCCGTGAAAAGTTGGAAGATACTATGAAGGGTAAGCTTCCCCAACGTGCCATTACGCAACGTGCGGCGGCAGGCTTTTCTTCCTACGGTAACCAAATCGGCTTGGCTACGGGTATCGTTGACGAAGTATATCACGAAGGATATAAAGCAAAACGCTTAGAAACGGGCTTTGTCGTAGGCGGCGCGAGAAAGGAAATGGTATACCGTGAAGCGCCCAAGGCAGGGGACGTAATCGTCCTTCTTGGCGGCGAAACGGGCCGCGACGGTTGTGGCGGTGCTACGGGTTCGTCTAAGGCGCACGACGCGCATTCGGTAGAAACGTGCGGTGCGGAAGTGCAAAAAGGTAACGCACTCACTGAAAGAAAACTGCAACGTTTGTTCTTGAATAAAGAAGCTACGCGTAAAATTAAGAAGTGTAACGATTTCGGCGCAGGCGGTGTTTCCGTTGCGATAGGCGAGCTTGCCGACGGTTTGGAAATTTACTTGGATAAAGTACCGAAAAAATACGAAGGACTTAACGGTACGGAACTTGCCATTTCCGAATCGCAAGAACGTATGGCGGTGGTGGTAGACGCGAAAGACGTAGATTCGTTTATCGCGCTTGCTGCAGAAGAAAACCTTGCGGCAACGCCTGTGGCGGTGGTTACCGATACGGGCAGAATGCAAATGTTCTTAAAGGGCAAGGCAATCGTAGATATTTCTCGCGAATTTTTGAATACCAACGGCGTGAAACAAGAAGCGGACGTAGAAATTACCGATAAAAAGACGACGTGGTTTGCTAAAAAATCGGGCGTATCGTTCGTAGAACAAACGAAAAAAACGTTATCCGATTTAAACGTATGCGCAAAGAAAGGACTTTCGGAAACGTTCGATTCCACTATCGGCGCAAGAACGGTATATATGCCTTGGGGTGGTAAAACGCAACGTACGCCTGCTATTGCGATGGCGGCGAAAATTTGCGGCGGTGAAACGGACGTTTGTACCGTTTCGGCATACGGCTATTCGCCGTATTTAATGGAAACCAGTCCGTTCGTCGGCGCGGTATATTCCATTGTTGCATCTGTGTCCAAAGTAGTGGCTACCGGCGCGAAATACAGCGACGTTCGCTTGACGTTGCAAGAATTCTTCCAAAGAATGACTTCAGACGCTAAAGTTTGGGGCGTGCCTGCTTCCGCTTTACTCGGCGCAGTATACGCGCAAATGGGGTTAGGACTTGGCGCAATCGGCGGTAAAGATTCTATGAGTGGTACGTTTGAAAACATTCACGTGCCGCCTACGCTCATTTCGTTTGCGTTAGCGCCTGCAAAAGCAAGCAAATTGATTACCAACGTATTAAAGGGCGGCGAAAAGCTGTATTATATTCCGCTTCCCAAAGACGAAAACGACGTACCCGATTTTGCAGGGGTAAAAGCCGTTTACGAAAAAGTATATAAACAAATTGAAAACGGTAATACCACGTTTGCTACCGTTGTAGAAAACGGCGGCGTAGGGGCGGCGGTCATTAAGTCTGCACTCGGTAATTGCGTAGGCGTACAATTTGCAATGAACGCGGACGAATTATATACCGAAGGGTACGGTGATTTGGTTATTTCGTTAAAAGACGAAAGCAAGCTTTCTAGCGCAATTACGGCAAAATGCGTAGGGCAGGTATGCGGCGAATCGTTTGTTTGCGGAAAAGACAGCGTGCAAATAGAAGAAGCGGCAACGGCGTACATCACACCGCTTGACAGTGTGTTTGCTACTACCGCGCCTGCGGACGGTAAAGCGGAAAATTGCGATTATGCTGGCGGTGCTAAATACGTTAATATTGCAACGAAAACGGCAAAACCGCGCGTGTTTATTCCCGTATTCCCTGGTACGAACTGCGAACTGGATACCGCGCGTAAGTTCTTGCTTGCAGGTGCGGAAGTGGAAACGGTAGTTGTAAAAAACCGTAGCGCGCAAGACATTGAAGAAAGCGTAGAAGCTATTGTAAAAGCTATCAAAAAGGCAAATATCGTGGCATTCCCCGGCGGATTCTCGGGCGGCGACGAACCGGACGGCAGCGGTAAATTTATCGCTACTACGTTCCGCAATCCGTATATCGCAGAACAGTTAGAAGAACTTTTAAACAACCGCGACGGTTTAGCTCTTGGTATTTGTAACGGTTTCCAAGCGCTTATCAAACTCGGACTTGTGCCGTACGGACACGTAAAGGAACTGACGGCGAATTCGCCCACGCTTACGTTTAATAATATTTCTAGGCACGTATCCACGGTGGTAGACGTGCGCGTGGCGTCCACGCTTTCGCCTTGGCTTTCGGCTTGTAAAGTAGGCGAAACGTATAAAGTACCCGTATCGCACGGCGAAGGTAAAATCGTTGCGCCGATAGCCGAGTTAGAACAAATGAAAAAGAACGGTCAAATTGCTACGCAATATGCCGATTTAAACGGCAATGCAACGATGGTATCGCCTTTTAACCCCAACGGTTCGATGTGGGCGATAGAAGGTATCACTTCTCCCGACGGGCGAGTGCTGGGTAAAATGGGACACAGCGAACGTATCGGAGATAATTTGTATAAGAACGTTGAAGGCAATTTCGATATGAAGATTTTCGAAAGCGGTGTAAAATATTTTAAATAACCTTTTAAATAACAAATAAAAATTGATTGTTTTGGCAACAGGTTAGCGTAGTATGCCGAAAATACGGGGTGAAATATGATTGATTTTCATACGCACGTACTACCTAAAATTGACGACGGAGCGAAGGACGACAGCGTTTCCGCAGAGATTTTGCGGCAAGAAAACGAACAAGGAGTACAAAAACTTGTTTTTACTCCGCATTATTACGGCAAGCGCGAGCTAGAATATTTCATCGATATCCGTCAAAAAGCAATGGAACAAATCACGGCGACCATTCCGCCTGCAATGGAAGTGCGTTTGGGGGCGGAAGTGCACGTTACGGGAGTAAATGACCCGTCGTACGATACCCTTTGCGCACTCGCTATCGAGGGAACAAAATGCGTACTGTTTGAATTTCCGTTTTTAACCGAATGGTCAATGAATCTTAAAGAAAAGGTGGCGGATTTCATATCGGATACGGGTTATACGCCTATTATCGCGCACGCCGAACGCTATAGGGAATTTTTAAAACAACCGTTGCTGTTGACGGAATTCGTCCGTATGGGTTGCTACGTGCAGTTGAGTACGGGGGCGTTTTTGGGAAAGAGTACGAAAAAGTTCGCGTTTACGGCACTCAAAAAAGGGCTGGTACACTGTCTTGGTACAGACGTGCATAATGCGGACACGCGCGCACCCGATTATGCTGCGGCGAAGGTGGCCGTATATAAAGCAGGTTGCGGTGCACAATGGGAAAGCGTTCAAAAATTTATGGAACGCATTCTTATCGGTGAAACGCCGCACGTGGCGTATATACCGATGCGTAGGAAATGGGGATTTTATTATTAAAAGGTAAACATTTCCGACGAAAAAGTGCGATAGAAAGTTGTGTTTTTGTAAAAAAAATGTTACAATAAAAAAAATGAATAAAAGGAGAGTACAATTATGGCTAAAATTACTGCAGATACGTTGATTGCGGATTGCTTACAAATCAATCCCAACGCCCCTGAAATTCTTATGGAAGCAGGTATGCATTGTTTCGGTTGTGCGATGGCACACGGCGAATCGGTTGCTGAAGCGGTTGCCGTTCACGGCGAAGACCTTGAAACGTTGTTGGCGAAATTGAACGAAGGCTTAGAAGACTAATGAAAAAGATGCGCCCCAAAAGTTAGACAAACTTTTGGGGCGCATTATCATTTTTGCGCTTATTTATTTTTGTGTTCTACTTACACGATACCGTGCGCCATCATAGCTTCGGCAACCTTTTCAAAGCCTGCGATATTCGCGCCCATTACGTAATTGCCTTCGAAGCCGTATTTCTTTGCTGCATTGTCAATATTATGGTAGATGTTAATCATAATCGTCTTTAATTTTGCGTCTACTTCTTCGCTCGACCAGTACAATCTACCCGAAGATTGCGCCATTTCCAACGCCGAAGTAGCAACCCCGCCGGCATTTGCCGCTTTCGCAGGGAGATATACTACGTTTTTCGCCGCTTGGAACGCTTCAATAGCGTCAAGCGTGGACGGCATATTCGCACCTTCGGCAACGTATTTCACGCCGTTTTTTACTAAAGCTGCCGCGCTTTCTCCGTCGATTTCGTTTTGCGTCGCACAGGGCAGTGCAACGTCGCAAGGAATCGTCCAAATGCCTTTGCAACCTTCTACGTATTTCGAACCAGGCACTCTCGCGGCGTATTCTTTAATACGTGCGCGTTCTACTTCCTTAATTTGCTTGATAACGTCAAGCTGAATACCGTTCGGGTCGTAAACGTAGCCGTTAGAATCGTACATGGCTACCACTTTTGCACCGAGTTGTTGCGCTTTTTCGCAAGCGTAAATAGCAACGTTGCCGCTACCTGAAACAATCGTTACTTTGTCTTGGAAAGAATCGCCGCGCAAACGCATAGCTTCTGCCGTGATGTAAATTAATCCGTAGCCCGTAGCTTCCTTTCTAATCAACGAGCCGCCGTAAGAAAGTCCGCGGCCCGTCAAAACGCCCACGTGTTCGTCGCGAAGACGTTTGTATTGACCGAAAAGATAACCTACTTCTCTCGCTCCCACGCCGATATCGCCGGCAGGCACGTCGGTGTCTGCGCCGATATGGCGGAACAATTCGTTCATAAAGCTTTGACAAAACGCCATAATTTCTTTATCCGATTTTCCTTTGGGGTCGAAATCCGAACCGCCTTTACCGCCGCCGATGGGCAAACTCGTAAGGCTGTTTTTCAAAATTTGCTCCAACCCCAAAAACTTGATAACCGAAAGGTTAACGGAAGGGTGGAAACGCAGTCCGCCTTTGTAAGGACCGATAGCGCTGTTAAATTGTACGCGATAGCCCTTATTTACGTGTACGTTACCGTTGTCATCTACCCAAGGCACACGGAATAAAATGGTGCGTTCGGGTTCGGTAAACCGTTCTAAAAGCGCCGCTTTTTCATACTCGGGATGCGCGTTGATTACGGGCTCTAACGTCAACAGAATTTCCGTTGCGGCTTGGTGAAATTCTACTTCACCAGGGTTGCGTTTTTTTAAGTCGTCTAACACTCTTTGAACATAACTCATAAAATTTCTCCTTTAGAAAAATTGATTTTACTATGCTTATCAATCGAAATAACTGATATAACAATATCTTATCACTTTTTTACGTGTTTTGCAAGAGTTTCAAGGGGGAATTTTATAAAAAGTATAAAAAATAATTGCCTTTTTAGTAAAAAGAGAGTATAATAATAAACGTATTTTATGGAAGATATAATTTTTAATTATACTGCTTATGCATTTTGCTTCCTTAGTTAAATGGATATAACAAGCCCCTCCTAAGGGCTAGTTGTGGGTTCGATTCCCGCAGGGAGTACCAATAAAGCCACAAACATTGTGGTTTTATTTCTTTTTTAAAGCAAAATATAACTGCTTTTGGAATAATTTTCAATATTTCACTATATCCACCTATCACTAAAAACAAGCTGTTTAATAATTTTAACGCCTTTTTAAGCATATCGGGTAAAGATTGTGCATTCCGCGTTATTAGTTACTTACTATTATACAATAAATATACAAACGTAGTGAAATGATTTGACAAAAGAAAATAGGTATGTTAAAATGTAAACTATGGCAAAATAGGCTTTGCCGGTTTTTTCGCACAAAAAAACGGAGGAGAATCGTATGTTTTGGTGGGTGTTGCTGTTGATATTAACGATAGCCACGGCGGTGTTTATATCGGCGTTTTTATTGCCGCAAATATATTTAAAAAACCGCTATTCCTTAACAGCGTCGGGAGATAGGGGAATTAAAAAAATTTTCGAAAAAAACGGAATGAGTATGGTGTTTGAGCCCATTTTAAAATGGCGTAAATATGTCAACCAATACGTTTTAGCGGAGCGTTCAGGGAAAAAGCAGTTGCTTTGCAAAATTAATCCCGAAATTGCTTATCTTTCGTACGATATCGCTTTGTTTAACAGCCGAGGCGAACTGTTTAACGTAATAACGATAAAAGAAAAAATAAAAAAAGCGGGCTATACGGAAATTGTAACTTTACCAAACGAAACTTCGTACGTATCGGTAATTGTAAACGAAGTGGACGCTACCGATTTCACTGCGTCAACGCCCTTGACAACACAAATCCCCAAGAAAAACGGAATGCGTTTTATTTTATGGAGTAGCTTGTGCATATTTATGGAAACGTTTTGTGTAAAAGTATGCTGTGCAAACATTTTCGGCGGTGTGTTTAAAGAAATGTTTATGTTGAATTGGGAAAGCACGGGTATTACTTTATTAATTGTATTGGCTTTTGTTGCCGTGAATTACATAGTGAGTATGTTGGCGATAAAAACGCGAGCGTCAAAAAAATAGGATGGAATAAGCAATGCAACAAAATTATAACGTCATATCCAAAGGCGAATACGCGCACGAGCAAACGAACGACTTTTTACACGTCGAGCGTTTTCTCATCATACGCAAAAAAGCGCGTAGATTGTTGTTATTGGATTTTAACAATCTTTCTCAAGAAACGTTGACGGGTTTACAGCTTTCCATTGAACAGTTTGACGCGCGCGGCAACTTCCTTGGCGAAGTGGTTGACGAAATCAAGAAAACGTCTTTTAAAAGCGGTAAATTCATCTTAAAGCGTGCCATCGCGTTAGAGCGCGGTTGTATGGACGTGCGTGTAAAAATTATGCGCGCGCAGTACGGCAATTACGCCTATTGCCTTGGGGAAACGGGTACGTACGCCGTTTTCGAACGCAATAAAAAATGGAAAAAACTCAAGGAAGACGCGATAGAAGAAAAGACGGGCGCAAACGGCAGGATGCAAGCGTTCCGTCGTTTTAGCGCGCCTATTGTCGTCAGTATTTTAGCGGCGATTATTATGGTGGCGTCGTTGATAACGGGAATTATACACGTTAGCGGATTTACGCGCGACGAAGACGAATTTTTCCTTTCTAACATACGCTATCGTTACGTGGGCGGAGTAAAAGAAGCCGGTTCGCCCGTATGCGTTATCGGTGCGATAGGACAAGGTGGGCGCAATCTTTATATTCCCAACGAAATCGAAGGGCATCCCGTTTTAAAGGTAGAAGCAGGCTCGTTTTACGGCAATAGCATTATGCACGAAGTCAAGATAGCCAAAAACGTCGAAGTAGCGGCGAATGCTTTTACTCTTTGTAATAATCTCGAAAAAGTAACGTTGGAAGGGAATAACGTCGTAGAAAATTACGCCTTTGCCGACTGTACATCCTTAAAAGAAATCCAAATCAAAGAAATGGCAACTATCGGATACGAAGCGTTTGCGAGGGCGAGTGCTTTACAATCGTTGACAATCGACGGTTGCTCGCCTAACTATACTACGGCAAAAATTGCATCGCGCGCGTTTGCCGATTGCGGTACTTCTTACGACCCGATAGACAAAATCCGTTTAAACGTCAACGTGTCGTATGCCGAACAAGAAACCATTTTTGCGGGTACAAGACACGTAGAAAAGCTGTACTTAAAAAATTATAACAATACAAATTTCGAAACGAACATCAATAAGCCTTTATCGGCGCTTTTCGGCGGCTCTTTAGACGGATTGAAAGAAGTGGAAATCGATGCGATAGATTGCATTCCCGCTTCGTTTATGGAATACGCTTCCGACGTGGAAACGGTAAAGATAAACAACTTGACGTCTTCGGAAATTGGGGAAGCGGCGTTTAAATACTGTACGCAATTAACCACGTTATCATTGCCCAAAAAAATAACGGCTTTAGGCAATTCCGCACTTTCTAATACAAAAATAACTTCGTTTGACGCCAGCGCGATAACGTCGCTTGGATGTAACGTGTTTGACTCTTGCCAACAGTTGACAAACGTCGATTTCGGTTCGGAATGCAAGCTTACCACGTTGCCTGATGGTACGTTTAATAATTGCACGGCTTTAACGTCGTTCGTCGTGCCGAGCAGTATTCGGCATATCCAAGGCAGAGCGTTTGCCTATTGCAGTTCGTTGGCGTCGGTGGCGCTTCCTGAAAATTTGCAAACCTTGGGCGAATACGCTTTTGCCTACTGTAGTTCGTTGCAAGAAATTGCTTTGCCGGGGCATATAACCGATTTTGGCACGTATACGTTTTATAATTGTTCTGCCTTGACAAGAGCCGCGTTGAATTACGGCATTACAAGCATACCCGAAAACACGTTTGCTTATTGTACGTCCCTTTCTTCGGTAACGTTACCGCAAACCGTGAGAACAATAGGTCTTTGGGCGTTTAATTATTGTGAAAAACTGGAAACGATTGTATTGCCCGTTTCCATAACGACGATAGAAAGCGGCGCTTTCGATTGCTGTTACCGCTTACACGAAGTATACAATTATACAAGCTTACCCCTTACGGCAGGCTCGTCCGATTACGGCGGAGTGGCGTATAACGCGCTTGCCGTATTGACCAACGCAAACGATGAAGTATCCGTTACGGAAATAGACGGATACGTGTTTAAACATTACGGTGGCGTTTGGGCACTCGTTGATTATAAGGGGAGTGCGCAGTCTGTCGTGTTAGATAAAATGTCTGGCAACGCCCACACGGTTTCTTCTTATAAAGTATTCCGTAACGCGTTTACAAACGAAGACGAATCCGTCCGTACCATCACTTTGACAAAAGCGGTAAGCGAGTGGCGCGATTACGCATTTATAAACTTACCTCATTTAACTACGGTATATATCAAAGAGGGGGTACGTACGCTTCCAAACTATCTTTTTGACGGTTGCACTTCGCTTGATAGAATAGTTTTACCGCAAGTGTATTATAACGGAATGATTTCGGCAAATACCTTCGATAGCGGATATTGGTCGAATTGTCGGTTCTATTACGAAGGCTCGCAAATTCTTTGGGGGAAAAAGGGATATACGCTTCCTTCGTATTCGCATCATTTATATTATTATGCAGACTGTATCCATACGGACAATGAATGGAATTATGAAAACGGTGAAATCAATACGCAAAAGTCCGATTTCGAATCGGTAACGGTAAAAGAACCGACGTGTAAAAAAGACGGTATCGCAAAAGGTCGCTGTTTAAAATGTGGTTATACGACGGAACAGTATACTTTATACGCATTGGGGCACAGTTACAATGAATATAGCGAATGTACCCGTTGCGAATATATAAACGGTTTTATGCCGAACCATTCTTCGATGGACAAATTCAAAGAAATTGTTGAAATCACCAACGATAGAGATAATCCGTTCGACCTTTTTGAAAGGGATTATTGGGGAATATACGCGCCCGAACAAAAATGGATAAACGCTGTCTTGAAATTCAAGGCAAAAGAAAATATTATTATGTCGTTCCACGCTGCGGCAAACGGCGAAGGCATTACCCTTACCATCAAGGGCGACGGAAAAACGAAAACCCTTAAAAACGACAGCAATTATTTCACGTTCGAGCTTAAGGCAGGGGAAACGGTAGTCATTACTTATCAAGACGGACGTAATGAAAATGATAATTCGTGGTATTCCGCGTATGTGAACGGTATTTCCATTACTTCCGCAAAAGAACCGCAATAAGCATACGTTTGATTAGGAGTTTGTTATGTTAAGACATCAAGACGTGATAGAAAAACTGACAACTGAACAAAAGCTTTCACTGCTTGCGGATATCTCGTCGCTTGGGCGGGACAATTTGTCTTCCGTCGGCGTGCAAGGCGTGCGTATCGCTACTTTTGAAGAAGTGAACACTTGTACGCCCGATAAGCGTTTCCCTATGTTTGCGCGGCTGGTCAGTTCTTGGAATTGCGAGCTTTTGGCAAACGTAGCCGAAGCGTTGGCTTTGCGCGCGAAAAAAACGGGCGTTACGCTGTTGGAAACGCCCAAATGCAACGTAAAAACAACGCCGTATTCCGACGGCTTTTCCGAAGACCCGTATATGGCGGGGGTGTTGGGGAAAACCAGCGTACAAGCCGTTTCCCGTAGGGGAGTAAAAACGTGCGTGCTCGGCCCTGCTTTGGACGAGAACGACGTGGTGTTTTCCGATGTTACTCCGTCCGAGCGTGCCTTGAACGAATATTTCCGTAAACCGTTTGAAATTGCCAACGTACGCGAAGTGGGAATTGTGAAAATGCCCTATAAAAAAGTACAGGGCGAATACCAAACGTACAACGACGAATGGCAAGAACAAATTGCGGATAGATATCCCGTGTTAGTAGAATGTCATACGGCGAAAGAAACGCTGGACGCGGTGCTTGGCGGCAATAAATTTTGCTTAGGCGGTTCACGAGCGCGTATTCAAGAAGCGTGGGATCACTATCAATCGTTACAAGCGTCTTTTCAAGCTGGCGCTATTTCGTATAACGATTTGGAAAACGAGTGTAAAAACGGTGCGGCAATCAGTCCTGAAACGTTAGACGAAGCAGTGGATAAAATTCTCGATTTCGCTTTCGAATGCGAAGGAATGAAAGAATCTTCCACCAAACCGATAGATACGGAGCGTTTGCTTTTAAGCGCCGCGGAAGAAAGTATCGTACTTTTGAAAAATAAAAACGGCGTACTGCCTTTATCCAAGACGGTAAACGTTGCGCTTATCGGCGCGTTAGCGGACGGTTGCGACGGAAATAATGGGCAGGGTATTTTACAACGCGCCCGTTCGTTACATACAGCTGGAAATATCAAACTTGTAGGGTACGCAAAGGGATACGAGCGTTCGCAAGCGTTTAGTTCGGCATTAATAAAAGAAGCGGTGGCTTTGGCCAAAAAAGCAAACGTTGCCGTCGTGGTTATGGGATATGACGAAAAGGGTGCAATGCTTGCCAAGCGTAACCATACTACGCAGTTGCCCGCCAACCAAATAGCCCTTATCGACGCGTTGGCAAAAGAGCAGATAAAAACGATAGCGGTAGTAGGCGGCGATATTTATCCCGATATGCGTTTTGACGCGGCTTGCGCCGCAACGTTGCTTACCGATATACACGGTTCGAAGAGTGCGGAAGCGTTGTGGAACGTGTTGTTGGGAAAGGTAAGCCCTTCGGGAAAATTGACTTGTACTTGTTATAACGATACCGAAACCCATTTTAATACGCTTTGGAACTATAAGGAAAACAAACGCAATAAGGTGGGCGTGTTCTACGGTTATCGGCATTACGATACGTCGGGCACTACCGTAAAATACCCGTTCGGGCACGGGCTTTCCTATTCTAATTTTTCCTATTCGGATATATGGACGACGGCGGAAGGCTTACACGTAAACGTACGCAACTGCGGAAAAATGGCGGCGGCGGAAGTTGTGCAAGTATACGTAGGCAAGAAAAATGCCGCAACCGCTCGTCCGAAAAAGGAATTGAAAGCCTTTTTTAAAGTGCATCTCCGCCCGGGCGAAGAGAAACGGATAACCGTTAAATACAAGGACCTTGATTTACGGATATGGGACGAAAGCAGGCACGCGTTTGCGTGTGAAAAGGGCGAATATCAAGTATTCGTAGGCGGCTCGTCTAAAAATATTTCTTCCACCCGTTCCTTCCATTACGGCACGGATACGATAAAAAAGACAGGGGAAAGCTTGTCCGATTATTTACAAGCGGTTTCGAATATCCAAAAAGGAGTGTATCAGTTAGACCCGCCTGTGGGGAAATCGGTGGCGAAGTCTTTACTCAAAACGGGTTGGTTCACGCTAGCTATTTTGGTATTGTGTATAGACGTTATCTACGGCTATTTAGAGTTTGTAGGGTGGTTGCCCAAGCATTGGTTTATATACCTATTAGTAGCGGCAATTACAATCGCACCGATGGTAATGACGATAAAATCCGTCGTGGAATATAGGCGGCAATTAGAAAAAGAACGGGTAGATAGTATGGAAGCAAAGAAAAATCAACGTACAAAACTCAACGTAGCGGAATTATCCGACGAAATTCCTTTTGAAGAATTGTTCGAACAGGAATTTACTTCCGCGCCCCATTTCACGCAAGAAGAAGTGAAAGCGGAAGAGCTTGAAAAGCAAGTATCGGAAGAGAAAAAACGCATTGTAGAAACGCTGTTTGATAAAGAACAAAGCTTTGAAAAGATATCCGAAGATTTTGCCGCTTTTGCTTACGAAAGGGGCGTAAAACTCGATAAACAATCGATATATAAGCTGTTTTCGTCCTTTGCGGCGTCCCGTTTGATTATTTTAAAAGACGCGGATAAAGAAATGACAGGTAAATTCCTTGCGGCACTTAACGAATATTTCGGCGTTTCGTCTACGGTGGAATCCTGCGCAGATTGGTCGGATAACGATTTATTCTGTAAGCGTACGGAAAACGGCGGTTTCGAATACACCAAAGCAGGCGTTTTACTTTCAAGTATGACGGATGCGGAAAGTAAAATCCGTATGTTGGCGTTTACGGATGTGAATAGTGCAAGAGTGAAAGAGTTATCGTCGGCTATCGCACGGTATATCGACCATCCGCAAAGAAAGGTTTCGGTTGCAGTGAAAACGGACGCAGGCGAAAACACGTACGAACTGTTGGAAAATATGTGGTTTGTGTTCGTTTTGGAACGCGGCGCTTCTATTATCGATATTCCAAAATACGTTTTGGATATGGCAACCGTTTTAGAACTCGATTTGCAAATCGGTATGGTAACGCGCGCCAGTGCGTCGGAAACGGTGGCGGATACGCCGTCGGATGTGGCGGTGGAAGCAGCGACGGAAGTATCGTCCACAACCGAGCTTGCCGTGCAAACCGAACGGAAAAAGACGGAATATAAAACCTTGTCGTATTGGCAGTTTAAGAAGCTTATCGATTATGCAAGCCGCGATAAGATGTTGGATGAAGGGCTTTGGAAACGCGTTGACCGCTTGGAAGAATTTGTAAACGGTTGCAACGCATATCATATTGAAAATAAGCAATGGTTGCGTATGGAAAAATACGTTTCCACGTATCTTGCTATGGGGGGCGAGGCGGAAGAAGCACTCGATTGTGCAGTGGCGCAACATTTAATTTTCGGTATAATGCCTTGTGTTGCGGCAACGAAAAAGCCGCTCGAAGAGAAATTTACGCATACGGTTGAAAACATTTTCGGGGAAGGCCACGCGCCTTGCTCTCTTAAAGCCGTTCGAGAAACGGGGATAGGCGTATAAATGCTCGAAAGCGTTTGGAGGTAACGGGTAATGAATACAAATGTGGCATTGCTTGCCAGCGGATATTTTTTGCAGGATTTATGGACGATTTTTACTTCGCCTATTGCAATTTTTATCTATCTCGCCGTCATTATAGGCGTATTGCTTTTAATTGTTTTAACGGCAATGAAAAACGAAGGTAAAAATACGCAAATCGTGGTAAACGCGCAATCGGCAACGCAAACGGTTACGACGGCGTCCGCGCCTGCGCAAAGCGCAAAAAATACAATGCAAAACGAAGCCGACGAAGACGACGGGGAAGAGCGTTCGCGCTTTTATATGCTTTGCGAAATTGACGCAAACAAAGCAAAATACAGCCGTGCGACGT
>JAZQLI010000040.1:0-109130 GCA_045542595.1 Candidatus Scatosoma sp. | reverse complement strand
AGGAGTTGGACTTGCCTCTTGTCTTCCTAAGACCGCTTGGCCTCCGACTTCGGCGTTCTTTGTTATTCGTAACTTTCTTACTCTTCGCCGTCAGGTGCGGTTTCTTCCGTTTCGTCGTCTAAAACCACTTCTTCCGTTTCTTCTACTTCCAAGTCGGAGGCCAAGCGGTCTTAGGAAGACAAGAGGCAAATCCAACTCCTTGGCTCACAGAACGACATGGCTACGATCCGACTTCGGCGTTCTTTGTTATTCGTAACTTTCTTACTCTTCGCCGTCAGGTGCGGTTTCTTCCGTTTCGTCGTCTAAAACCACTTCTTCCGTTTCTTCCACTTCCGTTTCCATACCTTCCGCAAGTTCTTCAGGACTCAAATCCGCCGCCGTTTCTTCAGGCGCTTGCGATTCCGCTTCGACGACGCGTTCGGTTACGTCTACCGTAGCCACTTCGCTATCCTTAACGTTCATCACTCTCACGCCGCGCGTCGCTCTGCCGATACGGCTGATGCTGTCCGCGTGCATACGGATAATTGTACCGCCCGTTGTGATAATCATAATATCGTTTTCGTCGGTTACTAGCTTCATATTGACAAGCTCGCCCGTCTTTTCGTTAAATACGCCTGCCTTGATACCCTTACCGCCGCGCGATTGCAAACGGTAATCGTCAAAGCTGGAACGCTTCCCGTAGCCTTGGGACGTAAGCGTGAACAAATCTTGCGATTTATCTACGATAAGCATATCCACTACGATATCTTCCTTATTCAAGGAAATAGCGCGAACACCCTGCGTGCCTCTACCCGTAGGACGAACGTCCTTTTCGGAGAATCGAATACATTTCCCTTGACGGGACGCCACGAAAATTTCGTCTTCGCCGCACGCAAATTGTACGGAGATAAGCCTGTCGTCTTCCATAATTTTAATGGCAATTTTACCGTTTCTAGGGATACGGGCAAATTCCGCGGTAGACGTCTTTTTAATCAAGCCGCGCTCGGTTGCCATAACCAAATATCCGTCGTTGTTGGCAATAACGGGCAACACCGTTTCAATTTTTTCGCCGGGATCAAGCTGTACGATATTGACAACCGCCCTGCCGCGTGCCGTTCTGTTCGCTTCGGGAATTTCATAACCTTTGATAGAGTACACTTTGCCTTTGGACGAGAACAGCAAGATAGGGTCGTGCGTGCAACAAACGAACATCTTCTCCACGTAGTCTTCGTCTTTCGGTCTATGCGCGGTAATACCCCTGCCGCCACGGCCTTGCGCCTTGTATTCGGCAACGGGCAAACGCTTGATATAACCCGAATGGGTAATGGAGATAACCACGTCTTCCCTGTCTATTAAATCTTCGTCGTCGATATTGCCGTAATCGACGGAGATTTCCGTCTTTCTCGGCGAAGGATACTTGCTCTTGATTTCCGTCAAGTCCGCACGGATAATTTCCATTACGCGCGCTTCGTTTGCAAGGATATCCTTCAAATCGGCAATCGTCTTGAGTAAGCCTTCTAACTCGTCCTTCAGCTTTTCCACTTCTAACGAAGTCAATCTTTGTAAACGCATTTCCAAAATAGCGTTCGCTTGCTTTTCGTCGAGCTCGAACGCCGTCGTCAAGCCTTCAATCGCCTTATTTTTATCGGCGGACGCTTTGATAATTTTAATCACTTCGTCCACGTTAGCAAGCGCAAGCACCAAGCCTGCGATAATATGCGCGCGTTCTTCCGTCTTGTTCAAATCGAACCGCGTACGACGGGTAATAACTTCTTTTTGGTGGTTGAGATAATGATATAAAATATCACGCAAATTAAGCGTTTTAGGCTCTGTACCGTTTTCCACAAGCGCAAGCAAAATGATACCGTCGGACGTTTGCAGTTTAGTCTTTTTATATAAAGTATTTAAAACCACCTGCGCGTTGGCGTCCTTTTTACATTCGATAACGATACGCATACCGTCTCTACCCGATTCGTCTCGGATATCCGAAATGCCTTCCAAACGCTTGTCGTTTACCATATCGGCAATCGTTTTGATAAGCTGCGCCTTGTTCACTTGATACGGGATTTCGGTAACCACGATACGCGAACGAACGTTACCGCCCGTGCCGTATTCTTCAATGTCGCATTTAGAGCGGATAACGATATTCCCTTGCCCCGTTCTGTACGCCTTTTTAATACCGCTTCTGCCCATAATGATACCGCCCGTAGGGAAATCGGGTGCGGGAATATATTCCATCAATTCTTCCACGTCGATATCGGGGTTATCAATCATAGCAATCGCGCCGTCGATAACTTCCGCAAGGTTGTGGGGCGGAATATTCGTCGCCATACCCACGGCGATACCGTCCGCACCGTTGACAAGCAAGTTGGGATATCTTGCAGGCAATACGGTAGGTTCTTCTTCGCTGCCGTCGAAGTTGGGGATAAAATCCACCGTTTCTTTATCCAAATCGCGTAACATTTCCGCTGCGAGCTTGGTCAAACGCGCTTCCGTATAACGCATAGCCGCCGCACTGTCGCCGTCCACCGAACCGAAGTTACCGTGTCCGTCTACAAGGGGGAAACTGATTGTAAATTCTTGCGCTAACCGAACGAGCGCGTCGTATACCGAGCTATCGCCGTGGGGGTGGAATTTACCCATACAGTCCCCGACGATACGGGCGCATTTACGGAATGCTTTATCGTTGTAAAGCCCCATTTCGTGCATGGAATAAAGAATTCTTCTGTGCACGGGTTTTAAACCGTCGCGCACGTCGGGAATCGCTCTCGACTTGTTTACCGCCATAGCATACGCGATAAACGAGCGTTTGAGTTCGTCGTCCACTTCCACGTCCAACATTTTAGTCATGGCAAGCGTCTTTTTAAATTCCTCTGTCAATTCGGGGCTGGTTTCTTTTTTAGCCATTGTATTTTCTCCTATTTTTGGGAACTTTTATTTTTACTGCACGTCGCTTAGATATCCAAATCGCTAACCAGCGTAGCGTTTTCTTCGATAAACTTTCTACGCAGTTCAGGGTTTTCGCCCATAAGCATCGAGAACATTTGGTCCGCTTCCGCCGCATCTTGCATCGTTACGCGAACGAGTGTACGGGTTGCAGGGTTCATCGTCGTGTCCCAAAGCTGTTCTTTACTCATTTCCCCAAGCCCTTTATAGCGTTGGTATTCCACTTTCCCGGGCGCGTTTTTGTCGTACTCGATTTTTTCTTCTTCGCTATACAAATAATCGTCGTGGCCTTTGTACGTCGCCTTATAAAGGGGCGGCTTAGCCGAATATACGTGTCCGTGTTCGATAAGCGGACGCATATAACGGAACAGGAACGTGTATAACAAAATACGGATATGCGCACCGTCGACGTCGGCATCAGTCATAGAAATAATTCTGTCGTAACGGAGTTTACTCTCGTCGAAATCGTCCAAAATACCGCAACCGAACGCCGTTATCATCGATTTGATTTCTTCGTTTTCCAGCACGCGGTTGAGCCGTACCTTTTCCACGTTCAAAATTTTACCGCGGAGCGGTAAAATGGCTTGGAAACGTCTGTCGCGCCCTTGCTTTGCCGTACCGCCTGCAGAGTCCCCTTCGACGATATAAATTTCGCAAAGTTCGCTGCGTTTATCCGAACAGTCGGCAAGCTTCCCAGGGAGGGTAGAATTCCCCAAAACGCCCTTTCTACGCGTCAATTCTCTTGCGCTTCTCGCCGCGTCGCGCGCCTTTTGCGCCGTGATACAACGGAGCACTAACTCTTTTGCCACCGACGGGTTTTCTTCCAAGAACGTTGCCATATGCTCGGTAACGCACTTGTTTACAAACGCGCGGATATGGCTGTTGTTGAGCTTGTCCTTCGTTTGCGATTCGAACTGCGCGTCCACCAGCTTAACGGAAACGACGGCGGTAATACCTTCGCGCACGTCTTCGCCCGTAAGCTTATCGCTGTCTTTCAAAATATTATGCTTTTTCCCCGCTTCGTTGATGACCTTCGTAAGCGCGGCTTTCATACCTTCCACGTGCGTACCGCCGTCAATGGTATTTACGTTGTTCGCGTAGCTGTAAATGACTTCGTTATACGATTCGTTATACTGAATCGCCACTTCGCAAACGGTGTCGCCGTCTTGTTCTTCAAAGTATACGGGCGCAGGGAATAACAACTCTTCACGGTTTTTATTGAGTTCTTCCACAAACGAGCAAATACCGCCTTCGTAGCAGAACGAATCTTGATGTTCTTGTCCTGCACGCTTATCTTCCAAGGAAATACGCAAGCCTTTGTTCAAATACGCCAACTCACGCAAGCGCCCCTTTAAAGTATCGTAATTGAAAATCGTCGTTTCAAAAATATCCTTATCGGGCATAAAGGTAACCTTCGTACCCATTGCGTCGGTATCCCCCACAATTTGCACACTGCGTTGGGGCACACCGCGGTTATATACCTGCTTGAAGATATGCCCTTCGTGGGAAACTTCCGCTTCCAACCACTCGGAAAGCGCGTTTACCGCCTTTACGCCTACTCCGTGTAAACCACTCGATACTTTATAGCCCGAATCGCCGCCGAACTTACCGCCGGCGTTTACTTTGGTAAATACTACTTCCAACGTGGAAATACCTTCTTTAGGGTGAATATCGGTGGGAATACCACGCCCGTTATCCTGTACCGTACAGCTACCGTCGTCGTTGATAATGACTTCGATATGCGTACAATACCCAGCCAAAGCTTCGTCGATAGAGTTATCCACCACTTCGTGAACAAGGTGATGAAGTCCTTTTGCGTCGGTGGACGAAATATACATACCGGGGCGTTTACGGATATGTTCTAACCCGTCGAGCACCTGTATTTGCTCCGCGCCGTATTCGCCTTCTACTCTTTCCGCCATAGTCTTTTCTCCCGTTTCGCTTTCCCTTTTTTATAAAAAGGGAAAATCGTTATTTTACATCATTATTATACCATCTTTTTCAAAAAAAATAAAGCGAATGAACGCAATTTTTTCAAACTTTTCTCTTTTGCATAACAATTTATCCAAACCTTCGCGTTTTAGCCGCAAAAAACCGCCGATTTTCGCGTTTTGTCTTTTGTTTAATGAAGAATACTATTATAAATAAAAACGGGCGAAAAACGCCCGTTTTTGCATTTTGCTTTTTTAGTAGCCTTACGTTATCTCCACATTTCTTTTGCTATGGAAATAATTTCATCGGGCGTTTGCGCTTGAAACAGCTTATCCTTAAACGCCGCCGCACCGCGCTCGCCCTTCACGTAAAACGCCGCCATCTTCCGCATAAACACCGTGGTAAAGCGTTCGTCGCAGACCTGCCGCGTCCATTCCATTTGTTTTTCGAACATACAAAGTTTGCTCTCTTTTTCCGTACCCGTCAACTCGCAAAACACTTGGGGGTTAAAAAGTGCCGCGCGCGCCACCATTACGCCGTCCGCGCCCGTTTCACGTAACAGCCTTTCCGCGTCCGCGTTGGAAAACACGCCGCCGTTGGCGATTACGGGAATTTTCACACTCTTTTTCGCCGCCGCAATCTCGTCAAAATGCACTTCGCCTGCGTACACCTTGTCTTTCGTGCGACCGTGCACGGTAATCAAGCTTGCGCCCGCCCCTTCCATTCGCTTGGCGAACTCCGCTGTTATCAGTTTATTTTCGGTAATGCCGATACGGAATTTTACGGTAATCACTTTGCCGCTTTTTACACATTCTTTAACTATTTTTTCCGCCAAAAGCGGATTTTCAAGCAACGCGCTCCCTTCGCCGTTTTTATAAATTTTCGGCACGGGGCAACCCATATTGATATCCACGATAGGAAAGGGCTGCAGTTTTTCGTGCTCGCACGCGGCGCGCATCGTATCGGGTTCGCTACCGAAAATTTGCGCAGCCGTCAACCCTTCGTTTCTATCGGTATACAGCAATTCCTGCGTGTTTTCGCTGCCGTATTTCAAGCCTTTTGCGCTTACCATTTCACTGTAGCAAAGCCCTGCGCCGTATCCCTTACAAAGCCGACGGAACGGGTAGTTGGTATACCCTGCCAGCGGCGCTAAAAATACGTTGTTTTGTATTTGAATATTGCCAACGTTTACGGGAGAAAGTTTCATTTTTTTAATTCCCTTTTCGCCGCAAGATAGTAATTATCCCATTCCGCTTCGCTAAGCTCGGTTACGTCCTTTTTATCGGCGAGTGCCTTTTTTTCCGCAAGCGTAAACCGCTCGGCAAACCTTTCCACGCTTTCTTTGAGTGCTTTTTCGCAATCGCAACCTGCTTTTCTACCCACGTTTACCGCCGCGAACAGTACGTCGCCAAGCTCCTTTTCCGTTTGCGCTTTATCGCCTAAGCGGTAGGCTTCGAAAAATTCGGCAAGTTCTTCTTCTAACCGCTTTGCCGCTGCTTCCGCGTTGGCGAAATCCATACCTGCCTTAGCGGCGCGTTTGCCCACTTTTTGCGCGCGCATCGCCGCAGGGAAACACTTGGGTACGTCGTTCACCGCGTCCGCGTACGTCGTTTGGTTTTTCTCCGTCATTTTATTCTTTTCCCAAACACTCAGCGCTCCCATATCGTCCTTCGCCTTGTCGTCCCCGAACACGTGCGTGTGCCGCGTAATGAGTTTATTACACACCCCCGTCAATACGTCGGTGAGTGTAAACGCGCCCGTCTCTTCCTTTAATACGGCGTGGAATACCGACTGCATCAAAATATCCCCTGCTTCTTCCAAAATTTTATCGTCGTCGCCCACGTCGATAGCGTCTACCAGCTCGTACGCTTCTTCCACCGCGGACATTTTAATACTCTCACAAGTTTGTACTCTATCCCAAGGGCAGCCGTCGGGTTTTCTCAAACGAACGATAATCTCCTTTAAATCGTCCAACGTAAACCGCTGCTTTTTAAGTAAATCCACTTCTTCAATGGCTACCGCGGAAGAATAATCGTATTGCGTTTGCCTATCCAGCTCGAACAAGGCTATTTTTTTCGTTTTACCGCCGCAAATATACAATGCGGACGTTTCGTCGCCAAACAATTCGCCAAGTAATAATTTCGCGTCGCTGCAAAGCGCTTTATCGTCCAAATCATACACGATAAGCGGAAGCGTCAATCCGCCCGTTTTTGCGCGGTCAAAAAGTTCGTACGCGGAAACGGCGGTATACGAACAGCCTTGAAAACGCGCCGCCGTAGCCATAGCGGAAACTTTTGAAACGCCGTCGATAATTTGCACTTTGCCACGCAACCGTTTTTGCAGAGCTTTTACCGAGTTATCTTCACTCGCCGCGCCGTCTACTAAGTACACGGTATCTTCTCCCAAGTCGCAAACGGCTTTACAAAGATTTTTTGCAAGCGTTTGAAACGAACGACTGTTTTGATACACGCTATCCAAGCACACGTGCGGCACGCCGAGTGCTAATACCGATTGATAGGAACGGGTTTTTGCCGTGCGAACGGCAACTTTCGCCCCCGATTGCACCGCTGCAAAAATGGCTTCTTCGCCCCGTTTTGTTATATCTCCTTTTTCTACACCCAAACCCACTACCGTTATCATTGTGTCGCTTTTACTCCTTTAGATTTCGATACAATTAAATTATATACCAAATCCAAAAGAAAAGCAACCAAATAACAAAGATTCGTGGCATACGCCAATCCGAAAACGGAAATTTCAGCGTTCTTCAACCAAAAGGAATAGGTAAGCGTTTTCACCGTAACCGCCACCAACATAGAAAAAGCGGAATGCTTGGGCTTCCCTTGCGCCGTCAAACACGCCGAAAGCGTTTGCACGCAAGAAAGAGTCAACGCGCTGGGCGCAAACGCGCGGATTAAAGCAATCAAAGTGGACAACTCTTCCCCCTGCAAGCTACGGAATATAATTTTCGCGGCAGGCTCGGCGAAAAGGTACAGCCCCAACGCGCTAGGCGCGGCAACAAGAACGGTTATCCCTAACGAGAAAAACAGCTTGCGTTTTACCCCTTTCCCTTGTGCCGCAGCGGCGGCAACCGACGGCACGCTTGCCGCCGCAATGCCGTAGCACACCGATACGGGTAAATTGATAACCGTTACCGCACCGCCTGCAAACAAGCCGTATAACGTTACCGCATCTTGGGCATACGCCGATAACAGCCGTACGGCAAGCACGCTGTCTATCAGCGACGAAATAGGCAATAAAATGGACGAAAGGGTAACAGGAATACTTAAGCGCAGCACCGATTTCATTGCAACCCTGCCCCCACCGTTTTTCAATTTCCCGTGGGCAGGTACGCGACGAAATAATAGCAGCATCAAGAAAAGTGCCGCAAGCTCGGATAAAGACACGGCAAGCAATAAAAAGGTAACGGCGGTTGCCACGTTCTCTTTGAAAAGGTAGGCAAACAATAACCCAAACGCCACCTTTACCACCTGTTCTGTAATTTCGGAAAGCGCGGTGGGCAACATATCGTTTTTGCCTTGAAACCAACCGCGAAACACGGATATCGCCGATACCAGCAACACCGACGGCGCTAACGCGTAATAACCGCCCAACACTTCGGTTGCGCCTTGCGCTTGCGCTAAAAAAGGCGCTATAATAGCCATCACTACCGAGCCGCAAAGTCCGATAAGAATAAACAACTTCATCGCCGTTGTAAAAAGCGGTTTATCCCCCTGTCCCTTGCTTATCCGTTCCGCCGTCAATTTGGCGATAGATGCAGGAATCCCCGTCGCCGAAACGGTAAGGAGTAAACAATACACGGGATATACCATTTGATATAACCCTAACCCGCGCCCACCGATTAGGTTGGTAAGCGGAATACGGTACAGCGCGCCGATAACCTTTGCGATAAAGCCGCCGCCTGCAATAAGCGCCGCGCCCTTTAAAAATCCGTTTTTATTTCGACTTTTTACCCTTTCCATAGTCCGCTCCTTTTTGTTTTTGCGCCGCCTGTAACCAGTCCAGCGCAATTTGCGCATATAACGCCGCGCCGATATAAAGCGCCCCTTCGTCGAAACGCACTTTGGGGTGGTGCAACGGTTTATCGTACCCCTTTGCGCTTTCCCCTGCCGCCAAACCGAGCATAACGGACGGCACTTCGTGGGAAATATACGCAAAATCTTCCGAGCCGCCGTTTCTTTTCGCCACTTCCCCACCCGTAAGTGTGGACGAAAGCATCGCCTTTTCTTTTGCCACCGTCTTTGCCGACAGTAAAGCGAGTGCTGACATTCGTCTATCGTTCACAAGAGTAGGACAGCCGCTCGGGAACGTTGTTTTTGCCGTTGCATGAAAGGCTTTTGCTATTGCCGCAGGCTGCTCTATTACCCGTTTTTTCAGCCACGCACGCGTTTCTTCGTCAAAGGCTCGCAACGTGCCTTCCAGCACTGCTTTATCGGCGATGGCGTTTGCCGCTTCGCCGCCCGTGCATTTCCCTACCGTCAATACCGCAGGCGCGCTAACGGCTATTTCTCTTGCCGATAGTTCGTGCAAGCCGAGCATAATATACGCTGCGGCAGATAACGCGTCTACGCCGTTTTGCGGCGCAGAACCGTGGCAAGCCTTGCCCTTTATTTCTATGCGGAAGTAATCCGCTGCAGGCGCGCTGGTATCTTCGGCAATCACTGTCGTACCCGTTGCAAGCGGACTATCCGTCATTACGTGCAACATTACCGCCGCTTGCACTTTGGGGTTTTCCAAAACGCCGTTTTGCACAGCGGCTTTTGCTCCGTCTAAACGTTCTTCCGCCGCCTGAAACAACAGTTTTACCTTGCCATACGTTTTGGGCGCGTGGCTCTTTAAAATACACGCCGCACCGAAAAGCATTGCCGCGTGTAAATCGTGTCCGCAAGCGTGCATATTCCCCGTTTTACAGGCGAATTTTTCACCGCTTTGTTCGCGTATCGGTAATGCGTCGATATCCGCACGCAGTAAAATGCACTGTTCCCCTTCCCCCATTGTAAGCGTGGCGACGATACTGCCGCCTACTTCTTCGCACTCCATTCCCAAGCCGTGCAGTTTTTCAACGATATACGCACGGCTCTTGGGTAAATCGAACCCCGTTTCCGCGTATTCGTGTAATTTGCGACGGAATACAACAAGCTCCTTTTGTAACGTTTTTGCTTTGGATAATACGTTGTCAGACATAAAAAAATCTCCCCTTTCGCAGTATGGCGAAAGGGGAGAAAAAATATTATATTTTTATATTATCTGATGAGAATTTCCGAACCGTCCATAAAGTTTACTTTGTATACGCCTTCCAAAGCTTCCACTACGTTGAAAGGTGCGCTTTCGAACGTACCGATTTTTTGGTTGTTTGCGTTATATACAACGTATTCGATAATGGTTTCCGTGCTGTCTACTTCGCCGTCTTCATCTTCGTCGATTTCTACTACTTCCACTGTCGTAACGTAGAAATAATCGTTGGAAATAGCCGTAATGTTTGCAAAGTTTTCAACCTCGATTTTTGCAGGAGCGCTCATAGAAGCGTTGAAATAGAAGTATTCCACTTTTTCTTCGTTTTCTTCCGTTTCAGGGTCATCAAGCGTCGTTTGCTTAAGAATCATATAGTCTTCTTGTTCTGCCACAAGTTCATAATACAATTCCGTTGTGGAAGGAGTCAAATCTAACAATACTTTGCTCATATCCCAGCTGTAGTATTTCTTACCAACGTTTAACATACCGCATACAGCATCTGCGCTGTTGGGAACTTTCACAACTTCCTTGCCTTCGCCGTCTACGATAACGGTTACGCTAACTTCTTCGTCGTATTGAACCATCGTTACGTAATAACCGTCAGCTAAATAGATAATTTGGTCTACTTGCCCAACAAGCGTGGTCTTGTGCGCGTACAAAATGTTGAGTTCGTTATCGATAACCGCTTCAAAGCCTGCCGCATAGTTTACTTCCTTTTCTTCGATAGGATACAAGTATACGATATTCTTCGCGTTATCGTTGTATTTTTCCGTTTGAACAGGCGTTATATTACCCAACTTATAACCGAATTCAACGTTCGTGATTTCGCCCGTTGCAGGATTGATAAGCGCTTGCACAAGGTCTACCTTATCCCCAGAACCGTTCAAAATATCATAGGAAACCGCGCTGCTATGTAATACTTTCTCGTATTGAACAAATATCGTGCCGTTGTCAAGCAACATCGTTTGCGCGTTGGTCCAGTAGGAAGGAAGGACAAATTTGTTCATACAAGAAATCCATTTCGTTAAATCGTATACCCAAACTTGGTTTGCCCCAAATACGTAACCGTAATCGCCAATGACTTTGTTAAATGCAGGACGACGAATATGCATATTTGCATCCGCCGTAGCGCCTTCTAACGTTACGAGTGCCATCGTTTCCAAATCAACGGTATACGTCGTACCGTCAATCGTTACGTACGCATAACCGCCGTACGTATCCACCGTCGGTTCTGTTACGGAATAGTATTCTTCTTCCGCCGTAGCAATCAATTCCCAGTTATAGGTGTAATACTTCGTGGTATACGTCGTATTCGTTTGATAATCGTATTCTTCGTCTTGTTCGTTGACAACTTCAAGAACCTTTACGTACGCGCCTCTAAAGTCTACGTAGTATGTGTCTTTGTAGTTCTCTTCTTCATAGTGCGAGCCCGTAAATTCTTCATTGTAATAGAAACGATAATATTCGCCCGATTTCGCAGTGTAAACGTCTTTATCCTGCGCTGCGTCGTATACCGTGTATACGTCTTCGCAAATCATCTTGTATTCGTTATCAGTGGTAGGTTCAGCCACCTTTTCTTCCGTCGTCGTCTTGATAAAGTACAAGTTTTTCGCGTAGCTTTCAAGGCCTTCAAGCTCTTTCACTTTCGCGTCGGCAGGAAGAACGGTTTTCGCGTCTTCCGCTTTAGGGCCGATATAATCGGACATCTTTACGTTTTCGGGTAAAGGATTAACCACCATAGGCACTTCTTCTTCCTTTTCCGCTGGAAGTTGTTCGGTGATTACCACTACCGCTCTTTCACATTCGTCGCAAGCGCCGTCTTTGTTACCGTCAACGTGCGTTTCGCATACAGGCTTTTCCGAGCTGGAAGAAGACGATGAAGAAGAACTTTCTTCCCCGCCACCGCAAGAAGCAAATACTGCGGTAGTACAAACAGTTGCCATAAGCAATGCAATAATTTTGCGTTTCATTTTCTTTTCTCCTTTTATCTTATTTCATTATATAATAGGTATAGTATGTCTTACCGTCATTTGCCACCACGTAGTCGGCAGGTTCTTCGTTATTAGCATAATTGAACGTATTAGTCAAATCCCAGTGTTCGCTTACCTTTACGACGTATTGACCGTCAACAAGCTTTGTTACGCTTTCGATTTTCGTAGTTACATTATAAACAGCCTGTTTATTAGTATTATAAGGTGTTTGGAAAATCCATTCCCTTTCTTCCTTTTCTTCTAACAACAGCTTGGTAGAAATGTTATTATATTGAATATCCAAAGCATAGATAGACTTTTTACCGTCGATTACCGTCGTGAAGAAGTTGCCGTCTTCGTTATAGGTAACGCTCATAAGCCCTATCCAATTATCATATTCGGAAACGCGCGACGCCGTATCATAGAAAATTTGCGTGGTGCTTAAGCTCCTGACGTACCGTCCGCCGTCAGGATGATACGAATCGTAGCTTTCCGTAATCGTTCCGATAGACCAGTAAACGTCCATATACAAGTCTTCATTCCAACGGTTTTCCTTTTTCAATAAAAGCTTGCCGTTTTTAAGAACTTTAACGCTTGTATAGTCTTCCAAATCTGCAACCAATTCGAAGTTATAATCGTAAATCTTATTTTCGTACAGGAAGCAGTCCTTTTCCAAAGGCTTGATACGCGAAAACGCATTTTTGCTAAACAGCTCTAAATCGCCCGTTGCCACGTTTACCGTATAGAACAAGGATTGATTGTCTACAGGCTTCATCATAAGGAGCATATAGTTTTTGCTAACGAAGCTTGCATAACCAAATTGCGTATCTACAATCTTCGGCAATTCTTCTACGAGTTCCATCGTTTCGCTGTTCAATACCGCAAACGTGCTGTTGCCCGTAAGCGCACCGTCTTCAAACGCTTGAATTTCCGCAAGCACGTAGCCTTCCTTGAGCTTCATACTATGCAAAATATTGTCTTGCCCTAACGTATTCAAATGCAACAGCGTTTGAATGTTCGGCGTGCTTTCCGTATATATCTTGCTGGCTACAAAGCCGTTTTCCACTTCGCTGGTTTGACCCGTTGTTACGTCTAAAATGGTATGTACCACGTCAAACTTGTAAACGTCCAACGCAATGTCGTATTCGGTTGCGTCTTCGGCAAGCTGTCTGTATTCACAGAAATATACGTTGCCGTTGGGCAATACCGCGTAGCCCGATACGTGATATACGTTCGCTTCGTACGTAGCCACTAAATCGTGGTCCTTGTATACGCTTACCGAAACGCCGGGGAAGGTTGCCATCGCGAAGTCCGCGCTGATTTGCACGGTAATCGCTTCTTCTTCGTCGATGCGGTAGCCGTATTCGCCCTGTTCGAAGTATACGTACGGGTCATAATTGCCCGCCGCATATTGTTGATTGTCTTTCGCAAACTTGGGCAAGGTGTAGTCCATACCCAAATCGAATACCTTTGCAATACCGTCTTCACCCATAACGTACGTCTTGTCGTCGATATCCACAGCGTCTCCGCGTACTACCGCACGTTTTTCCAAACCTTCCGCAAGCTTATTACCCGTCGTTACGTCGTAATAGCTATACGTAACCACTTCGTCATAATTTTCAATAAGGGAAACGTATTTTTCTACTGCGTTCTCCGTTTCGTCGGTATTGGTATCAGGTGTATTGGTATCCGGAGTATTTGTATCAGGCGTATCCGCGTCGGGATTAGGAGTAATAGGCGCGGCAAGGCTGGGGTCCATTACCATTGCCTTGAGTATGTATTCCGTCTTTTTTACTTCCAACAAGTTCGCGTATGTGCTTTCGTCAAATTCGAAAAGCACTACTTCGTCTTGCGTTCTATCGGGGTGCAACAATACGTAACCGCCCTTTTCCGCGTCGTACTTTTTTAAGTACGTTTTTTGCGTGAACGTATCGATAAACTTACCCGTTTCTTTCACGTAGAACGACGTTTTTTCGTAAGCCCCTACCTTCTTCTTTTCGTCTATCGTTGCCGACATACCAGGCGTAGGATTTGCAGGGTCATAATTGGGGTTGGGCACTTTAAACGTTGCCTTGTAATCACCCGTTTCCTTCTTTTTATACGTCTTTTGCGAAGAAATATCCAACGCAGTTTTCTTTTCATTGGTATCTTCTTCCGTCAACTCCCTCATGCTAACCGTTTTAAGAGTGTTGCTTTGGCCGTTATATTCTACGTATTGCAACCATTTGTCAATACGTTCTTTATACAATTCGTTGGCGAGCTCTTCTTCCTCTTCAGGCGTAATGGAGCTTTCCGAGCTGCTACTATCGCTGCTGCTACTGCTGCTGCTTTCGGAAGAAGAATATCTGCCACCGTCGTTACAAGCGGAAATTACGGTGGACGCGCCGAGCAACATAGCTAATATCAATGCTAATTTCGAACGTTTACTCATTCTTCGTCTCCTCCTTTATTACTCGAACTGCTATCGTATTCATAGTCGGGCTTCTCATTATCGTCGCTATTGTAATGGTCTTCAAACTCGATAACGTATACAACGATTTCGCTGCCGTATAATGCTTCTACAACAAAGCAATCGTCGTATTCTACTATCGTAGAATCTTTGACAATAGGATGATTGGTGGTTAAGATATAATCTAAATCGCCGTCGTACAAAGAATATTGCCCGTCTTTTTCGGTTACCATATAATTTGTGGTGATGGTTACCACGCGTCCGTAGTTTTCGGTTTGCGTTGAAATTCCGCCGCCAGAGAAATAACCGGCTTTTTCAACTACCTTTTGTTGGGTTTCCGTTTCCTTCGTATCAGTATTGATACGTTCTGCAGCGAAGATATATTTATCGCCGATACGTCCGCTCTTCTTAATTTCCCAATCGTTATCCGTGTACGTCCACGAACCGAGCTCGATACGGTCTACCTGTTCGCCGTAGAAGTCGTATACGTTATAACCGTATTCGTCGTCGGTGTTGTAAGGAACGATATAATCCATCATTACGACGGCGTCTTTAGGTACGTAGCAAACGAGTTCGCCGTCTACCGTAACGATAGCTCTATCCACCGTTTCGCCGTTGCTGTCCTTTACGGGAGAAGCAAGCGAAAGTAACAAATCGCCCGAATCGAGCACGTCGATTTCCGTCAAATTTACCTGTTCGGGGATAAGGGGAGCCCATTCGTATTGTACGTTGAGTGCGTTATCGAAGAACAACAGTACTTCATTGGTCAACACGCCGTCTTCTACCTTTGTTGCCCAAGCTACGTTATACACGTTTTCGGTAAAGCCGAGTTCTTTATGCTCTTCTTCCCAAGCTTCCTTGTCTATCATTTGGTTGATAACGTAGTTGAATTCTACTTCCGTTTCCTTGCCCGTTTCCACGTCGATACGGGTGGTGGTCAAGTTATATTTCACGCCGCCTTCTAAATAATCGTACTTAACGGTTTCGGTAGCGGTTTTATCTTGCACGAACATATCCCCGTTTTCCAACAGGTTAACAGGGGTTTTCATCATACCGAAAATATCGCCCTTTACCGCTTTACTGTATACCACGGCGTTTTCTGCCTTGTTGTATACGTCTAAAACAATAGCACCGCCGCGAAGGGTATACGTGTAACCGTATTTTTCCGTTTCGGCAAAATATACGCGCTTGATGTCCGTTTCTCTATTCCAAGTGGAAACCAAGTTGCCGTCTTTGTCGAATTCTGCCATCGTCTTGCCGAAAGACGCTTGAATATTGCCGTTATCCATATCGTCGGCATAGCTGGGCGAAGGGGGATCCATCATTTTAGTAGAAGCAATCAGCTTACCGTCCGCGCTGTAATATTCCGTCGTTTGCTTTACTTTATACGAAGTGGGTACTTCTCCCAACACTTCTTCCATTTGTTCCAACACTTCGTCGGAATATCTTTCGTACGTTTTCGTAACCACTTGCACGTACGCGAAAGGCGAAACGGAAGGATGATTTAACCGTTCTAAGGATACGCTCACTTCTACGGGCGCGTGTTTTGCGTTGCCGTATTTATCTTCACCGTAATAATCGCCGTCTTCAAAGGTATGTTCTTTCGTCCATACAACCGAATTCGTCTTCGCATTGTAAAGCGTCCACGTTTGTACAATTTCGCTTAAGAAGTTTTTATCTTCTTTTGCAAACAGGTACAGTCCTTTATATTTGTTTACGCAAGTACCGTATTCGTCGTTGAGCGTGGTAACGTCAGACGACATATCTTTCCAGTCCGCTTTATATTCCGTGTTAATAAAGTTGGTAAAGCTTGCTTCTACAACGGGCGCAGCGTCGGTAGACGAATCGCTACTACTATCGTTGCTGCTACTACTAATGCTACTGCTAGAGTTGTCGCCGCCACAAGCGCCTAACACGGTAGATACGCCAAGCAAAAGGGAAAGAAGGGTTAACCATTTATTTTTCTTCATACTTATCTTTCTCCTTTTTCCTTATTTGATAACGTAAAGATAATCTTTACCGTCAATTTGCGTTTCCATATACGCCGCTTCGTCCAAAATGTGAATGATTTCGTCGTGTAATCTATCTACTTGCATTCTCACAAGCGCTTCGCCGTCCGCTTTATACAACGTCCACGTAAACGTATTGTTCGACATTATATCCGCCATATTTTTACCCGCAATCGACATTGTTATTTTATTGCCTTTGGGTAAGACACCGTCACTCGTGACCTCCATAGGAATTTCCATTTCCATCTTGCCTTCGGTTGCCCATTCCATTTTCACGAAATCTTTCCCGTCGAATTTATACAATTCGTATTGCAACGTTTCGAGATTCATATGCGGAACGACCAAGCCTTCTTCAGTAACAAGCAGGCTGTATACACCCACGTCGTTTTCCGTAAACAACGTGCTGTTTTCAAAATCGTAAACAAGCGCGCCCGTATAATCGTAAATGCCGTACTCGGTTACGATATATTCTTCGGTTGCAGAGTGGAAATTGTTGGGCAGTTTCGCTATCTTATTGCCGTCCAAATCGAACATCCACGTTTCGTAAGAGCCGTCTACCACATTAGTAACCACCGCCGCAACGTAACGTTCTTCATCCCACATCCACATTTGCGAATAGCCTGTCGTGCCCATCATAGCTTGCAACGCACTCGTTTGCAACCATTCGTTTTGCAGCGTATACGTAATTTCGCCGTTATTGTTCATCGTTACGTATTCGACAGGTGCCAAGTCTTGATTGATAATTTTTGCGATATACGCTTGATTCTCTTCACCTTCTTGCAACGCAAACGGGAAATCGCCGTATTCTTCCCTTGCGTATGCCGCTTCAAAGTCCATAATAACGTAATCAACGTCGATTTCCGTTACGTCGCCCGTCTTATAGTCGATAATTTTCGTGGTCATATCCACCTTTACTTCGTCAAACGTCCAAGGTTGTTCGCCAGCCTGTAAAATTTTAAAGTCGTAATCGGTAGAGTCTGCTTCGGAGAGAACTAATTCTTGCATCAAAATATTACCGTCGTTTAACACCACGGGTCCGCTTTGGTTATAGCCCACCATACCCACGTTGCTGGGGTGGGTGTATTGCATACTGCAAATACCTTCTCTATTATATACTTCAATTACGCGCGCTTCGTTAGAGAAATCCCACGCGTATAAATAGTCTTTATACGACGCGTCGAAATCGGGAAGTCGATATCCGTCTATTTGCATTTTATTAAACGTACGGATAACTTCCAGGTTTTCGCCTACCCAGTACACCGTATCGTCTATTTCACATACGTACATCGAACCTAACGAAGTATAGTCCATTTCCGATTTCGCATTGTAAACGAGCGTGTTAGAGTTTTCCTCTGCAAAACGGTATGTATACGTGGTTTTCTTTTCTAAACCGAATTCCCCTTCTTCCCAAGTTTCTTCCTTTATCTCGATAAAGGGATATTTATCCACGTTCATTGACAACGTGTCTTTATTAATCTCTTCGGACGGGTTTTGTACGTAATCGCTCCAAAGCTCGTTACCGCTTGCCAAATCTAATACGGTAACCGTCTCTTTCACGTCGTCGTTTTTGGTGTATTCCGTTTTGCGAAGTACTGCCAAACCGTGCTCTTCGTTGACGCTATCCAAAACGCCTTCATAGCGGGTAACCGTAGAATACGGCTCTCTGGTGTCGCCGTCTAAAACGAAGTGCGTCGCCATTGCGTGTGTTTCCACTTCCTGTATAGACGACGAAGAAGTAGACTCTTCCCCGTCGCACGCACTAAGCGGTACGGAAAGAGCAAACACTGCCGTCAACAGAAATAAAAGTTTACGCTTTTTCATTTTGTTCTCCTTGCTTTTATTTTTTTCTATATATCGGTTAACGCGAAACGGCTTTTCGCGTTTTTCCGTTTATATACCTTTTAAGTATTTGTTTTGCTTGTTTGCTACACAAACAAGCAAAAAGGGATATCCCTTTGCCGCGCGTAAAAACGCAGTATACAATGATACAAAATTATTATAATACAAATTTTGTTATTTTGTCAATGGTTTATGAAAAAAAAGTTTGTCGGTTTGTGAAAAAACTTGTTGTTTGAGTGTTATTTTTACTTCTTTTTGCTAATTTAGTTCATTTCTTTGACAAATTTAAATTTTTTGATGAAAAAAGGACTGCTTTGTGCAGTCCGTAGTGGTTTGTAATATGGTCGTTGGTTTTTGAAACAAGCAGTGCAAAATTTTACGGGAAGCAGGATAGAGCGATATTGTTTGGTTGTAGAACCGAGAAAGACAAGGCGCGCGAGCATTTTTGACGGGAGTTTACTAAGGCGTAAATGACCGAAGGTTGCCACAGCGCAACACCGTATTTCGACGGTTATAAGACGAGCATACTATCCCCCAATTTTATGGGAAGCAGGATTTGCCTATTTTTAGAAACAAGCAGGTCAAGGCGCGCGAGCATTTGTTGACGGGAGCGTACATAGACGTACGTGACCGAAACAAAGCGGAGCGCAACGCCGAGATGCGCCGTTTATAAGAATAGGCAGGCGTCCCCGAAGCTGAAGAAACGGTAGCCATTCTCCACCGCATATTTGTAAACGTTTAAAATTTCTTCTCTGCCCGTTAAACAAGCAACTAACATAATAAGCGTACTTTCGGGCAGGTGAAAATTAGTAATAAGCGCATCTACGCATTTCATTTTATAGGGCGGATATAAGAAAATTTCGGTATTGCCGCTACATTCTTTTACAAATCCGTTTTCGTCGGCTACGCTTTCGAGCGTTCGCACCGACGTCGTACCTACCGCAATTACTCGCCTGCCTTCGCGCTTGGCAGCGTTGATTTTTTCCGCCGCTTCTTTGGAAATTTGATAAAATTCCGAATGCATTTTATGGTTTGTAATAATCTCTTCGCTGACGGGACGGAACGTGCCCAAACCCACGTGCAATAACACTTCGGCAATATCCACTCCCTTAGCTTTTACTTTTTGTAACAAGGCTTCCGTGAAATGCAAGCCTGCCGTAGGCGCGGCGGCGCTGCCGTCCACTTTACTATACACCGTGTTATAGCGCGACTGGTTTTCCAGCTTTTCTTTTATATACGGCGGCAGGGGCATCGTTCCCACCCTTGCCAGCACGTCTTCAAACGCGCCGTTATAGAAAAATTCGACGATACGTTCCCCCGTGGGCGTGATATCGCGCACGATTAAAGAAAGTTCGTCCCCAATGGTCATTTTCGCGCCGATTTTGCCCTTTTTCCCCGGCTTCATCAGCACTTCCCAAGTATCCAGCTTTTGCCGTTTTAACAGGAGTACTTCCACAACGCCGCCGTGCTCGGTTTTAGCGTACGTGCGCGCAGGGATTACTTTGGTATTGTTGACGACAAGCAAATCCCCCGCCTGTAAATAGTCGGTAATATCGCGAAAAATTTTATCCTGAATTTGCTTGGTTTTCGTATCGTACACCAAAAGCCGCGACGAATCTCTCGGCGTGGCAGGCGTTTGCGCGATTTGCTCCTGTGGTAAATCGTAATAAAAATCGCGTTTGGTATACTGTATTTTTTCGTCCATTATCCTTTAGTCCTCTTCGAATATCGACATTTGCCGTTTGGCTTTCAAGCCCGGTTCTACGCCCATATGTTGATAACCGCCCTTTAAGCAAATACGTCCGCGCGGCGTACGTGCGATAAAGCCAAGCTGTAAAAGATAGGGCTCGTATACGTCTTCAATGGTATTCACGTCTTCGCCCGTAGTTGCCGCCAGCGTTTCCAAGCCGGCAGGGCCGCCGCCGAATTTATCAATCAGCGCCCATAAAAGATTTCTATCCGTGCCGTCTAAACCCAACTCGTCAATGTCTAACCGTTCGAGTGCGAAACGCGCGTCTTCACGAGTGATTGCAGCGTTCCCTTTTACACAGGAAAAATCGCGGACGCGTTTTAACAGTCGGTTGGCAATACGCGGCGTACCGCGGCTACGACGGGAAATTTCCGACGCGGCGGCAGGCTCGATAGCGATATCCAGCGCGCGTGCGGAACGGGTAACGATATCCTGTAATTCTTCCGGCGTATACATTTCCAAACGGTTGATAATACCGAATCTATCGCGCAAGGGTGGCGCGAGCATACCGATACGAGTGGTTGCGCCGATAAGCGTGAAACGGTTGAGCGAGAAACGGATATTCCTTGCCGACGGGCCTTTTCCGACGATAATATCCAACGCGTAGTCTTCCATAGCGGAATATAAAATTTCTTCTACCGAACGGTTTAAACGGTGGATTTCGTCAATAAAGAGTACGTCCCCTTCGTTCAAGTTGGTTAAAATGGCTGCCAAATCGCCCGAACGCTCAATCGCAGGGCCGCTGGTAATTTTGATAGCTACCCCCATTTCGTTGGCGATAATGTGCGAAAGAGTGGTTTTCCCCAAGCCCGGCGGACCGTATAAAAGTACGTGGTCGAGTGCTTCTCCGCGCGATTTCGCCGCTTTGATGTATACGTCTAAATTTTCTTTTACTTTTTGCTGACCGACGTAATCTGCCATCGTCTTGGGACGGAGTACGTTTTCTTCCACGTCGTATTCCGTCTTGGTACTGACAATTAAGCTTTCGTCGGCGTATTCTTCTTCGTCAAACATATCACACCCCACCTTGTAACGCTTTGCGGATAATATCTTCTACCGTATTCGCGCCCGATTCGTGCGCGCGTTTTACCGCCTGCGTGCTTTCCGCTTTGGTAAAGCCCAAGCCCATCAATGCGGACACCGCTTCTTCGTCTACCGCTGAAAGCTTTTCCGTTACCGAAGTTGTAGAAGGCAACGAAACGTCCGCCTGCATAATTTCCGCCGCGGAAATTTTACCGTGCAGCTCCAGCACGATTTTTTCCGCCGTCTTTTTTCCTAATCCTTTTACCGTACTCAAACGCTTTACGTCCGCCGTCGCTACGCAGGTGGCGAACTCGTCCGCGGACAAGCCCGTTAAAATGGCAATGCCCATTTTCGGACCTACCCCCGACACCGTGATAAGCTTTAAAAACAGTTCCTTTTCCTTTACGTTGGCAAACCCGAACAGCGTTACGCCGTCTTCTTTTACCTGTAAATAGGTGAAAAGTTCCGCTTGCTCCCCTACGACGAGTTTTCTAAACGCGCCGCCCGAACAGTAGAGTTCGTACCCCACGCCGTTAACTTCCAAAATGGCCGTTTCGGCGGTGATAGAAAGCACTTTGCCTTTTAAATATGCTATCATTGTTTATCTTCCCCCTGTGTGGATTGTTGCGCGGCTTGCGCGGCTTGTTTTTTCGCGCGCTCGGCAGCGATTCTTGCACTGCGGCGGCGTTCCATTTCGGCTATCAGCTGCGCCGCTTCGTTGCCTGCGGTATTTTTTCCTTTTGTGCGCGTCATATTGCCTACTGCAAACAACTCGCCAAAGCGGTTGGTGAACGCGTGGCACATTGCCACCGCAAGCGCGTCTGCCGCGTCGTCGGGTTTGGGCACGGTTTTCAGCTTCAACAGCGACGCTACGGTAAGCTGCATTTGTTTTTTCTCCGCCCTGCCGTAACCCGTCAGTGCTTGCTTGATTTGCATAGGCGTGTATTCGTACAATTTACCGCAATGCTTGGCACAAGTCAAAAGTGCCACGCCGCGCGCATGCGCTACCGCGATACCCGTCGTGATGTTTTTGGAAAAGAACAGCTCTTCCATAGCCACTTCGTCGGGATTGTATTTTTGTAAAATTTTGACAAGACCTTCTTCCAGCATAGCAAGACGAACGGGCAAACCCTCTTCTTTAGGAGTTTGCACAACGCCGTAATCGACCGCGCGACAGCTTCCGCGTGCGTCCTTTTCCACGATTCCGTATCCCAGTGTTGCAATACCGGGGTCAATGCCCAAAATAATCATTCTTTTACCCTGATTTTTACATTTTCAACTTTCATTATACACGAATGTGAAAAAAAAGTCAACCGCCCTTTTATTGGCAACTGCATAATGTCGAAATTTTTTTGACAAAACGCAAAAAAAGTTGAAAGTGGGCTATTGACAAGTGGCGTTTTTATGATATAATCGGTTACGGCGCAGGAAAAAACGGAAATCCGTTCTTCCGTCCCCTATGCGCCAAGGCGTAAAAGTCCTTTCTTCGGCTCGGCACAAAAAACTTCGGAAAAGGAGATTTTCGGCTATGAAGAAAAAGTTACTAAAAATATTGCGTCTTATCCGTATCGACGTGCTCCTTTTGGGGTTGTTCGAAAAAATTGCACTCGGTTTAATTAAGCGATTGCCCGATTTTCAAAATCGCGTAATGGAAGTTATACAAGAGTGCAGACAAATAACAACGATAGAATAATCATAATTGTTAAAAAATTCCCCAAGCTTTCGTGGCTTGGGGAATGGTTTTTTCGTAGATTTACAATTTAATTTTTTCTTCTTTCACCGCTTGGCTTTGCGAACCCGTAGGGTTCAAAACGCTATACCCGACGTTAATAAGGTGGTCGGCTACACGTTCAAGCCCTGCCACGGCAGACGAGAAGTACGGGCTTAATTCTACACAACAATTTCCTACCGCTAAACGGGCGAAATGGTTGGCGGTGAGTTGACGCTTCATTCCGTCTACTTCGTTTTCTAAACCTGTCAATTCGACCAGTCTATCCGACTTGCCGTTATCGAACGCTTCTTTTGCGATATCGAACATTTGCAATACTTTATCGCGCATTTGCGTAAGTTCTTCCATAGCTTCCGCGGAGAACGAAAGGGTTTTTTCTTGCATTTCCACGCCGATTTCATAGAAGTTTACCGCGTGGTCGCCGATACGTTCGACGTCGTTTAATACGTGGAAATACGTACCGATAGCCTTTTCGTCTTTCGCGTTTACAAGCGTTGATAATTTGATGAGATATTTCGTTACGGTACTGTTCGTGAAATCGATAACGCTTTCGTTTTTGGAAATGGCTTCGCCGTATTCGTCCTTGCCGCTAAAAATGCTTTCAAACGATTTTTCCATATTTTCTTTGGCGCAAGCAATCATATATTCCAACTCTTTTTTCACTTGCATAAGCGCGATAGGCGGTGTGGAAAGCAAGCGTTCGTCGACGAACTTCAAGCGCAATTCTTCGTCGTCCGTCTTCTTGTCCTTGATGGCAAATTCCGCCCATTGTACCAGTTGTTTTACGAACGGCAACAATACGACTGTGGTGGTTACGTTAAAGAGTACGTGGAACCAAGCGATTTGCATTTGCGCGTTGTTTGGAAGCAGCGTTTGTAATATTCCCACGATAAAATCGCCGAATATCCAAAGGATAACGGTAAAGATAATTGTACCGATTACGTTGAAAGTAAGGTGGATAAACGCGGTGCGTTTTGCATTTACGTTTGCGCCCATAGCCGCAAGCGCCGCCGTAACGCACGTACCGATATTAGAACCGAGTACGATAAACAACGCGTTTTGCACGGAAATTACGCCCGTGCCCGCCATAACGATAACGACACCTGTCGCCGCGGACGAACTTTGAATGGTAGCCGTAAATATAATACCGATTAAAATAAGTAATAACGGAAAATTCACCATTTTAAATACGCCGATGAAAAATTCGTTAATCGCTTCGCCTTTGAAAGCCGCACTCATTAAATCGAGCCCGACAAAGATAAGCCCTAAACCGCAAAGCGTACCGCCGATACGCTTAATTTTATCGTTTTTGAAAAACGTCATCATTGCGCCGATAAACGCAAGCAGCGCCATTACTTCGGCGATAGGCAGGCTGGAAAGGGATACCAAAATACCCGTAACCGTCGTACCGATATTTGCACCCATAATGATAGGCGTGGCTTGCATCAAAGTCATTACGCCTGCGTTTACGAAACCGATAGCCATAACGGTAGTGGCCGCCGAACTTTGTATAATTGCCGTTACCCCTGCGCCGATACCTACGCCTGCAAAACGGTTATCACTAATACGCCCGAGCAGCCGTTTCAAACCCGAGCCTGCACTCTGCTCGATACCGTCGCTCATCATATTCATACCTGCAATGAATACGCCGACGCTTGTGAACAACGCTAATACGTTAAATAAGATGTCCCACATACTTTTTTCTTTCTCCTTTTGCTTTCCCCTGAAAGCTGTTTATTATTTTTTCTCTATTTATTTCTATTTGCATTATAGCATATTCTTTTTCTTTTTGGCAAGCGTTTGAAAGAAAATTTTTGGCAAAATACGACAAAAAGCGACTATCCAGTCGCTCTTCCCATAGGGAATGGCGACAACTAAATAAATCCGCAAGCGGATTTGTGATATTCGTTTTACAACGAGTGATGTTGCTACGCAGTGATATTTGCCTATCGGCAAGTTGTGGATTTATTTAATATAACTGCGACTACAAGTCGCAATATCACGCAAGACACATCGTGCATATCACTTTTAGCCACAAGGCTAAAAATATCACTTAATATTTTGTGGATAAAAAAAGCACACTGCGGTTCGCATTTAACGACCATAGTGTGCTTTTATTCCAACGCCTTAATTTTAATAATCAACCAAACAAAGAATATAATCCGTAGAAACTTTAAAAGTTTTTGCGATGATAATCAAATTCTCCGTCGTGGGTAAACTTTTACCGTTTTCCCATAAAGATATCGTATCTTGTGAAACGGCTAATAACTCCCCAAACTGTTGTTGAGATAGTTTATTTTCCACCCTTAATTCTTTAATTCTTTGCCCTATTTCTTTCATACTATTATTATTTTACGATAAATACTCGTAAAATACTTGACTTACGAGAAATTCTCGTATATAATATGAGTATGTTATTTCAAACTATACTAAGGAGAAAAAATATGATCTGTAAATATTGTGGAAAAGAAACACAAACCAACGACGGTTTTTGCGAACATTGCGAAGCGTACGTAGGCAACCCTAATGCAACCCCTGCCAAACCTGCGCCAGTATTAAAAATATGCAAATCTTGTTTCTCTAAAATAGATAAAAATCATTTCTATTGCCCTGTTTGCGGAAAAATAGCGGACACTGCTCCCGCCCCTCAAACGTCGTCTACTTATTCCACTTCTAATTCCAACGAAAGCGAAGGTTCTTTTTGGCTTGGATTTCTTTTAGGTTTTGTGTTGGGCGTCATCGGTATCATTATCGCGCTTTGTTTAAATCAAAGTGAAACCAAACGCGGTGCTATTAAAGGACTTGTCGTTTCTCTAATTATCGGCGTCGTACTTGGTTTATTCTACGGTTGCGTACTTTTAGGTGCTTTATCTATGCTTGACGTTGTTCCCTTTTTGATATAATTAACACGTGCTATATAATAAAAATCCACTGGCAGTCATATGCCAGTGGATTTTTCTTTACCAGTCCTGTTTTTTTAACGATTTATCTTTTACGTCGTCGTAAAAGCCGAAATACCGCTCCTTAAACGCGGCAAAATTTTCGGGCAGCGGTTCGTCCCCGTTTTCCATTTGACGAAGCAGTTCTTCCAGCTCGTCGGGGGAGAAATCCGCCAAATCGGTTTCTTCGCCGTAGCGTTGTAATAATTTAAGTACGTCTAACTGCGACATAATGTATATCTCCTATATCTCCACTTTGATATGCTCGCCCCGACAGGGAACGGTGATATAGGTAAAACCTATTTCCTTGAGCATTTCTACTATCATTGCGCGGTGCTCCGCAATACGGGAAACGCCGTGTGCGTCGGACGCGTAGGAAATTTTTCTTCCGCCTAACTGAAAATACCGCTTCAGTATATCTCTTTGGGGAAGAAAGGGCTCTGTTCCGCCTTTGTTGGAAGCGTTGACTTCTAAAATTTTGTCTTTTTTTATAACGGTGCGTAAAATATCGTCTATTTGCGCCCCGTACTTTTGCAGGGATAACGATTTATCTTCATACGGCGCGTACCGCGTGGCATAACCGATATGCCCCACGATATCGTAAGTATACGGCACGTCTAAACATTGACGAAGTAAAGATAAATATTCGAAATACACTTCGTCTTTATTCCGCAACTTTCCGTCTTTAGTATAGAACACAGCACCGCCGCAATAGCCTAATCCGTGGCAGGTATGCACGCTATTCACCACAAAATCGGGTTTATATTTTTCCGTTACGCCAACGTATTCTTGCATACCTTGCTCGTCGTCGGTGTAGCCGTATTCGTAGCCGATAAGCACGTTTAAAACGCCTGCGTAGTCTTCCTGTAAATGCCGAGCGGTATGAAAATATTCTTCCGCGTTTGCGTCCGTCCACGTTCTAGAACCCGTTTTTACGTACACGTCGTAATCGTAATGTTCGGAAACACCGTAAAAGCACAATCCTTTTTGCGCGGCGGCGGCAAGCATATCTTGCAACGTATCGATTCCGTCGTGCGAAAATTTGGAATGGGTATGTATATCCGTCAACAGCTTGTCCATATCTCCTACCTCGACGCTTAGTATAACATATTTCATTAAAATATGCAAGCAACGCTTACGCTTGGATAGAAAAATTTTTACTCTTTTGGCAACTACCGCCAAATACACGCGCTTTTTTTACCTTTTCTCCCCTGCGTTGGGAAATATTCCCCTTTTTACCGTTTTTTTGGTATTGATTTTTCACCGACGAGCTTATACAATGGTTTGGTGTTTTCCGCCGACTGAAAAACGTTTGTGTTTCACGGGAAACAAAAATTGAAAACCAAGAGGTTTACTTATGAAAAGAATGAAAAAAGTGGCGGCGTGTTTACTCGCTTTAGGGTTTATTTTGCCGTCGGCGGCACTCGTTTCCTGCCAAAACGACAATTCGTCGTCTTCTCAAAATTCGTCTATGGAAGGCAGTATAAGCGCACCTATCGACAGTTCTTCCAGTTCGATAGAAGAAAACGATTCTAGCAGTTCTTCGTCGCAAGACTCGTCAACGCAGGAAAGCAGTTCGTCGTCTTCGTCGTCTTCGTCGTCTTCCGAGAAAAACAGCGCCACAAACTCGTCAACGGGCAAGGACGATTCGTCGGAAGAAGAGCAGGTAACGGAATTGGTACAATACATAAATTGTACGGGCGACAGTGTAAATATTCGTTCGGGCGCGGGTACGGGATACGCGGTGCTGGGGAGCGCCGAAAAAAATACCCGTTACGCCGTACTGGGCAAAACGGGGAACTGGTACAAAACGTATTATAAAGGTAAAACTGCGTACGTGAACGCTTCGTACGCAGCCGTGTTTTCCATTGAAAAAAGCGACAATGAAAAGGTGGAGAAAGTACTTGACGAAGGGTATAAGCTTATCGGCGTGCCCTACGTATACGGCGCGGTGCGTTTGCACGACGGCGAAGGGAAGTTGTTAAAGGGATTTTCGGCGCAAAAATTTGATTGTTCGTCGTTGGTGCAATACGTCTTTTATAAGGGAGCGGGGAAAATATTGCAAGTGCATACCCGTTCGCAAGTGTTACAGGGTAAAAAGGTAAAGAGTGGCGATTTGCAACGGGGAGATTGTATGTTCTTTACCAACGAAAGCCGTAAACACTTAACGGGTATCGAACGTATCGGCCACGTAGCCATTTATTTGGGGGATAATTACATCTTACACACCGCGTCCGATTACGCCAGAATTGAAAAAATAAGCACTGCCCGTTGGAATAATTTTATTGAAGCGCGGCGGTTTTTATAAGTTTTTAAATTTTTAAGTTTTTATTCGTCTTTGCGGCGGTTTTTTAAGGCGTTTGCGTGTTCGGATAGCGAAGCGGCACAAAGAACATACACCGCTTTCGCCCCTGCGTTTAGTAACATTTCCGCACAAGTACTACTCGTTGCGCCCGTCGTTAGGATATCGTCTACAAGCAGCAAAAGCTTTCCCTTGCAAAAGGCGCGTTTATGTACGTGATATACCGATTTCGCCTGCGTTTCACGCTCCTTATAGTCTAATATTTTTTGCGACCTGCCGTCTTGAATTTTTAACAATACGTCCGTGTACGTTTTTGCGGCTACACCCAACTCTTTCAAGCGTTCTTCTACGTTTAAAGCAAGTTCTTCCGCTTGATTATATCCCCGTTCGCGCAAGCGTTCTTTCGTGATGGGTACGGGCAGGATACAAAGCTCTACGGCTTCGTTCAACGCGTACCTGCCTATGGGGAATTCTTCTTTTAGAGTGGGAAAACGAGTGAGAAGTTCGTCCGCCATACGCTCGCCGAAATATATAGGCAAGCGGCGGTTGCCGTTTTTCATACGATTGACTAGACCTGCCGTTTTACCTTGGTATACAAACGGAGAAACGCCTACCGTAAAGGCAGGCGTTTTCATTTTACAATCTAAACATACACCGTCCGTTACCGTTTTTCTACCGCATTTTATACAAACGTTACCGTCGTTTGCATAAAGCGTATTTTCGCAAGCCGTACAAAGGCGTTGCTTGGGATAGAAAAACAATTCCGTTTTGCACGCGTCGCAAGCATAGCCGTGCGTGCGTTGGTAACGGCGGTATTTCGTTTTGAGAAAGTCCCAAAAGCGCATACTATTTCCCCGTTTCCTTGGCGGCGTCCTGTTTCTTTTGATAGCGGACAAGCAGGTATGCACTCACTATGCCCACCGCGAACAGGAGTATGCCCAGCACGATATCTAATACGGGATTTGCCGCCGTGCCCTGCGCCCACGAAAGATATACTTCCATAATATCCCCGTTACAAAACATAGAAAGCACCGAGCCGAGCGATAACCCTACTATCATAGCATAGGACGTATGGCGCGCGCGTTCGAAAAGCGTAGTTAATACTTTGGAAAGCGCCAACACGCTAACGATAAGCCCTATCCCCATACCGCCGTAGACAAGGAAAATTGCCGGATTCGATTTCCAGTAGGTTAAGCTAATACTAGCGATAAAATCGGCAAACCAACCCACCGCCATCATAACCGCGCTAAAGGAAAGTCCGGGAACGATTTGCGTTAAACCCATCGCAACGCCTAAGGCAAGGGAAGCGAGTACGTGCCCCACTCCGATATTTTCAAACGTCTTTAATACGGGTGCGCCGTTTTCAAGCAGTTCGGTTGTCGCGGACACCGATTGCATACTCCACGTGCCGTATGCGGAAATGCAACCCATAGCAACGGGAATGGCAAGCCCTAAAACGAAAAGAGCGATGCGCAGGGGTGTTTTTTTGGCGTCTTTTACTTCGTCGTATACGGCAGGAAACGCGCCGACCATTAGCCCTGCAAACAGGCAAATGATGGCAAACGGTAATATTTTCAGCAAGCTTTTTACGCCGATAAACCCAAGTAGTATACCCAAGAGCATACCGATACCGATAGGCAACAAAAACACAAAGCATTGTTTGAATTTTTTCAATAGATTACCGAGTGCGTACAAAAACTGATCGTATAATTTAAAAATGATAGCCACCGTTGAGCCGCTAATGCCGGGTACGATAACGGCAAGCCCTATAAAGAAGCCCAAAACCGCACTTTTACACCACGTTTTTTTATTGTATTTAATAAGTGCAATTTGTAAATCGTCCTTTCCCACGATATTCTCCTTACATAAATTTCTACCTTTCTATTATACTGAAAAAACGGGCGCAGGTCAATACTTGGCGCGGTTTTTTATGGAGTTTTTAGAAAATTTTTCCGCGAAAAGAGTGAAAATATCATAAAATACGTCAATATTTGCGCGGTTTTTACATATATACTTACACAAGAGCATACAAGCGGAGGCAAGCACAAATGCAATATGTTAAAAAAATGTGCATTCTACGACAGGTAAAACAGGGGTTTTCGGGCGACGGAAAAAATTTATCGGGCTTAATCAAGGTGGAACAATACGGGAAAAACCTCGCGGTTGAAGTGTCCGCTATCAATTTTGCACCACTCGTTTCAGGGGAATATTATTGTATTCTCTCCGACTTGAACGGGCGCAGTGAAATGCTGCCCTTACGGGGGAAAAGTCTTTTTAATATTCTTTCGGATATGGAAATTGCGCAAGGGTTTTGCGGTATCATTTGTTACGTCAAAAACGAAATTATCCCCGTGGCGTACGGCGTGAACGGCAACGGCGTATACGATTGGAAGAAAATAGTAAACGCGGCATTGCCAACCGCCCTATCCCGTGTGGCACAGGATAAAACCGCTATGACCAGCACTGACGAAATTGCCGAAAAAGAAGAGTTGGAAATACCGCCCCTTGTCCATACGCAAACGGATAACGAAAGCTACGACGACGAAAAGGTTTGTATGGAAAATTATTACGAAAAAGAAGGAAAGGAATATGGACAAGAGTTGCTTCACGAAACTGGCGGCGATGCACGCACTCAAGGCACAGTTGAAAAACAAGACGAGAAAAAAGGGCTTGCTGTTACGGAAAATGACGATGCTGAACGCGTACTCCACCCGTTTCAAACGGACGGGGACGGATATTATCAGTCCGTCAAGCACGAAATAGACGAACTCCTTAAAAAATATCCGCGCGACACGCGGCTTTGCGGTGCGTTTTCCTGTAGTGAGTGGGTAAAAATACAAAACGGAAAGGAAGGAACGGAATATCTCGTGGGCGTGGTGTACGCCGGCGATAAAGCAAAATACGTGTGTTACGCACTCGTTGCCGAAGATAAGGAAAGTCCCCCCAAAGAAATTGCGGACGCGTGCGTGTTCGTGCCCAGCTCCCCTTTTAGTGAAACGGAAGGGTTTTTCGTTATCTTCCAAAGTGCCGCCACGGGCGAGTGCATTAAGCCGCAAAAAATTTAAATCATTCGCTTGACAAATTTTCCCTGCAGGTGTATACTTATAGCAAATTATTTCTTCGAGAGTTGTTATGAAACACGCTATTTCCGTATACGGCATTTCCCCGTCTAAACAAATTGCATTCGGCGCGCTGTTTGCCGCCCTTTGTTGTATCGGCACGGTAATTGTGCAAATTCCTGCACCGCAAGGTGGATTTTTAAACGTCGGAGACGTTTTCGTATTGCTTTCAGGTTGGTGTTTAGGACCTTTCTACGGCAGCATTGCAGCGGCTTTAGGCAGTGCGCTTGCCGACGTTATCGTCGGCTTTCCCCTGTATGCGCCGGCAACCTTTATCATTAAGGGTTTAGACGCGCTCGTTGCGTATCTGGTATGGGTGTTTTTTAAAAAGTTCATTAAAAAAGACGCGCTGGATTTTCTTCCCCGTTTGTGTTCCGCGGTACTTGCGGAAAGCGTAATGGTGTTCGGTTATGCCGCTTACGATTGTCTTTTAATGGGAATGGGCGCGGCGTTTGTCAATATTCCCTTTAACATGATACAGGCGAGCGTTTGCGTAGTAGGCGCGGTATTTATATGCTTTGCATTGACGCGTTCTAAACAATCCCGTACGTTTTTTTCGCATTTACAAAAATAATAAAATAGTAAAACCGCGTTGCGCAAAATACGCAACGCGGTGTTTTTCGTTTATAAAATTTTCAAGCCGTTTTCGTCTTCGCTAAGCGGCAACAACAATAAATGTTCGTATTCCCCTTCTTTCGTCAGCGTTTGCGGTGCGTGCAACGCCATTAAAAACCTTCCGTCTTTCGTTTGGAATACGGAAGCGTGTCCGCCGTCTGTAGTGAAATCTTCACGCAAGTCCTTTTGGAACAAAAGTCCGTCCTGTATCCACTTGCCGTCAATTTCTCCATTATTGCTATGCGCTTTGGCTACTACGTATCCGTTATCGCTAAAATTCGACCATATCATACGCAAAACGCCGTCGTTTGTGCGGAGAACGTACGGTCCGTCGGTTACCCCTTTCGTCGCCCAAGACGGGTCTTTCGCCAAAAACAGTTGCGTAGGCTCGGAAATTAAATGCGTGAAATCTTCGGAAAGCCTTGCCGCTACCATACCGCCGTTTTTATCGGGCATACACGTCCATTCGTGTACGAAAACCAGCCAAGGACGGTTTTGCTTGTCGATATACAGCGTACCGTCGATAGCGTCCCATTCGGTAGGAGAAAGCGCGCCGTTGGCGATATCTTCAAACGGGCCAAGCGGATTGTCCGCGCGATACGCCGAAATGGTACGGTGATTGTACGTAGACGAATACACCGACGTGAATATATAAAAATTCCCTTTATAGTAATGACATTCGGGCGCCCAAAAAAACTGTTTTATGCCGTGAAAGTTTTCGGGCGGCGTATATACCACTACGGGGTTAGACCAATTTTCCAAGTCATCACTGACGTAGCACATAATTCCTTTGGGTTCTTTTGTGTTTACGCTAACGTAAAAATAGTATTTATCGCCGTAACGCATAATAAACGGGTCGCGGCAATATACATTTTCACGGGTATACGTGCCGTAGCGTAAAGCTTTCAGCTTTTCTTCCAACGCCTTGTTGGGCGTATAGGGGATATTTTGGTTGGAAAATTGCATTGTTTTACTCCTTGTCGTCTTTGGAAAATTTTATCATACCGCGCCCTAAAAGTCAATGGATAATTTTTGCAAGATAATGGATTTATATGAAAGAAAACGGAGTGTTTTTCACTCCGTTTTTACGTTTTTATAAGGGAATACCGAAAAAGGTATCCGTTGATATACGCAGTTCCGCGTTTAAAGCCGCCGCGAAGAGTTCACGTTTTTCGTCCATCGTCGGTTTTTTGAAAATATGCTTTACCTTAAAAGCACGAAAGAGTTTCGCGTTGCGTTTTTCAAGGCTGGGAAAGGCATACTGTCCGTTTGCATAAACGACGAAATGCAGTTCGTTCGTGCCCGACGTTTCGCGCCAATCGAAAAAGTGTTTCCCTTTTTGAAAGCGGTAGATATACACGCAGGAGCTATCGCCGCCCTTTTCGTGGAAATAGGAAAACGCAAACCCCTTTTCTATAAACGCTGCCGTCAGTTTTTGTACGGTCGCCGCCGATTGTATTTCCATTATTGTAAAACCGCTTTTATACGGCGAAGTCCGCTACCGCAGCTTTGTTCTTTCACGATTTTAAACGTACCCAAAGCGCCCGTGTTTTCCGCGTGCGGTCCGCCGCAAATTTCTTTGGAAAAATCGCCTATCGTATACGTTTTTACACGTTCGCCGTACTTGCTTTCGAAAAGCCCCGTAAACCCTTCCGCTTTCGCTTCTTCTAAACTGATTTCTTTCATTTCCACGGGAATGTTTTTCGCAATGACGTCGTTTACCATATCTTCCACCGCTTTAATTTGTTCCGCCGTCATAGGCGCGCCGTAGTTGAAATCGAAACGAAGTCTTTCTTCCGTGATGTTCGAACCCTTTTGATTAACGTCGGGCGAAAGTACCTTTTTGAGCGCGGCGTGCAACAAGTGGGTTGCCGTGTGCAATTTTGTCGTCGCTTCCTTATTATCGGCAAGTCCGCAAGCGAATTTTTGCTCGCTGCCTGCTTTACTCTTGCTTTGGTGTTCTTCAAACGCCGCTTTGTATCCGTCGATATCCACGCTAAAGCCGCGTTCTTTCGCCATTTCCGCCGTGATTTCCACAGGGAAACCGTACGTGTCGTACAAGTGGAACGCCTGTTTGCCGCCAATATTCTTTTCCGCGACGTAAGACGGATCTTTTTGCGACATAAACGCGTTTTTACGTTCGATACCGTTTAAGCATTTTTCAAATTCTTTCAAGCCCTGTTGCAAGGTTTTATTGAATTTCGTTTCTTCTTTATTCAGCTCTTCCGCAATCTTTTCGCGGTTGATGGAAAGTTCGGGATATACGTCTTGATAATACGCGATAAACGCTTCGGAAATTTTCGCAAGACTGCCTTCGGGTAAATCGATTTTCCTGCCGAAACGTACCGCACGGCGAATGATACGACGCAAAATATATCCTTGGTCGGTGTTCGAAGGTACAATTCCCTTTTCGTCGCCGAGCATAAAAGTTGCCGTACGCGTATGGTCCAAAAGTACGCGGAACGCTTTCGTCGTTTCTTCGTCGCTACCGTATTCCTTACCCGTAAGCTCGGCTATTTTTTGGATAGCGGTTTCAAAAATGTCCGTTTCGTACACACTCGATTTATTATTGAGTACGCAAAGCGCACGCTCTAAGCCCATACCCGTATCTACGTTCTTTTGCGTGAGTTCTTCATAGTTGCCGTCGGCGGTTTTATTAAAACGCATAAACACGTCGTTCCAAATTTCAAGGAACGCGCCGCAGTTGCAATCGGGATTGCAAGTAGGCGAGCATTTAGGCTTTCTGATTACAAACATTTCGGTATCCGTACCGCAAGGGCCCGTGAGCCCTGCAGGGCCCCACCAGTTGTTTTCACGGGGCATAAAATAAATATTTTCCTTTTTAATGCCTGCCTTTTCCCAAAGTGCCGCCGCTTCTATGTCGCGCGGCAACGTTTCGTCGCCGCCGAATACCGTTACGGCAAGCTTGTCCGACGGAATATTCAAATACTTTTCGCCCGTTAAAAATTCGTAGCTCCAAGGAATCATTTCTTCTTTAAAATAGTCGCCTAAAGACCAGTTGCCGAGCATTTCAAAGAACGTACAATGGCGTTCGTCGCCCACTTCGTCGATATCCCCCGTACGCACGCATTTTTGCACGTCGGTAAGGCGGTTGCCTGCGGGGTGCTTTTCGCCCAAAAGATAGGGCACAAGGGGGTGCATACCCGCTGTTGTGAATAATACGGTGGGGTCGTTTTCAGGAATCAAAGACGCGGACGGAATTACCTTATGTCCTTTTTCTTTGAAGAAGTTTAAATACATTTCTCGAAGTGTTTGTCCTGTATATTTCATAATTTTTCTACCTATGCTTATTTTTTTACTATTTCATTATAGTATTATCGTCGATTTTTGTCAAGCGGTGCGCTTGAAAATTTTGTTTTTATGCATTTTTCGTAAGCTCGTATCCCGTTTTACTGTCCTTTACCGCATAGCCCATTTCGGTAAGTTTTGCGCGCAGTTCGTCGCTCTTTGCCCAGTCTTTGTTCAAACGAGCCTGCCATCTTTCTTCGGCAACGGCTTTTACGTCGTCGGGAACGTCGTCGCCCGTTTTTCCGTACGTTTCCAAATACGCCTTGGCGTCCTTTTTGAATAAGCCCAAAAGCGAGTACGTTTTACGAATTTGCACCGCGTAGGAAAGCGCGGAAAACAAGTCGCCCGATTTTCCTGCGCTAAGCAGTTTTTTCATTTCCTTGAAATAGCCGAACAGGTTGGAAAGCGCAAGCGCCGTATTGAAATCGTCGTCCATACAAGCGTTGAATTCTCCGTCTACTTTTTCCGCTATTTCCGCCGCGCGAATGGCGTCGCCGCTATCGATAGAAAGTTCCATACCGCGCAATTTATCCATCACTTTATCCACAACGGCAAGCGTAGTGTAAAATTCGCATAAGTGCTTTTCCGCTTCGGGGAACAACTCGTCTGTGATATTGATATCGTTGCGGTAGTTCGTTTGCAACAGCGCGAACTTAACGGCTTCGTCCGAGTATTTTTCCAAAAGTTCGGCAAGGAGTAAGCTATTGCCGAGTGATTTACTCATCTTTTGTCCGTTGACTTTGATAAGTCCGTTATGCGTCCAGTATTTAACGAACGGCTTGCCCGTCAACGCTTCCGTTTGCGCAATTTCGTTTTCGTGGTGGGGGAAAATTAAATCTCTACCGCCGCCGTGAATGTCTATTTGCTCGCCAAACGCCGCGCGGTTCATCGCCGAACATTCGATATGCCAGCCCGGTCTGCCTTTGCCCCAAGGCGAATCCCAACTGATTTCCCCTTCTTTTGCGCTTTTCCAAAGGGCGAAATCGTACGCGTTTTTCTTTTCGTCGTCGTTATCCACGCGCACGCCGTCAAGCGCGTCTTCCACGTTACGGTTGGAAAGCTTGCCGTAGGCAGGAAACGATTTCACGTCGAAATATACGTCCCCTTTATCCGTGGGATACGCGTGTCCCTTTTCAATGAGCGTGGAAACAAAGTCGATAATATTTTGGATATTTTGGGTGGCTTTGAGCCATACGTCGGGGTCGTCCACGTTAAATTTATCCATAATTTTATTGATGTTTTCAATCATCATTGCCGCGTACTTATCGGCAGGAATGCCCGTCTCGTGCGATTTGGCGATAATTTTATCGTCTACGTCGGTATAATTACGGGCGTACGTTACGTCGTAACCCTTTTTCTTTAAATATTTACGCATAATATCGTAAATAAGCGCTTGATATCCGTGCCCGATATGCGCTTCGCCCGAAACGGTGATGCCGCAGGCGTACATCTTTACGTCGTTGCCCTGTAAGGGAATGAATTCTTCCTTTCTTTTGGTAAGCGAATTATAAATTTTCATCTGTCTTTTTCTCCTGATTTTTTGCGTTATTCTCGTACACGGTAGCCCCGTTTTGTGTTTTTTTCTTATTCCTTTTCTCTTCGGCGATCCGCGCGGCTTCTTTTGCCTGTTCTTCCTTTCTTTCCATTTCTTCCGCGGAAATTTCCACGTTCAACGCTTTCACGGCAATAATACCTTCCTTGATAGCGTCTTCACTTTCAGGCGGACGGATACGCACGATACGCCCCGGTACGCCCACCACCGTCGCATACGGCGGTACTTCCTTTAAAACCACCGCGCCTGCGCCTATTTTCGCGCCCTTGCCTACGGTAAAGCCGCCTAGCACCTTTGCGCCTGCCGAAAGCGTTACGTTTTCCATAATGGTGGGGTGGCGTTTGCCGCGCTCCTTACCCGTACCGCCAAGCGTTACGCCTTGATAAATCACCGTGCCTTTATGCACTTCCGCCGTTTCCCCGATAACCACGCCGCTGCCGTGGTCGATAAATACTCCCCCTTCTATTTTTGCCGCAGGGTGAATTTCTATTCCCGTTAAAAACCGCGCGAACTGACTTATCATTCGAGCAATAAGCTTGAGTTTAATTCTATGAAAAAAGCGCGCTAAACGATACCACATTAAGGCGTGCACGCCAGAATAGGTGAGTAAAATTTCAAACGCATTGCGCGCTGCGGGGTCGTTGGCTTTCGCTGCTTTGACGTCCGCACTTAAATTTTTAAACCACATACGCTTCTCTCCTTTTTTATGAGCGTTTGATAAAAGCCGTCTATGTATTATATGAAAAAAACGCCCTTTCGTCCATATAGCATACGCTATAAACGTAAAGGCGTTGGGATACGCTGTTCCACTCTACTTCGAAAAACCGATAACGTTCGGTTTTTCCTTTTACGCCCGATAACGGGGGCTACCGCGGAGAATTAGTCCGTCCTACTAACGCAAAAACGCACTTTCCCTTTTGCTTGTAACGGCTATACGCTTTCAGCCTATGGCGTATATCTCTGTTATGTTAACTGCGTTTAAGGTACTCTTTTTTTGCTTGGATATGCAATTATGGTTGTATTATAGCACGGCAGGCGTAAAAAAGCAACCGTTTCAAGCCGTTTTTTTATTTTTCGGTGGTTGTATCGGGAAGAAAAAACAAATTTTCTACCTTATATTCTTGTAAAGCCGCTTCTACCATCGGTCTGCTATATACTTTTTCTTTCAATAAATAGGTTAAAACTACGTCTTTTACGTCGGCATAGTCCCATTCGTACCCAGCGGAGAACAATAACAGCTCGGTATCGTTTATAGAAAAATGGGAAGTGAGCGCCATTGTTAAAATTAAGTTTTTGGTAGGCATAAAGCTGCCGTTTACTATCTTTTTCCAAATTTGCGGCGCAACGTTTACTTCCGCGCCCACTGCCGCCGCCGTTACGTTATAACGGGTTAACACGCTACGGAAAGTGCGGAGAAAGCCCGTTTTTGAATGGCGGTTGGAAAGACGGTTGAAAAAACGTAAAGGCACAAACGAAAAAGAAAAGGTTTTATCGTGTATCTTCGTTTTTAAAGTGGCAAGTAATTCTTCCTTGTTTTCCTGTAAGGCAAGCCGCATTGTTTCGGCAGGTAACGTATAGGCGTACGTTCTGCCGTCAGCGCGCACTTCGGACGCCTGCATTTTCGGCATACGATAGCCCGGCAACACGCAAAGCTTATCGTAGTTGGCGTACTTTTCGCAAAAATACGCGTCTAAATCGGCAATAAAATCGAACATGACTTTGCTCCGTAAAAATTTGTTTTTCTTATTATAGCACAGCCACTATAAAAAGGCAACTATTTTCCATAAAAAAGCCATTCTACGCCCCTTTTTTATACGTAAAAAATGTAAACTTTTCATTTTTTTGTGCGTTTTTTTCGTAAAAAACTGCGTTTTGTAAAAAATTTTTTGTAAAAAATTAACAGGGGCTTGACTTTGTCTTTATTTTTTGCTATAGTATTTGTATAAAATACACAGGAGGTAATTTACCTTGAAAAGAGAACGTATTGAAGAAATTGCAACGCTTATCGACAAACGCGGCAAACTGACCTTACGCCAACTGAGCGAATATTTCCCCCGCGTTTCGCAGATGACACTCCGTAGAGACTTATTTTTGTTAGAAGAAGAAGGTAAAATTATCCGTGTACGCGGCGGCGCTATGTCGGTAAAAGACGTACAAAAAACTTCGGGCGAACCGTACGTAAAAAAGACTGCTATTCATACCGACGAAAAGATAGAAATTGCACAAAAAGCGGCAAGCCTTATCGACCAAGGCGCGTCTATTTTCTTGGACGCAGGCACGACGGCTTTATATCTCGCCAAAGAAATGCCCGACGTATTTTGCAACGTGTTCACCAACGGTGTTGCCGTAGCTACCGAGCTTTGTAAAAAGAAAAACGTACAAGTGAATTTACTTGGCGGTCCGCTTATCAAAGAAAATTTATCCACCGCTTCGTCGCTTTCGTCGATGTATTTTGCGGATACGAATTTCGAACTCGCCATTATTTCGGCGGCGGCGTTTACTCCTGAAAACGGATTTTCCTGCGGTTCGCAAATGGAAGCGGATTTATTTAAAATCATTTGCAAAAAGGCGAAATTTACATACATGATGCTTGACAGTTCGAAAATCGGCAAAATTAAGCCGTACACTTTCGCGCGCATTGAAGATATCAACGTTTTAATTACGGACGAAGCTTTCCCCGAAGGCTTAAAAGAAGCGTTTAAGGAAAAAAATATCGTCGTTTTATAATTCCCCTTTTAAAACAGTTCCCCTTGCCTTTAGCGTGTTTTCCTTTAAGGATAACACGCTAAAACTAAGTTTGCCCTTTGGGCAAGTGAAGTTATCTACGATAGTGAAGTTCACTTCGTGAGTGAAGTTTCGCCTGACGGCGAAGTAATGGGCAAACTTAACTTCACTTGTGTGTAGCACACTTCACTGTAAGGCAACTTCACTTTTGCAGTAGCAAAAACTTCACCAACAGAAAAAAGAGAGAACGTAGCAAAACGGCTTTGTTCTCTCTTTCTGCTTGTTATAAGGGGTGGCTTAGCGCATATTGTGTTTGACTAGTCAAATGCAATACTCGCCCTCTGCCAAGAACGTCTCCCTTTTGGGCAAGGGGATTTTTTTGTTATTGTTTTTCTTCCTGTTCTTTTTTGAATTCCGCATCCGCTTTTTCGCAAAACCGCTTAATTAAATTGATTTCGTGCGGGTCGTACGGGTGCAGGCTGGGGCGGTATAAATCGTGAAACCATTTTGTAAAATCCCAACCGATATTAGGGTTCTTTTCAAATCTGTCCCAAATATTATTCCAAGGTTCGTACGTTTGGTATTTCCCTGCGACAAAACCCCAGTTGAAACAACCCACTTTTTCTAAATAGAACAACGGGAACAATTCTTTTACGTTATTGTTCAAGCAACGAGCCAACCATTCGGAATTGATAATCGGTCTGCCCAGCTTTTTCAAAGTTTTGAGAATGTGAATATTCAGTTCGTACGAGCAGTAGTCGTGATAGGAAACAATATCGGAAATTTCGAGCGCATATTGAGAGATTTCCGTTTGGATATCCAAATTCCACGGGTTTTGCCATATCGCCGCCGTAATCGGTTGAATGGGGTCGATATCGCGAATGATTTCTACGAATTTTTTGAAGTGCGGCAACGACGCACTCTCCCGTTTGCTGTTGCCCGGTTCGTTGTAGACGTCCCAAATTAAAATTCTTTCGTCGTCTTTGTATTTCGTAACGATTTCCCTTACCATTTCGTAATGCTCTAATGCAAGTTCGGGTTCGTCCATAAGGTGATAGCCCATTCCGTCAAACGTGCCGTGTTGGTTGACTTTTCTACCGCCGTGATAGCCTAAATCCCAGTGCTGTTTACCCAAATACAAACGGCTTAACGCTTCTTCTTTAGGGGGCATACAGTCGTTTCCGAATACGACCATACACGAAATTCCGTGTTTTGCCGCCAACGCGATATACTGTTCCAAACGGTCCATATACCCGTCGTGTTGTTCTTTCCAAACAAAGAACTCCATAATGATACGGATTGCATTATACCCCGTTTCCGCAACGAGTGCTAACTCTCTATCCGCCGTTTTATAATGTTCTTCCCAGCCGTATTCCTGCCATTGGTCGATACGGTTTGCACAGTCGCTGCCCATAAAGTTGCAACCCCTTATCCACGGGCGCGCATTGTACCATTCCCAAGCTCTTTCTTTGCTCCAACGTCTATCCATAATCATTCTCCTTTTTTATTTTACGATAGCAACGTATTTTTCCGCCAAATCGGTAATACCCTGCCAATCGTTTTGTTCTAACATTTTTTTATTGATAATATTTGAGCCGACGCCAAATCCGCTAACGCCTGCTTGTAAATATTCTGCCATATTGCTTTCGTCCACGCCGCCGACGGCAAGCATTTTCAAGTGCGACAACGGCGCTTTTACCGCTTTTACGTACGACGTGCCAAGGCTGGTAATGGGGAAAATCTTGATAAAATCTGCGCCGCTTCTATGCGCAATTTGCATTTCGCTGGGCGTCAACGCACCCGGCATTGAAACCAAATTAAGCGCGCGCGTTTTTTGGATAACTTCGGGGCAGGTATCGGGTGAAATGATAAATTTACCGCCTGCCTTTGCCGTAAGCTCTACTTGTTTTTCGGTTAATACCGTGCCTGCGCCGATATACATTCTACCTTCAAAATGCTTGGCAAGCATACCGATATTTTCCGCCGTTTGCTCGTCGCTCACCTTACCGTTTGCGCTATAGGTTATCTCTAATAACCGAATGCCGCCTTGATACATTGCTTCGGCAAGCGGAATAAGTTTTTCCTTTTCCACTCCGCGTACGATAACGATTAATTTTTCTTTTTCTACCGTTTGGATAACTTGCTGTCTCATTTCCAAAGCTCCCTGTTGATATTCGGCGTTAACTGTGCAAGCATTCCGCCGTCTACTACGAGTTCCGCACCCGTCGTATTTCTCGATTGGTCGCTGCCGAAATACCAAGCGGCGTTGGCGATATCTTCAAACTCCGCGATATCTTCAATGGGCGTATAGTTCGGCAAGCAGTATTTCGTGTTGTTTACGTTGTTCACCCAACGCTCCGTTTTTATCATTCCTGGCAGGACGCAGTTAGAACGGATTTCGTACTGTCCCCAATCGATTGCAAGCGATTTACTCATAGCGAGAATGGCGCTTTTTGACGAGCAGTATGCGCAGCGGTTCATCGTTACGCGGACAGCGGAGTTAGACGTGATAAACACGATACTTCCCTTATGCTTTTCTTTCATTTGTTTGGCGGCTTCGCGCGCCATCATAAAATTCCAACCCACGTTGGTGTTGTAGACGTTCATAAAGTCGTTGATATCCACGTCAAGGCTTACCTGCCCTATACCAAGGTTGGCGGCGTTGAGTACTAGCGTATCCAGCAAATACCCCATAGAACGAATGTCCGCGAAAATGGATTTCACGTTTTCTTCATTGAAAATTTCCGTTTGATAGCCTTTGGCAAACACGCCGTATTTGTCGGCTATTTTTTGCGCGGCGATTTGCGAATTTTCCGCGCTACGGCTACCGATAAACACGTCGTAGCCTTCTTTGGCGAAACGCTCGGCAATGGCAAAGCCCGTGCCGTTCGTCGCGCCTGTTACGAATACCGATTTTTTCATAGTCTTTCTCCCATTTTAGGATTTTGTTTTACCGCTTACGCTACATCAACCGAAGTAAAACGGTTTAGATACGAGCAAGACAAGGCGAAATAAATTTTTTCGCCGCGCGCGTACATAGACGTACGTAAGCAAGAAAAAAATTTTTTTCAACGCCGTATTGCGAAGTATATAAAGCGTTTTTTACCAGTCCGCGTTGCTGCCGTCTTCAAAGTATTGTCTCGGCGTCGTCCACTTGCCGTCGTAAATTTTGTCCTTAAGCGCTTCTTCGTCTAATTCCACGCCAAGACCGGGCTTTGTCGGCACGTCGATATAGCCGTCTTTGATGACGAACGGTTCTTTGATATACCCTACTCCTAAATCGGACTTGTCGGGGTTGCCGGGGTGTTCTTGCACTAAGAAATTAGGGATACAGGTATCCAGCTGCAAACAGGACGCCAAGGAAATAGGTCCAAGCGGATTATGCGGTGCAACCGTGCCGTAATACATTTCTATCATTGCCGCCAGCTTTCTCCCTTCGTAAATGCCGCCTACGTGGCAAATATCCGGTTGAATAACGCTAACCGCCTGCTTTTCGATAAGTTCGCGATATTGCCATTTCCCAAACAGTCTTTCGCCCGCCGCGATAGGTACGGTAGTCGCGTGAGAAATACGCACCATTGTATCCACGTTTTCAGGCAAACACGGTTCTTCTACGAACATCGGCGTATACGGCTTTAACCCTTCAATTAAGCGGTTTGCCATCGCAGGGGAAACTCTGCCGTGGAAGTCGATTGCTAAATCTACTTTATCGCCGATATGTTCGCGAACGCGCGCGAAACGCTCGATATGTTTTTGCGTGTTTTCGGGGTTTTCGATTGCCTTAATGGGCGGAATAATAGAATATTTGAGCGCGGTATACCCTTCCGCCAAACGCTCGTCGGCGATTTTGAGCATTTCGTCGATGGGGAATTCCCCTGCTACGCCTGCGCGCTTGATATGCGTATACATACGTATTTTATCGCGGCATTTTCCACCGAGCATTTCGTATACGGGGCAGTTATAATACTTGCCCTTGATATCCCACATAGCTTGCTCGATACCGCTAATTGCCGAAAGCATAAGCGGTCCGCCGCGGTAAAAGCCGCCGCGATACAGCGCTTGTACGTGGTGTTCTATTTGCATAGGGTCTTTACCGATTAAATATTCTTCAAATTCTTTAATGACTGCTTCCACCGACGTGCAATGCCCTTCCAAAACGGGCTCGCCTAAGCCGACGATATCGGTATCGGTGTGCATTTTTAAAAACATCCAACGGGGCTTTACCTTGATAACTTCTAATTTCGTTATTTTCATAATGCTATCTCCTTATAAAACGTGGGTACTACTTTTTTCTCGTAGGGAAAATCTTGTAACTTTATATCGTCGAACAAACCGCAATGCAAAGGGATTGCCACTGCGTTCAACCGCTTACAAAAGCGCGCACCGTCGATAAAATTCATATTGTTTCCCCGTCCGTTGACGGGTAAAAATACGTAGTCGATTTTTTCGGTGATATCGCCGAAAATTTTCTCGTTATACAACGTATCGCCCGTGATGTAATAGGTTTTCCCTTCCGCTTGCATCACTACGCCGATTGCTTTATCGTCGGAATGTTCGGCATATACCGCTTTAAAGTGCAGCGCACCTTCCGTCCACTGTGTTCCGCGATTGAATTGTACGTAGTTGTTCTTCACGCCGCCAAACGTCTTTCGGACGTTTTGCCAAGCATTCCCCGAAGCCAAAACGGTTACTTCGCTATCTTTCGATAAATAATGGCACAGCGTTTCGGGGTCGGTGTGGTCAAGATGATTATGCGTTAAAAGAAGAATGTCAGGCTGTATCTGCAAAAATCGCGCATCTACTGCCACTCTGCGTTTATTGTGCGGTTCTATCTTTTCCACGCTATTCGATAAATAAGGGTCTACAAGCATCGTCTTGCCGCCCGTTTCAAACAATAGTCCTGCTTGCCCCAACCACGTTATTTTCATTGTTCACTCTCCCTGATAGATAGTTTCATTCTATATTTTTTCGACGAGCACGGGGGAATATAATCAAACCCCGTATACTCCCTATCAAACGGAGCGTTTGGACAATTCGCCATACACGTTTGCGGCTCGATGCAAATATATTGGTCCGCGTTGCCGTTATAGATAAGCCGAAAACCGAATTTCTCGTCCGTTTCATACTCTACGGACAGGTTACGGGAAATGTCCGTCAACGCAACCCTGCCCCCGTCTTTTGTTATATATTGACGGGATATTACCCGTTCAAACGGCATAAAATTACCCCTGCAAAGCTTGCGCGTAATTTCGTCGTCTGGCAATACGTTTCCCGTCGGCAAATACACCTGCATATTACGCTCTATTTCGTCTTTCACCTCGGCAAGCACGCGCACGTCGTCCGCTTTTCCGCCCTGTAAAAAGGGAACGTTAAACGTCGTGTGAAATCCAAGCAGGTTGGGCATATTTTCCGCCGAATCGTTATAAATTTCCGCTTCAAACGTCAAGCCGTCTTCGCGCAAGATATACGTAAAAACCATACGGAACGGGTGCGGAAACGTGGTATACGGATTCTCCTTGGTCGCGCGGTATTCGCAAACCACGTAATTTTCTCCACTCGACGTTACTTGAAAGGAAGTTTCGTGTAAAAATCCGTGAATGTGGCAGTTGGTTTTCAGCTCGTTTACAGGGAAAACGTATTGCCTATTTTCAAAAACGAACGCGCCGCCCGAAATACGGTTGTTGGGATATAACACGGGCATACCGTATAAATAAGGATTATCCAACGGTTTCGAATAATTGGGCACGCGCAAAATTTCAGCGCCATATGCCTTGTGGTATAACCGCACGCAATTCCCCCCGCGCGAAGCGTTGATTTCCGCCGTATATTCCCCTGCTTTTATACAAACGATATTTTCCATAACCGCACCTTTTTTATATTGTATCACAACCGCTTACTTTTGTGAATATATAAAACCTGCCTTTTTAATGGTAAAAAGGAATAAAAATTGATATTTTGAAATAATATGCTTGTTTTTTGCCGTTATTTTTGGTATAATATAGAAACGGAGAAAAAACTATGAACGTAATCGAATTAGAAGCCCCGAAACGGTCGGAAATACATCAATCGCCTGCGTTGCCGCCAAACGCCCTTTTTCATTTGACGGAATACGGCAAAACGTTTGATAAAACTCCTTGTTATCAGCTGCGTATTCATTCGCAAATCGCGTGCTTACAATACGTTATTTCGGGCTCAGGGATTATTCTTTGCGACGACAACGTATACACGGTGGAAAGCGGAGATACTTTCCTTTTGCCGATGGGGAAAAATCAAATTTATTACAGCAATCCCGACAACCGTTTCGTACGGGTATGGATAAATTTCAAGGGCGCACTCGCCGAAAATTTACTCTCCGTGTACGGATTGAACAGTCAAACGGTATTTAAGCAAACCAACTGTTTGGCCCATTTAACCGAGTTGCAAGACGCGTGTAAAAAACACACCGACCCCGTAGAGTATGAACGGGAAACGTCGCTTGCCTTTTTTAAAACCGTGCAATTTTTGGCGTCGCATAAAACCGAACCTAAGCAAGCTGGGCAAACGGAGCAAATACGCTTGTATATAGACAGCCATATTATGGAAAATATAAAACTCTCTACCCTTGCGAAGCATTTTTATGTAACGGAAGAACACATTATCCGTACCTTTAAAAAAACGTACGGCATTACGCCGCATCAATACATTTTACAATCGAAAATCCGTATCGCTATGATTATGCTCCGTACGACGAAAGATTCGATTGAAGAAATTGCGTACAGACTGAATTTTTCCGACCCGCATCATTTTTCGGCGCAGTTTAAAAAGCTGGTGGGCGTACGCCCCTTGCCCTATCGGCAAAGCTTTTCACGCGGTTAAAAGTGTTATCTGATAGGTTCGTATATAAAAACCACTCGTCAAAGTCATCTTTTGACGAGTGGTTTATTGTTATTTGTCTTGTTTGTCTTTTTGCAAATCTTTGTCCATTTTTACAAACAGTTTATTGTACGGGGCTAACATTCCTTCGTTCATTTTGTTGCCCATTTTGGCAAGAATTTTTTCGTTGGAAAGCAACGCGCCTACTAAATACATTTTTAAGGAAGTAAGTCTTTTCTTTTGCGGAAAATCGTAAATGCCTTGTTTTTTATAGAATTTATGGTCGGCACGCATCATTCCGCGCATTTGGTAGATAAGGTCGCGGAATATCTTCATTCCGCCCATGCCCCAAAAGTTTTGCGGAGCTACGTGTTTCGTTTCCAAGGCAAACGTAAGGCTCTTTGCCAGCGCGTCAATTTGCGCGTCCGTATTCCTTTCGTCCGTTGCGACACCGCAAAGAAAATTGCCGCCCGTTTCGCTTCTTGCTTCTATTACCGTACGCACGTTATTCTCCTTTTCGTAGTCCCCCGAAACGAGATACCCCACGGGCATACCCACCGTTACCGTACGGTGTCCGTTACAAAAATTCCTGTCGTCGTACATTTTAAACCGCGAGCCCATAGAATGGTCGGTTAAAGTGAACGCATATATGATGGCGTCCGCCGTTTGAATTTCTTCACGCAGGAACTTATCAAAGCCGTCTTTGTACACGCATTTTTCCGAAACCGCACAACGGAAACAGCCCAAACAACCGCCCGAAAGCGGATATTCGCTAATGTTTACCACTCGCGTTTGATAGGGCAACACCGCACGGAAACGGTTTATCATAGCTTGTACGCTTGCAGTTTCGTCCGTGCAATCGGTAAGTATCAATACGTCTTTATCCGTCCGTTTTGGCTGTTCGTTTACAAGGGGCGTCGTGGCGTACTCACGCAATTTTTGCTCCGTTTTAGGAGTGTTCGATTGCGTATATACTCCTTCTTTTACCGACCACAAAAACCGCTCAAAAAACTTGTCCGCTTCGTCCCTGCCCTTGTCTTTTAATAAGTCTTCCATATCAGCGGAAAGTCCGCGTATGTAGCGCAAACCTAAATCTAACGCGTTCTCTTCCACGTATTTGTGAGCGGTAACGTCGTAGAAATGTTTGGAAGTGGAAATTTGCGTAGCGTATTTATCTTGCAAGTTGACACCGCTTTGTTTTACAAGCTCGATAAAACGGTGCAGTTGCGACGGTGCTAAAAAGGTGTATACGGGATAGGAAAAGAGTAACGCGTCGGCACTTTCCAACAATACTTGTGCTTTGGAAAAATCTTTTTCTAAAGCCTTGATTGTTTGTCCAACGTGCAAAACACAAAATTCGTGTTCGGGGAATTTTCGCTGTAAATACAAAACCGTTTGCAGCGTAATGCTGTATTTCCCTTTAGGGCTACCGTTTAAAACTGCTATTTTCATATACGTATTCCTTTTGGTATAAAATATAAACGCCGCGGCATTTGTATAATAAGTATAGCATACTTCACATCTTTTTTCAAGCTTTTTTATTGATTTTTGCATTCCTATTAAATACACGGAATTTAATAATCGTTCCCACATAATTAAGCCTTTATTAGCGCTTCCGCCAATTTATAAAAAATTAATTATTGCTAACGCTCCTACACATAATAGGATTCCTACAATGTTTTTGCGTATAATTTTCTCCTTATAATATATTGCGCCAACCAGTATTGTAATAATAATGCTAATTGCATTCGACACGGAAAATAGAATAATAAAACGTTGTTTGGTGAGAAATTCACTCGCCAAACGGTTTTGTTTTTTATGTCCTTAAAATTGACATACGCCAAATAAGCGCCGAAAATAAAAGATTTTCGCTTTTTCGCAAGTCGACAGGTTTTTTCAGGAATCATCGACAGGTCTTTCTATCTATTTCACACGCCAAAAAAACACGCCAATCGGTGCTAAAAACGTGAAAATCAACGATTTTAGACGGAATATTTATACAAAAATACAAAGAAAAACGGCATTTATGCAACTTTTCTTGCATAAATGCCTTACGCTGGTGCGGTCGACAGGAATTGAACCTGCATGGAGTTACCCACAAGATCCTTAGTCTTGCGCGTCTGCCAGTTCCGCCACGACCGCATTAACGCACTTATTATATCGTAATGCGTTGCATTTGTCAACTCATTTTATCGTCCTTTCGGAAAAAATTTTATTTTTTTCAAATTCTTACCTTTCTCCCGCGTATAATTTTTTTTCTTCCTCCCACAATATTTGTAAACGGAGGAAATTTTTATGAAAGCAACGGGAATTGTAAGAAGAATAGATGAATTAGGGCGCGTCGTGATTCCAAAAGAAATTAGACGGACTCTTCGTATTAAAGAAGGCGACCCTTTGGAAATATTCACCGAACGGGACGAATTGATGTTAAAGAAATATTCGCCTATCGCGACGTTAGAACGTTTTAGCAAAGCCACGGCACGTTCGCTCAACGATTTAAGCGGTAAGCTTGCCGTCATTTGCGATACGGACGGGGTATTGCACGCCTTTGGCGACGGTAAAAAAGATTTGGACGGCAAAACTTTATCCGAAGATATGGAAAAAATACTAAAAGAACGCCGCAGCTACATTGCCAACGTTGCGGACGGCGGCGATATTTTACCACTGACTTCTTCCCGCGAAGAAGGCGTTACAGCGCAAATTATCGTGCCTATCGTATCGGGTGGCGATTGTTTGGGTGCGGTTGCCGTACTGTCTAAAGAAGACGGTGCAAAAATGGACGGGAGCGATATGAATCTCGCTCGCTTAACCGCCGATATTTTAGCGAATCAATTTGAATAATCAAATTAAAACAACTTAAACAAAAGGGGCAGGTATGCGTTCAACGCATACCTGCCCCCTATCTTTCGTTTACAATATCTTAACCCAACATTCCAGCAATCGATTGCTCTATTTGTTCTAACGTAGGCGTAAGCAACGCGTCTAACGTATTAAACATACCGCTGGACAAAGACGATTGCGCGCTAAAGAGTAACTCCGCTTTACAAATTCCGTAATAGCTGAGTACAAACCAAACCGCCCAAATCAACGCAACGACAACCACGCCGACTACGAAATAAATAGCGCAGGCAATAGAGCCGTCTACCGCACGCAAAACGCCGTTTGCATAAACGGCTTCGGACAGCTTTTTCAAAAGGGTATCCAGAAGCTTTAACAATATCATAATGGCAATGCACAAAATCAACCCTGCAAGTACCTGCCCGATAATGGGCGCAACTTGCGGCAACGACGTACCAAACAGCGAGTTCGCCGCGCCCACACAACGGGTTACGTATTCCCCTAAGAAACCGCTTTGCCCCAGCGCCGAGAACGGCACGTAGAACGCAAATACCGTTCCTACCAAACCGCCGAACGAAGAAATGAGCGAACGCAACGTTTCCATAAAGCCTTGCCGTTGCCCCTTACAAGCGTACCCGATAATAATGCCGATAAACGCCACGTCCAGCGCGTATGTGCCAGCAATTTCCACCAAGGTAACCACCATAGGCACTTGATAAATAACCCCTATCGCCGTTTCTTTCAACGACGTTGCGTCAATGGCGAATAACGCCACGAAAATAATAACCGCGAGCACCATTGCCGCGTTGACAACGCAAATCACACCGCCCAACAGTCGACCTATTATCGACGGAGTACCATAGCCCTTACGGCGGAGTGTAGTACGCGATTCGTACTCTTCATAATCGTCGTAATCGTAATATTCTTCGTCGTATTCAATTCCCTGTTCGTCAATGGTATAAATATCGGCGTTCTTTTTAATGCGTTTTACTTTAGGACGGAACAAAAGCGAGCAAATTCCGTACAGCACCAATGCCAGCACACAGCAGGCAACCGCCAGCACAAACGCGCTTAAAAAAGCGGTAATGCTTGCGCCTTGCGCCGAAGTTGTGCCCAAGGAATGCCCTATCCCCGAAAAGACATCAACTAAAGGATTTTGCCCAACCAACACTATTTTATCGAGTACGATAAACAACCCTGCGGCGAACATCCAAACGAAACCGCCCCAACTCACCCGACGAGCGCCTTTTTTACAGCCCACACAGAACGCTATCAATAAAATCACCGCGCAAAAAGCCGCTACGCCCAAAGGGACGTAGGGATAATATTGTTCTAATCCTGCGGACGTCAGTATTGCAGAAACAGGCATTGTTTTTTACTCCTTATTTATTGAAGTTATCTTTTAAAGAAACGATTTCGGACAACACCAACGTGCCGTCTGCTTTCGTACATTTTTTATAATATCCCACACGCATCAGTTGGAAAGGCTTATTTTCTTGCGCCGCCGCAAGATACGGTTCTGCTTTGCCCAAGAAAATATGCTCGCTTTCCGTATTCATACGTTCGGCAAAATCTTGCCCTGCGTATTCGGCGTCTTTCAAAAGCGTTCCGTAGCGGCGAATTTCCGCGTCCACACCCGTTTTCCCGTCTACCCATTGAATAGTGCCTTTTACCTTAATTCCGCTGGTATCGTTTGCCGAGCGACTTTCGGGTACGTACGTACATTTGAGTTCCACTGCTTCCCCGTTTTCGTCAAGCACCACTTCGTCGCAGTGAATAATATACGCGTTTTTCAAGCGCACGTAGCCGTCTTGCTTTAAACGTTGGTATTTGGGGGGCGGATTTAAAGAAAAATCCGCTTTGTCGATATACACCGTGTTCGAAAACGCCAATTTACGTGTGCCGAGTTCGGGCTTTAACGGATGCAACGCCGTTTCCAGCTCTTCCGTGCCCTGATAGTTGGTTATGGTTACCTTTAAGGGCTCTAATACCGCCATAGCACGTTCAGCATTCTCATTCAAGTTTTCGCGGATACACGCTTCCAAATAGGAAAGCTGACATTCAGAATTCGCTTTCACGATACCGATTTTCGTACAAAAATCGAGCAACGCTTCGGGCGGAACACCGCGATTACGCAAACCCGTTACCGTAGGCATACGGGGGTCGTCCCAGCCGTGCACGTGGCCTTCTTCCACCAAGCGTTTTAAATAGCGCTTGGACATAACCATATTCGTTACCGCAAGCCGCGCAAATTCAATTTGACGGGGCTTGGGCGCAAAGCCGAGTTGAATCCCTACCCAGTCGTACAAAGGACGGTGGTCTTCAAATTCTAACGTGCAAAGGGAATGGGTTACGCCTTGCAGATAATCGCAAATGGGATGCGCGTAGTCGTACATAGGATAAATGCACCATTTATCCCCCGTACGGTGATGCGTACAACGCAAAATACGGTAGATAACAGGGTCGCGCAGGTTCATATTCGGCGACGACATATCTATCTTTGCGCGCAAGCATTTGCTCCCGTCGGGATATTTTCCCGCTTTCATTTCACGGAATAATTGTAAATTCTCTTCTACGCTACGGTTTCTATACGGACTTTCTTTCCCTGCTTGCGTAAGCGTACCGCGCGTAGCACTGATTTCTTCAGGTGATAAATCGCAAACGAACGCCTTGCCGTCGATAATCAATTTTTCTGCGTATTCGTAAATGGTATCAAAAAAATCGGATGCGTATACTTCTTTTGCCCAGTCGTAGCCAACCCAAGCAATATCTTTGCGGATAGCGTCTACAAATTCCGTCTTTTCTTTAGACGGATTGGTGTCGTCGAAAAAGAGATTGCATTTGCCGTCGTACTTTTTCGCCGTACCGAAATTGACGAGCATACTCTTTACGTGCCCGATATGCAAATACCCGTTGGGTTCGGGCGGGAAACGAGTTTGAACGGCAGTAATTTTGCCGTTTTCAATGTCGTCGTTTATAATTTGTTCGATAAAATTAGTTGCTTCAATTATTTTCATATTCTTTCTCTTTTATGTTTTTTCAAGCGTTGTCGTATCATTTAAGCTACATCAACCGAAGTAAAACGGCTCAAATGCAAGTAGTTCAAGAAGAAACGGATTTTTTCGCTGCGCGCGTACATAGACGTACGTAAGCAAGAAAAAATTTGTTTCGACGCCGAAATACGCCGCATTTCAGGCGTTTTACGATAAGCCCACTATTGTGCCGTCGGACAAAAGGTCAATCTTCTCCGCCGCAGGATGCGCGCCAAGCCCGGGCATCAGCATAATTTTACCGGCAATGGCAACGATAAAGCCTGCGCCGCCTTTCAACACGATATCGCGCACGCAAATACGGAATCCTTCAGGCCGCCCTAAAAGTTCGGCGTTGTCCGAAAGCGAGTATTGCGTTTTGGCAATAATCACGGGCAAATTACCGCAGCCTTTGTCTTCGATAATTTTAATTTTCGCAAGCGCTTCTTCGGTGAAATCCACGCCGTCCGCGCCGTAAATTTTCTTGGCTACGTTTTCTATTTTTTCGCACACTCCTTCTTCCAAGGCATACGGGTGTTCTAACTTAGACGGAATTTCACAAGCTTTTACCACTTCTTCAGCGAGTTCTTTACCGCCTTCGCCGCCTTTCAAGAACACGTCGGTAAACACCGCCGTCGCGCCTGCTTTTCTCACCGTTTCAATAACGAAATCGGTTTCCGCTTGCGTATCGGTGAAGAAACGGTTCATAGCCACCACAACGGGCTTTTTATATACGTTTTTAATGTTTTCAATATGTTTCAAAAGGTTAGGCATACCTTTTTCCAGCGCAACCAAATCTTCCGAAGAAAGATTTTCCTTTGCCGCGCCGCCGTGCAGCTTCAACGCTTTCACGGTAGCTACGATAACCACGCAGTTCGGCTGAATATTCGCCGCGCGGCACTTGGTATCCAAGAACTTTTCCGCGCCCAAATCCGCGCCGAATCCTGCTTCGGTAACCGCGTAGTCTGCAAGGCTCATTGCCGCATACGTTGCCTGTACGCTGTTGCAGCCGTGCGCGATATTTGCAAACGGTCCGCCGTGAATGATAGCAGGCGTGTGTTCCAGCGTTTGTACAAGGTTAGGCTTCATGGCTTCTTTTAAAAGCACCGCCATCGAACCTACCGCCCCAGGAATATCTTTTGCGCGGACGAAATCGCCGTCGGTATTTAAGCCCACGATAATATTACCCAAACGTTTTTTCAAATCGTCAATGTCCGTTGCAAGGCAAAGCACCGCCATAATTTCACTTGCGGCGGTAATATCGAAATGGTCTTCTCTTTCCACTCCCCTGCCTTTACCGCCAACCATAATGTTGATAAGCTGGCGTTCGTTCATATCCATACAACGGTGGAAATAGATATTGTTTACGTCGATACCAAGCGCATTGCCGCGGAAAATATGGTTATCCATCAGCGCGCAAAGCAGATTGTTCGCTGCCGTAATTGCGTGTAAGTCGCCCGTGAAATGTAAGTTGATGTCCGCCATCGGCACTACTTGTGCATAGCCGCCGCCTGCCGCGCCGCCTTTAATCCCGAATACAGGTCCAAGCGAAGGCTCGCGCAGGGCAAGACACGCTTTTTTGCCGATTTTGGAAAGTCCGTCGGCAAGGCCGATAGAAACGGTGGTTTTCCCTTCGCCCGACGACGTGGGATTAATAGCCGTTACTAAAATGAGTTTTGCATTTCTCTTCGCGTCTTTAGGCAAAGAGATTTTTGCTTTGTATTTGCCGTAAAGTTCTAATTCGTTTTCCGTTAAACCAAGCTTCGCCGCCACTTCTCTAATGTCGATAAGCTGCGCGCTTTCCGCAATTTCGATATCCGAAAGCATTATTCTTCTCTCCGTATGTATACTTGTAGTTATATCATTATAACACATATTTTCAAAAAAGGGAATAGATAACCGCCAAATTTTTTCGATTTTTTTCACATTTTGAACAAAATTATTTTCACGCCGCCCCACTTGAAAGCAGTTTTTCGACAAATACCGCCTATTCGGTAAAAATTTTCGCGAAAAACGTTTGCCTTTCATTTGACTTTCAAATGCAAAATATCGTATAATATTTGCGATAACAAATTTAAAAGAAAGAGGTTTATACGGTTATGGCAGGAAAAAGAGCGGTAACAATGGAAAAATTAGTGTCCCTTTGTAAAAACAGGGGCTTTATCTTCCCCGGCAGTGAAATTTACGGCGGCTTGGCAAACACGTGGGATTACGGTCCACTCGGCGTAGAGCTTAAAAACAACGTAAAGAAAGCTTGGTGGAAAAAATTCGTACAAGAAAATCCGTATAATACGGGCGTAGACTGTGCCATTTTAATGAACACGCGTACTTGGAAAGCTTCCGGCCACCTTGGCGGATTTTCCGACCCGTTGATGGACTGTAAAAGCTGTAAAGCGCGCCATAGAGCGGACAACCTTATCGAAGCATACGTTTCCAAAAAAGGTTTGGACGTAAAGGTAGAAGCGATGGATAACGACGCTATGGAAGCGTTTATTACCGAGCACAAAATCGTTTGTCCCGTTTGCGGCAATTCCGATTTCACGTCCATTAGAAAATTCAACTTAATGTTTAAGACGTTCCAAGGCGTTACGGAAGACAGCACGAACACGGTATATCTCCGTCCCGAAACGGCGCAAGGTATTTTCGTAAACTTCCAAAACGTACAGCGCGCAACGCGTATGCGCGTGCCGTTTGGTATCGCACAAATCGGTAAATCGTTCCGTAACGAAATTACGCCCGGCAACTTCACGTTCCGCACGCGCGAATTTGAACAAATGGAATTAGAATTCTTCTGCAAACCCGGTACGGATTTAGAATGGTTTGCTTACTGGAAAGATTTCTGCAAAAACTGGCTTTTATCGCTGGGCATGAAAGAAGAAAACTTGCACCTGCGCGACCACTCCCCCGAAGAACTTTGCTTCTATTCGAAAGCCACGACGGACTTTGAATATAACTTCGCATTCGGTTGGGGCGAACTTTGGGGCGTTGCCGACAGAACGGATTACGATTTGTCCCAACACGCGAAAGAATGCGGCAAGCCTATCGACTATCTCGACCCCGTAACCAACGAAAGATACGTACCCTACGTTGTAGAACCGTCTTTAGGGGCTGACCGTGTAGTACTCGCTTTCCTTACCGACGCATACGACGAAGAAGTGGTAGACGCGGAAAAGAACGATATCCGTACGGTACTCCGTTTGCACCCTGCGCTTGCGCCCTATAAATGCGCCGTATTGCCCTTGCAAAAGAACTTGGCGGAAAAGGCGGACGAAGTATACGCGCAAATGTGCAAGAAGTTCCCCACCACCTACGATATCACGGGTTCTATCGGTAAGCGCTATCGCCGTCAAGACGAAATCGGTACGCCGTACTGCGTAACGATCGACTTCCAAACCTTGGAAGACGGAACGGTTACGGTACGCGACAGGGATACGATGGAACAAATCCGCGTGCCCGTGGAAGAAGCGATTAAGTATATCGAAGAAAAAATTGAATTCTAAAAGAATTTTCATACAAAAAGCACTCCTGGACGGGGTGCTTTTTTTGTTTTATCGCGTACACGGTAGGGGTGTTTCTTCTTTGTAAGGATTGTTTTTGGAAATTTTTCAAAATTCTATATACAACGGGCAAAATTTGTGATATAATAGAAAAAAACGCTTTGTTATAAAGGATAGAAGGTATGCAACAAAAATCTTTTAGCAGACAAAACTGGACAATTTTAATTCTTTTCGGGCTTATCGGACAAATTGCTTGGTCGGTGGAGAATATGTATTTCAACCTGTTCGTATTCGACACTATCGCCCCCAACTTAGACGCGGTTACGTTGATGGTACAGCTTTCGGGTATCGTGGCTACCGTTACCACGCTTATTGCAGGCACGCTATCGGATAAGGCAGGCAACAGGCGGCGGTTTATCTCTTTCGGCTATCTTATTTGGGGCGTTACCGTAGCGCTGTTCGGTTTCCTTTCCACCGATTTAACTACCGCCCTTTTCAACGTCGATATGCAAACGGCAATCACCGTAACGCTTACCGCCGTTATCGTGGGCGATTGTATTATGACGGTGTTCGGCTCTACCGCCAACGACGCGGCGTTTAACGCGTGGGTTACCGATAACACCGAAGAGAGTTTTCGCGGTCAAGTAGAAAGCGTATTGTCCGTACTCCCCTTAGCGGCAATGCTGGTAGTTGCAGGCGGATTTGGAATTATAAAAGATTTAATCGGCTATCAATGGATGTTTTTAGCACTCGGCGTAGTCATTTCCGTTTGCGGCGGTATCGGCATATTTATGGTAAAGGACAGCCCTACACTCGAAAAGAAAGGCACGCTCAAGGATATTTTCTACGGATTTAAACTCTCCGTCGTTAAAAACAATAAGCCTTTATATCTTGCGCTTGGCGTTATGGGCGTATACGGCGTGGCCTGTCAAATTTTTATGCCCTATTTAATTATCTATATGCAACACTTTTTGCACTTTGAAACGATTGAATACAGTATCGTATTCGGCTTGGCTATTATCTTGGGCGCTATCGTAAATATCCTGCTTGGCGGCGTAACCGATAAGCTGGATAAAACCAAAGTTTTATACATAGCCGCAGGCATCTTCTCTCTCGGTTTGTTTTTAATGTACTTTATGCACTTCGACGATAAAATGCTCACCCTTATCACGTTCGGCGTGGCAGGCTGCGTTATGATTACCGGCTACATCTTCGTTTCCGCACTCTGCGGCGCGCTCGTACGCGATTATACTCCCGAAAAGGACGCAGGTAAATTGCAAGGCGTGCGTATGATATTCAGCGTGCTTATCCCTATGCTTGTCGGCCCTATGCTCGGCAACGCTATCAATAGAGCTATGAACATTCCCTTAAACAGCGGCAACGCGGCAGACGCGATGACGACGGAGTTTCTCCCCGCGCCCGAAATATTCCTTGCAGGCGCAATTTGCGCCGTACTTATGTTTGCGCTTATTCCCCTGCTTTCCAAAGCGGCGGCACGGGCAAAAGCCGAAAATCTTTGATAAAGGAGCAAGACAATGTTGCTTAAAACGAACTACGAAACAGGCGCAATTCCCCATAGCGAACACCCTTTACCCCAGGCGCAGCGCGAAGCTTGGCTGTGCTTGAACGGCGAATGGGATTTTTATAAAATAGACGCCAACGGCAATAGGCAAAACGAGTGTAAAATACTCGTTCCTTTCTCCCCCGAAACGTTGCTTTCGGGCATCACGACAACGGAAAACGAGTTCGTGCTGCAAAGCGGCGAAAAGCTTGTGTATACCCGTACAATACAAGTAGACGACGGACTTTTGCTCGGCAAAACGCTACTCCGTTTCGGTGCGGTGGATAGCAAATGCGAAGTGTTTGTCAACGGTGAAAAGGTAGGCGGACACAAAGGCGGCTTTACGGCGTTCGCACTCGATTGTTCGGCAGTTTTGAAAACGGGCGAAAACGAAATTCGCGTAGAATGCGAAGACGAAGCGACGAGAAACAGCGGCGCGCGCGGCAAACAAAACGATAAACGCGGTGGTATTTGGTATACGCCCCAAAGCGGTATTTGGCAAACGGTATGGCTGGAAAGTATGCCTAAAAAACATATTAAAAATATGAAAATCACCCCTACCGCCGCTACGCGTTCGGTTAGAGTATGTGCCGACTGCGACGGCGAAGAAATGCAAATTACCGTCCTTGACGGCGAAAAGGAAGTTTGCACGAAAACCTTTACAAACGAAATCACCTTGCAGGAAGATTTCCAATTATGGTCGCCCGAAAACCCCAAACTGTATACGTTCACCATCACGTCTAAAAGCGGCGATATACTCCACTCGTACTTCGGTGTGCGCTCGTTTGGTAAAACACGCGATAAAAAGGGCGTGGCAAGGCTCACGCTTAACGGCAAGCCCTACTTTTTCAACGGCGTATTAGACCAAGGCTACTGGTCGGACGGTATGCTTACCTATCCCAGCGATAAAGCGGCACAAGACGAGCTGACTATGCTAAAAAATATGGGCTTTAACACCTTGCGCAAGCACATAAAAATAGAGCCTATGCGCTGGTATTACCATTGCGATAGGCTGGGTATCGTCGTTTGGCAAGACTTCGTAAACGGCGGCGGCGAATATAAATTTACGCACGTGGCGGCATTCCCCTTTTTGGGCTTTAAGCACCGCGATAACGATTATAAATATTTCGCGCGCGAAAGCGCGGAAGGCAGAGCGGAATTTGCGCAAGCGGTAGACGAAACGCTCTCTCAGCTGTATAACTGCACGTGTATCGGCGTATGGGTACCGTTCAACGAAGGTTGGGGGCAGTTCGATTCGGCAAAATGGACGGAGTACGTCCGCAGTGTAGACGATACGCGCATAATCGATTCGGTAAGCGGTTGGCACGACCAAGGCGTGGATAAAACGGAATTGAAAAGTCTGCACACCTATTACACGCCGTTAAAAGTCCCCAAAGATAAACGCCCCGTCGTTTTAAGCGAGTTCGGGGGATATTCTATGAAGATAGAAACCCACGTATTTGATACGGAAAAGGAATTTGGATATAAGACGTTCCAAACGCAGGAAACGCTGGTGGCGGCGGTGGAAAAGCTGTATCTAACCAAGATTTTGCCCTTAATTAAAAAAGGACTTTGTGGCTGTATTTACACCCAAGTTTCCGACGTGGAAGAAGAGATTAACGGACTGGTTACCTACGATAGAAAGGTAGTGAAAATTCCCGTAGAAAAAATGGCGGCAATCAATGCCAAAATCGACGAAGAAGCAAGTAAGGTAGAATAAATTTTAATAACGAAACACGCCCTACCGCGTTTGCGGTAGGGCGTATCGTTTTATTTGGTTTTATTATTCTTCTTCGTCGTCATCGTCGTCTTTTACGGCGTTGCCTGCAAAGCTTTTACGGAATTTGATTTCCGCAACGGGATAATCTTTAAACGTAAACCCGCCTGCGCCGTCTTCGCTCTTTACACGCACTTCCATCTTCAACATATTCAAGCCGGCCACTACGCCTTTACCTTCGGGTGTTACCACTTCCGAGCCCATTTTCGGCAACTTTTTCGCCGCGTCGGTGTAATAGTCGATTTCATAACCCAAGCAGCACATCAATCTACCGCAAAGCCCACTGATTTTCCCGGGGTTGAGTGATAAATTTTGCGCTTTCGCCATTTTCACGCTCACCTTTTTAAATTCGGGCATATTGCCTGCACAGCAACATACTCTGCCGCAAGGCGCGATACCGCCGAGATATTTCGTTTCGTCGCGCGTGCCTACTTGGCGCAGTTCGATACGCGTATGCAATACGGAAGCCAAGTCTTTTACAAGCTCGCGGAAATCCACACGGCTTTCCGAAGTGAAATAAAACATCACTTTACTGCCGTCGAATGCGTATTCGCAATCTACCAATTTCATTTCCAAGCCGTGCGCCGCTATTTTTTCCTTACAGATTTGTATCGCGCGCGGTTTTTTAGCTTGACACGCCGCGTAAAATTCCTTGTCCTTTTCCGTAGCGATACGGATAATCGGCTTCAAAGGCGAAACCACTTCGCTTTCGTCAATTTCCTTTTCGGGATATGCCACCCAAGCGTATTCCAGTCCCTTAGCCGTTTCTACAATTACGGGCATATTCCGCGTATACGTATCCCCCGATTTCGGCGCAAAATAATATAACTTTCCGCCGTTTTTAAATTTAATTCCTACTACTTTTACCATATTTCTTCCTTTTGCGCGCTATACAAATCAGCCGCGCGTATTTTTGTGTTCGTCCTTTGCCATAACCGACGCCAAAAACGTTTCTATGCACTGCGCAAATACCGCGTTAAAGGTGAGTTCTCTTTCGGCAGCAATCAACGCTTCCTGCGCAAACAGTAAAGCCGCTTCGCTGCGTACGCTTGCCAAAGCCTGCTCTCTTACCCGTTCAGAGTGCAACAAAAGATGCTCCGTCTTGCCCGTTTTTATCAGTAACGCGTCGCGATAAATGATACGGAAAAGGGATAATAACGCTTTTTTGTGCTTGGTTTCGCCCACTCTTCTAACTAGCGCAGGTAATTTATCGGGCGTGGCGCAAGCCAACGTAAACGCGTCGTCCAAAAGAGCCTTATATCCGCCGCCTTCCAGCATATTTTGCGCCGTACCCACTACGCCGCCGCTTGCCGCCGCACAAAGCGAAATATCGTCTTCGCTATATTTTGTTCCGTATTCTCTACGCAAACACGCCGCTACGTTCTCCACCGAAAAGGGCGGAATTTCCAACTTCTCCACCCGCGAGAGCACGGTGGGGAGTACGGGATAAACGGACGTCGCGCAAAGCAAGAAGATAACTCCTTCAGGCGGTTGTTCCAAAAGCTTTAACAGTTTGTTTTGCGAAGGAATATTCGCTTCCGCAAAGTCGATAATGACAAACAGTTTCCTGTCCCCTTCTACGGGCTGCAGGAAACATTCTTCGCTTAAGCGTTCGGCGTCTTCTACCGCAAATTTTTTCTCCGTTTGGGGATAGAACAGGCAATCGGAAAAAATTTCCTTTTCTATTAAGTTAGAAACACGCGAACCGTCTACACAGTCAAAAAACAGCTTGGCAAACGTCTTGGCGGCAAGGCGTAAATTGCGCGCGTCGTCCATCGTCAAAAGATAGGCGTGCCCGAAACGTTCCTTTTCCCTTTCCGCTTTTAACAGTTTATATGCCGCAGTGTTTTTTAATAACGATTGCACAATTCTTCTCCTTATGCCCTTCCGTACAATATTATAACACAAGCAAAAATGCGCAAGCACGAAGTATTTGCAGGCATTTTTGCGCCTTGTTTCAATAGCACGGACGCGCCGCTTGGGCGCGGAATGTAAAGCGAAGCGTGCATAAAGCATTGCTTTGCAATACTTTCCTTGCAATATTATAGCATAAAATAATAAAATACGCAAGTAAAAAAAGAGCGAAGAATTTACCATTCCACGCTCTTTGTTTTTCACGTTACTTTACCGCACTTATTGTTGATTGTTTTGGTTGCCGTAAGGGTTTACGGGCGGATATACGGGATATACAGGGGGATATCCGTACGGCATTTGCGGATAAGCTTGCGTTTGCGGACAAACGGGCATTTGTTGTTGCACAGGCATTTGAGGCATTTGGGGCATTTGCGGCTGTGCGTAATTTACGTATACGTTCGTACCGTAACCGTTATCCACCGCTACGGAAGCATCTTCGGCAAATACCGTGTGTTTTACTTCCCATTGCTTTTGCTTGATTCCCAACCACAAGCTGTAGATACCGATAGTGATTATGGTAAGTAAAAACCACTTGATATAATTCCCCATCAGTTGACGTGCTTTTCCGTCGAATTTCAAACGTCTGCCGTTAATTTCGGTATGACGAACCGTCCAGCGCAAACTAACGGTAACCATAGCCGCCAAGCCGTGTAATACGCCCAAAAGCGCTAAAACTCCGCCTACGCCGTAAAGCACGTAGAGAACGAGATTGTACGTATTTTCATCTTTAATAACGCCGCCAAGCAAGTCTTTTCCAAAAAAGAACACCGCCACCAGCACGATTGCGCCTACCACTACCGAAACCAAAAACGCCAAAAACGATAAAAAGCCCGTACCGATAAGACCTAACAATCCGCCGTCGAATTTAGATTCCTTTACGGCTTTTACGTTGTTTTGATTGTTTGCCATATTCCTAACACTCCTATTAACATATATTCCGAAAAAATAATCGTAGATTTATTATACTATAATTTTCATACGTTGTCAATATTTGTTAAGAAATTTGCCTTACGGATTTTGTAATTTTTTAAATTTTTTTTATATAGCGAAATAATTTTGCTGATAAACGCTTAAAATTATTGACGAAAGAAAAAAAGTATGCTAAAATAATAAACGGACGAATGCGGAGTGCCCGTTTTTTCCGCGCGTTAAAAAAGAACAAAAATAAAATTTTTATATACTTGGAGGAACTCTATTATGGCAAACGTAAAAGTTGCAATCAACGGTTTCGGTCGTATCGGCCGTCTTGCGTTCAGACAAATGTTCGGCGCTGAAGGCTACGAAGTAGTTGCTATCAACGACCTTACCAGCCCTTCCATGCTCGCACACCTTTTGAAGTACGATTCCGCTCAAGGCAGATATGCCCTTGGCGATACCGTATCCGCAGATGACGAAGCTGGTACCATTACCGTAAACGGCAAAACGATTAAAATCTATGCAGAAAAAGACGCTGCAAACTGCCCTTGGGCTGCTTTGGACGTAGACGTAGTGCTTGAATGTACTGGTTTCTACACTTCTAAAGCTAAATCGGAAGCGCACATTAAAGCAGGCGCAAAGAAAGTTGTTATTTCCGCTCCTGCCGGTAACGACCTTCCTACCATCGTTTACAGCGTAAACGAAAAGACGCTTACGAAAAATGATACCATCATTTCCGCAGCGTCCTGTACCACCAACTGTCTTGCTCCTATGGCAAACACCCTTAACAAACTTGCGAAAATCAAGAAAGGTTATATGACCACCATTCACGCTTTCACGGGCGACCAAATGGTTCTTGACGGACCCCACAGAAAGGGCGACTTGCGCCGTGCAAGAGCAGCTGCTGTGAACATCGTACCCAACTCCACGGGCGCAGCAAAAGCTATCGGCTTGGTTATCCCCGAACTCAACGGCGTTTTGGACGGTTGCGCACAACGTGTACCCGTTCCCACCGGTTCGCTTACCCAACTTGTTGCTATCTGCGAAGGCGAAGTTGACGCGGCTACCGTAAACGCAGCAATGAAAGCAGCGGCTTCCGCATCTTTCGGCTACACCGAAGAAGAACTTGTTTCTTCCGACATTATCGGTATCACCTACGGTTCGCTTTTCGACGCTACGCAAACGAAGTGCATGCCTATGGGCGACGGCTCTACGCTTGTTAAAGTTGTTTCTTGGTACGACAACGAAAACTCCTACACCAGCCAAATGGTTAGAACGATTAAATACTTCGCTGAACTTTAATCGACGAGTTTTATTTAAAAAATTACAGCTCCCGTTTTTCGGGAGCTGTTTTTTATTTTTATCAATCGTCGGATAAACCTAATAAATAATCCGTTTGCACGTTAAACAATTCGGCAATGCGGATAAGCATTTGCAAATCGGGCTGCGTACGTCCCTTTTCCCAATCGCATACCGCACTGTTGCTCGTTTGTAATTTCGCCGCAAGCTCTTTTTGCGTTAAACCGCTTTCTATTCTCAATTCCTTTATTCTCTTACAAAACGTTTCCATATAAATAATTATAGGGAAAATCCCTAAAAATAGTTGACATTAGGGAAAATCCCTAATATAATTATTCTTAAGGAGAACGCATATGGAAAAATTAATAGAAAAACTATTTGAGTTGCACTTAAAAACGGAAACATTTCCCGTAGGCATACCAGACAAAGAAGGTATTGAAAACGAATGGAAATTATACGAATTTTTATTAAACAACCTTACCGACAAAAACAAAAAAATATTAACGGAATACAATAAATTAACGAGTATGCGACACGGAAAAGAATTACAGGCTGTATACGCACAGGGTTTTAAAACCGCCATACGTTTGATTTTAGAAGTATATAAAGAATAAAACAGCTCCCGTTTTTCGGGAGCTGTTTTATTTTTATCAATCTCTTCTGTTTCTGCCAAATAATATGAGTACCCACACCAAAAACCGCAAGAAATATACAAGCGAAGTTAAAAGCGACGCCACGTACGTTTTCGCCGCCGCGTTCAGCATTCGCTCGGCATAAGGAATTTCGTCTTCCGTCAAAACTCCCTGTTCTAACAACATTCTCTTTGCTCGACGGCTTGCGTCGTATTCCACGGGCAAGGTTACCAAAGCAAACAACGTAGAAAGTCCGTAGCCAACTACTCCGATAAGCGCAACGTAAAAACCGACGTCGCTCTTTTGCGCGGAGAATACGAATAAATCCAACAACAGCCCCACAAGTACAAGCGGCAAGGCAAGCCCCGTGCCGATATTGACAAGCGGCACTAATACCGTGCGCAGCTTATATATCAAAGAACCTTGTCTTTTTTGCATCACGTGCCCTACTTCGTGCGCCGCAATCGCTACCGCCGCCACCGAAGTGTCGCCGTATACGCCGTCGGAAAGGTTTACAATCCCTTTTCTGGGGTGGTAATGGTCGGTCATTACCCCTTTTACTCTGCCCACTTTAATATCCGTTGCGTGTCCTGCACGGAGTAAGCGCACGGCGGTATCCCGCCCCGTCATTTGCGTGGTCGTGGGAATTTCTTGCATCGCCGCATAGGTAGAGCGCAATTTTGCCTGCACACCGCCTGCAAAAATGGCACAGAGTAAAATTAAGCCGAAAAATATCCAATAATATCCAAACATACCGTTCTCCTTTTATTCAGTATACGCGTTTTTACGTGTTTTTATCAATTTTATCAATCTTTATAAATCAATAGCAAACGGGTACAACGTCGATTTAGAAACACCCCTGTCCTTTGCCGCGCGCTTTAACGCTTCCTTTTTATCCAGCCCTGCCTCGATATAATGTTGAATATGCTCCTTTTCCGAAAGCGCGTTCAGCGGACATTCTTTCTCGCCTGCGCCTTCCACCAACAATACGTATTCCCCCCGTTTTTCGCCAGCCAAACCGTCTTGAAGCATAAAGGATTGCGTTTCTTCGTGGAGTTTAGTAATTTCGCGCACGGCAGCCGCGCGGCGGTTACCAAATACTTCGTACATTGCCTTGACGTCTTTATCTACGTCCTGCGGCGCGCTATGGAAGGCGAGTGTTAAATCGCAATCCTTATACCGCTCAAGCACCGCTTTCTTTTCGGAATTTTTATCGGGCAAGAACCCGATAAACGCAAACCTGTCGGCAGGGAGCGCGGACAATACAAGCGCCGCCACAAACGCACAAGCCCCGGGGATAACGGTGTACGGCTCGCCTGCTTCCCGTAACGTTTTACACACCACGTTACCGGGGTCGGAAACGACGGGCGTACCTGCGTCGGAAACTACCGCTACGTTCTCTCCCCTACGGGACGCTTGTAAAATTTTCTCCGCCGCCGCCGTTTCGTTGAATTTATGACACGCCTGTAACGGTTTTTTAATTTCGTACGCGTTGAGTAGTTTTATCGTATGACGGGTATCTTCACAAAAGATAACGTCCGCCCCTTTAAGCGTTTCCAACGCGCGAAGCGTGATATCTTTTAAATTCCCTATAGGCGTCGCCACAAAACTGACCATACTTTTCTCCTTTCTCAGTTGACTACAGTAGGCAAAATATCACAACTAGGCTTTCCGCCCTTGACGGCTTCGATAAGTACCAAATACGGTTTCGCGCCACACCTGCCTGCCACAAATTGAATTTTCTTTACTTCTATATTTACCGCGCGTAGCGTATAACACACTTCCGCAAGTCTGTCCGCGCGGTGTACCATAGCCATTCGACCGCCGTATTTGAGCGCAAACGCCGCCGCCTTTGCTATTTCTTGCAAGGTAAGCGTAATTTCTTTACGGCAAATCGCTTTTTCGTAACATTCGTTTTCCAAACCGCCGCGCTCGTACGGGGGATTGCAAAGCACCAACGAAAATTTTTCGCGGTATTTCTCGTCTATATCCTGCAGCCTGCCGCACTCGAAGGTAAAATTATCAAACCCGTTGAGTATCGCCGTCTTTTTCGATAAATCGGAAAGCGGTTTTTGCAACTCGAACAAGGTAAACGTAAGCCGTTGCTTTTGATGACGGTGCAATGCGTAAAAATGATAGGCAACCACGCCGCTTCCTGCACAAAAATCCGCTACAGCGTCCCCGTTTTTCACGCTTGCAAACTTGGAAAGCAATACCGAATCGGAAGTGAAACGGTACAGCCGCGTATCTTGCACAATTTTTAAATTGTCTATTAACATATCTTCCGCTACTTCGTATTCTCCAAGTGTAACGCCTTTGTCCATAACGCACTCCGTTTCCGTCTTTTTATTAGTATACCACGCCGACAAGCAAAAAGTCAATAGAAAACGGATATTTCCCCTTACAAAAACACATACTTGCCTTGTGAATACTTTCTCTAACAAATTGCAAGCCGACTTGCAAAAAAATCAACAAACCATACAAAAATTACTACCGTCCGAAGATATTTTATCGTACGCGTTCCAAACCCAAGACCAAGTGAATTGTTTACTCTTCTACGCCGACGGCGTAGTGAATAAAGAACTTTTAGGCGAACTGGTTATCAAACCCCTTTCGCGCCTTACGCTGTCCGAAAAACAACCCAACGGGCAAAAAAGCAACAAGGAAGGGCAAAACGGGGATACCGTGTCCGCGTTGAGTGCGGATATCATCTTGCAAACATTACGCTTTCCCGAACTGAAAACGGTAACGAATATACAAGACTCCGTCAAAGAAATACTCGACGGCAATACTTTGCTGCTCGTCGACGGTATTCCGTCGGGCTTTATCGCAGGGGCTAAACTTTTGCCCGTCCGCGCCATTATAGAACCTCCCACCGACGTCGCCATAAAAGGCCCGCGCGAAGGCTTTATCGAAGATATAAAGACAAATATGGCACTCGTTAGAAAACGCTTAAAATCGCCCGATTTACGCTTTGAAACACTCCGCGTGGGCAAACGCTCGGATACGGCGGTGAGTATTTGCTGGCTGGAAGGCACGTCTAACCAGCAGGTAAAAGAAGCGATAAAAAAGCGAATACAACAAATTGAAATAGACAACGTACCCGATTCGTCGTATATTTCCGCTTTTTTAACGCCGAGAAAGCACTCCGTTTTCCGCACCGTCGGTACAACGGAAAAGCCGGATATCTTCACCGCCAAAATTTCCGAAGGCAGAGTGGGCATTTTAGTGGACGGTTCGCCCATTGCCTTAACCGTGCCCTATTTTCTCACGGAAGACTTCCAAAGCAGTGAAGACTATTTCATTTCCCCTTTTATGGCAACGCTTTTCCGCTTTTTACGAGTGTTATCGCTATTCGTTGCCCTTTTACTGCCAGCCTTTTACGTGTCGGTACAGCTTTTTAAGATGCAGCTTGTGCCCTTGGGGCTTATGCTCACTATCGCGAGCAGCATTCGGGAACTCCCCCTATCGCCCAGCTTGGAAATGTTCGTTGTATTACTCCTTTTAGAAGTATTGAAAGAAGCGAGTATTCGTATGCCCAAATACGTGGGTATGTCCCTTTCGGTAGTGGGTGCGCTGGTGCTGGGCGAAACGGCGGTTTCGGCAGGATTTTTATCCACTCCTGCCATTATTATCGTCGCCTTTTCGGGCATATGCCTTTACACCGTACCCAACTTTGTGGAAACGGGCAGTATTTTGCGTTGGATTTTCCTTATCGTCGCAGGGAGTTTAGGCCCGTTCGGAATTATACTTTTGGCAACGTTCCTACTCTATTATTTACTCTCCGCCGACGCTTACGGCGCGCCGTTGCTTGCGCCCTTTTCACCGCTCGTTCCCCACGATTTACGGGATAGCGTAGTGAAATACGGTATGCAGAGCCTTTCTACTAGGCCAAAAATTCTTCAATCGCCCAACAAGACTCGTTTGCGCGTAGACGGTAAATCGCAGTCTTCAAAGAGCAAAAACAAAAAAGGAGCAAACGACAATGGCTGATTTTCTTTCTTCCAACGAAAAAACACCGCAAAACGGCGAAATTGCGGCACGGCAAATCGCCTTTTTCGCCGCTTTTATTCTGCCTATCTATAAATTGCTGGAAGCGCCGTCTATCTTGGCGCAGTACGCCAAAGGGGATTTACTTTTGCCTGCGTTTTTGCAGTTTGTAGCGCAAGTGGGCGTTATCATCGCCTTGATTGTAGCAGCTGCACGTAGCGACAAACCGCTACTTGAACGTCTGAATGAAAAGCTGGGAAAATGGAGTGTTGTATTCTATCTTTTATACGCGGCGTATTTCCTGTTTGCCGCCGTATTGCCCTTACTTGATTTAGAAAAATTCGTCTATGCGGCGTTCTATGATACCGCGCCCACACTGTTCTCCTTTGCCGCGTTTTTCTTTCTCACGGCATATATCAGCGCAAAGGGAATAAAATCGGTGGGGCGAAGTGCCGATTTATCGCTGTTTTTATTTGTACTGCCCTTTCTCGCACTCATTATAATGTCCCTTATCGAAGCGGATTTCAAAGCGCTTTTGCCCTTTTTCGAGCAAGATTTTTCCGCGTCGCTTACCGCTATGCAACGCACTACGCCGCACTTTGCCGACACCGCGCTACTTCTACCCCTTATCGGTAATTTACGTTATAAAAAGGGGGACGGTAAAAAAATTATCGGCGGTTATGCCTTGGGCGCAGGATTTACGCTTTTGTTTTTGGCTATCTTTTACGGCGTGTTCTCTTCTATCGCCCTTCGCGAACATTACGCCTTTATTAAAATTGCACAGTATTTCCCCGTGCTTTCTATCGTGGGTAGAATCGATTTAATTTTCGTATATATGCTTTGTATCGTACTCTTTTTGTTTACCGCGTTCCCGTTACAATTCGCCACCGAGTTCACCGCGCGCGTATTTGGTCAGCGGAGAAAAAAGTGGTTTGCCGCGGCGTATTCTTTACTCGCGTTTGTTTTCGTACTCTTTTTCAACAAATATTACAATGCGTTCTATGGCGCGTTTTCGGGCTATCTCACTCCCGTTTTTATCGTATTTTGTAACGTTATCCCGTCCCTTTCCTTTTTCTTAAAGGATAAGAAAAAACAATCAGTTAAGGAGAAACCGTAACCGCTATGCGTAAACCTCACGAGAAAAATACCATTCGGTATTATTTAATTATCATTGCCTTTCTACTCTTCCTTTTTACGACGAACGATTTCGGCACACTCGACGTACAAAAAACGGCAATCGTTATGGCTATCGGCGTGGATAGACAAGACGACACGTTTATTTTAACGTCGCAAATCGCCGTGCCGCAATCTTCCACGCAAGGCAAATCGTCGCAAACGGAACAAATCGTCAGCCGCGGTAAAACGGTAGCCGAAGCTTTTAAGGAAATCAACGCCAAAACGGGCTGGTATCCCAAGCTTGTGTTTTGCCATTTAATCGTGTTGGGCGAAAATACCGTAAAACAAAACGTTTTTGACGCACTCGATTACTTCCTTTTAGACGAGTATCTTTCGGACAACTGCCTTGTCGCTACCTGCGAAGGAAAAGCGCAAAGCTTACTCAACGTCCAAGCACTCATTGATAGGTCGGGCAGTCTTGCCATACAAAAAGTACTTTCCGAACAAGCCGAACGGGTAGGCACGGTGCTGCCTTGCACCTTGCGCGAATTTACAATCGGCTACTATGGGGATAGCCAAAGCAGCTATTTGCCCATTCTCGTTACCCAACCCCAACAAGAACACATTTCGTCTTCGGATAATAACAACTCTTCTTCCCAGCAAAACGGTTCGCAAAACAGCTCGCAAGAAAGTTCGCAAGAAAACTCTCAAAGCGGAGAGCAGGACAGCGCGCAAAGCGGCGGTCAAAGTAGCGAACAAGGCGGCAGTGAGGGCGGTGGTCAAAAATCGAATGATAAACCGGTGTTTAGTGCAAGCGAAACCGCACTGTTCGTGCGCGGTAAACAGGTGGGCAAGCTGAATAAGGAAGAAACGTTTGCCTTTAACGCGGTAAAAAAGAAATTGCGCTTAGCTTCCTACGAAGTGGAAACCCCCGAAAAAGCCACCTGTTCTTTAAGCATTCGCCGCAATACGCCCAAGCTCACGCTCAAGCTCGCGTCCAACGATACGGCAACCCTTATGATAAAACTTACGCTTACGGCAGGGCTACTCGATTATTCCTTGGCGCTTCCGCCCGAAAAAGCGGACGCCGGCGACGTACCGCAAGGCGCGTTTCAAGCCGCGGAAAAACGGCTGTCGGCGCAAATCGTTTCTACGTTTGAAAAATGCCGCTCGTTAGGGTGTGATTTGTTCGAACTGATATCTATGCTCCACCGCCAAGAAAACGCGCGTTTTGATAGCTTGAAAGGGGAATTTTTACAAAATGCTTCCGTGCAAGTGGACGTCCGCTTTCAAAACGTTCGCTAAAAAAGTTTTCCACAACCCCACCGCACTTTTATACACGGTTTGTAAGCTTTTATACGTTTATACCGCCTTGCATATTCCCTTTTAATTGTGGACAACTTTCCGTCCGTGTGGAAAAGAACGTTTGTTTGTGGAAAAAATTGCGCGTTTTTTCATTTTTTCTTGTAAGTTTTCCACTTTTTAGCTTGTTTTTTCCATATTTCAAAAACTTGTCCACATTTTAACGGCGTTCAAAATGATTATGCACAGCGTTATACACCGATGTTATCCACCGATTTTTACCTGTTTTTGCCGTTTTTTTTCTAAAAACAGCTACTTTGTATAGTTATCCACCAAAAAAATAACCTTGTTTATCCACATTTTTCCAAAAAGCATAGTGGACAACCCTACTTTATCCACATTTTCGGTGGATAAACACTTATTTAGGGGTGTATGCATAATTTTATAAATTTATTTTTCGACAAAAAAATATACGGCGCATACTTTTTCGACAAAAAGTTTTCCACGCCGTATTTTTTCGTCTGTTAAAAAGTTATCCACATTTTCCACAATGTTGAAAAATGCTTGTAAATCAAAGGAAAAGCAGGGTTTTTACTGCTATTTAGGGCTTGATAATCCAGCTCAAAACAAGGTTGATGGGGTTGTCGTTGTACAGCCATTTCACGATAGTACATTCGTTAAAAAACGTCGTCAAGCCTTCAATGGGCAGGAAAGACAAAACGGCAACCACGCCGCTGATAATAAGCAGCCCTTCCAGCGCGCCTACTACAAATCCTAAAAGCGAATTCACCGCGCCCACGATAGGCAAGCTCTCCACGATAGAAGAAACGAGTTTTTCCAAAAGTTTTAAAACGAGTTTGGTAACAATAAACAAAGCCAACCACGCCACAAAGCCCGTAACCACTCCGCCGAGTGCTTCTCCTGCCACCATAGCAACGGTAGTACCGTAGGGCAACGTTTTATCGGCAACGCTGTCCACGATAAGAGTAATTAAAAAGTTGGGCAGTTTCCCTTCCAGCGCGGCGGCAATACCGCCTGCGGAAATATCCACGTCAAATCCCACCACGTTATCCAGCGCACTCACGCACGCTTCGTTAAACCACGTTTGCAAACCGAACAATCCGTTCGTCCAACCGATAACGGCGTTCATAAACAAAAAGGCAACGGCAAGTGCAACAATCGTGGAAATAAACCCAAAGAAACACCGCACAAACCCTTTTTTCGCCGCAAGCAAACCAAACACCAAAATTCCAACAAGTACAACCCCGTCGGCTACGTAGTGTTGCCACGCTCCTAAATTGTATACTGCCGCTGAAGATATCAAATCTGTTATCGCTCCTGTACTTTCATAATACTACGTCGCAACAAACGGTTGCCACGCTAACCTTTTTCATTATACCATATCTTATATCCGTTTTCAAGCGAAAATAAAAATCTTTTTGCCTTTTTTAGTCGGATTTTTTTACCAACACCGTTTGTTTTGCCCTTTTTTAGTCAATACTCTTTTCACTATTACTTTTATTTGGGAGCTTTTATGGAATACGCTTTTCATATTCAAAACGGACTTGCGCCAAGCGCTATGACTATGGCACTCGATACGTTGTTAAAGAACGATTTATCCAACCGCTTAACCCCCCGTTCTTTACAAAAAAACAAGGGAGCAGGTACGTATTCAACCGCCAAACAAAAGCTATTTCAACGGTATTTCGACGGCGATTTTCAAAAGCCGCCCGTCGTGGTGTGTATCGGTAGCGATTTAGCCATCGGGGACAGTTTAGGCCCTATCGTCGGCTCTATGTTAAAATATAAAACGCAAGGAGTTAACGCCTACGTTTACGGCACGCTTGCCCTGCCCGTAACCGCAAAGGAGATTAAATATTTTCAAGCGTTTTTAAAGGAAACGCACCCCGGCGAACAAATTATTGCCGTCGACGCGGCAGTGGGCGCGGAAGGGGATATCGGCTTGATGCGTATTACGCCTTCGCCGCTCTACCCGGGTGCAGGCGCAAATAAAAAACTTGGTTCTATCGGAGATATTTCCGTAATGGGTATCGTCGCGGAAAAATCACTCTCTAATTTTTCCCTGCTTAATTCTACCCGTTTAAATTTGGTATATACTATGGCGGAGCAAATTTCCGAAGCGCTTGCGGCTTTGCTTTGGCAACGTAAAAAAACAGCCCGTCAAGCCGAATAAAAGGTTGACTTTCACACGCATACGTGCTATAATAGGGAACGTAAAGAAGGTTTTCGGAAAACACTTCTTCTTAAAAAAACCGAGGTATATTGCAAATGAAAAACAACACCAAGCGGCTTTGCCGCGCGGGCGTAATTGCTGCTTTGTACGTTACGCTCACCTACGTATTTATGCCCTTTGCCTTCGGCCCTTTCCAAGTTCGTCCGGCAGAGGCGCTTTGTATTTTACCCTTATTTTTTCCCGAAGCCGTACCCGCGCTTTTTGTCGGTTGCGCACTGTCTAATCTCACTTCGCCGTACGCCTTTTACGACGTACTCTTTGGCTCACTCACTACCCTTTTTGCCGCGTTCGGCTCGTATCTGGTAGGGAGATTTATTAAAAAAGACTTTTTTAAGATATTGCTCGGCGGTGCGTTTCCCGTACTTTTCAACGCTTTTATCATACCTATAGTTATCGTATTTTTATGCGACGGTGCGCAGGGGTATGAAACGGCGTTTACAGCGTATTTTGCATTTGTTTTTTCCCTGTTTTGTACGGAAAGCGTATGGATTTACGGCTTAGGCACACCGTTATACTTTGCCTTAAAAAAGATAGAAAAATAACGTTATGATAAATAACGGGCAACGCGTTTGCGTTGCCCGTTGTTTTTTATTTGTCTTCTTCACTGCTGTTGCCGCTGTTTCCAAGGAAAATACCGAAGAAATCGTTCGACGTTTTCAACGTTGTCCCGCCCGAATTCGACGACGAACCGTTATCGCGGTTAAACTTTTTATAACCGCCGCTTCTACCGCCCAAACCGCCTTTTCCGCGACTGCCGAACCCACCGCTACGTCCACCACGACCACCGCCGCGACGTTCGTTTCTGTCGTTTCCGCGACGTTCGCTTCTTGCAGGAATGGCAGGCAACGTTTCGTCTTCCAAATTATCGGGGATAACCACGATATAGCGGTTCGGTTCTTTGCCTTCGCTTTCCGTTTTCACGCCGTCCATTTCAGATAAAGCGGAGTGGATAATCCTTCTTTCATAAGGATTCATAGGTTCTAACTTAATTTTTCTACCCAAACGTTGCGCCTTTTGCGCCAAGTTTGCGGCAAGCTTAGTCAACGTTGCTTCGCGGTTTTCGCGATAATTTTCGCAATCGACCACTACGCGCTTATAATCGTCCCTGCCCGTATTTGCCACCGCGCCTGCAAGCGTTTGAATAGCGTCAAGCGTCGCGCCGTGTTTTCCGATAACCGAAGTAGAGTTCGCCGCCGTAACGTTAATAACCACTTTTTCGTCTTCGGAAACGAGTTCCGTACACGCGGTAATTTTCAAAAGCTTGAACAAGCCTTCCAAAAACGCAACCGTTCTTTCGCCGTCGGTAGCATTTGTGGAAAGGGGAGCGCATTCGCAACCGCACGCCTTTTCACCGTTTTCTTGTTCTATCGTTTCGTTTTTGAGCGCCGCAATTTCTACACGCGCCTTAACCGACCCAAACAGCTTCTTTTTTCCTTCTTCTAAAACGCGGATATCCGCTTGGTCTTTGGTGAGTCCTAACGCGCTCAACCCTGCTTCCACGGCTTCTTCCACCGTTTTGCCCGTAAATTCCGTATATTTCATTTTCTATTTACTCCCCGTTCCGCTCCCCTTGAAGCGGAATTATTTTTTATATTATTTACCTTTTTTACCCGACTTTTTATCGTCGTTTCCGCCCAAACGCTTATTGTTATACTTCTTCAAAAGGGCTTTTTCTTCCTTTTTCGCTTCCACAACGTCTACTACTTTATTGATGATAAGCGTTGAGAACAACGAGAGTACGTTACTCATAATCATATAGATAGAGAACGCCGAGCTATACATAAACGAGAACACGGCAAACATAACCGTCATAATAACGAGCATCATCTTTTGTTGCGAAGCGCCTTGCCCGTCCACTGACGAATATTTTTGCTGTTCCTTTTGTCCGCGCATAGAAATAATTTGTTGCAACAATATCGTTCCGATAGAAAGCACAATCAAGATAAAGTACCCGTTGGGAGCGGACTTTTGCTCGGTCAACGCGCCCGTAACGTAGTTATACGCGTCGGACGTATACGGATTGTTCGCGCCCGTGTACTTACCGATATTCGCGTAAGAAACTTTTCCTACGCCTTCTACCTTAAATTCTTGTTGCTTTGCCTGTTCTTCAAACGTTTTATAATCGACTACAGGCGTTTTGTACATAGCGTCCGTTTCCCAAATATTTTTAATCCAAAGGAAGGAAGAGTTGGGATATACCGTACCGTTATATGCTTTTACAACCGCTTGTTGCGCTTTAGAGATAAAATAATTGCTGACTGCTTTTTCCGTCTTTTTCTCTGCCGTATCTTCCGACGTATCCTGTGCAACCGCACTTTCTACCGCCGTTTTAATGTCAGAGTTTTTCAGCGCTTTTTCTACGTCTACGTAGTAATACTTGCTGGCGCTTTCAATATACGCGTAATCCGTTTCTTTGATAGCATTCACGTCAAAGTTTTCAGGACTTTGCACCACGTAATAGATATACTTATTTTCGCGGCTGTCTTCAATTTTAATATTCCCGTTTTCCGCAGGCGTGATAACGAGATTTTCATCCTGCGCGGTAGGGGTTAAATCGGCACAATAATTGGTCAGTTCGGTATTATACGCGTACACCATATCGTTATAATTTTTCACGTTAGAAAACTGTGCATACGCATTGAACGCGTTGATGGCAACGATAAAGATAACCATAGATAAAATTAAAGGCAAGCACGAAGAACAGGGGGAAATGCCGCTTTCTTTGTACATTTCCATAACCTTTTGGTTATACATTTCCTTGTTGTTGGCGTACTGCTTTTGCAGTTTTTCCATCTTCGCCTGGTTTTCTTTCATCTTCAGGTTTTGCTTACGCATAGTAATACGTTGGTAAACGTCGAACGGCAATACGATTACCTTTAAAATAACCGAAAATAAAATAATGCCTACGCCTACCGAGCCTACAGCGATAATAAGCAACCGAATGAGTTCGCCTATCCAGTCTAAATTGATGTTATGCGTCGTGCCGTAAAGCCAAATTTCAGCACTGCTTAATAAATTAAAGAGTTTCATATTTGTATTTTTTATCCGAAAAATTTATTTTTAAACCGCTTGAAGCGGCGCTTGCTTTCATAATAACCAACGTTTTTTGAAATACCGTTCGGGCGCGGGGTCGTAGCCGCCTTTAGAAAAGGGGTTGCAGCGCAAAATCCGCCACGTACCGAGTAATATTCCGATAATTACGCCGTGATTATTGATACACTCCAGCGTGTATTGCGAACACGTGGGTTTATATAGACAAGTATGGCGCGATAAATGTCTTTGATAAAAGATAATAGCGCGCATACAAAACGCTTTGATATACGGCTTAAATACCTTTTTGCGAAGATATTTCCAGTTTTCCAAAACAAGGGAAACAAACCGTATTTTTAAAGGTTGTCTTTCTTTATCATACATTGTAAATTCCGTTTGAATATTTCAAAAGCGTATTTTTCTTGCACCTTAGGAATGAGCACGATAGAGTATTTCCCCCTCATATCGTCTTGTACGGCACGGAACGCTTCACGTATCAACCGTTTAATGCGATTTCTTTGCACGCTTTTTCCGTGTTTTTTGCCAATGGAAATACCCATTGTCATCTTATCGGCAGGCTTGTACAGCATTGTTAACGAAGGAGAAAACACTCGTTTTCCCTTTTGAAACAATTTTTGAAAATCCGATTGTTTTTTCAATCTGTAATATTTCATACCGCCTCTTTAACGCTTTTTCCGTGTTTTAACTGTTGCAAACGCGTGTTTTCTTCGCGTTTTTATTAAAAAAGTAAAAAGATTATAGGTTGACAACCTATTTTTAAGTTGTCAACCTAAATTTTTCTTTTTTTCTACGCGTAAAAACCGTTGCACGTTTTGGGCAATTAGTGGGTAAGTCTCTTTCTGCCTTTATCTCTACGACGTTTCAACACCTTTCTACCAGCGGTAGTAGCCATTCTTTTACGGAAGCCGTGTACTTTGCTTCTTTGTCTCTTTTTGGGTTGATAGGTTCTTTTCATAATCGTTCTCCTATATAGATTTTTTCTTTTTTCGTTTTTTATTTACTGCGAAAAATCGCAACAACTTCCCTATTATACCGCAAATTCTTAAATTCCGTCAAGCGATTTTACACTCTTTTTCCTTGTTTCCTTTTGTATTTGCGGTTATTTTCCTTGCTTTTTATATGTTCTTGTCCGTTTAAGCGCCTGCGCTTGTTCTTACAGGCAATATTAAATATTGACAGCGTTTGTCTTCTATGTTTTCCAAAGTGAAAGGGGACACTGCCGAATTAAACGAAAGCACTACCTTTTCTTCTTCCAACGCTTTCATAGCGTCCATCAAATATTTGCCGTTCATAGCAATTTTTAAATCTAATCCGTCGATATCCGCCGCAACCGTTTCTTCTACTTTACCTAAATCGGAATTTGCATTGATAATAATTTTACCTGCTTTGATATCGAATACAACTAAGTTGTTTTTATCGCCGCGGATAACTACGGCTGCACGTTCGATACTCTTTAAAAGTTCCGCTCTCTCCACTTCTACGCGAGTGGTAAAGGACGCGGGATAAATATTTTCTTTTCTAACGAATTCACCCACGTACAAACGGGAAGTAATTAACGTATCTTGTACTTTTACCGACAAACGGTTTTTATCGGCAAATATTTTCAAAGCTTTTTCGCCACCTTCTAACATTCTCGAAATTTCGGTAAGCGTACGGGCAGGGCATACTATTTTCATATCCGCGCCGCCAAGCGTTTCACAATAGGACGTTGCCATTCTAAATCCGTCCAAAGCCGTTGTAAAAAGCTTGCCGTCTTTTGCTTCTAATAAACAACCTTTCAAAATAGGACGGCTTTCATCCGAAGCACAACAAAATACTACTTTGGAAATTAAATCCTTTAAATCGTTTTCTTTAATTTCGAAATATTTATCTTCCGCAATAGTATTGACGATAACGGGAAAATCTTCCGCGTTTAACGATTGCATATACGTTTCACTTTCGCCGTACTTGATAATAATTCCTTTTTCGTCAGAATCGACAACGGCTTCCATAGAAGAAATTTTTCCAACGAAATCGGAAAAGAGTTTACCGTTTACGCAAACTTCCCCTTCTTCAAAAACTTCTGCGTTTATCTTCTTTTCAATGGAAATTTCCCCGTCGTAAGCGGTCAACGTTAAAACGTCGTTTTTAGCTGAAATTTTAATACATTCTAAAACGGGAGTAATCGTTTTTACAGCACAAGCTTTACTTACGGTAAACGCCGCGTCCGATAAAACCATTCCGTTACATACAAATTTCATATAATTCTCCTTTCCCTTGCAGTTTTCCTGTGTTTTCTTTCTACTTTATTTTACCATAAACGCCTTCGTTTTGCAAGCAAAATTAGAACTCTACGTAAAGAAAATCGGGTGTTTTACTCTTTTTTTAAAAAATACTTTTTTAAAAGGAAATTTAAAGGAGTATTTTCTCTTTTAAAGGATACTTTTTTTGGAAATACTTCACGGTAAACGCCGTTCCGCCCGTTTCTTTTTTCAAATAAGCAATTAAAATATCCGCTCTATCCGCCATATACCTATCTCTTTTTTGCATACAGCCGCTATAATATTCTTCCGAAACCAATACCTGCTCGTCCACCTTTTTTAAAATTTTAGCGTACCGTTTTTTATCTTTTAAAGAAAAGTTTTTTTCTTGATGATAGCAGGGTATACAAGCCACTAACCTTACGTGCGGAAATTTTCTCTTCAAAGAAAGCACTACTTCGGCGGCATATAAATCGAAACCCATTGCCATTCCCACTAAAAAAGTATCTACACCGCGAAGGATAACTTCCTTTATCTCTTCTTTTAATTTTTTTAAAGAAAAGTCTTCTTCTAAAATTCTATGGCCGGTAAAAGCACAGGTTTTTATGGTTTTTATAGTTTTCATATCGTTTTCAAAAATAGTAAGTTGTTTTTTCAAAGTATACCGCCTAAATTTTTTTGCACCTATTTATTATACCACAACCTTTCGTTTTGTCAATGATCCGTTTTCAAGAATTTTCATTTTTTAGCAAAAAAAATTTTCAGCCGTGTTCCCTTGTTGATTTTATATTATAAATAATTTTAGAAGTAGTAGTATTAGTAGGTAAGGTGGAAAAGTGGACAACCTTAAAAAAAGAGGAAAAAAGTGTGTATTTAAAAGGGAAAACGAGTGTGGAAAAACAGGTGGACAACCCTAAAAAGAGTGTGGAATTTATTGTGTAAAAAATGTGGAATTGTGAAAACTTTTTAAAAGAGCATACGTTTTAAAATGTATAATTATAATAAAAAATAAAATAAATATACATTTTATATAGGTTATCCACTGAAATTATCCACAGTGTTGACAGTTTATAAACATAGGTGTAGATAAATATATAAAAAAGCTTGCGCTTTTATAAAAGAAGTGATATAATATACGTGCTATGGAAATAAAAGAACGTATTGCATTTTATGAAGAAAGTATTTGTCAAAACAAACGGGAAGATTTTGAAAAATTCCGCTTGTTTTTATTAGAATACAACGAAAAATACAATCTTACCACCATCGTGGAAGAACAAGACGTGTACTATAAACATTTCTTGGATAGCATCATAGGTGAAAGCCTTTTTAAAAAGGGAGCAAAAATTGCCGAAATAGGCTCGGGAGCGGGGTTTCCGTCGTTGCCGCTGAAATTTTTTCGACAGGATTTGCAGCTCGATTTATTTGAAAGTGTAGGAAAAAAATGTGATTTTTTACGTGCGGTTGTGGATAACTTTCATTTAGACGGAGTGCATATTTATAACATTAGAGCAGAAGATGCGGCTAGGGATAGTAAGTTTAGAGAAAAGTACGATTATGCAACGGCACGTGCCGTTGCGAGAATGAATACTCTTTCAGAATACTGTATGCCGTTTGTAAAAGTCGGCGGCGAATTTATTGCGTATAAAAGCGGCGACGAGACGGAAATTTACGAAGCGGAAAGCGCATATAAAACGTTGGGTGGAAAGCTGGAAAAAGTGTACCCGTACGATTTGCCGAAAGAATACGGCAGCCGCACGCTTGCCATAGTAAAAAAGACGAAAATAACCCCTACCAAATATCCGCGCGGACAGGGAAAGGAAAGAAAAAATCCGTTATAAACCCCATCCGTGTATGCGTTGAATACAAAAACAATGTAAAAAGGGAAAAGTATGAGAAAAAGTAAAAATAAACCGAATATGTCTTTTCGTTTTGAAAGTAAAAAAATTCCGCTTTCTTTGGTGGATACCAACGTGGAAATAACTGCTTTCGAAAAAAAGGATTTAAAAACGCGCGCGGCGTATATTATGTTAAACGGCACGCCTACCTTTTCGGTAAACGAGCAGGAAAACGGTAGATTTTTTTTGTTGGCAAACGAAAAGGATTTTTTCGCGGCGAAATTTTCAGGCGTAAAGGAATGTGAAGCGCGCGTATATTCGTTCAATGAAAAGAACGCGGAAATTTTCTCTATTGCGGAAAAATTAAAAAGAGAAGATTTATCCGCTATGGAAGAAGGGTATTTAATGAAACGGCTGATAAGCGAATTTTCCTTTACGCAGGACGATATCGCTTCCCTTATCGGAAAATCCCGCCCTGCAGTGGCGAACACGTTACGACTTTTAACACTCTCGCCTGAAGTGGTGGGCTTGGTAGAAAGCGGAAAGCTTTCAGCCGGGCACGCAAGAACGCTTGTTAAAGTACCTAAAAACCAACAGTTTGCATTTGCGCAAGAAGCGATAAAAAGAGAATATTCGGTGCGCGAGATGGAACGGGCGGTGAAAGCGTTTTTAACGCCACCGGAAATTTTAGAGCAAGAAAACGCAGCGAAAAACGCCGAAAAAGGCAAACAGTTAAAAGCGCTTATTGAAAGAATGCGCGCTGTATACCGCACCAAAGTTTCGCTTATCGGCAACGATAAAAAAGGTAGAATTTATATCGATTATTACTCCCCTGAAGATTTATACCGCTTCGAAGAGTTTTTGGATATTATCGAAAATTTCCAAATGTAAAAAACTCGGCTTGTCCAAAGCCGAGTTTTTCTTTTATATGCAAGTATTTGAAATAGAGTATAAACAATTATAAACAGCCCTTTTCCTTTAAAATGGCAAGTACGTTTTCAAAAATTGCTTGCGGCGTTTGATTGCCGTCTATGCGCGCGATACGGTTTGGATACGCTTTTGCCAACTCGTCATACCCTTGATATACTTTTTTATGAAAAGCCATACCCGCTTGTTCCAACCTATCGTTTTCATCCGCGCCGTGTTTTCTCAAAAAAGCCGCTTCGGGTGTTAAGTCGATAAATACCGTTACGTCGGGCAGGTAATTATTCAAAGCAAACGCGTTTATTTTTTCGATAAAATCTTTGCCTAAGCCCCGCGCGTACGCCTGATAGGCAAGGGACGAATCGACGTATCTGTCGCAAATGACTAATTTGCCTTCGTTGAGCGCAGGTTCTACCCTATCGGATAAATGCTGTACGCGTGCGGCAGCGTAAAGGAGTGCTTCACATTCGTCCGTCATTTCGGTGTTTTTTCCGTTTAACAGAATTTCGCGAATGGCTTCGGAAATTTTACCGCCACCCGGTTCACGAGTGAAAATATGCGGCACGTTTTGTTGTGTTAAATAATCGGAAAGCAGGCTAAGTTGTGTAGATTTACCGCAGCCGTCGCAGCCTTCAAACGTAATAAATTTTCCTCTCATAGTATCTCCTTTGTTACCGTTTTATTACCGATATTTTGTTTTGCCAAACGCCGAACACGTTATCCGCTTGTTGTAGCAATTTTATTTTTTCTTCCGTAATTTGTTCCCCTGCGTAAATGAAAGGCGTGCAGGGTGGAAACAAACCGCAATTTGCGGCGGCGATACGCCCTGTCGCTTCCTGCAATGCAACCCATTCCGTAGCGGTGTTTTCATCTAAAACAAGGGGGGCAGGTATGCGTTGAGTTTCGTTTTTTTCTATCAACGGAAATTTTTCAAAAGCCTTATAAAGTATGCGTTTCAAGCGTTTAAAATGCCGCAATTTCGTGGCAGGGGAAATATAGAAACAAATATCCTTTCCGTCGCAAAATTCCGCGTAGAGTCCCTTACTTTCCAAATATGCCTGCGCGGCGAATGCGTTTTCCCCAAACGCGGCGCAAAGCTTTGTATAATCTTCGTGTATTTGTAAGCGCGGCAAAGCGGCGGCAAAAGCGCGCGCCTGACGTTCTAAACGGTCGTTTTTAGGGTATTTTACCGCGTATTCTACACTCGCCATAACAGGATAGGACGGGCTGGTGGTACGGAAAATATCCACTGCCATACGCAAGGCGTTTGCGTACTGCTGCGTTTTTGCCAACACTACCGCGCCTTGCGTGAAAGCAGGCAAACTTTTATGTACGCCGTCCACCCACATATCCGCGTACGTGCCGGCATATAAATTTTTCGTATAGTGTAAATGTCCGCCGTGCGCGCCGTCGATAAGCAAAGGAATTTCCGCGCGCGAGCAAAGTGTTTTGAGTGCCGACAACGGCGGTACGTTTCCGTAATAGGTAGGCGAAGTGATAAACACGCCGTCCGCCTTTTTCAGCCAAGACGGCAGTTTGCATTTTTGCGGTTCTTGGGTGAGAGGAATAAGCTCCGTTTGCTCTACTGGAATGAGTTTAATATCGAGTAATTTACAACCGTTATACACGCTTTTATGCAGCGGCAACAGCGCGGCGAGTGTTTTTACGCCCAAGCTTTTAGCGGCGTGGAGTATAGAAAGCACGCCCGAAGTGCTGCCGTCGGTAAGGATAAAAGCCGTGTGCGCGCCTACGGTTTGCGCGATATCGCGCTCCGCTTCGGCAATACAGCCGTGCGGGGAAGAGAGATTGTCTGAAAAGGACAATTCTGTGATATCCCATTTGCCTATTTTATGACCGGGAGTATGAAAGGAAAGATGCTTTTTCCGCGCGTACGTTTTTAGCATAGTGTATATTTTGCAAGCTTTCCTTGTTTTTTTATTAGAGAAAAAGCGCTGCATCTTATTTCAAACACGCGGCAATGACCGAGTTGAGATATAACAAGCTTTCATATTGAAAGCCTTCTTCTACGTTATCGTAGCGGAAGAACATAGCGTACATATTTTCCGCGGTGGTTACGTTGTCTTCGCCTTCTACAGCCACTTCGTATGAAACGAATTTGATAAGATTTTCCGCATATTTATCGTAGTTGAACGAGTATTCTACGTCCGCTTTTTTCGTAGGGCAAAGGTTAATGGCGTAATTGCCTTCTAAAACGTAATTATATTCGGGATTGTTCATATCGGTGGAGAGTGCAACAAACTCTACGACGCCCATAGAAAGATATTCGTTAAACTGCACAAGCGCGTCGCGGTATTTTTGAATACGTTTTACGTCGTCCGTCTTGCCTTTTGCAATTTGCTCGTCCGTTTTAAAACGCTTGTCCTTATTTTTATTAACGCGCGCAACGAAATCGGTTTCTACCTTTTGCGTATCAAGTGTGCCTGCTACGTAATCGCCGCCGTAATAGCCGTTAAGATAGTTTTCCATATTTTGAAAATAACCCTGCTCGTGCGGCTTATCGGACGAATTGTCGAGCTTGTACGTAAAAGCGGCGTAACCCGCCAAAAAGCTTTCCGCATACGAAAGATAGGCTTCGTTACCGTTTGCGTCGGTGTATTTACAAGACGAATCTGCAATGCCGGGCACGAACAATACGTCGCCCATATCCACCGCCGTATGCCCTTCTAACATCGTATGCGCATAGTCGCGGTTGGTGCTTAAATCGAAATAGTTGATTTCAATTACTTCGTATGAAAAAATTTCGTTTTCTTTCGTTTGATTATAATGATTAAAAAAGCCGTTACCAAGATTGTTATTGCAATAATAATTATATACGACAAATTCTTGAGCGGGCGTTATGCGCGTTGCCGTCATTGTTAACACCAACGACCAAAAGATAATTGCCGCTACCGCTACGCCTACGATTTTTAACCAGTCGTACGTCAGCATAGAAGAAAGGCGTTTTTTAGTAAGTTTTGCATCCATAGTGTATCACTCCGTAGTGCATATTTTTATGTATAGAACAAATAAATATGCGGTTTATCCGTGGACAGGTATTTGTCTTTAAGAAAAAGGAAAGAATATTTTTATAAAAAAGCAAACCTGTTTCCGTTTGGAAAAAGACCGCGCCGAGCACGGCGGAAGTGTTTCCGCTTGCCCGGCGCGTGTATTTTATTTTTTGGGTTTCATCGTGGGGAACAGGATAACGTCGCGAATGGTTGCGCTATCGGTGAGCAGCATAACAAATCTGTCTAAGCCCATACCCAAACCACCTGTGGGGGGCAAGCCGTATTCCAGCGCGTTGATGAAATCTTCATCCACTTGCGCGTCCTTGTTGCCCTTTGCGCGTTTGGCTTCAATTTGCTTTACCATACGCTGCTTTTGGTCAATCGGGTCGTTAAGCTCGGAGAACGCGTTGCCGTATTCGTGGCCGCAAATGAAATATTCGAAACGTTCGGTAAACGCAGGGTTGGAAGGCTTACGCTTTGCCAAGGGCGAGTTTTCCACGGGATAATCGTAGATAACCGTAGGTTGAATGAGTTTGTCTTCCACGAACGCGTCGAAAAGTTCGATAAGAACCCAACCTTTGGTTGCGTTTTCGTGTTCAAGCTCTACGCCCAGCGCCTTTGCCGCCGCACGCGCGTCTTCGTCCGTTGCCCAAGTGTCGTAGTCTGCACCGCTATACTTTTTCACGGCTTCAGCCATCGTCATTCTCGTCCATTCGCCCATATGGATTTCCGTGCCTTGATAGGTAATATCCAGCGTACCGCAAACCTTTTGCGTAACCGTTTTATACATATCTTCAATTAAATCCATCATATCGAAATAATCGCTATACGCTTCGTACATTTCGATAGAAGTAAATTCGGGGTTGTGATAGGCGTCCATACCTTCGTTACGGAAAATTCTACCCACTTCGTATACTTTGTCCATACCGCCGACGATAAGGCGCTTTAAGAAGAGTTCCGTTTCCACGCGCATATACATATCCAAATCGAGTGCGTTATGGTGCGTCTTGAAAGGACGGGCGTCCGCGCCGATTTCCAAAGGCAATAACGTGGGAGTATCCACTTCGAGATAACCGCGAGCGTCTAAATACGCGCGGATTTCTTTTAAGATTGCCGAGCGCACGCGGAAGGTATCGCGAACGTCTTTATTCATAATCAAATCGAGATGGCGCAAGCGGTATTTCATATCCTTATCCTGCAAGCCGTTGTATTTTTCGGGCAACGGCAAAAGGGATTTGGTTAAAAGCACCAACTCGGTTACGTGTACGGTAACTTCGCCCGTTTGCGTTTTAAAAACAAAGCCTTTAAAGCCGAAGATATCGCCGATATCGTAATCTTTTTTATACGACGCGTAATTTTCTTCGCCGATATCTTGACGGGTTACGTATATTTGGATAGAACCGCTTTTATCCGCGATATGCGAAAACGACGCTTTACCCATAATACGGCGGGACATCATACGTCCTGCCATCGTAACCGTTTTCCCTTCAAACGCTTCGAAACTGTTTTTGATTTCTTCCGAGTGTGCGTCTACGGGATATTTTACCTTTTCATAAGGGTTTTTGCCTTCGCTAATGAGCTTTGTCAGCTTTTCACGGCGAATACGCGCCTGCTCGATAAGCTGTTCTTCTTCCGATACTTCGGGTGCGTTTACTTTATTTTCTTGCATAGTAAAAATCCTCTTTTATGCGATTTCCATAATTTTGAGTTCGTATTCCGCGTTGGGAGCGTTTACCTTTACCGTGTCGCCTACTTTATGGTTTAACAAAGCTTTCCCTACGGGAGATTCGTTAGAGATTTTGTTGTGCATAGCGTCCGCTTCGGTAGAACCGGTAATTTCATACGTCTCTTCTTCGTCCATATCCACGTCGTACACGCGTACTTTGCTACCGATATGCACGCTGGTTTTGTCGTTATTTTCTTCTAAAATAACGGCGTTTTTAATTTTGTAGTCGAGTTCGGCAATTTCCAACTCGTTTGCGGCTTGCTCGTTACGCGCTGCGTCGTATTCGGCATTTTCCGATAAATCGCCGTGGCTTCTCGCTTCCGCGATACGCTCAACGATTTCTTGGCGTTTTACCGTTTGTAAATATGCAAGCTTTTCTACTGCTTCGTCGTACCCTTTTTGTGTCATAAGATATTGCTTTTCAGCCATATATTCCTCCACGTTTCGCGTCGTTTTTGATGAGCCCCTAATCATACACAAAAAAATCGCCCACCGGACGAAACGTTAAAAATCACACCGAGACTTTTTCCTAAAAGTAAAGTCTCGGCGTTTATTTCATTGTCCCTATTATATAGTATTTTTCCCCGTTTGTCAATGATTTTTGGGGGTTTTTACAAGTTTTCACTACTTTTTCATCTGTTTTTGTTCAAAAAAGCCGACATTCTGTCGAACGCTTCCGAAAGCGCGGTGGTACTGGTGGCGTACGAAAGACGTACGTTGTTTTCTCCAAACGTTCCAAACGCACTGCCGGGAACGACCGCCACTTTTTGTTCTTTTAACAACCGCTCGGCAAATACTTCGCCGTTCAAAAGCGTATTTTTTACCGACGGGAATGCGTAAAACGCACCCTGCGGTTCGAAACAAGTTAAACCGATTTCTTCTAAGGAATGCAACACGAATTTTCTACGCATATCGTACGAATCGCGCATTTCTTCCACGGTAGCAAAACCGTCTAAAAAGCCGTCCTTGAGTGCTTCAATCGCCGCGTATTGCGAAGTGATGGGGGCGCACATAATGCCGTATTGATGAATTTTGAACATAGCTTCGTCAATTTCCTTGGGCGCGCAAACGTAGCCCATACGCCAGCCCGTCATAGCAAACGCCTTGGAAAAACCGCTGATATATACCGTGCGTTCTTTCATTCCGTCAATTTGCGCTATCGAATAATGCCGTTTGCCGTAGGTAAGCTCCGCGTAAATTTCGTCGGAGAGCACTAACAAGTCGTGCTTTATAATCACTTTGGCGATTGCTTCCAGCTGCTCCTTCGTCATAATCGCGCCCGTGGGGTTGTTGGGATAGGTCAAGATAATCGCCTTGGTTTTGGGAGTTATCGCCTTTTCCAAATACGCAGGGGTAAGCACGAAATTGTCTTCTTCGTGGCATTCTACGTGTACGGGTACGCCGTCCGCCATCGTTACTAAGGGGGAATAGGATACGTACGCCGGGTCGGGAATGAGTACTTCATCTCCACGTTCTACGCAAGCGCGGAGCGCCAAATCAATCGCTTCGCTGCCACCGACGGTAACGAGTATGTGCTTAGGGTCGAAGGAAAGGGAAAAGCGCGCTTCCAGATAACGGGAAATCAATTCAAGAAGTGCGGGTAGTCCGCGATTGCCCGTATATTGCGTATAACCGCGTTGCAGGGAAGTAATAGCCGCTTGCCGTACTTTCCAAGGCGTAACGAAATCGGGTTCGCCGACGCCGAGAGAAATAGCGCCTTGTGTTTCCCGTACGATATCGAAAAATTTTCTAATACCGCTGGGGCGGAGATTTTTCGTTTTTTGATTGACGAAATCACGCATAGTTGTTGTCCTTACTTATAGTGTATATGCCCAAAACGGGCATACCGTGTGTGCGTTGAATAAAATTATGCCTGTATCGAAAGGCGGTTGTCGGCGTCTTCCTTTTCGGTAAGCGCACCTTCAATTTTATACTTTTTCAAGATAAAATGGGTGGCGGTGGAAAGGACGCCGTCGAACGTGGAAATACGTTCGGAAACGAAACGGGAAACCTGTTGCAACGTTTTATCTTCGATAAACACTGCCAAATCGTAAGCGCCGCTCATAAGATACACCGCTTTTACTTCGGGGAAAGCGGCAATTTGCTTGGCAATGCCGTCAAACCCTTCTTTCTTTTTCGGGGTTACTTTCACTTCGATAAGCGCTTCCACCAAACAGTCTTCCGCTTTTTCGGCGTTGACGATGGCGGTATATTTGACTATTACGCCTGCTTCTTCCAAGTTTTGAATAGCCGCTTTTACACTCTCTTCGTCCACTGAGAGCATAGCCGCGATTTTTTTCGGCGCAAGGCGCGCGTCCTGTGTTAAAACGTTTACGATATCTTTTTCCAAGCCCGTCATATTTGTTACCTCAAAATATTATAGTATGTTTTCTAAAAATAAATGCTCGTACGGTAAATATTCCACAAAATCCCGTGCGGGGAACTTCACGTGATTGAACTTCGCAAAATTAAAAATATGCGTTTTCGTGAGTACCGGTGTAGGAATATCCAAAGCCTGACAAATATCCGTTAAATAATCGTAAAAATGCGAATACGTCAGTTGTTCGGGGTTTTCATATACCATTTGTTTGCGGATTTTACCGTCCGTCATCAGTTTTGCCCAAATTCTCATATCGGTATTATACACGAAAAAGCCGAAAAAGTAAACCGTTTGCAGGCGGTTGATAGTATTTTCTTTTTTTGAAAACATTTATAAAATGCGCGCATAATCGATAGTAAACCAAGCATACGATAAAACAACGACGGCGAACGGAAAAAACAAACGCTTGTCTATGAAAAGTAGGTTTTTACAAAAAAAGTCAAAAAAGCCGAAAATAAGTGAAATTTTGAACACGCGGAGTTGCTATGATGGAGATAAAGGAATTACAAACACGCAAAAAAACTGTAAAAAAACCGCGTAAAATACAAGCCCGTGCGGCGTGGGCAACCGTGATTGCGGCTACGGTGGCGGCGGTAGTTGCCGTGGTGTCCGTTCCTGCCTACCTTTTGCAAAAAAGCGACCAAGACGGCGTACAGGTACAGGCAAGCGGCGGACGGCTGCTCCCTATCTATTCGGTGGCGACGGAAGAAAAGAAAGTGGCGATCAGTTTCGATTGCGCTTGGGGAGTAGAATATACCGATAAATTGCTAGAATTGATGGCAAAAAACGACGTGCGCTGTACCTTTTTCGCCGTACAGTTTTGGGTGGAGAAATATCCCGAATACGCGGCGAAAATCGTAGACGCTGGGCACGAACTCGGTACGCATAGCCGCACCCATTCGTATATGAGTAAACTTTCGGCGGCGGAAATTCAAGACGAGTTGGAAAGCTCGTGTAAGGCAATCGAGCGCGCTACGGGACAAAAGACGAACCTGTTCCGCGCGCCGTACGGCGATTATAATAATACGTTGATTGCCACCGCAACGGAAATGGGATTGTATACCGTGCAGTGGGACGTGGACTCACTCGACTGGAAAAATTTATCGGGTACGGAAATAGCGTTACGTATCGTCAACGGCGTAAAAAACGGCTCGATAATTCTTTGCCACAACAACGGTTTGCATACCGCCGAAGCGCTGCCTATGATATTTTCCACACTCAAAAACCGTGGGTATGAATTTGTACCGATAGGCGAACTCATTTATAAAGACGGCTACACCATTGATTCCACGGGCAAGCAACATAAAAAGGACTAATTTGCCGAAACAATCGGTTACAATTCGTTACGTATCGCGTAGGCGCGATAGAGAATAAATAATTTATTACACATTTGGAGGTATTTTATGAACTACGTTACAGAAAAAAACAACAAGGTCTACGTTAAGGGGGAAATCGTCAGCGACGCTACGTTTTCCCACGAAGTATACGGCGAGGGGTTTTACGAATTTTTCGTAAAAGTGATGCGCCTTTCAGGGCAGGCGGATATTTTGCCCGTTACCCTTTCCGAGCGCTTAATTCAAGGCGGTATGCTTTGCAAGGGAAAAACCATTTGCGCCGTGGGGCAGTTTCGAAGCTATAACAAAATAGAAAACGGCAAATCGAGATTGATGCTGACGGTATTCGTACGGGAATTGTTGGAAGAAGAACAGGGCAAAAACCCCAACAGTATTCTATTGAGCGGCTACATTTGTAAACCGCCCGTATACCGCACTACGCCCTTTAACCGCGAAATAGCGGACGTGCTGATTGCAGTCAATCGCGCGTATAATAAGTCTGATTATATTCCCTGTATCGCGTGGGGACGGAATGCGCGCTTTGTAAAGAATTTCTCCGTAGGAGAAAGAATTGCCGTGTCGGGCAGAATTCAAAGCCGCGAATATCAAAAAAAGCTTTCGGAAACGGAAGTGAAAACGATGACGGCGTACGAAGTTTCGGTGTCGAAATTAGCGGCGTTCGACGCTGGAGAAGAGTTTGATATCGACAGTGAATTCGATTTATATACTCTGCAAAACAAACAATCCGCAGCCGTATCGGGCGCGGAATATTAAAAGCGAAAAATCAAAAGCCGCCCGTTGCAATTTTGCAACGGGCGGCTTTTTCCTATTCAACGCGTACACGGTATAGCCGTTTGGCGAGTTTTGGGGTAAAAAAGAGAAAAAATAAAACAAAAATAAAGCAAAAGACAGTTTTTCCCATATAGATAATGTAAAAAAACGCTTTACATTTGCTGTGGTTAATGATATAATAATGTAAGGATAAAGTTTTTTGCAGGGCAAAAAAGAAAGGAGAAAATGAATGAACGAAAACATGCGCGCACAAGACGAAATCAGTTTAGCTGAGCTTTTCAAGGCGCTGTTGCGCAAAATAAAGGTGCTTGTTTTAGCGCTTTTAATAGGTGTAATCGTAGGCGCAAGCTTGGGTGTGGTACAAACGATTAACGTGAAATATTACGGCACGAAAATCGATTTTTACGTAAACCCCAAAAAGGATAGCACTACCACTACCGAAAACAATAGCCAGTACGGCGTGTACGGTGCGTACGGCTTGCACGTTATGGATAATATGGTAACGCTGTTAAATTCTGAACTGTTTGCCGAACGTTTAACGCTGAACGCCGACGGTTTGCCTTTGGATAAAAACGGCAATTTGCTTGTAAACAATGCAAGCCTTCAACAGTTGGTAGACCAAGCGCAAGCGGCGAAAGCAGCGGCAACGACGGCACAAGAAAAAGTAGAGGCAGCGGAAGCGGCTATCGAGCCTATGCAAGAAGCGCTTACGCTGGCTTCGCAAGAACTTACTAAGGCGGAATCCGCAAAGAGTATTCTTGAAGAAGATTTAACGCTTGCGGAAGCAAGACGTACTTATTTGGAAACGAAATTGACCACGCTTTGGGAAAGAGCAGGCGGCCAAGGCGGTTTTGGTGTTTCCGAATCGTTGCCAACCGGCGCTATGACGCTCGAAATCAAAGAACAATACGACGCGTTGTATTTAGAATGGGTACAAAACGTGGAAGAATGTTCCGATTTAAACAATCAAGTATCCGCGGCAACGAAAATTATTAACGACCCCGAAACGGGCAAACAAGCGTTGAAAGATGCGGCTGCGTTTGCATTACAGGAAGCGAAAAAGACGCTTACGGAAGAAAAAGAACTTTCGATAGAAGCCAAAGCGGCGGCGCAAGAAGCGACGGCGAAAGCGGTGGAAAAATGGCAAGAAATGCCCGGTTATGCGGAGATGGTAGCGCGCAATAGAGAATGTGTTTCCTTCTCCTATTATAACGAAGACGAAAGACCGGAAGATTTAGAAGATTTAGCGCGTAGCTTTATCTACGTAACCATTTCGGTACTGAATGAAAAAGACCAAGCGGAAGAACTGTACGATAAAGTGCTTGAAATTATGCCCATTTTCGTAGAAGAAAATATGGCGATTCCGTCGGGTTATAGCGGCACGAAATGCCGTAGAATCACCCGTGATGACGGTGTAAAGCAAACCAACGTAGGGTATACCGTTTCCACTGCTGTGAAATACGGATTGATAGCTGGCGCGGCGTTCTTTGTGATTGCCTGTGTAGCCGTTATCCTGTTAGACCGTTCGGATAAGCGACTTCGCAACTACGAACAAACTATGAGCGCGTTTAACGTGCCCGTACTGGGTGTTATCCCCACCATTGAAAAGGACGAAGAGATAGACGATACAAACGATAAAAAAGCGGGGGTACAACAATGAGTATGTTTGAAAATCTCTTTAAACAAATGAGAAGAAGACGTAACCGTAAATTGTCGGAAAAGGCTCGCCGTAGACACGCAAGCCGTATCGAGTATATGATTACCGACGACGTAACGTTTGAAGTAGCGGAAGCATTTAGAAACTTTAAAGCGGCGCTTACCGTGTCTATGCCGAGAAAACAATCGGACGAAGGTGTAGCGGTTATGATGACTTCCGCTTGCCCCGAAGACGGAAAAACGACGGTTACCGTCAACCTTGCTTTGATGCTTGCTATGTCCGAAGCGAAAGTAGTTTTGTTGGATGCGGACGTTAGAAAGGGCAGAGTAGCAAAATATTTCCGTAAAAAATCCGCTCCTGGGCTTGCCGATTATCTTTCGGGCTTGGCTTCGTTGGACGACGTTACGCACCAAGCGGACGAAAACGAAAACTTGTCGTATATTACTTGCGGTACGCACTCCCCCCGTCCTTACGAATTGTTAGAAAGCGACGAAATGAAAAATCTTTTACAAGAGTTAAAAGAAAAATACGACTATATCATTATTGATACGCCGCCGTTATTGCTCGTTTCCGACGCGCTTGCGATTGTTCCTGGAGTGGACGGAGCGGTGCTCGTTTGCCGCCACGAAGTAACGTACGTTAGCGATATTGCCCGTTCGCTTAATAAGCTAGAATTTGCCAAAGCGAAAATTTTGGGCGTAGTGGTAAACGATTACAAAGCGCGCGCAAAGATGTCTACTGCGCAATACGATAAATATAAATATTATAATTATACGTATTCAAACGACGACGTTTCTAAAGCATAAGCGTGAAAAAGCAAACGCCCGACGGACGTCGGGCGTTTTTTGCACATTTTTGCGTAATGCAACCGATAGTTGCGAAACTGCAAAGTAAAAGCGGTTGAAAAAAAGGCGCACTTATTATAAAATAAATGTATAAATAGTTCGCAAAAATAAGGAGTAGAATTATGAAAAACGGTGAAACTGTAGGCAATAAGCTGTATACTTTTCGAAAAAAGGCAGGACTGTCGCAGGAAGAATTAGCGGAAAAGCTGGGTGTTTCGCGGCAGGCTATTTCCAAATGGGAATGTGGCGAATCCTTACCCGACGTGGATAATTTAATAACGATAGCCAAGGTATACGGCGTTTCTTTGGACGAGTTAGTGGATAATTCTCCCACGGTAACGGTAGACGAGCCCAAAACGGAAGCGTTGGCTGTGGAAACGCCGCCCCAATATAAAACGAAAGAAGAGATAGACGACGAAGAAAAAGAAGACGAGCAAGAAGCAGCATACTTTAGCTACGACGGCACGCCTGCCGACACAAAACGCAAAATATTGCGTGTATTACACGCGCTCCCTTATCCTATCCTAACCACCATAGCGTTTTTGGTTTGGGGATTTGTATGGGAAGGCTGGGCGGTTGCGTGGACGCTGTTTGTTACCATTCCCGTATATTATAGCATACTAAATTGTATTCGCTTGAAAAAATTTGCCCCCTTTGCCTATCCCGTACTTGTTGCCGCCGTGTATCTTTTTATCGGTATGCAATGGGACTTGTGGCATCCTTGGTGGATACTGTTTATCACCATTCCCGTATATTACGCCATCGCGGAAGCGATTGATAGAAAATAAAAAACGAGTAAGTAAAAGGGCGCGCCCTTAAAATTTTTTAGATAACGTAAAAGACTAACGAATTTTTTTTCGTTAGTCTTTTTGCTTGGAAAAATATCCGCTTGTATGGCGTTAAAACTCCTTATAAAAGTTTGGTCAACTTCTTTTCTATTTCCTTTAAGATAGTAGCAATAAAATCCTTTTTTATATTTTCTTCTAAGCTAATAGAGTTTACGTATATAGACGTTTTTTCTATTTCAATAGTACTGTCTTCAACGTTGTTTTTCAGCGGACGACCTTTTTTATTTGGCATACAAGGTCGTTTTTTGCCGCTGTCAATTTGTAAAATTTCATTTATCAACGCTTTTTTCTTTAAAGTGGTTGGTGTTTTACGCCCACTTTTCGTGCAATATTGCGCAGGCTATGAATGTTTAATTCGTATAATTGATTTATATTGTATTGCATATTTATCCCCTGTAAAATAAAAAAGTGCGCCAACCGAAGTCAACGCACAAAAACACAGACTCCGATAGTCGCCAAACTAACTTTACGCAAAATGGTATTCCCAAAATAGCAAAAGTAGAATCTGCATTTTATCAAATTCAATATTACTATTTTGGAAAAAAATAGATAGAATTATCCCAAAAAAGAAAATTGCACCGTGGATTGCGTTTATTTAGTTAGTTTGGCATACTTAGTATACCACCTTTTATAAAAATTATCAACTAATTTTACGCAAATAAAAGAAAACTCGACTTTTTACAAGTCGAGTTTTGCAAATACTTTCCTTTTACCAATATTATTCTTCGTCTTTTTTATCGCTCGGTTCGTCGTTAGGGGTTACGGTATTTTCGTCCGTAACGGGCGTTTCTTCTACGGGTGCGGCAGGCACGTTTTCCGTATCGACAACGTGTTCTTTCGACGGCGTAGTGGCAAATGCAAACGGATTATCACGGTGCGCGCCTTCCTTTTCGTCCATATACGCAATTACTTCTTTATAGCTTGCGCCTTTCATAAGCATTTGCACTTCTTCGGTGTAAATGGTTTCCTTTTCCACCAACACGCGCGACATATTATCCATAATAGCGCGGTTTTCCTTGAGCAGTTTCGTAGCGCGCGTATGCGCTTCGGTAATCAGTCTACGGATTTCCGCGTCGATAGTTGCCGCCGTTTCTTGCGAATACCCACCGCGGCTTTGATTGCCGTATTCCATACCCATAAACACAGGTTGGTCCGAATCGTACGCGACAAGCCCTAATTTATCACTCATACCCCATTGCGTTACCATACGGCGAGCAAGGTCGGAAACGTGCTGCAAATCGGCACTTGCGCCCGTGGTAACGTCTTGAATAACCAACTCTTCAGCTACTCTTCCGCCGAGCGACATACAAATATTGTCAATCAGTTTATTATACGATACGTCGTTGTCGTCCGTTTCGGGACGAGTCATTGTGTACCCTGCCGCTCTGCCGCGCGGAATAATGGATACTTCGTGAACGGGGTCGCAATGCTTGCAAAGACAAGCGAGTACGGCGTGCCCCGATTCGTGATATGCCGTACAACGTTTATCCGATTCGGTTACGACACGGCTCTTCTTTTGGGGGCCCATCAACACTTTATTGATGCCGTCGTACAATTCGAGATTGCCGATTGTCTTTTTGCCTGCGCGCGCCGCCAAGATAGCCGCTTCGTTCAACAGGTTGGCAAGTTCCGCACCCGAAAATCCTGCCGTGATACGCGCCACCGTTTTGAAGTTGACGTCGGGGGACATAGGTTTGTTTCTTGCGTGTACTTTCAATATTTGTTCACGGCCTTTTACGTCGGGTAAATTGACGTTGATTTGTCTATCGAATCTACCAGGACGGAGCAATGCAGGGTCGAGAATGTCCGCACGGTTGGTTGCCGCGATAACGATAATGCCGTCGTTGCTTTCAAAGCCGTCCATTTGTACGAGAATTTGGTTAAGCGTTTGTTCTCTTTCGTCGTGGCCGCCGCCAAGACCAGCGCCACGTCTACGGCCTACCGCGTCAATTTCGTCGATAAAGATGATGCAGGGTTGATTTTTCTTCGCCATATCGAACAAATCGCGTACTCGTTTTGCGCCGACGCCGACGTACATTTCCACGAAGTCTGAACCCGAAACGGAGAAGAAAGGCACGCCTGCTTCCCCTGCAACCGCTTTGGCGAACAGCGTTTTACCCGTACCCGGAGGGCCTACCAAAAGCACGCCCGAAGGGATTCTTGCACCCAGCGCGGAGAACTTACGGGGGGATTTTAAAAATTCTACCACTTCTTGTAATTCTTCTTTTTCTTCTTCCGCGCCTGCTACGTCGGCAAAGCGTACTTTCAAATTATTTTGCACGTGCGCTTTGTTTTTGCCGATATTCATAGACGCGTTGCCTGCGCCCGAAGCGCTACGCATTAAGAAGAAGAACATTAACGCTACAAGTACGATACTCAAAAGCGGAAATATACTCGACCAAATGCTGCCTGCGTTAGGGTCGGTCATATAAATATCAATCGAGCTGATATTCACGCCGTTTTTAGCAAGGAAATCGTATAAAACGGAATAGCTAGAAAAATCGTAAATGCTGGGCGCGACGGTGGTGTATTCTGCGGTGATTTTACCGTTGGACGAAACGTAACCCGTCCAAGAGTACGCGTCTACGTACAGCTTATTGATTTCGCCCGTGCGTAATTTTTCCACGAAAGCGTTGATGGATAACTCTTTCCCTTGATTGATAAAATCGGAGATGAGAAAGCCGATAAGCGCAACCGCCAACACGGCGAATACTATCCAAAAAATAGTTTTTGTTTTCTTATTCAAAGTGATTGCTCCTTATTTAATTGCTACAGTTTATTGTCAGTCTTTTATCAGTTTGGCGAAAAATCGCCGTAACGATACCTATTTATACCCTGCTTTTTAAAAGAATAAACAAAATAGAAAGCGAGTATCCTTATTTTACCATATAATTTTTCCTTTTTCAAGCGTTTCCGCCGCCAAAATGCAAACATTTAACAAACGTTCACATATTTTACACATTTAACAAACGCAAAGCACCGTTTTTCATTTTATTATATATTGTTTAAAAGCATTCCTTTTTGGGTAAAAATAAATATATGGAAAATTATACTGTTAAAACAATGCAAAGAACAAATATACTCCCCGTAATCCCCTTGCGCGGCAAGGTGGCGTTTCCCCATACTACGATAACGTTTGAAGTGGGTAGAGAAATGACTCTTACCGCCGTGCAGCGCGCAAACGAACAGGCGGACAAGCTAGTGCTTATCTGTACGCAACGGGTAACGGAAAAGGACGAAATCGACGCGCCCGATTTATATGAAGTGGGCTGCGTGGCGCAAATTAAACAAGCCGTGCGTTTGCCCGGCGGTGTTTTGCGTGTGGCGTGCGAAGGTTTATACCGCGCAAAGGCGAGAGAGATTAAGGTGGCAGGCGGTCATTTTACCGCCGTTTGCGACGAAATTACGCCGCGCTACGGCGAAGACGTTTTACAAGAAGCGTATTTCCGTACGGCGAAAGCGCTCGTGAAAGACGTTTTGGCAAGCGACGGCAAAATCGCGAAAGAAACGGTGTCGAAATTAGAAATTATCCAAGACGCGGACGAATATATCGACGTGGCTCTTTCCGCTATGCGCGTTAAGTTGGAAATCAAGCAAAAGAGTTTGGAAGAAGCGGACGTTATTCAACGGTTACGGCTTTTTGAACGCTGCTTAAACGACGAGTTGGAAATTTCCAAAATCGAGAAAAAAATTGCGGCGTCGGTGCGGCAAAGCATTGATAAAAATCAAAAGGAATATTTCCTGCGCGAACAGTTAAAAGCCATTCATACCGAGCTTGGCGACGACGGCAAGGAAGAAGACGAATACCGTGAAAAAATCAAGGCAAAATGCCTGCCCGAAGCGTTAGAAGAAAAGTGCTTAAAGGAAGTGGACCGTATGCAAAAAATGCAGTCTTCTTCCCCCGAATACACGGTCATTACAGGGTATTTAGACCAAGTGCTTTCGCTGCCTTGGACGGAAGAAACGCAGGACACCGCGTCTTTAGAAGATTGTGAACAGGTGTTAGACGAAGATCATTACGGGCTGGAAAAAATTAAAGAACGTATTTTAGAATATCTCGCCGTATTGAAACTGACGGGCAGTATGAAAGCCCCTATTTTGTGCTTTGTCGGCCCGCCCGGCGTTGGCAAAACGAGTATTGCGAAGTCTATCGCGCGCGCTTTAGGTAGAAAGTTTGTTAGAATGAGCCTTGGCGGCGTAAAGGACGAAGCTGAAATTCGCGGACACCGCCGCACCTATATCGGTGCAATGCCGGGTAGAATTATTTACGGAATGAAAAACGCGGGTTCGATAAATCCCGTATTCTTGCTGGACGAAATTGATAAAATTACGTCGGATATGCACGGCGACCCGTCGGCGGCACTGTTGGAAGCACTCGACCCTGAGCAAAATTCCACTTTCCGCGATAGATATTTGGAAACGCCGTATAATTTGAGTAAGGTTATGTTCATCACCACCGCAAACTCGCTAGAGACCATTCCTGCGCCCTTGCGCGACAGAATGGAAATTATCGAGCTTTCGGGGTATACGTTGGAAGAGAAGACGGAAATTGCCAAGCGTTATCTTGCGCCCAAGCAGTTAAAGGAAAACGGCTTGACGGAGAAAAATGCGGAGTTCACCGAAGACGGCGTGAAACGGATTGCCGAAGGGTATACCCGTGAGGCAGGCGTGCGCTCGTTAGAACGCGCGGTGGGTACGGTTTGTAGAAAAATTGCCGTAGCGTTTGCAGGCGGTAAGCGGAAAGCCAAAGTAAAAGTAACGGCGGCGGAAGCGGAAAAATTACTCGGCGCGCCCAAATTTACCGTAGACGAAGCGGCGCTTTCCCCCCAAGTGGGCGCGGTGAACGGTTTGGCGTGGACGGCAGTCGGCGGAACGACACTCACCGTGGAAGCGGTAACGGCGGAAGGCAAGGGCGAAGTAAAGCTTACGGGGCATTTGGGCGACGTAATGAAAGAAAGCGCGCAGGCGGCGCTTGGATATTTGCGCTCCCACGCGCAAGAATACGGTTTATGCGCGGACGATTTTTCTAAAAAGGATTTGCATATTCACGTGCCCGAAGGCGCAACGCCTAAAGACGGACCGAGTGCAGGCATTACCATTGCTACGGCTATTTTATCGGCACTCACGGGGGCGAGTGTGCGCGGCGACGTGGCAATGACGGGTGAAATCACTTTGCGCGGCAAGGTGTTGCCTATCGGCGGTTTAAAAGAAAAAGCGTTGGCGGCGCGGCGTGTAGGCATTAAAACGGTCATTATTCCTTTAGGCAATAAAAAGGACTTGGAAGAACTGCCCGAAGTATTGAAAAAGGACGTGCAATTTTTGCCCGTTGCAAGCGTTACCGAAGTGTTTGACGCAGTGATGATTTTCCAAAGTAAAAAAGACTCCACTCCGCGGAAAAAACAGTCGGTAAAGGCTATGCCTATCGTGCAACGTCCCCGTTCTTCCGACGGTGTGCGTTGCGAGAAATAACCCAAAATTTGTACAAAAGGAGGCTACCGTGTACGAGACGAAACAAGAAAAACCCAAGCTTATCATAAAGCAGGCAAAATTTATCACTTCGGCGGCAAGGGAAGAACAGTTTCTTCGTCCCGATAAGCCTATGATTGCCGTTTGCGGTAAATCGAACGTGGGAAAAAGCTCGTTTATCAATATGCTTGCCAACCAAAAAAAGCTTGCTAAAACGAGTAGTGAACCAGGCAGAACGCGGCTTGTGAATTATTTTGATTTCGGAGCGTTTATCCTTGCCGATTTACCCGGTTACGGATTTGCGCGCGTATCCAAGGGCGAAAAGGAAAAGTGGGCGAAAACGTTAGACGCGTTTTTCAAACGCAAGGAAGATATCGCGCACGTGTTTATGCTTGCCGATAGTAGACACGACCCCACCGAAGACGATATGCAAATGTTACAGTTTTTGCACTATCATACCATTCCCTTTACCGTAACGCTGACGAAAGCGGATAAGCTTTCGAAAATGAAACTCAAAGAACATATTCGCGCAATCGCCGCCGATATGTATTTAGGAGTGAGCAATTTACTTGCCACCAGCGCGGAAACGGGTTACGGGAAGATAGACGTACTCCATAAAATTGCGTCGATATTAGAAACGCAAACGCTGCTTGCCGAAGCGGACGCAACCGCTATCAACGAAGAAGAAAACGACGAAGAAGAATAAAGATAAAAAACCGCGAAAACGCGGTTTTTATCGTATGAAGGCGGCAAAAACCGCAAATACTGTCAAGGAGAAAAAATATGCCTATATCCAAAACGGATTTCGTGCGCGGCTTACAGTGCGAAAAAATGTTATGGCTGGACGCACACGCGCCGCAGCTGAAAATTATTCCGCCCGAAGTGCAGGCTCGCTTGGACGCAGGAAACGTATTCGGGGACGAAGCGATGGGGATTTTCGGAGCGTACGTGGAAACGACTTCGCACAAAGCGGACGGGCGTTTAGACTACGCAAAAATGCTACAAACCACGCAGCAGTTGGTTATGGGCGGCGCGCCCGTTATTTGCGAAGCGGCGTTTTCGTGGTACGGAAATTATTGCGCCGTGGATATTTTAAAAAAGGACGGTAACGGTTATGCGTTATACGAAGTGAAAAACGCGCCGACCGTGCGCAAAGAATTTATTACCGATTTGGGCTTTCAAAAACTTATCGTTAATAAAAGCGGCGTCAAAGTTACCGCCTGCTATCTCCTTTTATCGGGAGAAAAGCCGCTGGAACAGGACGCGGAAACACCGCAGGGCGAAACGATTGTATATAACGGAAAGAAATATATCGTTGTCGACGTTACCAATGCCGCGCGGACGGTAGAACGCGCGGCAAATCAGCGCGTATTCGCGCTTGGAAAACTCAAGAAAAAGGACGCGTCTATGCCCTGCATAGCGGTGGGAGAGCAATGTGAAAAGCCCTACCGCTGTTGGTATTTCGAGTATTGCCACGGCGCAAACGAAAAAACGGAAAAGGAGTGAGTAAAAACCGAGAGTAAGTTGTTTAAAGTATGAAAGCGGTTTTGTAATTCCTTTTTCTTAAAAAAGGGAGGAAAAATGCAAGACGGCATTACGCTATATAAGCGCTTTTTAGACGGCGACAAACAAGCGTTGGAAGCGCTTATCGAATTATATCGGCGCGGATTGTTACGGTTTATCTACGGGTACGTGAAAGACGCGTTTTTAGCGGAAGATATTTTAGAAGATACGTTTATAGAAATTTATTTTCGCCGTAGTTTTAAAGACACAGGCGAAGCAAGTTTTAAAACGTATTTATACACTATTGCGCGAAATAAAAGCTTAAACGCCTTGAAAAAGCGCAAGCGCAAACGGGAAATTTCCATAGAAGCATTACCGCTGGAAACAGAGTATTTTTTAAGCGGTGCGGATACGGAAGCGCTTGCGGAAAACGCGCGGCGTAAAAAAATAGTACACGCCGCGATATCCCGTTTAAAGGAAGAGTATCGCGAAGTGTTGTTACTCCGCTTTTTCGACGGGCTTTCGCCCGAGCGTATTGCACAGGTAACCAAGCGCGGGAAAAAGCAGGTGTATAACCTAATAGCGCGCGGCAAAACCGCATTAAAAGAAATATTGACGGCAGAGGGATTTTCATATGAAGGACTGTAAACAACTTTCCAAGGAAATATTTGAAGGCATAGAAAAGCGCACGGAAAGGGAAAAACGTGCGAAAAAACAGGTAAAGCGCGGCGTGCTGTCGTGTTTGGCAGTGCTTATTGTTCCCCTATCTTTTGCATTTGCCACAGGGCGCGCTTCCATAGCTCCTTTGTTCGAGCCGATTGAAAGAGTATGGGAGCATTTTGAGGACGATTCGTCCACCGCGCCCAACGAAGAAAGGCCCAACGAAGAAAGCGGCGTTTTTCTGCACACAATATAACGACATATCACGATACCGTCGGGCGGACGTACGTTTGCTCGGCGGTATTTTTTTCGACAAAAACTTTCTCTCTTTTTCTGCGAAGCGGCGTTCTATTTGTAAAAGTGCGCTCATACGATAGGATAGAGCAAAAAAGCAAGGCAAGGAGAATTAGTTATGAATCAAGAAATAGAATACGCCGAAATGCTGGAAATCCCCGTTTCAACCGTGAATATCGAGCGCAAGAAAAAGCGCGGCCGTAAGCCGCGCGCGCCCAAACAGGAATTCACCGAAAACAAAACCGCTGACTTAAAGGAAACGGTAATTGCGCACGTCAACGGTAGATTAGACGAAATGCCGCAAGAAAAAATTTCCGCCGACGCCGCGTTGTTTGCCGAAAGTGCCAACAGTGAAGGTCGGTTAGAATTCGACGACGTAAAAGAACGTATCGACACCGTGCGGCTGTATTCCGCCGAAGAGAAAAACGCGGCAAGACTGTACGCCGAAGAATATGCGTTTGACGGCGACGACGTTCCAAACGGGGTAGGCAGGTATGCGTTGAATGAAGAACGTACTCCCAAGCGCGTGCGCGTGGCTTTGGGTATAGAATTTGCGGCGGCGTGCGCGCTTTGCGGTGCGATATTTTTGACCAACGTATTTATGCCCGGCAGCGCAATAAACACCTTTTTCCGCACGTTGACTACTCCACAAGCTTCTACGCAAGCGGACGCGCGTACGTATTCCGATTTTACGCTTACGGGCGTAGTGAGCGACTTTACGGAAGTGGAAATGACACTCTCCCCTACGGGAATTTTAACGTTTACCGAAAAGTGCTGCGTATATCCTGCCGCGGACGGCGTTATAAGTGCGGTACAACAAAATGCGGACGGTACGTATACGATACGCGTGGCGCACTCCGATTCGTTTTCGGGGGTTATTAAGGGCTTACAATGCGTATATTACGCCGTGGGCGACGAAGTAAAGGCAAACGTGCCTGTTGGCTATTCGGACGGCGAAGGGGAAGTGCAGGTTACTATGTATTCGGAAGGGGTTTTATTAAACTGTTTTGAAATCACGGAAGAAAACTGCCTTGCTTGGGTGCAAAGTGAGTAAAACACGGCTTAAAAAAAGGGAAAACGAACGGCGGAAAAAGCACCGCCGTTTTTTCGTGCGGCTACATCCTTTGTTTTGGCTGACGGGTATTATCTACGCGTTCACGGGCGATTTATTGTTGTTCGTCATCAGTTGTTTGGTGGCGTTACAGCACGAATGCGCACACGCGTTCGCCGCGGCAAAACGCGGCTACGCTTTAAATGCCGTAGTATTGATGCCTTACGGCGCGATAATTGAAGGGGATTTGGAAGGGCTTACTTTTAAAGATGAAATTTCCGTTGCGGTGGCAGGTCCGCTTTGCAATCTTTGTACGGCGGCGTTTTTTGGTGCGGTGTGGTGGTTTGCCCCTACCGTGTACGCATTCACCGATACGGCTTTTTACGCGTCTCTTGCCATCGCGTTTGTCAATCTTTTGCCTGCCTATCCTTTGGACGGCGGTAGAATTTTACGCGGCGCGCTATCGAGAGTGTTTTTAAAAAAGCACGGTAACCCCCGTTTGGCGGCAAGGCAGGCGCAAAACGTTTGCAGGGCTTGCAGTTTGCTGTTTTCCGCATTGTTTTTGACGGCGTTTATCGTATGCTTGGTTTGTGGAAGATTTAACTATTCCCTTTTGACGATGGCGGTATTTTTACCGTTTGGCGCGTTGGGAAAAGAAAAGCAAGCCGTGTACGAGCGTATGGATTTTTCCTGTAGAGATATCTTAAAAAAAGGGTTGCCTATCCGTAGAGTTGCCGTTTGGGAAGGGAGTTTTATCAAAGACGTTTTATCGTATATCGTGCGCGGCGAATATTTGGTTTTGGAAGTGTACGACGCGAACGAAAAGCACCTGTTCAATTTATCGCAAAACGACCTTTCTTCTTGGTTTTTACAAGCGGAAACACCATACGATACGCTGGGGGCAATCTTTTTAAAAAAGAAGAAAAACATACAAAAAAACTCGATTTTTGCGGAAAAATCACTTAAAAACGAGTAAAAGTTACAAAAGAAAAGTAAAATTTGTTGCCAAAAAACAACGAGTGTGTTATACTATAAAACGAACCTGACGCGGCGAGTGCACGAATATACTGCGGCAAGAAAGAAAAACGGAAAAATAAAATGAAAAAAGAATTGTTTTTTGACAGATATTGCGCACATCAATTTGCCGCCATCGTAGAAGACGGGACGCTTATGGAATTCGCCGCGGAACGGGAAGAAAGCGGACAAATTGTAGGCAATATTTATAAGGGAAAGGTAGCCAACGTGCATACGGGTATGAACGCCGCGTTTATATCGTGCGGGCTGGAAAAAAACTGCTATCTTTCTTTGGAAGAATCGTATACCGATTACACGAAATACGACGGCACGTCGGTAAAGACCAACTTAAAGCCCCTTTGCTTACAGGCAGGCGACGAAATTTTGGTACAGGTAACCAAACCGCCGCGCGGCAGTAAGGGCGCGAAGGTAACCACCCACCTTTCGTTTGTGGGTAGACGTATGATTTATTTACCGATTACCGACTTTTTAGGGATTTCTAGAAGAATTACCGACGTAGCCCAACGGGAAAAACTGTTGAAAATAGCGGAAGAGATGCGTAGTGGCGACACCGAAGGGTTTATCGTGCGTACGCAAGCGCCGTTTGCTACGGAAGCACAGCTGAAAAAAGAAGCGGAGTATTTGAAAAAACTGTACGCGCAAATGCTGGAAACGGCAAAGGACGCGCCCGTGGGCACGGTGCTGTACGAAGACGAAGACTTACCCGTACGTATGCTGCGCGATTGTTTTGGCGACGATATTTTTGCCATTCACGTGGGCGATGAAGAACTCTATCAACGGCTGCTAGCGCTTGTCAAACTCCGCGACGACGTATCCGAAGAAAAGCTTATAAAATACACGGGCGAACGCTCGATGATGCGTCAGTACGGCATTATGCCGCTGGTATACGATATCGCGCTGCCGTCGGTAGCGCTTGCAGGCGGCGGCTCTATCGTTATCGAGCATACGGAAGCGATGACGGTTATCGACGTCAACACGGGCAGCTTCGTGGGCGATAAAAGTTTGGAAGAAACGGTGTTTGCGGTTAATTTAGAAGCTGCCGCGGAAATTGCGCGGCAGGTACGTTTGCGTAATATCGGCGGTATTGTCGTAGTCGATTTTATCGATATGGCGGAAGAAGAACACCGCCTTAAAGTAACGGAAGAATTGAAAAAACATCTTGCTTTGGATAAAGCCAAGTGTAACGTATTGCCTATGAGTGAGCTTTGCTTGACGCAATTTACGAGAAAACGAGTGGGAAACGCCGTGCTCTCCTATCTTGTAAAACCCTGTCAGCACTGTAAAGGCAAAGGACACGTTCCCGACGATATTTTCGTGCTTACTCGTTTACGCGCAAAGCTACTCGATTGTTTTGCCGACGGAAACGCGTGCGCCGTGGTGGAAGTGAACGAACGGATATTAAATAAAATTGTATCTGAAGGCGTGTTTGCCAAAGAAATGCAAGGCCGTTGGAAGGGAAAGAAGATATACTTTATTCCCCATAAAACGTATAAGGAAGATTATTTCTTTATTCGCGGAGAGAAAGGCGAAGTGGCAAATTTACCTGAAAAGGCACAAATATTATCGTAAACGGGGCTACCGTGTACGAGCTGAAACAAAGGAGAATATAGTATGCAAACAAATTGCTACGACGAACTGCCCCCTTTATATAAACAAGTGTATCATATCGACGCGCGAAAGAAAAAGACGGGCTTGATTTTTAACGGAGTTGCGTTTTTGGTACTGATTGCCGTACTCGCCGTCGTTATTCCTACAGCAGATTGGAGTTTTATCCAAGCGCTATTCGATTTAGACTTTTTACCGTTTATGGGCACGTATTTATTGTATATGGCGGTGCTGTTTGGCAGTATGGCGTTATATATGGTCTTGCACGAACTTGTGCACGGCGTTGTGTATAAGTGTATGACGAAAAGGAAATTGACGTTTGGTTTAAGCTGGAGCTGCGCCTTTTGCGGCGTGCCTGAAGCGTACGTAACGAGAAAAACGGCAATTTATGCGTTGATGGCACCGTTTGTAGTGTTTACGCTTGTGTTTGTGCCGCTTACCATTGTGTTTGCGTTTGTCAATACACCGCTGTACCTGTTGTTCGGGCTTTTATTAGGTATGCACTGGGGCGGTTGCAGCGGCGATTTGTTTATGTTTGGTTTGCTTATTTTTAAATATAAGGATAAAAGCGTGTTGCTTCGCGATACCGGTCCTGAACAATGGATATATGAAAAAGAATAAAATTTACGTAAAAACGGCTCGCCTATCAGCGAGCCGTTTTTGTTTGCGCAAAACGCTATTTTGCCCGTTTTTAATGCAAAAATCATTAAAAAAGCTTTGAAAAACGCCCACTCTACCGTGAGTAGAGTGGGTTTCAACATTCTCTACTGACGAAAAAATTTTAGGAGAACGAAAAATAAAAGCAGTAGGTTGCGATTTTTTATGGAATGGGGTAAAATGATATTGTAAACGTAACCAAGGCGTACGTTTGCAAGGAGGTCAACTATGAACGTAACCGTATTTGGGGATTCCATTGGGAAAGGTGTTTTTACCGACGGCGGAAAAATAGAAGTGCTTAAAAATAACGCGGTACATCTTTTTGAAGATTGGCGCGGTATTCAAATTGATAACCGTTCTACGTACGGACAATCTTTGAAAAGATTAGTAGAACGGGGGGTTATTGACACGTATATTCAAAATTTAGATTCTAGCAAGGATAACGTGGCAGTGTTAGAACTTGGCGGAAACGACGCCGATTTCGATTGGAAGTCGGTTGCCCTTTCCCCTTGTGAACAGCACTACCCTAAAACACGCGTAGAAGAATTTTCCGCGCTTTATAAATCGGTATTGCAAAAGTTTAAAGCGGCAGGTGTAAAGCCTATCGTTTGTACGATAGTGCCCATTAGCAGTTCGCTGTATTTTGAAAACGTTATCAACCGCGTTAGCGACGGCGAAAAGGTATTACAATTTTTTAAGGGCGACGTCAATACCATACACCGCCACCAAGAAATGTTCAATAACGAAATTTTGAAAAATTCGTACGCTGAAGGTGTGCGCGTTATCGATTTACGTAAAGAATTTTTGGATACGAACGAGTTTGAATCAATGATTTGCCGCGACGGAATTCATCCCAACGCGTTGGGACACGAATGTATTTTCGGCGCGTTAAAGCGTTTTGCTTCGTAAGAAGGAAAAAGGACGACAAAAAACGGCTTACTCAAGCGAGTAAGCCGTTTTTCTTTTTGCTTTTAAGCGGATTGTTTATACACCAACTTGGGCATAGCGCCGTCGGTTAAACATTCCTTTGTGATAACTACTTCTTCCACGTTCGTTTCCGAAGGAATTTTATACATTACTTCCGTCATCACGCTTTCAATAATCGTTCTCAAGCCGCGCGCGCCCGTCTTTAAACGGATAGCCGTTTGCGCAATTTCGCGAACTGCTTCGTCTTGCACCGTCAACTTCACGCCGTCGAAGCCGATAAGTTTTTGATATTGCTTGATAATGGCGTTTTTCGGTTCGGTAAGAATTTTTACAAGCGCGTCTTCGCCCAACGGGTCAAGGTTGACTACGATAGGCAATCTTCCAACGAATTCGGGGATAAGCCCAAACTTAGTTAAATCTTGCGGTTTTACGTCGTCTAAAACGGAGTAATCCGCTTCGTTTGCGCCCAAACGGACTTTGCCGCCGAAGCCGAGTGTAGTATCGTCTTTACGGGATGAAACAATTTTATCCAAACCGACGAACGCGCCGCCACAAATGAATAAGATATTTGTGGTATCCAAACGCAAACATTCTTGATTGGGATGTTTTCTGCCGCCTTGGGGTGGTACGTTTGCCGTTGTGCTTTCGATAATTTTTAAAAGGGCTTGTTGTACGCCTTCGCCCGAAACGTCGCGTGTGATAGAAACGTTTTCGCCCTTGCGTGCAATTTTATCAATTTCGTCGATATAAATGATACCCCTTTGGGCGCGTTCCACGTCGTAATCGGCGTTTTGAATAAGCTTTAAAAGGATATTTTCCACGTCTTCGCCGACGTACCCCGCTTCGGTAAGCGTCGTTGCGTCGCTGGTAGCAAAGGGCACGTTGAGTATTTTTGCAAGCGTACGCGCAAGCAACGTTTTACCGCTGCCCGTAGGGCCGAGTAGTAATACGTTACTCTTTTCAATTTCCACGCCGTCGTCGTCTTTCTTGCCCGATTTTGCGGCGGCGTTAATACGTTTATAATGGTTATAAACGGCTACGGAAAGCACGCGTTTTGCCTTATCTTGCCCAACGATATACTGGTCGAGTTCCGCCTTAATTTCCGCAGGTTTTTTCAAAGGAACGTCTTTTTGCGGCGCGGTTTGATGGTCCATTTCGTCCACCATCGACTTGCAAATTTCCACACACTCGTCGCAGATACAAGCGCCGTCGGGGCCGGTAATCAGTTTGCGTGCGTCTTCTTTCGATTTACCGCAAAAGGAACAATGTTGATTTCTGTTTGACATACAGTTACTCCGTTACTTATTTATAAATGGTATGCAAAAGGGAAAAACGTTTGTGCATACCCGTGTTTTACAAACTACGTATATATTTATACCCCAAACGTACGAAATTAAAGCCGTTTTGGAAAAATACCGCGCAAAACTTTATAAAAGCTTTGCGCGTTGTTTGTAAAAACCGAATTTATCGCGTTTATCTTCTTACGAACACCTTGTCAATCAAGCCGTAAGCGCGCGCTTCGTCCGCCGACATATAATTGTCGCGGTCGGTATCCCGTTCGATAACCGAAATATCTCTACCCGTGTTTTCGGAAAGGATACGGTTGAGCTTCGCTTTCGTACGGAGAATGTGCTCCGCTTGAATTTTAATGTCGCTCGCTTGCCCTTGCGCTCCGCCTAAGGGTTGGTGAATCATAATTTCAGAATTAGGCAAAGCAAAACGTTTACCGCGCGCACCGCTGGAAAGCAAGAATGCACCCATCGACGCCGCCAAACCGATACAAATGGTGGATACGTCGCACTTGATATAGTTCATTGTATCGTAAATAGCCATACCTGCCGAAACACTGCCGCCAGGGGAGTTGATGTACAAGCTGGTATCTTTCGTAGGGTCTTTACCTTCGAGATAAATAAGCTGTGCAACGACGGTGTTTGCCACGGCGTCGTTGATTTCACCGCTTAAAAAGATAATTCTATCGTCTAATAATCTCGAATATAAATCATACGTGCGCTCGCCCGAAGACGTGCGTTCTACAACGTAGGGGATAAGGACGTTTTTTTCGTTCATAATGGTTTCCTTGTTATTTTAATGAAAGGGCTTAGTCGGTTACAACTTCCATTTCGTTGTTTGCTTTCAGCGTAGCGAAAAGTTTCGTGATGACGATATCGCTGCGGATATAATCGAATTGACGGGGATCCATACCTTTCTTGTATTCTTCTGTTTCCTTGGAAACCGAAGCCGCTTGTTCCGCGATTTTTGCGTCCACTTCTTCGTCGGTTGCTTCGATTTTTTCGTCTTTGATAAGCTGCGAAATAACCAGTTGATTTAAAACGTTCTTTTTCGCGCTTTCTTCGTAGTTCTTTCTAAAATCTGCTTCCGTAACCTTCAAGAAATCAAGATAATCTTTAAGCTTCAAGCCTTGGTACATAAGCTGATATTCGAATTTTTGAATAAGCGAATCAATTTCTCTTTCGATCATTGCTTGGGGAATTTCCACTTCCGCGTTCTTTGCGATCTCTTCTAAGATGCTGTTTTCCGTAGCGTCGTTTGCGCGACGTTTCGCCGCGTTTTCCAAACGTTCTTTCGTCTTTGCTTTATAAGCCTCTACGCTTTCGCTGCCCGTTGCGTCTTTAATGAACTCGTCGGTAAGCTCGGGAAGTTCTTTGCCTTGCAAAGAGTTGAGTTTCACCGCAAATACCGCCGCTTTGCCTTTGAGATTTTCCGCTTGATAGTTTTCGGGGAAGGTAACGTTTACGTCCTTGCTTTCGCCGATGTTCATACCCACGACTTGATCTTCAAACCCGGGGATAAACTGACCGCTTCCGAGCGTAAGATCAAAGCCTTCCGCTTCGCCGCCGTCGAACTTTACGCCGTCTACCG
>JAZQLI010000039.1:0-54462 GCA_045542595.1 Candidatus Scatosoma sp. | reverse complement strand
TAATTAGAAATAATGTAAATGATATATTTACAACACTAAGGAGGAAATTTCCAATGGCAAGAGAAAAATTTGAAAGAAATAAGCCGCACGTTAACATTGCTACTATCGGCCACGTTGACCACGGTAAAACGACTTTGACCGCAGCTATCACGATGGTTATGGCTGCTCGCGGTGGCGCTCAAAAGATGAGATACGACGAAATCGATAAGGCTCCCGAAGAAAGAGCTCGTGGTATCACAATTAATACGGCACACGTTGAATATCAAACGGATTTCCGTCACTATGCACACGTTGACTGTCCGGGCCACGCTGACTACGTTAAGAACATGATTACCGGTGCTGCACAAATGGACGGTGCAATCCTTGTTTGTGCTGCTACGGATGGTCCTATGCCGCAAACCAGTGAGCACATCTTGCTTGCTCGTCAGGTAGGCGTTCTCTACATCGTTGTGTTCATGAACAAGACCGACCTTGTAGACGACGAAGAACTTCTTGAACTTGTTGAAATGGATATCAGAGACTTGCTCTCTTCCTACGACTTCCCCGGCGACGATATCCCCGTTATCCGTGGTTCCGCTTTAAAAGCGCTTGAAGTTGCAAGCTCCGACAAATCTGCAGACGAAATTATGGCAGATCCTGCGGTTGCTCCCATTGTTGAACTTATGGCAGCTGTTGACAGCTACATTCCTACCCCTGCACGTGAAGATGCGAAACCCTTCCTTCTTCCCGTTGAAGACGTATTCACCATCTCTGGTCGTGGTACGGTTGCTACGGGCCGTGTAGAACGTGGTGTTGCTCACGTTGGTGAACCTGCGGAAATCGTTGGTTTGGTTGAAAAACCCGTTTCTACGGTTCTTACCGGTTTGGAAATGTTCCACAAACAACTTGACGAAGCTATGGCTGGCGACAACGTTGGTGCGCTTCTTCGGGGTATCGATAGAACGGGTATCCAAAAAGGTCAAGTTATCGCGAAACCCGGCTCGGTTGCTACCGGTACGGAATTCACCGCTCAAGTATACGTTTTGACGAAAGATGAAGGTGGTCGTCATACGGCATTCTTCAACCACTACAGACCTCAATTCTTCCTTCGTACGACGGACGTTACGGGTATGATTGAACTTCCCGAAGGCGTAGAAATGGTTATGCCTGGCGACAACATCGAAATGAAAGTTGTTCTTATTAAGCCCGTTGCGCTTGAAGAAGGTCTTCGTTTCGCTATCCGTGAAGGCGGCAGAACGGTTGGTTCTGGTGTTATCGCAAAGATTATTAAATAATCTTACACCTAAAACAAATAAAACAGCTTATCTTCGGATAGGCTGTTTTTTTTGCGTTAAAAGGTGTTTTTTACGATGATATATTTAATACATGTGTGTTATTATAAGAACGAATAAAATACTTAAAATTCGCCGTTTTTCTTGCTAAATTTAAGCAAGTATGATATAATAATAGAAAAGAGTATAAAAGGAGAAAACGGTGCGTAATTTGCAACGAAAATCACAGCCGAATGAATATGTGTTTTGGGGAATAATCGCTGTTTTATGCCTTATTACGCTTGTATTTTCGCTTGTTCCTATACAATGCTTCAAAGAATCGTGGCGAAATAAGTGGCTTACGGGGATACTACAACAAGTATTTGGAGTGGCGGTCGTTATATTGCTTGCTAAGAAGTTCGAAATACGTTTATTTGGGCGTCCTGAACGTTTGTTGTACGTTTTACCGTGCGTATTGATAGCCGTTAACAACTTTCCTTTTTATGCTTATTTTAGCGGTAAAATGCAGCTTTCTACGTCTAACCCGTTAGATTTTATACTGTTTACCTTACATTGTATTAGCGTAGGACTATTTGAAGAATGTGTATTCCGCGGAATGCTCTTTTATATAATAGCTTCCTATTTTCCTAAAAACCAAAAGGGAGTTATCCAAACGGTAATTGTTTCTTCCTTGTTTTTCGGAGTGGCGCATCTTATCAACTTATTTGCAGGTGCAAACGTAGGGGCTACGTTATTGCAAGTAGGTTACACGGTATTAACGGGCGGATTGTTTGCTTTTGCGTTTATTCAAACGAAAAACGTGCTTATTCCTGCATTTGTGCACGCAACGTATAATTTTTGCGGATTATTGTTTGAAATTCCCCAACGCGGCGGCTTGGGAACGGGTGTAGTGTTCGATACGGGCACAATTATCCTTATGGCTTCCGTATGCGTGATAATAGGGGCTATTATCGTCTATAATCTCATTAAATACCCCGAAAACGAGCGAAAAGCCCTATATAAACGCCTTTCTATTTCCTAACACAAGGAAAACTATAGTATAATCTCAAAACGACCTATTATGTCACGCATAATACCTATGTCTGACATAATAGGTCGTTTTTTAGGCAGGTATTATGCCTAACATAATACCTATGTGTGGCATAATACATATAAAAATACCCCGTCGCGACGTATGCAACGGGGCGTTTTTTTTATTTAATAGTAATCCAAATGCGGTTGGCTAATTCGTTAACGTCTTTTTCAAAATACTTCATAACCACCAGTCGTTTTATGGTTTCTTGGTCGGGATATTGTGCAAACAGTTGTCTGCGCGTTTGCTCGGTAGGTGTAGTAAGGAAACGTCCGTTGCCGAAGAAATACTGTAAATCGTAAGAGAAAGTTTCTTCTTCGTCTTCATCTGCGCCGTACATTTCGTTTAAATAGTCGAAAATTTCATTTTCTCCGCTTTGTGGACCGCTAATACAGCTGGTGTATCCAATATAATACATATTACGTACTACGTTTTCGGGAAGGGAGAGAAAGTTGACAAATGCCATAGCGGCGTGTTTTGTAGCGTCGTCGATACCTTTCATCATTACCCAACCGTCAAACCAAAGGTTAGAAGCGGCTTCGGGAACAACGTATTCTAACGATAAATCGTATTCTTCCGCTTTATCCAAAACGTAAACGGCGTCGCCGCTCCATTGATAGGAAACGTCAAATTTTCCCGTGATAATGTCCATTTTTCCTTCATCCGTTTCCAAGCCGTATAAATTTTGCCGCATTTTCACTAATTCTTCGCGGACGGCGCTCATAGTAACAGAATCTGTTTTATTCATCATTTCACTTAAAAGCGCTTGATATTCGTTTAAGGTAATTGTGCCGTTGTTGAGTTTATTTTTCGCAGCTAACAACTCGTCTTCAAATAATATTCCAAGCCCGGCGAAATAGGAATCTCTAACGTTATCCTTTGCGGTTATTTTTCGATGATACGCTTGGCTTTGGAATATCTTCCAACTGCCTGCGTCTTCTCTTGTAACGCCGTTGTGCGGATTAATAACGAAGCCCGTCGTGCCCCACATATAGCCTGCGGCGTATTCGCGCCAAGATTTCCCGTCTAACGTTTTGCCCGTATTAAAAATACCGTCTTTTCCGTTATCAATATAGGGGGAAACGTTTTGTGCGTAGTAGTTATACTCTACTTCGGGATTATAAAATTCTTCGGGATACGTTTCCAGTTTGCCTTCTGCGGCAAGCTTCATCATCATATATTCTGACGGACACAATAAATCGTACTTGTCGCCCATCTCAATTTTATTATACATAGTTTCGTTGTCTTGTAAGGCAACGTATTCTACTTTAATTTTTTTGTTATACGTTTGGAAATACCACGTTTCAAATTCTTCGTATAAAGGGGAGCTGCCTTCTACCCAACTGTCTTCGCCGCCTTCGTCGATATATTCGTCCCAACTACCCACGCGAAGCGTAAGCACTTCGCTGCCGTTATCACAGGAAGTAAGGGAGAACGCGGTGGTAAAAAGCAAAGCGGCTAACATTACGGAAAGACCTTTTTTCATCTCTTTTTACTCCTTGTTTTTCTATAGGCAAGTACGTTGGAAATTATAACGACGAGTACGATAATAAAGAAGATTATAGCGGTAAACGCCCAGTAAGCCGCTTTTATTTTCGCCCCCAAAACGTTGTTCTTATCCAAACCGTAAATGTGCGTGCTGATGGTAGAAAACGAATCGGGTTTCGTATATGCCGCAATTACGTAATCGTCCAACGATAGGGTAACGGAGAGTAAAAAACCAGCCAAAATTCCAGGTAAAATTTGTGGAATAATAACCGAAAACAATGCTTTGGTAGGGGTTGCGCCTAAATCCAAAGCCGCTTCATATAAGTTGTTGTCCATTTGCTTGAGTTTGGGTATTACGGATAACACCACGAAAGGTGCGCATAAAAGCATTTGTCCAAGCACTAAAGGAATATATGTCGATTTATCAATACCGAGAAAGGAAATGAGCAAAGCAAACGAAATAGCCGTTACAACGTCCGCGTTGATAACGGGGATACGGTTGACGGCGGTAAGCGCACCGCTCGTTCTCTTTTTCGAATAGAAAATGCCGATAGCACCTATTGTACCGAGTACGGTAGACAGTGCCGCAACGACTAATGCAAGGGCAATCGTTTGCAATACGACTTGTAACGGTTCGTTTTCAAAATTAAAGAAATACTGATAATGTTCTAAAGAGAATTCCGTCCAAGCGTCCTGAATATAATCGCCTGCCTTAAAACTGTTTACGGTAAGGAAAATAATCGGGAAATAGATAAACGCCAACGTGAGTGCGATAAAACTCCATTTTAAAATACTTTTCAATTTTACCATAACGAAGTACCTCGCATATCCGTTTGTTCGTCGCTTTCAAAACCGCCCGTAAGCCACGTAATCAGGAACATAAACAACAATAATACAAGTGCCACAAACGAGCCGTCGTGCCACAGTCCGCCCGTGAAATAGTCGTCGATAAGCTTGCCGAAAATTTTCACGTTGCGGTAGGTAAGGTAGTTGGATACGACGTAGTTGGTCATAGACGGTAAAAATACCATAGAAACGCCGCTTATAATGCCCGATTTTGAAAGGGGAAGGGTAATTTTAATAAACGCTTTTGCGCCCGTTGCGCCCAAATCTTTAGCTGCTTCCAAATAGCTTTTATCTATCTTGATAATCGTTGTGTAAATAGGCAAAATCATAAACGGAAGAAAATCGTACACCATACCGATAATGGTGTTCACGACGTTCCATGCGTCCGATTGATTATACGTGCCCAGCCATACGAACAGCTCCTTTAAAGCGTTGATACGGAGCACGAAATTTACCCACATAGGCACGATAAATAAAAGGAGTAAAGTGGATTTGTTTTTGAGTTTACAATTCGCGATAATATACGCAACGGGATAGGCGATTAAAAGACTGATAACCGTACTCATAAACGAAATGAACAGACTGCGAACAATCGTTTGAAAGGTAGGGGACGAGAAAAATCCTGCAAGACCTTTACCGCTATCGTTAAAAAATAAGATAAGATATTCCCACGTGAATTCGTTTTTATCGTTGGTAAAAGCATAATATAAAACGATAATCAAGGGGATTACGACAAATACCGCTAAAAACAACGCGTAAGGAATGGCGAGCAATTTACGCGAGAAATGCGGCTTTTGCTTTGTTCCCGTCATTGCTTGCCTCCTTCCGCAACTTTCAACGTCATACGGATTTTATCCTTAGGGATAATCAAGCTTACGCGGTCGTTTTCATTCCAAAGGTCTTCACACGCGAGTACGTAATCTTCTTCGTTTTCCGTACGTACGATATAGCGGTAATATTCACTCTTATAAATAAGCGAAATAATATTGCCCTGCGCGCCGCCCACGTCGGGGTCGTCGCTCATAGTAATATCGTGTAAACCGACTTCTACGTTTACTTCCGTATCCGTCAAATCGAGTTTTTCACCTTTTTGCGTGATTAAATATCCTTCTTCGTCCAAATGACTATTGGGGTATAACTGCGTTACGTCGCATTCAAATTCGCCGTCGCCGAACTCGACGGTGTTGCGTTTGGTGATAACGCCTGTGAATTTATTAACGCGGAATACCTTTTTCATAACGTGGATACCGTTGGGCTTGATAACCAAACCTACCATATCGCCAACGTTAGGAGTGGTGGTGCTTTGAATTTCTATTTCGTATCTACCGCATTGCACTAAAATTTGATAATGAATGCCTTTAAAAATAACCGAAGTTACTTTGCCTTTTAACATACCGTCTTCATAGGCTTTAATTTTTACGTCTTCGGGGCGTACGACAACGTCTACCGGTTCGTCCTTTTCAAAACCGCTGTCTAAACAATCGAACGTTTTTCCGCAAAACCGTACTTGGTTGTCTTTGGGCATAACGCCCGTGAAAATATTGCTTTCCCCGATAAAGTCGGCAACGAAGGTATTCTTCGGTTCGTTATAAATCATTTCGGGAGTGCCGATTTGTTGAATAGCACCGTCCGCCATAACCACAATCGTATCGGACATAGTAAGCGCTTCTTCTTGGTCGTGCGTAACGTAAATAAAGGTGATGCCCAAACGCTTATGCATAGCTTTGAGTTCTAACTGCATTTCCTTGCGCATTTTTAAATCGAGTGCGCCAAGCGGCTCGTCTAAAAGCAAAATTTCCGGCTCGTTTACGATGGCGCGCGCAATGGCGATACGTTGTTGTTGTCCGCCTGAAAGGGTAGAGATACTCCGTTTTTCAAAACCGCTTAAATCGACGATATCCAAAGCCTTTTTTACCTTTTCGGCGATAACGCCTTTGGGCAATTTTTCCATTTTAATTTTCGTGTTGCCTTTTTTATCGACGTACGTCGTTTCCACGCGCTTTTGTTTTAAGCCGAACGCTACGTTTTCAAATACGTTCAAATGCGGAAACAGTGCGTATTTTTGGAATACGGTATTGACAGGGCGTAAATGCGGCGGCAAAGCGCTGATGTCTTCGCCGTTTAATAATATTTTACCGCTTGAAGGTAATTCAAAGCCTGCAATCATACGTAAAGTGGTGGTCTTGCCGCAACCCGACGGGCCGAGAAAGGTAATAAATTCGCCTTTGCGTACGTACAGATTGATATTTTCAACAATAGAAACGCCGTCGAATTGTTTGCAAACGTCGACCAGCTCGATAATTTTCGCGTTATTTTCTTTGGAATTTGCTTTGCTCATATTTCAGTATACTCCCGTGATAAATCTATTAAAAATTAGGTGGAGTGGAAACCCACAGGAATTTTGATTTTCCTTTGTTTTTGTTGACGATAGAGTGCGGTTTGTTCGCGGCGTAATAAAAAGCTTCGCCTTTCTTGCAAGCGTGTAGCTTGTTTCCTAGCTTTACGGCAATTTTACCTTCTAACACGTAACCGAACTCTTCTCCTTCGTGCGGTACGTCGCCCGACGACGACGCGCCTTCGGCAAGCTCGACAAGTACGGGCTCCATCATATTTTTTTGCGCGTTGGGGATTAGCCAGTGCCATAGCATTCCATCAGAGTCTTTTTCGATAAACTCTTCTTTGGCGAATACTACTTTTTCCGCCGTTTCTTCACGGAAAAATTCGGAAAGATTACTCCCCAAAGCCGCTAAGATGTCGGTAAGCGTGGCGATAGAGGGGCTGTTCAGGTCGTTTTCCAGTTGAGAAATATATCCCTTGGTCAATTCGCACCGATCCGCCAACTCTTCTTGCGTTAACCCCAGTTGTAACCGCATTTGTTTTATTTTTTTGCCTAAATTCATAATACCCTCGCGGAGTTTGTTAAAAATAAACCGAAAGTTTAGCAAAAATAAACTAAACGATTGTATTATAAAAAAAACGACGTATAATGTCAAGCGTTTTGTATATATATTTTATAAGTTTTCGCGCGCGCGTATAAAAAAGTATGAAAAAATAAAAATATCGCCGAAATGGGCGATACGGGACAGGGGATATAAAACACGAAAAAAGGGGTATACCCGAAGGCATACCCTCATATTTATAATATGATAGTGGCTATTAGTTTAAAGCGGCAAGCTTTTTCGCAAGTTTCGCTTTTCTATTGTTTGCGTTGTTCTTATGAATAACGCCTTTGGTAACTGCGCCGTCGATAGCGGAAACGGTTTCGGGGAAAAGCTTCGTGGCTTCTTCCTTGTTACCTGCGTTTACGGCTTCAAGAAATTTCTTTACTTGCGTTTTCAAAGCGGATTTAATCGCTTTGTTTTGCATCGTTTTCTTTTCAATAACCAAAACTCTTTTCTTTGCGGATTTAATATTAGGCATAATGTTCTCCTTGTGCTTCTTTTTTGTTTAAAGTTAATTGCGTAGATTATTTTAACATAATTTTTTTTGATTGTAAACTGTTTTTCGGTGTAAAAAAGCGAAAAACAATAAATTTTTAAAAAATTTTCTCTAATTAAGGGGTGGCTAGATGGATATTCCTAAAAACGGAGTCTTTTTTTTCGATAGCGGCATCGGCGGACTTACGGTGCTTGCCCAGTGCAGAAAGCGTATTCCGCAAGAAATTTTTTATTATTACGGCGATAACGAACACGCTCCGTACGGAAATTTATCGGAAAACGCCGTGCGGTCTTTGGTGCTTGACGTTTTTAAGCAAACGGAATATTTACAACCCCAAGCCGCGGTTTTGGCGTGTAATACGGCAACGGCGGTATGCGTGGACACGTTACGTAGCAAGTATGCCTTTCCCATTGTGGGGGCAGAGCCTGCCGTCGTGTCCGCAGCCAAGCAAGGGGGAACGATATTCGTTTTGACAACGCGCGCCACGTACGAAAGCAACCGTTTTCAAAATCTTTGCCGAAAAACAGCGGAAGCGTATCCAAGCAGTCGTTTGGTGCTGCACCCCTGCGACCGTTTGGCAGGGGAGATTGAAAAGAATATTTTTTCAAAAGGTTGGGACGTAACTCCATTTTTGCCCACGGGCAACCCCCACGCCGTCGTGCTCGGTTGTACCCATTATATATATGTAAAGCAACAAATTACACAATTTTATAACGCAAAAGTGTACGACGGCAATACGGGAATGGCTAACCGATTGCAATCCCTTATATTAAAAACCAAGCAAAACGCACCCAAAACAGAGTGTAACGATAGCTGTTTTTTCGACAATATTTTCTTTCTCGGAAAGTGTAAATGGTCAAACAAACACATTTACGAACAAATGTTCGGCATAAAATAACCCCAAAATGGTTGTGTGGTGGTTAAAAATCCCAAAAAAATTAAAAAAATTTGAAAAAATTACTAAAATTCTATTGACAATGGGCAAAAGTGGTTGTATAATAGAAACAGTTATATTTATAGGGGTATATTTCCCAAAAACGAGAAAGGAGGAAAACTGCATATGTTTAAAGGCGTATTCGAACACCAGTTAGACGATAAAAACCGTTTGCGTATTCCTTCTCGTTTCAAAAAGGAGTTGACGGGGGAGAACGGCGAAAAGTCGTATAGTTTCTTCCGTGGTATGAACCGTTGCATTTGCGTAATGGCGGACGATTTACTCGACGATACCATTTCCACGTTATCCGAAGAAGGGATTTCCGAATCGAACGAAGCGTCAACGCTCTTTTTCGGTAGTATCTTTTCGGCGGAAGAAGACGCGCAGGGCAGGGTGGTTTTGCCTTCGGCGCTTAAAAAGATGGCAGGCATCACGAAAGATATCGTAACGCTTGGTAGAGGCAAACGCCTTGAAATTTGGGCGGCGGAAAGATATTACGCATATATCGACGGCGTCGATTATGATGCGGAACTCAAAAAACTCGGTATTTAATTATGTTAGAATTTTCGCATAAACCGGTAATGCTTGAAGAGTGCATGGACGGGCTTTCCTTAAAAGCAGGGGGCGTTTGGTTTGACGGCACAGTTGGCGGCGGCGGACATTCGTATGAAATTTTAAAGCGTACTTCACCAAACGGTAGATTGATTGCTACCGATTTAGACGACGAAGCGATAGCGGCGGCGACGCAGCGTTTGCAACCGTTTGCAGGACGCTTTACAATATATAAATCGAATTATAAAGATTTCGAAAAGGTATTTGCGGAAGCAGGCGTTGATAAAATTGACGGAGCGATACTCGACTTTGGTATCTCTTCTCATCAAATCGACGACGAAGATAGGGGGTTTTCCTATCGAATGGCAAATTCGCCCTTGGATATGCGTATGGACCAAACCGCGCCTTTGACGGCGGAAACGGTAGTCAATACCTATTCGGAAGAAAAACTCGCGTGGATTTTGAAAACGTACGGAGAAGAGACGTTTTCAAAACAAATTGCGCGCAATATCGTAAAATACAGAGCGGACAAGCCCTTGAAAACTTCGGGCGAACTCTCGCAAATCATACAAAACAGCATACCTGCAAAGTTCCGTTTCGGCGCGCCGTGCGAAAGAAAAACCTTTCAAGCACTCCGTATCGAAGTAAACGGGGAGCTGGACGGATTGTACGAACTCACTTTGGCATTGACCAAACGTTTAAAAAAGGGTGGACGAATCGTCATTCTCACCTTTCAATCGTTGGAAGACAGAATTGTTAAAGAAGCCTTTCGAGAAATGCAATCGCCTTGCATCTGTCCCCCTAATTTTCCCGTTTGCGTATGCGGAAAGAAAGCGGAAATTAAAATTATCACGAAAAAACCGATTACGGCAGGGGAGCAGGAATTAAAGGAAAATTCACGTAGCAAATGCGCGAAATTGCGCATTGCGGAGAAAATATAAAAAGTCGAAACAAAAGATAAGGGAAAACGACACGGAGGAGTTATTATGGAAACCATACTTGAAAGAGTTTCGCTGCAACAACAGTTAGCGGAACAAGAAGCGCAAAAGCATAATGCACAAATTAAAGAGCGCTACAAAAGATTACAAGATGCGGAAGCCGACCAGTTTGCGCAATCGTACGTACAAGAAAATAACGCGGCGGATTATACCGTGCGCGCGTCTGTACTCGCTCCCGAAAGACCTTCCGTAAGCGTAGAAGAAACGTCCGTTTTCGAACAAACGCCGCAGGTAACGGAGTTTGTTCGCGAAAAAATAGAAGCGCCGGTATTTACTACTGAAAAATTCAGCGCAGTGGAAACGCCCGTTGTACAAGAAGTGGCTTTTGCGCCCGTAGAAACGCAAGCGGTGCAAATGCAAGCGCCTACGGCGGTAGCGACGGAAGCACAATATTCGTTGACGCATTTAGCAAAAATGATGTTGGCGGCGTTTGCGACGGCGGTACTTGTAATGTTAACGCTCATTTGCGTAAATACGCATCTCATTCGTCAAAAGACGGTAGAATTACAAAACTTGCAAGCGCAAAACGTGCAGTTGCACGAAGAATACACAGCGCTTCAAAACCGTATAGAAGAAGCTATTTCCGAAGAAACAATCACGCAATACGCGCTTTCTCAAGGAATGATTCAACCGTAAGCGGAATAAGATAATAAAAAGCATTTTAGGGGTGTATTTATTATCAAAAACGCGCTTTCACAATATTCAGTATCTATTTTACAAAAGAGGTTACTCGCCGTGGTTTTGGCAGTAACCTTTCTTTTTTGCTTGTTGTTGGGCAGATTTTTTTACGTGCAAGTTATATGGCAGGAAGAACTCAACTACCGTGCGCTCGACCAGTGGACAAGGGAAATTCCCATTATCGCAGGCAGGGGCAAAATAACGGATAGAAACGGAGTATTACTTGCCGACAATAACGCGGCGTATAGCGTATTTGCGCGCGCAAACGCCATTCCTGATAAACATACCGCGTCCGCGTTGCTTGCGGATACGCTTTCCATTGACGGCGACGCGTTATATGAGAAATTGACTACGAAAAAAGCTTCGGAAATTACAGTGGCAAAACGAGTGGATAAATCGACGGTAGAAAAGCTTGCCGCTCTTTCCTTGGACGGAGTATATTATGCGCGGGATAATACGCGGTATTATCCAAAGGGCGACGCGCTTTGTCAAGTGCTTGGTTTTACGTCGATAGATAACGTGGGTACAACGGGTATTGAAAAATACTACGAAAAATATCTCGCAGGGAAAAACGGCGAGCTGCTATACGAAACCGACCTTGTAGGCGTGGAAATAGAAGGGAGTGTAGCAACGTACTTACCTGCGGAAAACGGGTATAATTTACAACTGACGATAGATTACGGCATACAGGAAATTGTAGAAAGCGCACTCAAGAAAACGGCGGCAACGCATTCTCCTGTTTCGGCGGAATGTATCGTACTCGACGTCAATACCTTTGAAGTGCTTGCGCTTGCCAACTATCCGTCGTATAATTTAAACGAAGTACCGCGTAACGATACGCAGCTTTTAAACGCGCTTTCGAGAAATCGAGTGGTAAGCGATATTTACGAGCCCGGCTCTACTTTTAAAATCATTACGTCGGCAATCAATTTGGAAGAATATTATCAAGGAAATTCGAAAGCGTTTTCGCCCAACTACGTATTTTCCAGCTCCCGAACGCGCGCAGTAGACGGTACTACCGTAAAATGCTGGAGTAATCACGCCAACGGCAAGCATTGCAATCAAACGTTATCCGACGCGTTGAATAACAGTTGTAACCCGTGTTTTACGGATATGGCGTTATCACTTGGAAAGGATACCTTTTATCAATATCTATCGGCGTTTGGCTTCGGTAAAAAAACGGGGTTAGATTTCAGTGGGGAAGCGTATGGCTTGTTGATGCCCCAAGGTGCGGTTAGAAATTGCGATTTGGCACGTATAGGTTTTGGGCAAACGGTTGCCGTGTCGGGGCTGCAGCTTGCTTGCGCTACCGCTTCCGCAATCAACGGCGGTTATTACTATACGCCCCACCTTGTAAAACGTATTTACGCCGACGACGGCTATACCTTGCAGGAAAACGGCAAAGGAGAAGAGCGTAAAACGATTAGTGAAAAGGCGTCGAACACACTTGCGGAAATGCTGGAAGGAGTTGTTCGCGACGGTAGCGGTAAAAAGGCGTATATCGACGGATACCGTATCGGCGGTAAAACAGGCGTAGCGAATATAAATCGTGGAATGATTTATTAAATAACCAAAAAAAATCTTGAAAGCCATAGAAAATCTATGGTTTTTCTTTATCTTTTTTTCAAAAAAATAAAAAATCAATAATATCTATTATAGATATAATTGACAGTATTGGATAGATATGGTATAATTGTAAAAAAGACGTGGGATAGAATTATGGCGATTTCATATAACAAGTTATGGCTCTTAATGGAAAAGAAAAATATAACACAAAAGGATTTATCTGCCCGTTGCTCGGTTCCTCCCAACTTAATTACACGCATGCGACAGGGCGAGTATGTATCGTTAGAGATGTTAGATAAAATTTGTGATTTTTTGGGTTGTGATTTCGGGGACATAATTACACGACGAAAAGATGAATCGACACTTCCTCCGATAAATTGCGAAGAAGACTATTTAAACGCAATGGATAAAGTTCGCTCGGCTCTTAAAATATATATGAGAGAGTGTGAGCAGTCTATTTCGGAGATTCACGAAATTACTTCATTATCGGTTAATACGATAAAGGGTTTTTTGAACGGAAGTATAATTTCCTCTGCATCGTATTGGAAATTATTAAAGCTTGGTGATATATTTGGTATTATTTTGAATAAGAAGTTGGATGAATTAAAAAAAGAAGATAGTTTAGCAAATGGGCAAAGCAAAGTTGTTTATATGCAAAAAGAATTAGTATATGTTTCATATGCAGTATATATAAATCTCATCCGGCAAGTACCAGAAGGTCGTTTGACGAGACAAGTTGATATTGAAGCGTATGTAGCGAAGCAATTGAATGCAAAATATATTGAGTTTAAAATAAATAATAAGATAATTGTTTGGAAGAATCTTCCTAATTTTAGAGAAACAATTCCTTATTGGCGAGAATTATCAAAAATCGGTTATTTACAAGATACGCAAAATTGCTCAAGAATTAGACAAGAATATATGTTGCAAAAAGAAGGGCATACGGTTTTGCCTTGCGGACCAAGAAAAGCATCCTTAAAAGTTGAGGGGTATCAAGAGTTGTTATTTGATTTTGAAAAAGAATTGAAGATAGACTTTGATAGATTAAAAAGAATGGATATAGATTAGTTTTTTTTGTTCAAGTTGCTTCAAATCCTTGCTTTAATTTTAATTTTTCGTTATAATTTAAATAATAAGGGTTGTACAAAGGAAAAATTATGGATATATATACCGCATTGACCATTGCAACAATAGTGCTGGGAGTTTTAGGTTTAGGATTTTGTTTTTTGTTTGTTTTTTGGTTTCGTCTTGAAAAAAGGCTTGCGAAATATGGCGAGAGTAAATTATATACGCCGAAGAAAAAGCATTAAACGAGGTGAAATATGGAACCGAAAACAGCTTTAATCATAACTTTAGTTGGAATAGCATTTTTATTAGTCATAATGGGTTACTTGGCATTTCAATGTAACGTTGCAATAAAAAAGTTGAAATCCCACGGCGAGAAAATTTTTAGTAAAAAGAAAAAATAATATTACTTATAAGAGCAAGCGGCATAACCGCTTGTTTCCTTTTTTAGATGGGCTGTGATGGTGCGTGAGCCAAAACGCTCTTTCATTTAGTTTGATTTATTAGTTCCACAATTTATTATAGATAAATTATAGTTATATTTTTAATAAAAGTGTTCAACGATAGCGTTGGGCACTTTTTTAGTTTCTTTTTTCAAAGCGTTCAGAGTGTTTTTCTCTGGGCGCTTTTTTTATTAATAGATTCCAGAGCATTCAGCTCTATAACTACCTTTTAATCGGTTGCGATATGCAATCGTGAAAATATAAAAAAATACAGGAGAAAAACAATGAACAAGAAAAATATCTTTAAAATCTTTGAAGAAAATCAAGAGTATGAAACGTGCAATATCGAATTTGAGCCTTTAGGTGGAGCAGAAGACGGGGTGGATTTTCGTCCCGTTCTCGATATGCAAAATCAAAATATCTGGCTTCGGGAAAAGCTGGAAATTTTGATAGCGTTTACAAAGGGTGAATGGCAGGATTGCGAAACCATTTGTAATATTTTAGGTATTGAGTTTAGAACGGGGCTTGGAATGTTTGATTTTTCCAGGACGGCAGAATGGAATCCTGCGCCGTTAAACGGTCAAAAAATTACCACGAAATTTAGACCGAAAGAGTTGGAATTGAGGTCGCGAGTAAAAGAACTTGAGTTAAATGTTATGGATTTAGTTCATCAACTTCAAGCGAAAAAATATTATCAAGACGATTTGCACAGAGAAATGATAAATATGCTATTAAACAATATCGAGGAAGAATGTCGCAAGAAACTTGTGAAACTCGTAGCGGAGTATTTTGCGAGTAAACTATACGATATTTATAAAAATCTTGATGATAAAGGAAGCGTAAGCGTTGTTGGATTACGTAATTCAATCGATTTTGTAAAAGCAGAGATTGAAAAACAACCTGCACGTGATTTCTATCGGGAGGTTGTAGAAGCCAATGAAAAAAAAGACAAATAATCAACTTTCTATATTTGATATAGAATTTCCGTCGGTTCGTCAAGAGTTGCCTGTAACGATGCCCGTGAGTATGGAAAGAAAGGTGCAAAAAGCAGGTGAACAGAAAAACGTATGTCCTTATAAGATACCAACGGTAGAGGAAATCATGAAACGTATCAAATCGGCAGTATATCGAGTGGATACGCATCAGCTTATATCGGACGTATTTGAATGTGGTGCGATTGCGATATCCAATCAAGTAGATTTATTGCAACGCGACGAACGAGAAGAACGCTATAAAAAGATAATGGAAAAATATCAGCCCAAAGAGCGTGAATTGCTTGCCGAAATATTTGGTATGATATTCGCGCTTTTATCATCTGTTGTATATGATAACGGTTGTTTTGACGATTATCTTGGCGAACTTTTTATGAGATGCAATCAAGGCAATTCCAACGCAGGGCAATACTTCACGCCGTACCACGTATCATCGTGTATGGCAAAATTGTCAATAGGCGATGAAGTATTAGAAAAATCGGAGCGTAATGAAATACTGACGGTAAATGATCCGTGCTGTGGTGGAGGAGGTTTGCTCATCGCTGCTCTTGACGTATTGAAGAACGAGTATAATATCAATTATGCGAGTAATTGTTTTATGGAAGCAAGCGATATAGATATTCGTTGTGTTCACATGACGTATCTTCAGCTTTCACTAGCAGGAGTCCCTGCCATTATTAAGCATCAGAATGCTTTGACGAGAGAACTTTGGAGCGTATGGAGAACGCCTGCTTACGTTTTTCAATACTTACGCTTTCAAAAATACGAAAACTTAAATTAACGGAGGTAAAAATGAAAAATTACGAATTGATTATTATCCGATTACACGGTCAAGTTTGTGTAAGTGCAGTAGCGGAAAAGGTAAAAGCATTGCGTATTGACGCATTGCTAAAACTTCGAGCGTACATAACGCATTACGATAAACTTGGATATCGGGAAGATTTACTCACGGCGATAGCAACGAAAAAAGGGGATATGATAATGTCCGCTATAACGAAAACGGAACTGGAAAAAATTCTAGTTCCCCGTTGTCCGCATTATAACGGAAACAAGTTTATACCCGACCAATATAGCGTTTTGGAAGAAGAACTCATTTGTTGGGGCGAAACGTCGTTGAAAGCACCGTTGAACGAAGCGGGGTTTAAGCGGTATATGGAAGTTTGCAGTCTGGTATATCCCGAAGCGTTTGCCGATGCGATGGGATTAAAAGGAGCTTAAAATGGAACATACAAGAATAGATAATATCAATCAAGTTAATTTGTCCGATTTGACGTATGCACGTTTGAATATGCGATATGGCACAGGTAGAGGTTGGACGGAAAAACGGAACGGCGAGAAGCGGAATATTTATAGGCACGGGGTAGCAACCGAGCTTGGAGATATCGAAATATCGCTATGGCAAAGATTAGTCCTTATGCTTATTGAACGAGAAAGTGAAACGGAACTTTTTTTGCAATTAAAGCAATGGATAAGTGAACGTTGCGTATGGTGTAAAACGGATAAAAGCGAACTTCAAAATTATACGTTGAAACTATTTGCAGCGCGTATCTTTGATAACCCCGAGTGGGTAGATTATATACAGTTTAACAGGCGATATCGACCTGAAAAAATAAAGGCGGGATAGGAGGAGTATAAAATTGAAAGGTTTAAAATTAAAGATACCCAAAGAAACACCCAAAACGCATAACTACGGTAAACTGATAACGTTTTATTGCGCCAAGTGCGGAAAGCAATTGATTGCGTTATACGAAACGGATAGTCAACGTGGCGGTGGGATATGCACGGAATGGCGATATTGCCAATATTGCGGGAATCGGCTTGACTTCGGAGAATATTATTGTAAAGAAGACAAGGACGAACTTGTATTAGAAGACTAAATTTAAGAACAGGAGAAGCGAGATGAAAAGAAAGAAATTTGAAGACGGTAGTGGTTATCCTGGTGTTTGTCCTATATGCGGTAGCGAATGCTTGGCGTACGGAACTGAAATTCAAGACCCCATAGGTTCAAGGCGGCCTTGGACGTGCGAGGATTGCAAAGCGGAAGGGGAAGAAACCTACGAAACGACTTTTACCGGTCATTATAACAAATATTAAAGGAGGAAGGGTACTATGTACTCGAATAAAAAGAGAATAGGCTTTTATTGTAAGCCGAAAAGATTGTGGCAGTATCTGAAAAAGATGCTGTTTTTTAATTAGTAAAAGTAGAGTATCTATTATTTAATTTACAAAAAAATAAAAGGAGAATTTACAACGATGTGTGTGAATCAAAAATATCCAATGCTCGAAAGGATGCAAAAATTGATCGAGCAAATAACTGAGGCTGATATAGCCTATTACCAAAAGGATAATCCTATGATGACCGACCGTGAGTACGACGCTCTTTACGATGAGCTGAAATTGTTGGAAGAACAAAGTGGGATAATTCTTTCTAACTCGCCTACGCAAAAGGTTGCAGGTGAAATCTTGGACGAGCTTACGCCTGTCCAGCACTCGAAACCTATGCTGTCGGCAAACAAAACTAAATTTGTAGAGGATTTAGTGAAATTTGCGAAAGGTAAAGACGTAACCTTATCATGGAAACTGGACGGGCTGACGCTCGTGTTGCGCTACGATAACGGAAACCTCGTGCAAGCAATTACTCGCGGACGGGAAGGTGTTATCGGGGAAGACGTGACGCATACGGTAAAGCACTTTTTGAACGTACCTTTGACCGTTCCGACAAAATTGCCATTTGAAGTGCGCGGTGAAGGTGTAATTTCGTGGGACAACTTCCAAAAAATCAACGAAACGTTGGAAGATCCGTATTCGCATCCGAGAAATCTTGCTTCTGGAAGCGTACGTAAACTCGATTCCAACGATGCGAAAAGTCGTTGCTTGGAACTCGTTGCGTTTGAGGTGGTAACGCTAAACGGAAAACCTATGTCGCATAAGGAAGAAGATTTTGAGTTCCTTGAAGAAAATGGCTTTAGCGTTGTACCGCACGTATATATTACCGAAGGTGCAACGCCCGACCAAATCGAAAAAGCTATTAAAATGTTTGAACCCAAAGCATATACGTATCCCGTTGATGGGTTGATTATGGAATATGCCGACCTTGCATACGGGCGTAGCTTTGGCAATACGGGGCATCACGAGAATCGCTTAATTGCGTTTAAGTGGCAAGACGAAACGGTGGAAACGAAATTCAAAGGCGTGGAACTTGCGACGACGCGAACAGGTATGGTAAGTATCACGGGACTGTTTGAGCCTGTCGAGATTGACGGGACAATGGTATCGCGTGCGTATTTACACAACTTGGATATATTCGATGCGTTTCAATTCGGTATAGGGGATACGATTAACGTATACAAAGCGAATATGATTATCCCGCAAATTGCCGAAAATAAAACGAAGAGTAATTCGTTCAAATTGTCTATGGAATGTCCTTGCTGCGGTGCACCGTTAGTTGAAAAACGTACTACGGGCGGAACGAGAGAACTGTTCTGTGAAAACGCAAGCTGTAGCGCAAAGCTCGTGCAGAAGTTTGAGCATTTTTGCGAGAAAACGAGAATGAATATTGAAGGCTTGTCGGGGACGACGCTTAAAAAATTCGTATCTCGTGGTTGGATTAAAAACTTCGGGGATTTATACGAGTTGGAACGCTACCGTGATGAAATCGTGGAAACGGACGGGTTTGGAGAGAAATCCTTTGAACGCTTGCAAAAATCTATCGAGAAAAGCAGGGAATGTACGCTTGCAAAGTTTATTGCAGCGCTTGGCATTCCGCTTGTCGGAAGACACGCAGGACGGGACATCGACGAATATTTCAACGGTTCTTGGGACGATTTTGAAATGGCATTGCAGTTTGGTTTTGATTTTACGCAATTACCTAATTTTGGCGCAATGATGCAAAAAAATCTTTACGCTTGGTATGCGGATAGGGAAGAAGAAAAACTTTGGCGTCCGTTACTGAGCAAAATTAAATTTACAAAGGAGACAAAAATTATGGCAAACGAACAGAATAAAACGAATCCCTTTTACGGGAAAACGGTGGTAGTAACGGGAACGTTCTCGTACGGAACGCGCGGTGAAGTGGAGGCAAGACTTGCTTCGCTTGGAGCAACGCCGTCTTCGTCGGTTACAAAGAAAACCGATTACGTGCTTTACGGCGATAAGCCCGGTAGCAAGCTCCAAAAAGCTCTTAACTTAGGGATTAAAACCCGTTCGGAAGAAGAGTTTGAGCAGATGCTGGAAGAAGCGGGAGTGTAAAGTATGGGAAGCAAAAAAGATAACATAAATCAAGAGAGCAGCACACCCGTCAAGGTTACGGCAATTAAGCTGTATCAGATAATCCACGAAGAGAAAAATCGTGCGTTTATCTTTGAGGATTATGAGTGTGTTCGCCAAGCATTTAAGGAACGTTCTCCGTCCGAAATATATGAGTGTGTATTTGACGGATTGTTAGAAGTACGTAATCCCGAAGAAGTATTCCAAGTCTTTAATTATGCTCATCCCGACGGTTATAAGGGGCGGTCAATGTCCGTTTCGGATATCGTTGTGTTTGAATATAATAACGGAAAAAAGACGGCGTACTTTTGTTCTCGATTTGGCTTTAAAATTATTGCGTATTGGAAAGACGAACGTTGGGAAGAAATGCTTCATTATAAGTTATCAGATAAAAAATAAAGAAACAAAGGAGAAAAAATACAATGGCAAAAGAACAAGAACAAAACTTGAACCAAATTATCCGAAAAGACGCAAAAAATTGTTTTGTGGAGGCATTGAACGACAAGTTCCAAAACGGGCGGTTGCATTTATTTTTTGCGACGTATGATGTGAGCAAACCCGTAAAACAACGGCAGACAAATAAAATCAATATTTATCTGCCGATAGAAGAAGTAACCGAGCTTTGTCGGCAACTTTCTTCGGGCGAGTTCCGTTATATGTTGAATAAACGGAAAGAGAATAAGGACAATACGCCTTTATATGAAAGTCTTGGCGGGACGTCTGCAAAACGATTGAGAGCGTTAGGTAACGAACGTAAGGATAAAAAAAGTCTGTCAAGAATGGCAGGCATTTTAGCTGGGCAAAAAAGTGATATATTGTTTGTCGCGCAAAGTGGCCCTGGCGAAGAAAACGATAAAGGTCTTATCGTTCCCAAGTATGGCGGGCAACCTGAAAATAAAGTTATCGTGAGTATGACGTTTGAAGCGTTTAGCGAGTTGTTGCTTGTAAGCAAGGCACATTACGAGGCGTGGCTTACTGGATGGTATTTGCATAGAAACGCAGTTATGCAAGCAGGACGACAGGGAACGTCGCAAAGCCCAAGGAAAAGTAGTCCACGTGCGGTAGAGGAACCCGTGGATGAAGAGTATGGCGACGAGTACGATGAGTATGACGTTGTTGCGTAAAGGTTATGGAGAGGACGGAGAATATCCGTTCTCTCTAAAACCAAATTCTTAATTTACCAAAATATAACCTACATTTTAATAAAACTGCTTGACTTGTAGGATATTATATGCTATAATGAATATACTGAAATAGGAGGTAAAGTATGTCAAGTTCAATCAAAAAAGAGTATGAAAAACTTTTGAATAGACGAAATCTCATTAAAAATAAATTATCTGCTTTACCGTTAGGGTATTTATCCAAGAAGAGTATCAACGGCAAAGAGCAGTATTATTTACAACGTCGAGTTGGAAAAAAGATTATAAGTTCTTATATAAAAGTTGAAGATGTTGTAGATACGGAAAAGGGGATAATGCGGCGTAAACAGTATGAGACGGAGCTTACGGAAATTGAAGCAAGAATAGAACAATTAGAAAAAGCGTCAATGCATATAGGACGTGGCTTATATTGCGATTTGCAACTTTATAAAATGGCGAGCGGTATGGATGATATTTCAAAAGAACAGAAAATGAAATCATCGTCGTTTGCTATGAGTATGAATGCCGTAGAGGGCGTGTTTGCAAGTGAAGAAACACAAAAAGGAATTGCCGAATGGCAAAATGGCGATAAAAAGTTCATAGCAGTATTTAGTGATACGCTGAAAAGATATGGTTTTCCTGTGGGGGTATAATAGATGAGAGATCCGTATTTATATGAAGACGTGGACGTTTTAAGGAACAGGGCAAATATTAAGGATTATGAATTGCTTCGTAAAGCAGAAGCAGACATAACCAATTTAGCAATGACGGCGATTTATGAGCGTGAGTACGCTAAATTTAACACAGAGACTCTTTGTGATATTCATCGCACGATTTTCGGACAGATATACGATTGGGGTGGTGAGTTTAGAACTATACAAATGACTAAATCAGAAGTGGTGTTAGGTGGCGATACGGTTCATTATGCTTATCCCAAGGAAATTAAGAAAAAACTTACGGAGATAATGAAAGAAATCACGAAATTAAAACGAGCAGGGGATAACGACCACGACGTGGTATTTCGATTAGTTCGTATTATTTCGGGGATTTGGCATATTCATCCGTTTCGTGAGGGGAATACGCGGACGGTTATCGTATTTGCTGTATTGCTTGCAAAGCACTTGGGTTTTGAAGTAAATCACGAACTTTTCAGAGAACATTCTTCGTATGTGAGAAATGCATTGGTTTGGTGTACGCAAGGCATATACTCGAAATATGAATATTTAGAAAAGATTTTCTTTGACGCTATTTTGCATGAACGTGTTGGCGTAGATGAAGAAACTAGCGATAAAGATTCCAAATACGAAAAGATTGGAGATTATAAAGTAAGGGACTATAAAGAGCGTCCACATGAATACAAAAAATAACGGAAGTGCTAAGATGGAAAAGGAAAAGAAATTATATAGTTGTGAGACGAGGGATTGCATGTTCTTATTTGAAAGCGAAGTAGAACCAGAACGTTGCCCAGATTGTGGGAAGAAGAAAATTCGTCTGGCAAACGCCCGTGAAATATCGGAGTATGAGAAACGAAAGAAAGAATTTCATATTTAACTTATATAAGTGGAGTCAACGGCTCCACTTTTATTTTTGAAAGGAGGTAGAAATACAATTGAAAATATGCAATAAATGCGGTGTTGTAGTAGAAGACAACGCCGTTTTATTTTGTCCCGAATGCGGTGCGGGACAGTTCCAACAATCACCGCAGGAAACGCCCAAGACAACGAAAGGGGATACGTATTATGAGGACGTATTACCCGAAGATGCTGGGCAAGAACAAACCAAGCAAAGCAATACAGGATTATATGTAAAAATTGCGCTAGTGGGTTTTGTGGTTGCGATTATCGTATCGGCTTGTGCGGTGGTTGCGTTTATGACGTAAGGAGGTGATGGTTTATTGTTTTTATCAAAAGGGAAACTACTTAAAAAGCGTTCTCGAAATAGTATAATCGTGCAAAAACAATGGGGCAGGTATGCGCTGAAAGATAAAAAGGCGCGTATATGGCTATGCGCGAAGGGTATTAGTTATAGTCCGAAAGACTTAGATGAATTATCGCTTGTTTCGCAGTTATGCGAAGAAGGGTTGATGACAGAAATGGCTCTACCTAATCTACACGGTTTATATGACGTATTGACGTCTAACAGTATTTGTGTCAATTCACAAAAGCACAGCTTGTTCTCGTTGCGCGGTTTAGAGAAAGAAATTATGCTATGGCTTAAGAACAATGAGCGTAGGTTGAGAATGGAAGAATTGGTGTATTTAATCGAACACGATATAAGCTCTAAAGATTTTGATACGGACGAGTTTGGAGTGGCTTTATCCGAGCGGATTTACAGAACCCGTATTCAAGTAGATAATACACTTCGACGGGATATGTTATATGCAAAGCGTAGAGATGAAACGGTAAACGCCGTTTTACGGTTAATCGAGAAAAATCGCTTGTATTTAGCGTAAGGAGGGCGCAAGATGAAAGAGCAATGGATAGACGTGCCTACAGTGTTGAAAAGGCAAATTTATAAGCGAATGGGCTTAGGTGTTTTATTTTTTATATTAGGTGTTATCACGTGGATAGTAACTAAGGATTTTATGTTCGCAATACCGTGCCTTATTGGAGCAGTGGTCTTTGTTCTTAACGGCGTAAGCGTATTATTTGCAGCGCTATTAAAACGCTATATAGTCTTATCGGGCGAATGCGAGAGTATGGAGCAGACTCGTTTTCTGAAACATACGAAAGTGGTATATTTAGCGACGGATTACGGAACAGTTAAATTGCCGATACGTAGGAATATACGCAATATGAAAATTGGAGTACAGGTACGTTGTTATATATCCTTAAAGACGTCCGTTTATGAATATGGCGGTGTGCAAACCGTAAGCGATTATTATGCAATAGAAGTTTATGAATAGCCAATATCATCTTGTTTAAGCAAGGTGAAGGGGAACGCTTGAAAAAGCGTAGATAAATCAGTTTTCAGTTTTTTAGTATCAATATTTTTTAGAAAATAATAGTTTCAAATTTTAAGGTCGGTTATAGGATTAACCGACGGTTTTTATTTCAATCGGTTTCAACCGCGAAAAGCGGAAGGAATAATAAATTTTAAATCGCAAGTAAAAGACTTGCAAAGGAGTAATTTTATGAGTAGTAGTTATACTATGGAACAAAGAGCCGTCGTATGCAAAGGCTACGACAACACCGAAGCACTCAAATTTTCCGAAACGGGCGAATCTGTGTGTTTCCGCGTAAGCATTCCGCATTACGACGCGAATGCCGAGGACAAAACCTTTTGGGAAAACGCAACCTTGAAAGCGTACGGAAGCGTATGCGAAGAAATCAAACGCTTGGATTTGAAAGCAGGGAGCTGTATTTCCTATATGGGTAAAAAAATCGTTGGGACGTTTCCCGATAGAGACTCGGGAGAGATAAAGAAGAAAATCTTTATCAAGGTTTTAGACGTTAACTATGCGTTTAGCGGCAACGGCAAAAAATCGAGTTCTGGAGATGACACCGAACACGAAGCGCAACCCGCAAAGCCCAAAGCTACGGCAAAGCCTGCGCCCGTAAAAGCGGCACCGAAACAATCGGCAACCGAGTCGGATAATTTCGAGGGATATACCCCGATTGCAGGGTACGACGATTTCTGTTAAGGTAATGCCTTAATAGATAAAAACGAAGCACGCGTAAATGGCTATAAGTTGTTTATGCGTGCTTTTGCTTTTTACGGAGGAGAAGGAAATGAAGAATGAAAATTTTGGTAGTTTATCAGAAAAGCAAAGACGGAACAAGTTGAAATTTATTCTCAAAGAAAAAACGCAAGGTTGCCTTAACGAAGCGGAATTATCGAGTATTATCGACGGGGTAAAACTCAAACGGCAATATATAATCAAATTGTATTTTGAGGTAAACTCATTTGAAAGGATACTTATAAAACCGAAAATGGGTGAGAGTAAAATTGTATTAGGTTCGGTGGTACTGGGCGACGAAAATCAATCGGGAAAATTGACGGATTGTGGGAGTGTTGCTGCGGTGATTACCCGAAAAACATATGTCGAGAGCGAAAATACGATTCATATTTATATTCCCCCAGGTCGAAAAACAAAGGCAAAAAAATCCAAGCAACAGCCTATGGTATTATGCGACCAAAAATGTGTAGACGAAAAATTCATTTGTGAACATATCGAATATAGGAAGGACATTCTATTTTGCGACTTTGCTCCGCCGAAGGAGGTAGAAAAGCATGCGTAAGGATAATTCTTTCCGCTCGGCAAACGATACGCTTGTTTGCACGGGAATTATATGTTTCTTTTTGTTCGTTTTTCGCTTATGGCCGTTGGTTTTGCTTGTGTTATTCGTTGGTTTGTTTTTAACAGGAAAACGCTTGTTTGAAAGCCTTAAAACGAAGCCGAATAACCAAGAACTACCGTTAGAGACAAGGGTACAAGCGCCTGTTTTTGAGAAAACGGACTATGGTTTCATCGTAGAGCAGGTATCTTTTTACATAAACGACGTGTATCCGAATGCGAAATGGGTTTGGGAAAAACCAAATGCATGGACTCAAATCCAAAGCGGGGAAGATGTTTATGTGAGATTAAACAAGGCAGGCGGGTATAACAAAGTAAAAGTTTGTATAACGGATAAGAGCGTAACGGGTATTGAAGTAATGTCGTCTACGGGCGACCCGACGGACGCGGCTTCCGTGGAAGTTGAGTCGGAGAAGGATGATAGCGAGCGCGTTGCTTTTGAATGGGTGGATTCTCATATTGCAGAGTTGAACGAAAAATGCAACGACGTGATAGGGCAGGGTAATAATGAGCTGATATTAGCGGTTTCGGATTTACCTGAAGAAAAATATTGGGAAGGCATTCGAGAAGAGCTTGTAAAAGCTGGACTTGAGAACGTGGAAATCATCCCAGAGAAAGGGATAAAAATAAAATTAAAGTAAAGGAGTAAGAAATGAGTAACAGTATAGCAGTAAGAAATTTGTTTAATTTCGGACGAAGTTTACCTGCACCCTTTAATGTTGGGGCGAGGAAATTACAACTTTCGACCAAGTTTGGTGCGTCAAATGAAGCGACATTGATAGCAGGCGTTATTAAAGGAATTAACGCCGTATGCGCGTGTAAAAACGCTACGGGTATAGGCGCAGTAGGTGTTCAAAACGGAAAGAATATAGCCGAGTACAAATCGTCCGTGGACGATCAATATCATTTGGTAATTTACGACCCGTTGACGGGTGCTTTGAACGCCATGGTATATTCAAAAGATACGGCTTTAATGCAACCTTACGTAGTCAATGAAAGAAACAGAGACGGAGCGGCAATTATTATGGCAATGTTTCCAACGCTTATCAAAGAAACGGAATTTTCCGAAACGTTTAACAAGTACTATGAAGAATACGTGAAAGGATTATCGGACGTAGACAAAGCGAAGGAATTTATGGCAATTCTTTGCGAAAACGTATACCGTAGAGTACAAAACGATACGATTTTGGAACATATAACGGTGGATATAGACGCGGGCGGAACACTGCTTCCTATAGCAAAAGTGCAATTAGAAGCAGGGACATACGAACCGCAAGACGTGATGGTCGGTGAGTTCACGATTTTTGCCGAAAAGAAAGGTAATACCATTTTAACGCAAGCGAAAAAAATTATGGACGTAGAGGCGTTGCCAAGCAAATATGCGTTTTCCAAACGGAAGTATTCCAAAACAGAGAAAGCGTTAATACCGAAATTGCCGAATTGGTATATCGTTCCGCAACAAGTCGTTGACGTATGCTCGCACGCACAAAAAACGACGGGGAAAGCAATGCAAATGCGAAACTTTCTTCTGCGCGGACCTGCGGGTACGGGTAAAACGATGGCGGCGCAAGCGATTGCGGCGGGGTTGAACTTACCGTATATGAAATACACGTGTTCGGCGAATACGGAAATATTTGATTTTACGGGACAGATTTTCCCTGAAACGGAAAAAATGACAGCAAAAGACCCCTTGATACAAAAAGAATTAGACGAGCTTGCGGCGATGGGTGGCATCAATTACGAAAACGTAGCGAAATTGATGAATTTACCCGACCTTGAAGAAATCGAGTGGAACGCCGAAGGCGTATATGCACAGCTTGCGGGTGAAGAAAAGCAAGGCGCAACGACGCAAGAATGTATGGCGTTGATTATGGGATTAGTAACCGAAAAAGTACAAACGTTATGTAAAGCCGTTGAAACGGGGGACGGGAGTCAGCAAAGTTTCCGTTATGTGGAAACGGATTTTTTGAAAGCGTTGAAGCACGGTTATCTCATAGAAATACAAGAGCCTTCGTTAATACAGCAACCTGGCGTATTGGTCGGCTTAAATTCTTTGTTAGAACAAGGCGGTTCGGTTACGTTGCCTACGGGAGAGATTATTCCAAGACATCCCGACGCCGTGGTGGTAATAACAACCAATGTCAATTACGAAGGTTGTCGTGATTTTAATCAATCCACGATAGACAGAATGAATTTAGTGTTGGATATGGAAGCGCCGAAACCGGAGTTGATGTTGCAAAGGGCTTTGAGTGTAACGGGAGAAACGGACGAATATATGGTCGGTAAAATGGTGGAAGTAACGAATAATATGGAGATTTTCTGCCGTGAACATAACATTTTGGACGGGTGCGTAGGAATGCGTAGCCTTATTGACTGGATACGTAGTATGCAGGTAACGGGCGACGTGTACAATTCCGCGTTATATACGATTATTAGCAAAGCAACGTCGGATATATCGAGCCAAAAATGGATAAAGGAAATGGTCTTGGACCCTGCAATGTCGGCGCTTTATAAAACGCGGGCAGCATAAAAAATGAGGAGGTATTTACTTTTATGTCAAAAGTGAGTTATCAAGAAATTAAAAAACGAATGAATGAAAAACGAAGCAAAATAACGGATAGGCAGTTTTTCACTTCGCGGTTGTTGTCGAGCTATTTTGAAGATTTAGCAATGGCACAGACGAGACGGTATCAGTACAATCGACGGATTAAAGTTAGGATAATTTGGGAAGAAGACAATAAGCATTCAGCGTCCACGGACAACCGTAGAATTTTGATAAACGCAGGACATCCGAGCGTAACGAAAGTTGCGGGCAGGGCAAACCGTTATCAATTCGTTTGCGGTTTGTTTGCGCACGAGCTGGGGCATATTCTCTATACCGATTTTCCGATGAAACAAACGTACTTAAATCGTATGAAGGACAAGCAATGGTATCCTGAAAAGCCTAAACTTAACTCTCCGATAGAGGAGGATAATGAAAAGGCTTTATGGGACTACGTAAGCGAAATTGAAGAGAATTTACTGGCGGTACAAATCGTAGCGAGTGAACTGAACAACGTTTTAGAGGACGGATATATCGAAAACCGTATGTTAAATCAATATCCTGGAACCTTAGGTTTTGGGCTTGAACGAATGCGCGAATCGGATTTCTCAGAAATGCCGACGGTAAGCCGGATGATAGAAATAGAAGCTCAAGGGAAACTTCATATTTTAAGAACGATTATGCAAATTATGCTTTCGTACGTTAAGTTTGGCGAAATAAAATATGGAGATACGCCGTTGACGGATGAGCGTATTCAAGCTGTATTCGGATTATTAACGGTTTTAGATGACGGACTTTTTTCTAAAAACGGGAAAGCACGCTGGGTTGCCGTAAATCAAATCCTCGTTCGGTTGTGGGATTACGTAAAAGATTTTTGTGAGCAGAGCAAGCAAGAACAAAAACAAGCTTCGTCTAGTGGTGTGGGACAGACTTTAGAAGAAATAATATCCAAGGCTTTGAAACCAACTGTCGGTGGTTCGCAAATAGGTAATTCGTTGTTTGTTCCGATTGTGGCGAATGAAAACGGTATTGAAGAAGAGAATGCTAATACGCAAAGCAGTCGCAGCGAGACGAAAACGTTTATGGAACAGCCCCAAACCGAAGAACCGACGGAAGAAAGTGAGAAAGGGACAGAAAGCAGTAGAATTCCTTATCACGAAACGGAAGAAATTTCGACGGATGGGGACGGCTCGTTTGAAAGGAACAACGAATATCGTCAAGCATGTGAGGAAAATGCTGCTACGGATATTAACCGTTTGTTGGAAGGCATTTCTGAAGAAGAAGTGTTTAGAGAAATGGAAGACGAACGGACGCAAGCGCTTAACGATTACGCGCAAAAAATTTCTTATGGGAACGTGCATAAGGACGTAAATATACGAGTGAATCGTATGTCTGAAATAGACGAGAGTTTGGTTGAGGGATATAATAATCTTTCCGGCGAGTTATTGCATATTTCAAGACGGTTGCAAAAAAGTATTATGCATCAAATCAAGGACACGCGACAAGGCGCAAAACAGACGAATTTATTGATAGGAAGGCGTTTGAATGCAAACGCGCTTCACCGTAACGACGGGCGAGTATTTTATAAAAATAATATTCCACGTGAAACGGAGCTTGCGGTCGCGGTTTTGATAGACGAATCGGGATCAATGAAAGAAAACGGTAGGATAACGTCAGCTCGAGCGACAGCAATTATTTTACACGATTTTTGCGCTTCACTTGGCATACCTATAATGATTTACGGGCATTCCACTGGAACAATGAATAGCAAGAGTTGCGTAGAGTTATATTCGTATGCGGAGTATGAAACGGTGGACAACAACGATAAATATAGGCTTATGGGTATTACCAATAGGAACTGTAATCGAGACGGCGCGGCGCTTCGCTATATTGCGGAACGGTTATGTGAACGCTCGGAAACAACAAAGCTTTTGATTTTGATATCGGACGGTCAACCATATCATACGAAATACAGCGGTTCGGAGGCTGAAAAAGATTTGCGTAGTATTAAAGAAGAATATAAGCGTAAAGGCGTTATATTCGTCGCGGCGGCAATCGGCGATGATAAAGATTGTATTGAGCGTATATACGGCAATTCGTTTTTGGACATCACCGAGCTTAATAAACTACCCACGAATTTGGCGGAAATCATTAAACGGCATATTCGTGTTTAATATAAAGAAAGGATAGGCAGACAAGTACAAGTTTGCCTATCCTTTTATATAAAAAATAACAGGAGAATTCAAATGAGAAATTATAAATTTTGGAAAAAGTATAGTGGTAATACACTATGGGAAAAGGTACGAGAGTTCGTAGAAAATCACGAGTTGACTTGTGGTTTGATGGACGAGACGCAAGACGAATATATAGCGGATTTAATCGGCTTAATTGAAAGCGTAAAAGACGTTGTTTCCGACGAAGAAAGAAAGGAATCTTTGAGAGAAGACGTATTATGCACGTTGATGCAAAAAGACGAAAAATACGGCGAAAAATTATTCCGTATTTTACCGATAAAAAGAATCGACGCGCTTATCGAAGATTGGCAAGACGATTTAAACGACGACGCTAATTATGCAGAAACTCGGGACGGTAATTTAGATAAGCAATTATACCAACAAAGCTGGATGGCGCACTTTGATGAGTTCGATGAAAAAGATGTGCAAGCGTATTTTGCATATTTACAGGACTGGTTTTCTTCTCACAACGAAGGTGATCCCGTTTGTATTCGCGAGTTTTTGGATTGCGAAATGCAGGAGAGAGATTGTACAACTCATTATCAGGAGGAAACGAAATGAAAAACGTGAAAAATATTCTCTTGATTATATTGGTAGCAGTCTCTGTGGGGTGCGTGCTTTATGCAAGTATAATGCAACGAATATTGTGTTATCAAAAGTTTGGCGTGATATTTACGTCGGACGACATCTTTATTCCACACGAATCGGCTTGGTTCTTTTTAGGCTTATTAGGATTTTTTCCGATAATAAAACTATTGGAGTAGGAGAAGGTCCTATGGAAAAATTAAAAAAGAAACGTTACACTTCAAAACAACTGAGAACTCGATATGATTTTGTGAATACTGTAGCAACGCTATTGGCAAAAGCAAAAAAGTTAAAAATAACCAAAAAGGAATATTCTATACCGTGTGAAGGATATGACGGTTGTTGTTTTTATTCTGGTGAGTATGATTGCGATGAGTGTAGATTAGCAAATGCAATATACGAACGAACAAGAAAAAGGAGATAGGTATATGAAAGTTTTTAACGAGCAAAGAAATAGCTTGCAAAAAATCTCTTGTGCAAAAGTAAAGAAAAAAGTCTTAAAAGAGATGAAACGATTAAATAAAAAGGGTGAAAAGCACTCACAGCGTTACGAGACCTTGGTTAAGGTATTGTTTGAGATTAAGGCGTATGAGAAATATTTTGAACGTCCAAATACGATTTGGGTTCAAACTTGTCAAGACCGATTTTACAGCTATATGCTTGCCAAGGAAAGTGAACGTAAAGAAATTGATAAAATAGACTGGTTTCTAAAGTTTCGCATAGCAGCGTCGGTAGCCAACAATCGTGGGTTTACAAACGCTACATTTAATCGAGAAAGTTTCCACTAATAAAATAAAGGAGAAAAAAGCAATGGACAAAATTAAAACAGACAGGGAACTTATTGAAAACATAGTAGATAGAGCAAAAGCGTTAAATGTTCTAAAAATGGACCGTGAAGTAGCGGTTGCTTTTATGGAACTTGCTACAAAGCATTACGACCTTTCTTTAGAAAGAATGTTAGAGGGGTCGGATTTCGATTTTATGCACGATTTCGTGTATATGCCGCAGCATTTTCATAAAGAAACGGGTACGTTTGACAACCTGTTTTTGCCTAGATTTTCAAGGCAAAGCTTAGGTGAGATATAAAATAATAAAGGAGCGAAAAAAATGATTTATAAAAATCGAATGGACGTCTTCGAATACGAAGGCAAAAAGTATCAGATTGGCGCGACTGTCAAGGCAAACTGGCAAAGTGTATACGAGGGTTTGATAGGCTTTATCGTGGAAATTCGTACGGGCAAGGATAAAGAAACGAAAAATCCAGGTGCGGATATTTATTGCGATTTTATCCGCCCGCATTTTCAAAAAGAATTGAACGTGTTTCAACGTCGGTATTCCAAGACTTACGATGAACCGTTTGATTTGGATACTATCAATTTTGAGGGTGTCATTATGGCATCGGAAATGTTGGAGTTGGTAAATGAGCGTAAGCGTTTTTATCCCCACGAAATAATCAAGTTGTATTTATTGCAAGAAGAATGGGTTGTAGACGGTGAAGGCGGTGTAGAAACGTACGTTTATTTTGATTTCGACGAAGCAAAGGAAAACTATCGTATAAAAATCTACGAGGAAAAAAGGAACGGTTGCGTAAAAGATTGGTTTGGCAAGGTGGATTTTGAGGAAGAAATTAGTGAGATGGAGTATGCGGCTTATATCCATGATATATACAGTGAACATCATTATAATTTATGGATTAAAGAATACGAAGTCCCGTTAACGAATTTAGCAGTTGTGCAACTTAATGAAAAATTGTCGGAACGTGGCTTTTATAAGGATTTTTCCAAACAAGTAGAGTCTTGGGAGGAAGTGAAGCAACTGACGCAAAGAGAGTACGAAGCGTTTATCAACGACTCGTCTATACCTAAGCGAATAATGCAAAAATTGAGCGGATACAAGGTAGAAGAGGACGATGCGTACACGAACGAGGTGTCGGAAGTGGCACATGAGTTACTCGGAGAATATCTTGCCAGAAAACAAGGGGTTAGCCCAAAGGAGGTGAAAAAATAATGAAACGCTTTGAAATTGAATATTTAGGTAAAAAAGTATTGGTGGAAGCAACAGTGGAGTCTTATAAGGTGCGAGATTTATCACGAAAAAACCGACGAGGCTTGTGCGTCAAACTTGTTGAGATTTCTCAGGTAGACGGCAATGAACTGCAAGTACCGTATGCAACGATAACCAAGTCTTTTGAAGAATTTATCGGTATCAAAAACGCGGCGTACGTTGATTTAAATAATTGTCCGTTTGCAAAGAAATTGTTAGATATGCAAGTAGCGCAAGAAACGCTGTTGAGCAAAAAGAACGGGTATTGTACATACCCGTTGTGGTTATTCGACGAAGATTTCTTAAAGGAAATTGGTGGCGAAAAGTATCGTGCTTATTCGGATTCGTTCGATAAGTACGTTAAAGAGTGTTGTGCATAGCAAAAACAAAAAATCAAAATAAAACGAAGGAGAAAAATTGTATTATGAAAGTAACAGTAAACAGAATTAAACTCGCTTACGCAGTAAACGCCGTAAGCAAAGCGCTTATTACGAGATCGACGACGGAAAATGCGTATCAAACGGTTTCGTTGATAGCAGAAGACGACAGCTTAACGCTGATTGCAGGGAACGGAGAAATAATCGTTGAGTGTAAAATCGAGGCGGAAGTAACGCAACAAGGCAGAAACGTTGTTCAAGGTAAATTGTTCGTAGCGGCTATTCAAAAAACGACATGCGATGAAATTACGTTGTCGGGAGGCGACGCACAATGCACCGTTATTTACGACGGCGGTTCAATGAAAATTCCCGTAGTTGTTGGCGAAGGAGTGAAATCTTTTGCAAAATTGCAGGATAGCTATGCGTTCAATATGAAAATTGATGACTTTAAGCGATTGACGGCGAATTTGCAAAGCTACGTTGCAAAAGACGATAGCCGACCTGTAATGAAAGGGATTTGTTTGCGTTCGCAGGACAATCAATTGACGGCGGTAGCGTGTGATGGGTACAGACTTGCAAAAACGGTTGTAAGCATTGATAAAACAGGCGCAGATAATATTGATATTATCGTGCCGATTTACGCAATGCAGGTCATTTCGTCGTTGGTAGACGATAAGGAAGAAGGGATTTGTATTCAATACTCCAAATCGCCTGAGCTTCTTTGCGTAGAGCAAGGAGGTATGAAAATTACGACGCGACTTTATACGGGGACGTATATCAACTACCAGAATTTAATCCCGACTAGCTTTGAAACGGAAACTCAAGCGACACGGGAAGAAGTGCTTCAAGTTTTGGATAGAGCAATGCTGATAAGCGAAAACGCTAACACGGTCAATCTTTCGGTTGGAGAGGATAATATCAACTTTTCTGCCGTTAGTAGCGTTGGCGAGTTGTCGGAAAGTATCCCTACAAATACGAAAGGGAAGTTGTTGGATATCGTGTTTAACACGAAGTACGTTTTTGATGCAGTCAAGAGTTTGAAAGAGAAAAAGACGACGTTGAAATTCAATACGTCGGTTTCTCCAATGATTGTAGAAGAAGCGTCTACGCTGTATCTGATACTTCCCGTGCGTATGCCCGTGAAGAAGGGGGCATAAACTATGGAATTGGCAATAAAAGCAAAAGACGGTAAGCAGGAAAAGGTAAAAAGGTATCTTGAAGAGAATGCAAGTGAAGTCCTTGCCGAAAAAATCAATAACGGTGTGGTTATAGAAAAAGACGGTAAGAAACTTATAAACAAAAAGACTTTGGACGGTTTTATGAAGTTTGCGTGCAATGAAGCTCGTAAACAAGCGGCTAAGGACGCATGTGGTATATGTATCGATGATGAAGTTGTATTTGGTTGGGCTATTCACTATTTTGAGGAAGAGAGTATTACGGGTGTTCTTTATAACGAGGACGGAACGGAATACAAAGAACCGAAAAAGCCGGTAACGGTGAAACCGAAAACGACGAAATCGACGGTAAAGACGAGTCCTACCACGATAGAGCCGACAATGGATTTGTTTAGCATGGCAGAAAAAGGCGTATCGGAAATTTGCGAATCGTTGGAAAACAAAAATCAAGGGGTGCAGGCGGAAACGTCTGTACCCCTTCCTTCATCGGGTAAAAAGAAATTGCCGAAAGGAGTTTCGGAAGACCAAATGAGCCTCTTTGATTTTTAAGATAGGGAGGTAAGCGAAAGATGAAGATTGATGAAAGAATTCCAAGAGACGTGTACAAAAAAATTATGGAACGGGATAAATATAATCGTTGGTATTATATACATCGAGTATATCCGTTCTTTTCGAAGCAAGGAAAGAGCTTGTCTCTTGAAGTGGTAATGGTGAAAACTATAATGCCAAAACGAAAAAAGGATAAACCGCATTTATGGATGAAAAAAGTAGCGGTATTTATTATCGGGAAAGACAAGTGTTATTTTCGGGATATTCGGCTAATGGAATATTATTATGCTTATTATAGATACAAATATTATTTTTATCGTTCGGATATGCCTAAAAGCAATCGGTTCGTTATCAAAAACCATTATAGCGACCCTGAATGGCAAGAGGGAGATATTGAATATTTTCGGCTGTATAATAAAACACGTTTTATTAACCCTGAATATTTGCAAAAATGGCCTGAGTATAAGTATTGCGCCTATGATGAAACGACGGACGCTTTCGATTATTTAACTGCGTATCGAAAAAATCCTAAAATAGAGCTTTTAGCAAAGTTATTGAATTGTCAATACGCCAAAGCGCCTTGTATAAACAAAAAGGCGGAGAGAGATAAAAACTTTCTTTTGTTTTTGCGTGATAATGCGAGTTATATAAAGGCGAAAAGACCTACATCAAACGATATATGTGCAGCCTATAACAAAAAAGTCAGTATAGAAACGCAAAGCGAGGAAAGCACTATGCGTAGAAATTTTTATACGACGTTTTGGAGGCGACATTATTTGCGAGATGACGACCTTGCTTACATTCAATATCAAAATTTAGATAGAGATGGTAGGACGAAGATGATACGGTATTTAATTCGCAATAAGATTAATCCAGAAACTTATAAAGATTATTTAATTGCTTTAAGAGAATTGGGACTTGATATGAGCGATACAAAAAATCTGTATCCGTTGGATTGGCAGTATTGGCACGATATGCGTATGCATCAGTATGCAACGTCAAAAGCGAAGATAAATAGAGCGAAAAAAGCGGCGATTACAAGACGTATAAAAGCAAAAGCGAAAGAATACGCGGCGCTTTTAATGCAGAACGAAAATTTCCATATCTTACTTGCAAGCAGTAAAAAGGAGCTTGTAAAAGAAGGGGAGTATTTGCATCATTGCGTAGGACGAATGGATTACGACCAGCGAATCATTGAAGGTCGTTCGTTAGTTTGCTTTATTCGTAAAGCAAGTGCGCCAGATGTTCCGTTTGTAACGATAGAATATTCGCTTCAAAAAAATCAAGTGGTACAATGCTATGGGAAAGGGGATACGACGCCAAACGAAGACGTTATGCAATTCGTGGAAAACGTATGGCAACCAAGAGCCAAAGCAATTATTCAAAAAATGCAAAAAGTGGCGGAAGCTGCGTAAAAAAATCAACGGCAAGGGGATAGAAGTTTATCTATTCCCTTGCAAATTAAATGAAGGAGAAATCAAAAAATGAAAGAAATTTACGTAACAATAACGGAAAAGTTAGAGAGGACTATTATCATAGAAGCTCCTGACGAAGAAACTGCAATCGAAACAGCGGAAGAACTTTGCAATACAGGAACGGTGGAACTTGATAGTATGGATTTTGTAGGGCGAGATATAACCGTAAGTAATCCAGAAGATTATCGCTATGCGGAAAAATTACAACGCTTTAAGGCGGAGGGCGAAAACGATGACGAAAAAACAGTATCGTAAAAAATGTCAAAAGTTGTTTTGTAAAGCAAAACGGATAGGGGTAAAACTCAAGTTTTATCCTGATTGTTTCCACCATAAACGGTTGGATTGTTTATGGTACGGTGGCAGGGTAGCATCGATTGTCGTTTCGCCTGAAATGGTAATTGTACTTTGCGCGTACGGTGACGTGATTGCTGTGTTGTACGACGAAAATGGTAAGGAGATTGCGTATTCCAAGGACAAATCGAACAACGGTGCGTTTGAAGATAATATGCGTCCATACCTTAAAACAGACAAGCAGTTGCGCCTTGCGCTTGAAGAAAAAAGGCTTGTGCTTATGAATAATAACTGGATTGAGTACGATGGGTATCTATCCAACAAAGCAACGGGGAAAATCCGTTTTATCGACTTAATGGTTTATGATAACCTTGTAGACGATAATATTCTTCTTGCCATTAAGCAAGTTTTGGATTCGTTGGAGGAAATCAAAGAACAAATTTTAAAAGAAGCAAAGGAGGATTGGTAATAAACTGATGAGTTTTTGTAGAATATGTTTTAACGCAACGGTTGATCCTGCGTTGAAAGGTAAGAATGATTTGCATTATTTCCCACTTGGTATTACGGAAGACGATTATGCGATTTATTTTCGTAGTGGCGGAGGACAACCGACCGAAATACTATTTGAGGATAAAAAGACGAGACAACCGTCTCATTTAGTAGGACGGTATGCCCCGAATTTTTGCCCGAATTGTGGTAGGATGCTAAAAGAAAACAACAAACGACAATAAAAAATCTTTACAAAAAGGAAAAGTTATGCTATAATTAAAGCATATAGGTGACAATTATGACGAGAATGGAAGAGCAAACAAAATATATTGATATTATTCAAACTATATCCGAATGCTTTCAAAAAATGAAAAATATTCGTCCTTTATCGGCAGAAGAAGTGGCGTATTTTAATCGTGAGTTTTCGATTAGTGCGAGTCATAATTCTAATGCAATTGAAGGCAATACCTTTACGTATGACGAAACTAAATTGCTCATAGAACAAGGTATCGTCACGGGCGCACATTCTTTGAGAGAAAGCGAAGATATTGTAGGCTATAAACAAGCGTTTGATTTCTTGTATGATGCGGTAAAAAAAGAACAACCGATTACGGAAGATTTTATTAAGGCAATTCATGCATTTGTGTTGCGTGGAGACGAAGAAGCGGGGCAATATAGAAAGATTCAAAACTATATTGGCAGTATAACGCGAGTTGTATATACCCCTTGTCCGCCTTCACAAGTCGCGGCTAAAATGAGAGATTACGTGGCGGATTTGGCAAAAGACATGGAAGTTAATATTCAAAAGGCTCGTTTGGGTGAATTGGATTGGGTAGAAATATTCCACAATCTTGCAAAGCATCATATCGAGTTTGAGAATATCCATCCGTTTATAGACGGCAATGGTAGAACAGGCAGATTGCTTTTGACGTATGAGTTGATTTGTATGGGCTTATTGCCTGTAGATATTCGATATGAAGAACGTGAACGGTATTATGCTGGAATAAAAGCGTACAGAGATAAAGAAAAGTATAGCACTCGAGAGGATAGTAAAACGGAAAAGCTTGCAAAACTTCTTGCAGAGTGTGAACTGCAAAGTATGAAAATTTGGTTGCAAACTTTTGCAGATAACTAAAACAATTTAATTAACATTTAGAGGGATTAAGCTGATTGCATAATCTCTCTTTTTTTGTTAAAACCCAAATAAACAAAAGGAGAATTACAAAAAATGCAAAAAGTATCTATAGAAAAAATGAAACAGGTCGGTATAATTCGACCTTTGGACAAGTTGGGACGAATTGTTATTCCTATGGAATTTCGTAAAATAATGGGCGTAGGTCAGAACGATTTGTTTGAACAAAGGCTTTGCAAGGATGAAAACGACGAATTCGTCGTGGTAATCCGCAAACATAAGGAGGAGTGAAAAATGGAACGTATTGAAGAACGAATTTGTAGAGGCGAGATTTATTATGTTCGCCCAGCAATCAGTAGCGTAGGCAGTGAACAAGTTGCAGGACGACCTGCAATCGTTGTATCCAACGATAAAGCAAATTTATACAGTCCTGTTCTCGAAATGGTGTATTTAACGACGCAACCGAAAAGCTCGTTGCCGACGCATGTTGACATTACGAGCGTGGAACGTCCGTCTATTGCGCTTTGCGAACAAATACATTCCGTAGCAAAAAGCCGTGTTGGTGGATTTATTGCTAAATGTACGGATACGGAAATGGCTATGGTGGACGGTGCGTTATGCGTCAGTCTCGGTATTGAACTGAATACCAAGGCAGAACCGAAACAAGTAATGTCGCAGTTAAAGGCGACACCGAGGACTGAAAAACAGGAAAATCAAGGTGGCGCAGAGCTCTGGAAAGGCTTGTATTACGGTTTGCTAGATAAGTTGATTCAAGCAAAAGGAGCATGAATCATGGACGAGGCAAGATTAAAGGTATTGCTATACAACGCAATCGTTTGGATAGATGAAGAATGTGGCGATTTTTTTGTGTCGGATAAGGTTGACGTTCACGAATGGTATAAAGAAAAACTTGGTATAACCAAACAAGAATTGCAGGAGCTCGGAGTGGATTGGATAAAGGAGGCATCCGAAAACGAGACGGGAAGCAAGTCGTAAATTTCTTTATACTCAACAAAAAAGCAGGTGCATTATTAAATAGCGCCTATAATATCCTCTTTCAAGTCGGTAGCTATTAGTGCTGTCGGCTTTTCTTTTATAAAAATCATAGCGGTGGAAGTCCGTTAAATAAAAACAAAGGAGCAAAATATGCAAAATTTAGACAGATGTATGGATAACTACACAACCAGTTTCGATTCTTTCTCGGCAATGTTGAATTATCATAGAGAAGAATCCGAACAAAGCAAGTGGGTACAATGCCCAGTTAATCAAATCAGCGTTGAGCCGTTGGATAAAGTGGCTGAGCCGAGATGGAACATCGATTTATTTGCAGACGGAACGAGTGCGCTTGCCGTAGAGGATACGGTATTAAACGCAGGACTTGCGTTGCGGGTAAATCAAGAGCTTCGGTTGCTGCGAGATACGGCGTATCGAGGATTGTTAGACAGGGCGAAAATAAGCGGTTCGGCACTTGCAAAATTGCGTAAGCAGGACTTGGCAGACGTATTAAACAGATGCTTGCAGTTGCATCGTAAACAGCAAGCGTTATTGCTTATACGCGATGAGAAAATATCGGCGGTACATTCGGGGGATGAAAAGGATTATTCCATTCTTCCAATCGACGAACTTTTGGAAACGTTACAAGAGAATTTGGACGAGAGATTTATGGGGAACGAGTTTGAAAAGGGGTATACGAGCCACTCTTTAACGGGTGCGACTTGGAAACTTCCTAGACAAACTGAAAACCTTTTAGAAAAGTATTCAAAACACCTTGAAACGATAGGAAAGAAGCAGTTGGCACATAAACTTGTACCCGGTATTCAGTTTTCGACTTCGGATACGGGCGTAGCGTCGGCAAAGGTATCGGCGCTTCTTTTGGGGCTTTCCGATTGCCCGATTCATATCGGTAGCTGTGTTGCTGTGGACCATAGAAGTAAAAAGACGGTTGACAATTTTAAGCAGGCATTGGATATGCTGTTTGCACAGTACGGTGACAATATCAAAAAAATGGAAAAATTGCTTGATATTACGTTATTGTATCCCGTAAACGCAATGACGAGAGTTTGCAAGGAATTGGTTATGCCGAAAAAAGAAGCGACGGAAGCAATCAATAGATTCCAATTGATAAACGGAACGGACGTAGCGACAGCTCACGACGTATTTATTGCAATGCAGGAAATCCCGTATCTCTTAAAGATTAACGGTACGCCTGAAACAAAAATTTTGTCGGTGCAGGAAAATATGGCGCGTGCTTTGAATCTCAATTGGTCGGAGTTTGATTTAGCAAGGGCGGTGAGTTACTGATGGCAGAACCTATAATTTTATGTGATACGGAAGGTATGACGGAAGAAGATTGGTTGGCTTGTCGAGCGCACGGTCCAAACGGCAATATCGAATACACAATCGGTGGGAGCGACGTGCCTGCAATTTTGGGACTTTCCAAATGGGCAACGCCTTTGGATTTGTATAAAATCAAAAAAGGTGAAATGGCTCCTCCGCCCAAGAAAAATAAAAAACAGTTGGAGATGGGCAAACGGTTGGAGCAGATTGCTGCAGATTTATACGAAGAAAAAACGGGTGATACCGTAATCAATGATACGTTTTTATACCAACACGCTGACGTTCCTTATGCGCTTGCAAACTTTGACAGACGGATTATCCGAAAGGGTACGGGTGCAAGAGGAATATTGGAGTGTAAAAGCGCGTCGCATCACGTGGCGGGGGATTGGTCTAATATAATGTATCCGCCGTATTACGAGTATCAACTTCGGTATTATCTTTGGTTGGCGGATTTGGAAGAAGGCGCCTTCTCTGCGTGGTGGGGAAATAATCCCGATACGGATCACGTAACGCCAAGACTTTTTCGTGATAAACGGAAAGAAGATTGGATGGTGGAAAAAATAGAGGAGTTTATGTGGCGTTTGAAAAACGATAAACCGCCTGAAATGACGGATATTGCTCCAAAACTTGCATTGCAATCGTTAGCGCAAATTTTCGCCAAGGGAAATGCGGAATTGCCTTTGCTAGAAGTTCCTATGGAATTTGAAAAGGAATTGCGAGAGCTTGCAGGCTTGCAAAGCGAAATAGCAATGCACAGTTCCAAAATGAAAGGGTTAGAAAAGGACGTGGAAACACGAGTGGTAAGGATAGCCGAGTTTATGAAAGAACACGAACACGGCGAACTGAAAACCGCAAGTGGGAGATTTGTTGTGGATTACGTTACGAAGTCGAAACAATTGACGGATAACGATTTATTAAAGGAACAATATCCTGAAATATATGAAGCAACGCGAAAAACGTCGTATAGCCGAAAGGTAAAAGTCCGTTTGGAAGCGATTTGATTAGGAGTGGTATTTATGGAAAATAACAATAACAAGATTGGTGGATTTGATATAAAGCCACAACAATTCGCTCATAAGGAACAAGTATACGTATGCGCCCCATTTAGCGTGAAAACACGAGAGAAAACTCTAAAAACGTTGTATGAGGGTGGTGAATACGTAGAATACGTTAAAAAGAAAATGCAATACTTCGCAATAGCCGTACACACGTATTTGCCTGCTTTTATCAACGATAAAATACTTTTCAATCGTGATGAAATGAAAAAACTCCGTAGGCAAATTTTAGAACAATGCGATATTGTGATGGTTTGCGGGGCGAAAATATCCCGTGAAATGAAGCAAGATATTCTATACGCAATAGAGCGTCGGAAAAAAATCGTCGTTTTTAGACGCGAACTATTTCAAATCGTTATGAAACTGATGGAAACAAGTGCGGTTCATGAGTTTGATTTAAGATATGATGAAAACCATCCGACGCTTGCAAAATCGGTGAAACTTGAAAACGGTAATAGCGTTATGAAACGTTATTGCGGATAAGGAGGTTCCTATGTTATGTGAATTTCAAAAATTGATTTACCCTAAAACGAGAGTGGGTTTGACGGCAGGGAGCTATATGATTGCTTTATATACGCCTTGCGAGAAACTTCGGGATAGGCAAGGGCATTTGCTCGGTTCGGTAAAGGCGGTAGGCTACGGCTTACCGCTTTCCGCGAATTTGCGTTATAAAATGCAAGGGAGTTGGAACGACGACACAAAGCACGGGCTTCAATTCGAAGTGGATACGTACGAGGAAGTAATTACCCCTACGCGGGCAGGTATTATTGCGTATTTAACGAGTGGACAAATCAGTGGCGTTGGCGAAACGATAGCTGAGCGCATTTATGAGGAGTTTGGCGACGATACGTTAGAGGTACTTGATAGCGAACCGAGAAAACTGTTAAGCATTCAAGGGATAGGGAAAGTAAAACTTCAAGAAATTATGGAATCGTATTTGGCAAACCGAGCGGCGAGGGATACCGTAGCGTATTTGATGCCGTTTGCTATTACGGCAAACCGAGCGGTTAAGCTGTACCAAGAATATGGAAGCAAAACCATAGAAACTGTTAAAAATCACCCGTATTGTTTGTGTGATTTGGCAGGGATAGGTTTTGCAACGGCGGATGAGATTGCTCGAAAAATCGGCTTAGATAAGCTTTCGCCGAAACGTGCGGACGCGGCGTTATTGCATACGCTAAAAGAAGCGGAAACCAAAGGGAATTTGTGTTTGGAAAAGCATGATTTCATTAAGAAAGCATTAAAACTTTTGAATACTCCCGAATTTACGGTAGAAATGTTGGCGGTTCGGGCGGCACATTTGGTTCAAGCAAAAAAGATAGTCGTGTACGATGAATACGTCTTTGGCACAAAAGCAGCGAAAGCGGAAACGGAGCTTGCCGAGTTGGTCAAAAAACAGCTTACGAGTATGCACGGGAAACGCTATGTGGATTTGGATGCAGAAATCGACCTTGAAGAGCGCAGGCTCAGCGTTCGGTTTGCGCAGGAACAAAAACAAGCGATAAAAACGGCGCTTACAAGCAGTTTGTCGATTATAACAGGCGGTCCTGGTACGGGTAAAACAATGATACAAAAAGCGATATTGGATATATATTCCAAAAACTATCCTTCGGCGGATATCCGTTGCTGTGCGCCTACGGGCAGAGCGGCAAGGCGGATGGAGCAATCTACCAAACGTATGGCTACAACGATACATAAGCTCTTGAACCTGTTTGCCGACGATGACGGTAAATTTGGTGAACCAAGCGAGTGTAAGGCGGATTTGGTTTTAGTAGATGAAGTATCGATGTTGGACGTATATTTGGCGAACGCATTATTCAAAGCGATGAAGACAGGCACGCAACTTATCTTGATAGGCGACGCCGATCAGCTCCCGTCCGTTGGACCGGGCGCGGTGTTGAGTGAATTGATAGGAAGCGGAATCGTGCCTGTGGTACGCTTGGAAAAGGTGTTTCGTCAAAACTTCGGTAGTAGGATTGCGATTAACGCAAAGTTAATCCGATACGGCGGATTGAATCTAGAATACGGCGACGATTTTTTGTTTGTGGATTCGTCGTCATTATCGGAGTCGGCAAAGAAAATCGTGGAATTGTATTCTGACGAGGTAAATAAGCGTGGTTTAGATAACGTTACAGTTTTAAGTCCGCTTCGGCAAAAAACGGAAACGGGCGTTGATACGCTTAACGAAGAATTACAAAAAAAACTTAATCCCGCAAGGAAAGGGTGTAAGGAAATCGTTGTCGGTAAAAAGACGTTTCGCGTCGGGGATAAAGTTATGCAAATGCAAAACAGCAATGAAATCAATAACGGGGACGTGGGATATATCAAGGATATAAATATCTTTGGTACGGACGCTTCCGTAATCATTGATTTTGGGGACGATAGGACGGTGGAATATAACTTAAATGCAATGAGAAAAGTGGATTTGGGTTATGCTTCTACCGTTCATAAATCACAAGGTAGTGAATACGATACCGTTATTATCAGTTTACAAACCGCTCATTCGCTTATGCTGACGAGACCGCTTATCTATACCGCCATAACTCGTGGTAAAAATAAGGTGATAATCGTTGGCGAACATCGAGCGCGGTGTATTGCAACGAAAAAGACGGACGTAGAAAAACGCGGGACTTGTCTCGCAAGAAAATTAAAAGTAAATTAACAGGAGAATTTTACAATGAAAAAGAAACTTATTGAAGTGTATCAAGACAAAGAAAAAGAGTATGCGGATTTGCTTATAGACGACGAGGGTTCGCTTACGAAGATAGCGGATTTGCAAGAAATCAAGTACCGTATTTCGGTGCTTTCGACGTTGCGTATGTTCGTGGATAGCGCACCTATTACGGACAATTTAAGAGAAATCAAATTCCATTTCAACATCACGTCAAAAGTGGTGGATATGCTTTTGGAAGAGCGTAGGTTTGGGCGCACGGTAGACGAGAACGGACAAAAACAACGTGAAACGGCAGAAACGGCGTTGAAAAACGTGGTAAGGCAGAACAAGAAACGATTTGAAAGTTTTAAGCCCGAAAAGCTTACTACGTACGCAAAACTTATGCAAGAATACGTCAGCACGGTTTTGCCCGTTTGGGTGCAGTACCGCAATACGTATATTGCGGTGTAAGGGGGTACGCTATGAATCAATCAACGAGAGAAGACGCAATGAAAATGGTGGAAACCTTAAATCGCGTGGAAGGCTTTGAACCGAGTATGTTCGTGATGGATTTAACGAACTTGGCGACGGGGGAAGTACGGAAACGACTTCCCGTAAACGCACAAATCGCTTGGTTTCGGTTGAAATACCCGATGGGTAAGATAGCCGTTAGTGTAAAGGCAGGCAAGAACGAAAGTCAAATCGCAACAGCAAAAGTATATGCGGACGTGAAAGACAGCGTAGAAAATTATCTGGCTGAGGGAACGGTGGAAAAGTTTCCGATAAAAGATAAGCCTGAAATCGCCGTTATTGAATGGGCGCAGACTTCTGCTATTGGACTTGCATTGAAAAATGCAGGGTTTGGTTTGCAAGTAGCGTTAGATACGAGTCCCGCTTTGCAGTTTGAAGACGACGGATATTCAGTACAACCGCATAGCGATACGACGGACGAACAAAGTGAGGAACAGAGCAAGGGTAAAAAACAGCCTGTTTCCGAAGAAGAAGCGGAACAGGAAAAGGTCAAAAAAGCATTGGCTTTCAAATGTCCGCTGTCCAAGTATAAGGATAAAACGTATGAGGCTTTGCTAAAAGAAAATCCGAGTGTTTTGGATTATTTAGCGCATAGATGGGCAGGAAAAGAAACTGCTCCCGATGCGGCGGAAAACGCAAAGATTATATGTGATTACGCGCAAAAACAAGCACAGAAAAAGAGCGAAGAAGTCGCTTGAGAAACAATTAGAGGGGAACGTTAAAGCGTTCCCCTCGATAAAGGAGGCGATAAATGTACGATGAAATCAGTATTTGGGATATACTCTCGTTATTAAGGCTTGGCGAACCGAAATACGGCAGTAGTTCGTTTAACGTAGCGTGTCCCTGCTGTGACGAAGGACGCGATAAGCATTTGAATATCAACGTCGTAAAAGAAGTGTTCCGATGCCCAAAGTGTGGAATTTCGGGCGGTAAATTGAAACTCTATTCCGTATTTATGAACGTGCCGATGAGCCAAGTAGGTGCATCGATACGCGATAGAATGGGGATAGAAAGCGCAGTAGATAAACCGTTGCGCCGTCCTGTGTTATTCCAAACCGTGCAAACGGAACGCGAATATCCTATCACGGACGTGGAAACACGGCATGCAACGTATAATGCGCTTTTAGCCTGTTTATCGCTTTCAAAAGACCATAAGGAAAATCTTTTAAGGCGAGGCTTGACGGAAACGGAAATATCTCGTTTAGGCTATAAAACCACGCCTGTAATGGGTATGACTTCGATAGCAAGGCAACTCCTTTCAGACGGATTATATCTTGCAGGCGTTCCAGGCTTTTATAGGAACGAAAAAGACGAATGGACGTTTGTAAACGATAATCGCGGGATTCTTATTCCTGTTAGGGATGAAGAAGGGCGGATACAAGGTTTGCAAATCCGTTTGGATAACGTAGAGAAGCGCAAGTTTCGTTGGATGTCAAGCACGGATAGAAAAGACGGTTGCCGTGCAGAAGGTTGGACGCATTTTTCAGGTGTTCCAAGTGAAACGCTTGTTTTAACGGAAGGACCGATGAAAGCGGACGTTATCAATGCACTCTCCGGTTGGACGGTGTTGGCTGTTCCCGGCGTAAACGCATTAAAAAAATTGAGAACAAGTTTAGAAACGTTAAGAGCCAAGGGCTTGAAACGCGTACAAACGGCTTTCGATATGGATATGCTAACAAACCCGAACGTAAAGAACGGGTTTGAAGAACTTTTGGCACTTTTAGATGAAATGGATTTTACCTTTGGCACGTATCTCTGGAATCCGCGCTATAAGGGGTTGGATGATTATTTGTGGGAAGGTAAACTCAATAAAGTGCGAGCGGAAGGGGGCTTGGTCGAATAGACCAGGCTCTTTTTTGTTGCTGTTTTTTCTATAAAAACCATTGACAATATTTTGAAAATGCCGTATAATGATTATGCGACCTTATTTCTAAACTTCAGGAGGAATGTTACATTAACAGTAGAATAGTGTGTCTTAAATGGGATATAATCTTGGTGGATTATATCTATCTCACTTTATACGAATCCCATTTAAGGTGTTAGTGTAACTGGAAATAAGTGTCGCAGCTTTTGAGATGATATTTTCTGCGGTGTCGTCTCGAAAGAGGCGGCATCTTTTTTAATTTAATACGGTTGGCAAAAAAGACACGCCGCTGGGAAACGATATACGGTTTCTCATTGGTGTTCTTTTGTTTTATTTGGGGTTGATTGATGAAATATTTAACAAGAGAGTGGTATGTAAAGGCAAGACTGTCTTATATCGACGGAAGCGTACGTTGTAGCAAATTGGCAGAACGATTTGACGAATCGTTTTATAAGGCTGTTTATCAAAAGCGATATGAGAAATTTGAACGTAATGAAAGGTTGCGGGAAGAATTTAGAGATCCGCAAGAGGATTTGAAGAAATATGACGCTTGGATAAATGAACCGAATATATCTCAAGAAGAAAAGGAAAAGCGCATGGAGTATAAAAAAATCACGTTATTTTTAGAAAGAGAGCGTTTTGAAACAGGGAAATATCATCAGTACGACGAAGCGTTTACCCGAAAAATGTTTGACGTGGATTTAAAGTGGCGGTTGGAATTGATTTCACATTTACCTGATTATATTTTGAGCGAAGTGGCAGACGTTCGCATTTTTGCTTTGGGTTATGCAAGCAAAAGGGTAAAGGCTTTGTTAAGGGACTATTGCAAGCACCTCCGACGAGAGTATAAAAAGGTATTAGGCAAAGCACAAATTGAAACAAACAAAGCGGAAGGCAAACTCCCTAAGCGCATTATGGCGAACGAGTATGACGAATTGATGTTACAACGTATTTACCGAAAAGGTGGGAACGTATTCCTTATGTTTGATTCAGGTACGCTAAAAGTCGTAAACGGTGAAATTATAGAGCGAGAAGAAACAAGGATTTACCACTATAAAAGAAAAGAGCCATACTCGGGGTGGAGTATGGTACTATATGCAGAAGTGAGCTATGAGAATGGATTATTTGGAATCCATTTAATGATTGACAACAAAGACAAGAAAGGGCAAAGCAAATACTGGTATCTAACAGTACAAGGCACAAGTATTATTGAGTGTAAAGGGAGCTATTTGTCTTACGTTCCCGATTTTGTCAAAGTCGAATATAAGGATTAAGGTGAAAAGATGGAAGGAAAAGTTTGTTGTTTTATCGGTCATAGAAACGTTAAAAAAACGCTGGAATTAAGAGAAAAATTGACCAATACGATACGTTGGTTGATAACGGAAAATGGCGTGGATAAATTCCTGTTTGGAAGTAAAAGCAACTTTGATGATTTTTGTCAAGAAGTTGTGAAAGAGTTAAGGGAAGAATATCCCCACATTAAGCGTGTTTACGTTCGGATGTACTATCCCGAACTTGGCGAGCCGTATATAGGATATATTCTTCGGGATTTTGAAGATACTTATATGCCTGAGCGCATTGAAAATGCAGGTGTAGCACGATACGTAGAGCGCAATCAAGAAATGATAAATGCAAGTGATTATTGTATTTTCTATTATGATCCGCAGTATCAACCGCCTAAGCGTAAATATTCGAAACATAGCGTTGTGGAATATCAGCCGAAAAGCGGAACAAAAGTGGCTTTTGATTACGCTAATCAAAGAAAACGCGGAGAAAAAGATATAACCATAATTAACCTTTTTGAGGAGAATTAGGAAATATTTTACAAGTTATATATTAACGAATAATCTTGACAATAGTTTAAAGTGATATATAATATTAAGAGTATTTATTTTTTTTGGGGCAGGGCAGAAACACGCTTCTTCAAATGCTTGTAGAACGTAGGGGTAAATCCTTTTTTTTCTCTAAAAATTTTTGTGAAATAAGCATGAGAACAAAAACCACAAGATAAAGCGATTTCGGTAATTGATTTAGTACTGTTTAAAAGTAATTTTTCTGCTTTTTGTAAACGGAGGATACATAAATATTCGCTGAACGTCATTTGCAAGCTCTTTTTAAAGAGTCTACAAAAATAAGAACGGTCGAGATGTGCAACTTTACTTATTTCATCAAGGGAGATGGGTTTGTCAATATTTTCTACCGCATACTGTAATGCAGGAAAAAGAAGTTCTGCTTGTTTTGGAAGGGAATAATCGTCGGGACTCATAAGCGTACCAAAACGATATAAAATTGCTAAAATTTCATAAAAATAGGCTTTGACAAAAGACAGATAAGATTTCTTTTGAGAAATAAATTCATTGTTTATTTTTTCAAACGAAGGAATTAACAATTGTCCAGCAAGAGTAGATTTCCTAAAAACAACAAAATGGTTAGGACTTTTTATAAATGGTTTCAAAACAATTTTATCAATCTGTTCGCTCAAAAGTAAGTCGTGCTTAAATTGTAATAGAACTTTTTCCGTTCCTATGGGCGTTTTTGTTGTGTGAGGCACGTAAGAATCAACAAACAAGACGTCTCCTTCTTGCAAAGTAAAATCTTGCTTATTGATTGATAAATAAAGCTCGCCCTTTTTAATCCATAACATTTCAATATCTTCGTGATAATGCCAGTCTGCAAATTTTTCTTCTTTGCTGGGGTCGTCAACCTTGATATAGATTGGAGATTTGTCAATAGAGGGTTTTATAAATTCGTACAGCATAAAAAAGTCAACATCCTTATAGTAATAGTCAAAACAGTAATAGATTTTTTTTGATTTTTGTTATATAATTATAACAGGATTTCGAAAAAAAGGCAAGCAAAATACCGTAATAATCTAATGGTATAATAAATTTTTTGCCTAGGCATCGTTAAGATGTGCGGAAATTATTGGTTAAGAATTTATAATTGCGAAGGCAATATAAATAATAAAATTTTTAGGAGTAACTATTATGGCAAGACAAAAACTCGAAGGTATTTACATTCCTGTAATAACCCCCTTCAACAAGGACGAATCTATTAACTTTGGCGCAATCAAAGAAATAGCAAAATTCTTGGGCGAAAACGGCGTAACTGGTATCATTCCCTCTGGCTCTACTGGCGAAATGATTGCTTTAACGAAAGAAGAGCAAATCGCAGTAAACAAAGCATATATCGAAGCTGGTCACGCGAACGGACTTAAAGTTGTAGCGTCTACGGGCGCATATAGAACGCGTGACGTTGTAGAAATGTCGCAAGCGGCAGACGCAGACGGTGCTGATGGTATTATGGCAGTAACGCCTTGGTATATGGGACCCAACGAGAAGGAATTGCTTGAACACTATAAAGCAGTACACGATGCTATTAAAATCCCTGTAATGCTTTATCATAATCCTTATTATTCGACGGTACTTATGAGCGATAAATTTATGGCGAAATTATACAACGAAGGCTGCATTGATGCTGTAAAAGAACGTCAAGCAGATGTGTATCGTCAACAGAACCTTCGTCGTTTGACGGACGACAATTTCGGTGTTTTCTACGGCTATGACGTATGCCCCGTAGAATGCTTGAACTGCTGGACGGACGGTTGGGTTTGCGGTACGGGTAACTTGTTCCCCGCTGAGAACGCAGAAGTATACAACCTTGCGAAGGCAAAGAAGACGGTGGAAGCGATGAAGGCTCACGAAGAAAAGATTTGGCCGTATTTGCACCTTTTCTCGGAAGCGGATTCCAACGGCGATGTGCTTTGGCTTCAAATTATTAAAGAAGGCTTGAAGCTTCGTGGCGTAGACGCAGGTTATTGCCGTAAGCCTGTACTTTCCGAACTTCCCAAGGAAACGATGGATAGATTGAAGGCAACGCTTAAACATTACGGATATATCGATTGATGTTCATTTAAACGTTTGAAATAGATTGGCATTACGGTTAATATTAGTGATTTAATTTAGCCGTAATGCTTGTTCAATTAAAAAAGGATGATATTCAAAGAAGTGAAGGAAGAAATGTTGCAAAGAAAATATACGTATAGCCGAGAGATTCTCGTTGAGGATGGATATGATGTTGTTGTTGCAGGCGGTGGGCCAGCTGGCTGTGCGGCAGCAATTTGTGCGGCTCGATTGGGAATGCGTGTTTTGCTTGTAGAAGCAATGGGTTGTTTAGGGGGGGCTGGTACGTCAGGACTAGTTGCGACCATGGGTGAATTGGGCCGTAGAGGAACAATGCTTTTGGGCGGATTTATGCGTGAGCTCGCAGATACTTTGTATGAGCGTGGATATTTGACGGGTAATAATCCACTGGATAGAAAAAGTATAAGTTATTTTAGCTGGAAGCCGTTTGATCCAGAAGGATTAAAGTTAGTTTTAGACGAATTTATGCAAAAAGAAAACGTGGAAGTGCGTTTCTTTACGCGTGTGATTGACGCAGATTGTGATGCGGAAAAATTGTTTGTTAACGGTGTTATTCTTTCTAACGTAGAGGGATTGCGCTATGTAAAAGCCAAGGCTTACATTGACTGTACTGGTGATGCGTGTTTGGCTGAAAAATGTGGTGTGGAATTTGACGTTCCGCAACCTGCAATGGCTCCTACTTTGATGTCGATTTTAAGTGGGATGGACTGGGAAGAAATTGAGCAAGAGGTTGGTTGCGATCAAATAAGGAAAAGTATAAGACGGCAAATACAAGAAGCGGTGGATACTGGTGAATATCCGTTTACATATCCCGATAAGCATGTGCCTGGGGTTTTTGTGGGGACTGGAAATACTGGTACGATGAATATGGGGCACATATTCGGAATGGACGCGCTGAATTGTCGTTCTCTTTCCGATGGAATGATGATAGGAAGACGTTTGGCGAGAGAGTATTTTGAGTTTCAAAAAACGCACGTAGAAGAATTTAAAAATATAGAACTTGTAACTACGGCAAGTATGATGGGGGTTCGTGATTCGCGTAGAATTATAGGTGAATATCGTTTAGAGATGGACGATTATTTGAATAAAAGAAAATTCCCTGATCAAGTTTGTTTAAATGCGCAAGAAATTGATTTACATGTGAAAGATGCTTCAAAAGAAGAATATGCGCGATTTAGCAAAGAATTCTGCGAGTCCTTCCATTATACAGGCGGAGAATATTTTGGAATTCCTTATGGCGTTCTCGTTCCGAAAAAGTCCCAAAATTTATGGGTGGCAGGACGTATTGTATCGTGTGACGAGCAAGTGTTGGCTTCTATACGTATGATGCCTGTTTGTTATACGTTGGGGCAAGCTGCAGGGACTGCCGCCGTTCAAGCTATTAAAAACGGCGAAACGGCTTGTAATTTAAATACGAAAATTTTAGTCGAAACATTGCGAGAAAACGGGGCTATTTTGCCGCAGGAAACACTTTCAGAATCAATGTCCAAAAAATAAGAAAAGAGGTAATTTTATTATGAAAAAAATTTACGAAGTAGCAATCTTAGGTGTTGGGGCGCGCGGTGGTAAGACGTATGGAAGACTTATTCATCAAAACGCGAAAGATAAGTTTAAAATTGTTGCGCTTTGTGATAAACGCGAGGATAGATTACAATGCTTTTCTGCTGAATTTGGAGTTGAGCAGTCGGCTTGTTTTACAGACGAAGATGAGTTTTTTAAACAAAAACGAGCGGATATTTTAATTATTGCTACGCAGGACCAAGACCATGTTCGTCATGCGTTGAAAGCTTTTGCGTGTGATTATGATATCATGGTGGAAAAACCCCTTACTGAAAAAAGAGAAGAATGTGAGGATCTTCTTGAGGCGCAGAAAAAGAGTGGCAAAAAAGCACTTGTTTGTCACGTTTTGCGTTATGCGCCTGCTTTTTTGAAAGCAAAAGAGTTAATGGACGAAGGGGTGATAGGTAGGTTGGTTGCGATCAATGCGCTGGAACAAGTAGCGTATTGGCATCAAGCGCATAGTTACGTCCGTGGTAATTGGAGAAACCGCAATTCAGCCGCACCTATGATTTTAGCAAAATGCTGTCACGACCTTGATTTGTTACAGTATTATGCGGGATCGAAATGCGTTGGCGTTTCATCTATTGGCGACCTTACTTATTTCAATAAGCAAAATGCCCCTGCCGACGCGGCGGAGCGTTGTACGGAATGTAAATATATGAACGAATGTCCGTATAGTGCAAAGCGTTTATATATTGATAAATGGTCGATAAATAAGCCTGCGGATTCTTGGCCGTATAACGTTGCGGCAAACGCACCTCTTACGGAAGAAAAATTGCAAAAAGCGATAGAAGAAGGACCTTACGGAAGATGCGTATTTGCTTGCGATAATGACGTTGTAGATCATCAAATAACGCAAATGTCTTTTGAGAACGGTGTAAAAGCTACTTTGACTATGACTGGATTCACGGCGGATCACGGGCGAAAGATAAGTTTTCACGGTACGACAGGAGAAATAGTACTTGACGATACCGAACATTGTTTATACATAAAAAAATACGGTTGCGAAAAAGAAAAAATTGATTTTTCAATAATAAATACACAGGGCTACGCACATGGTGGCGGAGATTATTATTTGATAAAAAATTTGTATGATATGTTAGAAGGTCAAGCAAGTAGCGTTACTTCTTTTGAAGCTTCGGTGGAAAGTCATTTGATGGGGATTGCTGCTGAGGAATCTCGATTGCAGGGTGGTACGCTTGTGAAAGTGCATCAAGATAATTGATGCAAAACCCTAATTAAATAAACTAAAATAGTTTAAATGCTATATTAGAATAAATTTTGTAGGAGGACTTATGTTAAAGAACTATTTGGCACCGCTCATAAAGATTAAAACTTTGAGCGAAAACGATGTCATTACTGCGTCGGTTATAGGTGATGATAATGTAATTTATTGGTCTAACGGCGACCAGGAGGTAGAATCAGTATGGAATTAAAAAAGAAATTTTTAGGATTAGCAACATTGGCTTTTGTGGCTTCTTTAAGCGTCGGGATAGCCGTTACAACGGCTAGTGCAAACGAACCCGTAGAAACTGCAAAGTTTGAAATGGTAGGGGGTGCGCAGGTAAGAACGGATGACCCTGCAGGTATCCGTTTCGTAACGGACGTAAATGATTTGTATAAGCAACAACTTCAAACCCAGTATTCTACCGACACTTATACGTATGTATGGGGAACGACCGTATCGTTTACCGCTTCGGGGGACACCGAGGAGACTGTCATGGACGCAAAAACCGATAAATGGCTCAATGACGGTACGCGTTGGTACACTGCGCTTGTAAACATACCCGCTACGGATTATTTAACGGAAATTACGGCGGAATCGTACGTAAAAATTTATAATGGCGAGGAGCTTGTTGAAACGAAAACGGTAAGCAATGCGCAAACGCGTAGCATTGCGTATTCGGCTTCTTGGGCTTTGAACGACGGTTATGACCAAGCTATCTTGAAAACCTACACGGCAGCAATCTCCGATGCGTCGGTTACGCTTGATAAAGAGGGTGTTAGCTACGTTTCTACGGGTGATGAAGTGCAACTTAGCGCAATCGTTTCCCCCTCGCAATATGGCGTGGCTTGGAGAAGCTCGGATGAAAATGTCGCAACCGTAGATAAAAACGGTAAGGTAACCGCAGTGGGCGCAGGACTTGCAACAATTACGGCAAGCCTTGGTAATAAGTCGGATAGCTATCAGGTAGCCGTTGATTACACGAGCTTCAATTATGAAGACGGCAAGGTGAGCCCGATTGTAGTAGGCGGACTTAAGCCGGAGTCAATGTTAAATAGTGCAGAAAATCCTGGTGAACTTCCTTTGTCTATTGCAGAAATTAACACGGACGGTACGGCGAATAAAGCTTACGGTACGGATGGATTGTATAACGTAGCAAATGCAGCTGTTTATATTGATATAGACTGGTTGAACTTCGTATTCAGCAATAGTAAAGTGAATGCGATAACCTTTGATGTTTATACTTCAAGACAATTTGGTTGGATTAAGACGAATGACCATGGGACAGTACGTTTGAATAATAACCAAAACGTATTGGAAACTTCAGGGAACGTTAGAAAGGTTCGTATTACTTGGACGAGAGAGCAGTTTGAAACC
>JAZQLI010000038.1:0-1546 GCA_045542595.1 Candidatus Scatosoma sp. | reverse complement strand
GGTTATCAACCCTATACAATAAAAATAATAAGGAGATTTGAAATATAAGGATTTAGAAACATTAAACAAAATTATTCATAACTTAAAATCACAACCCAATGCGGATGAGAATATTCAATTCGTTTTGCGTTTAGCCGATGAGTCGTTAAAAGCGGAAACGTTGCAAGAACTTATCCAAAGTGGACAATCGACGGCTTTAACCCCGTCTAATGATAAACAAGATAAGGAGGCAAAATTCGGTCTAAAATTCACGACAAAGGAGATAGACCAAATGCCAAAAACATTCAAAAAAGAATTCCGCGCGGAAGGCTGTACCGCACGGATAAGAAAAAGACAAACAGGAAAAAACAGTTATACTTATGAAATTCGATACCATCGCAACGGCTATAATATTACGATAACGGATAAGAATTTGGAAAACGGAAAAAGCAGGTTTTTAGCCACGTTAAAAACGGCAAAACCCATTGAGAAAGGATTAGGCGTACCTACGACGTTTCACGAGTTTTCTATCTATTATTTTGAGAATTTTAGGAAAAGAAAGGTGGCAAAGCAAACGTATGAAAACGATTTTGGACGTTATAAAAATCATATCAAGCCGTATTATGAGTCCTTAAAAATCAAAGACATTACTCCCGATGCTTGTCAAAGACATATCGACGCTTTGTCGGAAAAGTCTACGAAAACAAGCGTCGAAGTATACGGTTTAATGAGTGTTATATTCAAAGCGGCTATTGCGCACGGGATAATAGAGAAAAATCCACTTTCGATTGTGTTGAAACCGACACACCAATGTGAACACGGCGTGGCGCTTACAAAAGAGGAGGAGGAACTACTGTTGCAGGGCGTTAAAGGAACGAAATACGAATATATATTTGCGTTAGCGCTTTATACGGGGTTGAGGCCTAATGAATTGGAAACGGCGAAAATCGAAGGAGATTTCATTGTAGCTAAAAATTCCAAACGTAAAGGCGGAAAGGTGGAATATAAGAAAATTCCCATTTGCGAGATGTTAAAACCGTATTTGACAGGAATGCAAACCTTGGATATGCCAACGCTTGAATACGTACGTTATAGTTTTAATAGTATCTTGCCTAATCACATTTTATACGATTTACGAACGACGTTCTACACTCGTTGCGAAGAGTGTGGAGTGGCAGAACCTGCAAGGGACGAATTTGTTGGTCATAGCAGGGGGAGATTGAATAATGCGTATTCGGATTTATCGGACGAGTATTTGTTAAAAGAAGGCAAAAAATTGGTATGGTAAAGAATGAAAATTTGCCCCAAATTCTGCCCCAAAATCAAGGAAAAACACGTGCAAAACGTAAAAACAACCAAATATTTATACAAAAATGCAAAGAAAAACACCCATTTATGCAGTTTTTCTTGCATAAATGGGTAATTTTGGTGGACGATCAGGGACTCGAAGCCGTTCGCGAAGGCGCGGAAAGCCTTATAATTAAAGGGATTCAAGGCCTTGTGTTCCAAATCGTGTGCCAAAAAATTTAATCAAAAATAGTGTAAAATGTTTGCTGTTTGAAAGTTT
>JAZQLI010000037.1:0-74048 GCA_045542595.1 Candidatus Scatosoma sp. | reverse complement strand
TAACACCTCGCGGGTTTTGTTGTCCAGGCAAAACGCTGCGCAAGTATTCCTCCTTTAAAAAAATTTCAACGTCGTTCCTTCTAAACGGCAACGATAGTCGTTTTCAGGCCTAGTTAAAGCCCGTTCCAACGCGGCTTTCTTTGCGGTTGCCGGCGCAGGTTTTTCTTCCCGTACTTCCACCTTTTCCGCTTGTTTTTCAGTGTCTTCTTCCTTTAACCACTCGTTATAAATCTCCCAAGCGTTGTCGGTTACGATACGCGCCACGCCCAAATCCGTCAATCGTTTGAACGTGTCGGCGTCGTTGACGCCGCTTATTTGCAATTTGCAGCCGCCCGTTACGTCTAAACGCAACTTTTCGCAGCCCAGAAAGTAGGATACGCAAAAATAGCTTACTCCTGCTTCCGAAGCAATTCTCACCGCGCGAGAAAGCGCCGTAGAAACGCAACCGCTTTCCGCCCAAACTTTGATAACTGCTTTTCCTGCCGCACGCTTTACTTTTTTAATTTCCTTGCGAATTTCATTAAATCGGCACCCGTCGATAAACGACGGCGCAAGCTTCAACGTAATTTCTTTTGCTCCGCTTTTTACCGCACACTTAGCTTCATATGCCTTTATCTTTGCCAACGTTTCGCCCGTGCCGCCCACAACGCAATCGAGCAGCACGTTACTGCCCGACAGGTAATATTTCGCCTGCGAAAGCTTGGTAAGCGGCAGCTGTACCGCTTTTTGTTTGAGTCGTCTTGCCCGTTCGCATACTCGTTGAATATCTTCCGCCCCCATTAAAGTACCTTGGGAACGAGTAATGCGTTCAGCAATTTCCAACGCGCGTTTTTTGCGTTTATACGCGCGGAATTCTTCCGCGTCCGTAGCGTTTAAAAACACGCCGTTTGCCCTTTCCTTTTCACTCGGTTTTTGCTGTACGCTTTCGTTTACTTTGGTAAGTTCGGTTTGTACTGTTTGCTTTTCCATAGTTTGAGTATGCGACAAAGCTTTTCAATTTATTCCCGTTTTTAGCAATTTATGACAATGAAAACGCCGTATACTGTCCCTATGAGTGAATATCTTTTATCCGTTTCCCCATTTATAGGCTTTCTATCACTAAGCGTGCTGTTAGCATTATGCTTTATTTTGGTACACGTAGCGCGGCTGGCACGGCTTGGTAGGCGGTATCAAAAACAACAGCACCAAACTTCCACTCCGCAAGAAACGCCGCAAGCCGAAAAACAAAGCTCTACCGAGAAAAAATCGGAAGAGCCCGTATATTATATCGTCGAGCGCAAACGCAGAGTAAAATCGAGCTTTACCGAGCCCAAACAAATACGCTTTAAGTAAAAACCGCCTTATTGCAAGGCGGTTTTATTTATATTATTTTTCAGGCTGCACGTCTTCCAGCTTTTCCGTTTTATCGTTGTATCTTTGCAAATTTTCGCCCGTTTGCCACAACCGTTCTAAATGATAGAAAAGCCGCGTTTCGTCGTTAAAAATATGCACGATAACGTCGCCGTAATCAATAACCGCCCAACGCCCGTCGCGTACGCCTTCGGTACGAGTGGGCACAAGCCCCAACTCTTTTTCTACAAGTTCTTCCACTCGTTCGCCCATCGCGCGGATTTGTGGCGCGTTAGAACCGCTTGCAATCAAAAAATAATCGCATAAATCAGTCTTTTCCCGTACGTATAACGAAACGATATCCTTGCCGCGCTTATCCGCAAGCGCCTTGCATACTACTTCTACCAACTGTTTAGATTGTACTTCCGCCATCTTCTTATCTCCTTTCCTGCTTATAATATTCTTTTGCTTGTAAAGTAAGCGGATAAATTTTTTTTCCGCTTTCCGTTAAATAGTTTACCGAGTGCGTAAGCGCCGCGCTTAAACATTTATCCAACCGTTTTTCTATCGGAAGCGAAGTATCGTTCTCCCAAAACAATGCCCGTAAACGCTCTACTCCGCAAAACGCGCGCCCTTCTTCCAACATATCGGCAAGGAATATCAGCTTTGTTAAAAGCGACATATTTTCCTTTCCGCTAGTGTGATAGCGCACCGCGTCAAGCACTTCTTCATCTGTAATACCGAACGCGCTTTCCGCAAGATACGCGCCCGTATATTGATGCAATACGCTATGCGGCACTTCTCCCCATTCCGCCTGCAAGGCAAAACCTTGTAAACGGTTATCGGTTATATCGAGATATTTTGCACAATCGTGAAAGAGTGCGGCAGTTATCGCCTGTTTTTCGGGAATATGCAAGCTTGCAGCTTTCGTCGCCGCCGCCTTGGCAACGCGCAAAGTATGCGCTTTTCTTTCCGATTTTAAAAGTGCCAGCGCGTTTTTGGCTTGCGGTATTTCATACAGCTTGTTTTGTCGAATATACGCCGCTACGTTTGAAGTCGTATACGCGCTTACGTCCATACCTGCCCCTGCCAAAACGCGAATTTCCGTTGACGAAACGTTTGCGCCGTTGTAAGGAATAACGGCAAAACGTTTTTGAAAACGAGTGTAAAATTTCGTCTGTTCTCGTTCTATCCAGTCCCCGTTTTCCGCTCGGGCGCACACGGCAAGGGTAACGTCGGTTAAAATACTTTCGGGGTTTTTCCAAGTGGGAAAATCACGCAGCATATCCGTACCCACAAGCCAAAACAACTGCGCGTTTTCAAAGCGTTGTTTAAAATACCGACAGGTTAAGTAGGTATAGCTTGTTCCGCCGGTTACAATTTCGTAATCGCTCACCTTGCAATTTTTCACGTCGGCAAACGCCAAACGGCACATAGCCAGTCTATCGGTATCCGACGATAAATTTTTATACGTTTTATGGGGCGGCGTTTTTGCAGGAACGATATACAGCTCGTCCAAGCCCAAGCTTTCCACCGCCGCTTTGGCAAGGGCAACGTGTTCTTTATGCACGGGGTCGAACGAACCGCCGAAAATGCCTATTTTTATCATTTTTTAACGCGCTCCTTGCTCCTTTTCTACCATTATACTATATATTTTCCTTTTTTTCAAGTTTAAAAAGCCAAAAAAACGGCAAAAATTCAAATATGAAAAAATCCGCCTTTATCTCCGACGTCCTTTTCGCCTTTAGCGGCGTAGGACTGTTTAGCTTATGCTTATTCCGATTTCTTAAAATCCCCCTTGCCGTATGCGTACTGTTAGGGATTATATGCGGCGCGCTTGCCGCTTGCTCGGTAGCGGCGTACCTGCAAAACAGGCGCACTCGCTTTTTCTTGAAAAAATCGGACGAACGACAAAAGGAGCGTTTGCTTACCCATTTAGCACTCCTTTCCCCTAAGCAAGCAACCGCGTTTTTTATGCCCGTTTTGCAAACGGAATTAGAAACGCCGCGCATATTTGCCTGCGGAAAACTGATTACTGAAACCGACTTTTATTTTTTACACGTACATTTTTTGCCTGTAACCGCCGACGAAGTGGCGGCGTACGCAAGATGGAAAACGGATAAAAAGAAAACAATCCTTTGCAGGGATATTGAAAAGGAAGCGGCAGAATTATGCCAAAAGTTGGAAATAAGTATTATTCCGGCAAATGAAATTTACCGTATGGTCAAAGAAAAAAACGCTTTCCCCGAGCATTATTTAGGGGAACAAAAAGCCGCCGAAAAAAAGAAAAAGCGTTTTCAACTGTGCTTTGCAAAAACCAACGCCCGTCGATTTCTCACGGGCGGCGCGTTGATTTTATTCACGTCGCTTTTCACGCCTTTTCCCTATTATTATCTCGTTTTCGGCTCGCTTTTATGCGTTACTGCGCTACTCGTCCGCATTTTCGGACACGCTTAAAAACGCCGCGCCCAACGCCGAAATACAATCGGTAGCAGTCAAAGCGTATTCTCCCACCGTTTTTGCGGCAATTTCCGCCGCCTTTCCCGAAAGATACGCCGCCGTTTTTACCGCGGAAAATACGTCTTTTCCCCACGCGCAAAGCCCTGCAGCCAAGCCTGACAATACGTCGCCGCTGCCGCCTTTCGCCTGTCCTGCATTCCCCGCGCTACAAAGTGCCGTTTCTTTCCCGTTCGTAATTACCGAAACGGCGTTTTTCAAAAGTACGGTAACCTTCCAACGCCTTGCAAGCGTTTCCGCGCTTTCTATGGGCGATTGTAAAATCTCTTCCACCGATTGTCCCGTTAAACGGGAAAATTCTTTCACGTGCGGCGTTATAGCTACGTCGCATTTTTTGTTGGCAAAAAGCGCGTCGGTATTGACGCCGAACGCCGATAACGCGTTCAATGCGTCCGCGTCCAACACCAGCCTGCCCGTATATTCTTTCAAAAGGAATTCCGCACCGCGCGCAACGTCTTGCGTTACGCCCAAGCCCATACCGTACGCCACGCACTCATAAGAGAGTATTTCTCGAAAGGTTTCTTCGTTAAACGCAACCCTGCCCCCGTCGTTTAAACTTTTCAACAACGCTTCGGGCGCTTTCCAAATGCTTTGTAACAATACCGTTTTAGGAGTAAACAACGTGGTATACCCCACGCCCGAGCGCAAACACGCCGCCGTCGATAAGTACGCCGCACCAGAATACTGCTCGCTTCCTGCCACGATAGCCGCCTTTTTATACGTACCTTTATGTGAATTGCGTTTACGAACGGGTAAAACGTCCCGTACGCTTTTTCTATCTATCCAATACACGTATTCCGTTTTAGGCAAGTTAATGCCGATATCCGCGCGCAACGCTATTCCTGCATAATCGATACCGTCGTTTAAAAATACGCCGCGTTTATATTCTCCCAAGCAAAGCGTTTTATCCGCGCGCACCGCCACCACCGTTACCATACCGTTATCGCCGTTTACCCCCGACGGAATATCCGCCGAAAGCACTTTCGCGCCTTGCGCTTTCAAGGCGTTGATTGCCGTTATTGCCGAAGCGTATTCTTCACGCAGCTCGCCTTTAAAGCCCGTACCGAGCAAACAATCGACCACCAACGCATAGCCGCTTTTTGGCACTTCCTTTAAAAGCACGCCGCCTGATAACAGAAAACTTTTACGCTGCGCGTCGTTTTCTGACGTGGCGCGCTCAGCAAAAAATACCGCGTGCGTTTCCAGTCCGTACGCGTTTAATTTTCTTGCCAAAGCAAACCCGTCGCCGCCGTTATTACCGCCGCCGCAAACACAGAGCGCCTTTTCGCCTGCACGGAGCATTGTTTTCGCCACGGCAAACAATTTCTCCGCCGCCCGTTCCATCAACGTGAGCGACGGTACGTTTTTCGTTTGTATCGTGTATTCGTCCGCCGCGCGCATTTGCGCGTTTGTCAATACGTATTGCATATTCACCCCTATATTACTATATCCGTACGGTAATTTCCGCTGCGGCAAACCGACGCTTTTCTCCGTTGATTGCCACGTTTAAATTCCCTAACTCGTCCACGCCGAGTAGCGTTGCGCGAACACTCTCTTCGCCGCTGAGCAAAGTTACTTCTTCGCCTATCCAACCCAAATATTCGCCGTATTTTTCATAAATGTTCTCTTTAAAGAGTTTGGCTATCAACGTTTCCCCCACTTCGTCCACCGTAAACCGTTTCCCCGTTTCCAAAAAAAGAGTGGTGGCAATAGGCAAAAGTTCTTCTTCTAAAGAGTTATACACGTTAATCCCTATCCCCACGATAGACGAAGCGACGTTGCCGCCCGAAAAGGTATTTTCTATTAAAATACCGCACATTTTTTTGCCGTTTACGTAAATATCGTTGGGCCATTTAATTTGGGGACGTACCCCAAACGCCGTCAACGTTTCACACACCGCTACCGCCGCCGTTTGCATAATTTTAAACGCTTCGTTGGCCGAAAAAGATTGATAAAAACGCAACAAAGAAAGGTATACGCCGCCTTCACGGGAAGAAAAACTACGTCCTTTCGTGCCCCTGCCGCCCGATTGCGTTTGCGACCAAACGACAACGTCTTGTCCGCCTAAGCGTAACGTTTTGGCGTAATCGCTTGTGGAATTTACGTTTTTTAACCGTACTATTTTTAAGTTCATCTCGTACCTGCCCCGTTTATTCTTCGTCTACGTCCCCAAACGCCGATAAGGCGGATTTCGCCACTTCATAATCAAAACCTTTCCCCAAAAGGTATTTAAACGCTTTCGCCAGCGTTTCTCTATCGGCAGTTTTAAAGCGCATATACTTTTGCAAGATAACAAGCGCGGCTTGCACCTGCGTTTCTTCCGTTACGCCGCTAAGCGCCGCATCGATATCTTCTTCCTCTACGCCCTTACTTTTAAGCTCCATTTTAATAAGCCGCGTTCCCTTTTTCGCCGCCGAAAAATCGACGTATGCTTCGGCGTATTCGCCGTCGTTGACGAAATTATATCCGCGCATTTTTTCCAAAACGTACTCTATTACCGTAGGCAAATATCCTTTTTTCGCCAAAAAATCGCGTAGTTGTTTTTCCGTTTTCCGCGTAGCGGAAACGTGCGTAAGCGCTTTATCGAGTGCGGTATTTTTTTCGCTTTCCAGCTGCATTTGCGAAAGCTGTTCTACCGATACGGTTTGCCCCACTTTCAAACGGTTTTTTACCGTCGTTTCCAAAGTGAGTCCGCAACAAAACCGCCCGTCAATGAAAATATTGCAACGTTTTTTATCTTTGATTTGCGGTGTAATTGCCGTAATTTCGTTCACGTATACCACTCTCCCGTTTTTCCATATTGTAGCACGAACAAAGAAAAATGTCAACCACTCGCTAATACGCAAGCATAAAAAACGAAAAAACCGCAAAATTTGCGCGGAAATTTTTCCACAATCCGTTTACAAGTGCGAAAAAATATGATACAATATATAAAGAAGATTATTTTTTTAAATAAGGAGAGTTCACTTATGAAAAAAGTACATACCGTAGATATACAGGGCTTTGAAGCACATTTGCCCATTTTACCTATTTCTGATAAGCTTTCTATCGCGTTTTTCAACTTACACGGCGATAGCGCGCTTACCGAACACTGCGCAAAAGCACTCGCGCCGCAGCTTACCGATTGCGACGTACTTATCACAGCGGAAAGCAAGGGCTTACAACTTACGCATTGCGTAGCAAGAGAGCTCAATCAACGCTACTATGCGGTTGTCCGTAAAACGAAAAAGCTGTATATGCAAGACGGTATTGAAATTACCATTCAACCTTCTATTACGACGGGCAAACCCCAAACGTATTATCTTTCCAAGCACGACGCCGACCTGTTAAAGGGCAAACGCGTGGGGATTGTGGACGACGTAGTATCTTCAGGCGCGTCGTTGGAAGGCTTGGAAGCGGTAGTCAACGCCGCAGGCGGTATCATTCATAAAAAAGCGTTCGTACTCGCGGAAGACGCCGCCGCGGATAGAGAAGATATTTTCTATCTCGCAAAAATTCCCCTTTTCTTCAATAACTGATATAGGAGTTCCCTATGGACGAATTCGATTTGGAATTAGAACAAAATAGAAAAAGACCGGTACAAATTGTAAAAAAAGGCGGTTGGCTCGGCAAAATAGTCGCCCTGCTTCTTGGTATCGTTATCGGTTTCGTCGGTTGCTTCGGCGCGATTGCCGCCGTGGTATATTATTTCGTCGGCGTAATGAAGATTGAAGAAGGCGCGGGCTATTTAAAGAGTATACTTGGCGACGACTTCGAGTATACCGATTACATAGCCGAAGAGTACGGCGATAAAACTACACTCGACTTAATCAGCTCTACCCTTACCGCAGCGCAAACCGTAATGGACGGCACGGGTACTTTAAACACGCTCAACGAAATTTATCCAATGTTATACACGTTGGTGGCAGGCGAAGAAAATCCTGACCCTAACGCTATGTTTAACGGACTCGTTCCCCTTTTACAGCAATACGGTTTGGACGTAGACGCAGATACTATGATGAAGCTTATCATCAACGGCACCGGCGGCGAAACGTTAGCGCCCGACTTGTACCTTGGCGATTATATTATGGATAAAACGTACGACTTGGCCATCGGCGATTTACTGCAAATGTCCGGTTTCCAAGCCAGCCCCATTATAGACGCTTTGTTCTTCGGGGAAGAAAACGTAGATTACACCGTAAATGCCGATGGTTGGAAAGAACCGTTAGAAGGGGGCACGCCTTGGCTTACCTTGGAAGATTTGTTATTCTCTGAAACGGACGTTATCGGGGAACGCATCGGCTCGCTTGCGCTTGCTTCGGTTATGTCCATAAAAACCAACAACAACATTATGATGACGCTTGCGTACGGTAACTCTTCCCGATACACTGTAAAGGGCAGCAAGGTTACTATGAACCAACAGGTATACACCTTTGATAACACCTGCTTCTATGACGACAACGGCGAAAAGGTAGACGGCACGGTTGACGAGCTGGAAAACGGAGTGTATTCGCTTACTACGGACGGAACAACGTTGTATTTAAAAGAATCGGACAAAAACGACAGCAGTTATCTTGCCTATACCGACGAAGCCTGCTCTAAAAAAGCATTATATAAAAAGACTACGATAAACGATTTGGAAGACGACCCCAACCAGCTTATCAACCGTATGGAACTCGGCTCGACGTTAAAACTGACTCCTAGTTCCAACAAAGTGTTGTTGGCGCTTGCCTACGGTACGGAAGGCGAAGATTATGACGTAATAAACGGAAAAATTAAAATGCGCGGCGGGAAAAAGGAACGCACGTTTGGCGATTTAATAAACGGCGGCGACAAGCTGATTGAAGACGTTCGGCTTGCCGACGTAATGGAAGCGGATAACGACGACGCTATTATGATGTATTTATTGTACGGTAAACAGGATACGCATTACAAGCTTGTTGGCGATTCCGCTTTAAATAGCGAGCTTACCCCCGTTCCCTTGCAAAAACAAATTGCCGTACTCGATTATAACGACGTAAAAACGCCTTATAACGTATACGGCGATACGCAGCTTGACGGCACGATAAATGAAGAAATCACCACTTATACCGTAGACGGCGTAACCTATTATTTAAGCCCCGTAAGCAAAACGGTAAACATTACCGTCAAAAACGCTTCCAACGAAGACGAAGACGTTGCGTCCAATTTATATTACGTATATGAAGACGAAGCAAAACAAATCCCCGTTATGTTCGAGCCCACTTCCCTTGGCGAGTTAATGAACGATTCGTCTATCATTTCCAACCTGACGGGAAGACTTACCCTTGAAGAAGTTATGGGGAAAGAAGCGTCATTAGGTCCTATGGAAAAATTAGGCGGTTCTATTATCGACGAAGTACCCGATAAAATTGAAACGCTGCAACTGAAAGATATCTTTGATGAAGAAGACTTGGAAAACAGTAAAATTTTAAGTAACTTAGGCGAAAGCACACTCGCTTCTTTATCTGAAGACGTGGATAAACTCACCTTCTCGAATATCTTTACCGAAGACGAAGTAAAAGATAATAACGTCTTAACCTATTTATATAACGCAAAAGACCCTGAAACTGAAGAGCTTTATCCCATTACCGAGCTCACCAAAGCCATCGACGCTATGGCGGTTACCGACGTATTCTCACCGACGGAAATTAACAGCAACCCCATTTTAAAAAGCCTTACAACCGATAAAAACGGCGAAAAAGTACTCATTAAAAATATGAGTGCACGGCTTGACGAGTTGACTTTAGGCGACGTTTTCGGCGACGAAATTTATGTATCTGACGGCAACGGCGGCTATAAAACGGAATGGATAGACAAGGTAGATGAAAACGGCGACCCTATTTTAGATGAAAACGGCGACCCCGAGCAAGAAGAAGTATACCTTATCGACCCCACAGCCAACCACGTTTTGGCAGCGTTACACGATAGAAAAGTGTCCGAGCTTTCTACCGCCATGAACGACCTTACCGTCGGTGATATCTTTGCTCACGAAATTTATTTACACGAAACGACTACGGACGAAAACGGCAACCCCATAGAAGACCAATATCACTTTGCATACGATTCTAACGGTAAAAGAATCGTCGACCCTAACGCCAATTCTATTTTGGTTTGCTTAAAAGATTGCCCTATTAACCAAATGAACACGGAAGTAGAAACGCTTACCGTCGGCGACGTATTTGAAGACGATATTTATGATGAAAGCGGCGACGTAAAAGGCAACTGGTATTATCTTTTGAAAGACACCCGTGAATTCATTGACGCAGACGGCGACGGACAAAAAGACGATGCCAACCCTAAATACGGCGAACCGCACGACGAGTATAAATTGACGTCGGAAATGAACGTTATGATGGAAAATATGTCGGCGAATATGGAAACCGCTTCTTTGAAAGAATTAAATGACAAAGGTATTATCGATTTATCCGATAACGAGTTGCTTAACGACGACAAAGAAATTCCTTATGATACTTTCGGAATACCCAAATATGAAGATAAAGACGGTAACGAGAAAACATATTTCAATCAATTAACCGTTTATGAGCTTTTCGATTTTGTCGGCAAAATTATTCCATAAACGCGCTTCATTTTTTCAAAAAGTATACAAAAGTAGTTGACTATTTTTCTAAAAAAGGCTATAATAGCAAAGCACGGGTAAAAATCCGTGAAAAAACTAACCTTGCGCGTATTGTTACGCGCCGAATAAGACCAGGAGGTGCAAAAGTATGGCTAAATACGAAATGCTGTATCTGCTCAATAACGATTTGACGGACGAAGCAAAAGACGCCGAAATTGCGAAGTATGAAGGCATCGTTACTTCGATGGGCGGTAGCGTTAGTTCCACCGACAAGTGGGGCACGAAGAAAACCGCGTATCCTGTCAACTTCAAAAACGAAGCGTACTACGTTTTGATGACGTTTGAAGCGGACGGAAAAGTCGTTGAAGAGCTTAAACGTGTTGCAGGTATCGACGCAGACGTTGTTAGACGCTTAATTACGAAACTTTAATTATTGATAAGGGAAAAATTATGAACAAAGTATTTTTAATCGGAAACTTAACGCGCGACCCCGAACTTACCGAAACGGCTTCGGGAGTTCCCGTTTGCCACTTCTCCATTGCGGTAAACAGAAACTATCAATCGCAAGACGGCGAACGTCAAACGGACTTTTTCAACTGTACCGCTTGGCGCGCTATGGCGGAAACGATTGCGCGTTACACCAAAAAGGGCAAGAAAGTATCGGTTGTCGGCAGCATTCAGCTCCGCAACTATGAAGACAACCAAGGCGTAAAGCGTACGGCAGTGGATATTATCTGCCAAGACGTTGAATTCCTTTCGCCCAGAGACAGCGACGATTCGTTCGAAGACGTAAACGAAGCACCCCGTCAGTCCGCGCCCAAACGTAAACCCGTTTTACAGGCTATGGACGACGATTCGGATATTCCCTTCTAATATATCGGGAATATAAAAAATATTTTAAGGAGTTAAACTGTTATGGAAGAAAAAGCACCCGTAAAAAAGGTATTTAAGAAAGCGCCCCGTAAAAAGGTTTGCGCGTTCTGCCAAGAAAAACTTGATGCAATCGACTATAAAGACGTAAACCGTTTAAAGAAATTCATTACGGAAGGCGGTAAAATTCTCCCCCGTAGAATGAGCGGCACGTGTGCAGCGCATCAAAGAATTCTTGCTACCGCTATCAAGCGTGCAAGAATTACGGCTCTTCTCCCCTTCAAAGGCGAGTAAGTTCTATCAAAAATCAAAACCCGAAACTCTCGTTTCGGGTTTTTTATTACACAAAAAGAAAAGGTGTACCGCATTTTCACGGCGCACCCTTTCTTTCTCATAGATTATACCTTTAATATTCCTTCTAACGGAGTCAAGCCCCACAGCTTGGCTAAGTCGGCTATAATTTGGTCGGGAATGACGTTGACGATTTCCCCACTCGCTTTTGCAAGCATATAAATTTGCGCGGTTTTTTCTACCGTTTCGATAAGTCCGAACGCCTCGTCCATATTTTTACCCGTACCGTAGATACCGTGGTTTGTCCATACTACCAAACGGAATTTTTTCATTTTTTCCGCCGTCGCTTCCCCTATTTCCGTCGTACCGCAAACCATACAAGGCAATACGCCCACGCCGTCGGGGAACACCACCACCGCTTCGGTATTCGATTGCCAAAGCTTATGCGTGAAATCCTTTTCGTCCGTCGAACAAATGGTGTTCATCGCAATAGTATACGTAGGATGCGAGTGCATCACAACGCGGTGCGTAGAATCTATTTCCAAACGGGAAATATGACTCATCATATGCGCAGGGAATTCGGAAGTAAATTTACCACCGTCTTTATATCCCCACAAAAGCTCCGCCGTCGTCCCGTCTTTACCGATACGCACGATACCCAAATTCGTTTCAGGGTCTTCGTCTACGTTCTTAAAATACTTACCCGTACCCGTAACGATAAAAATTTTACCGATAAGCTTGCTCGCATCAAATCCTGTAGGAATAGTACGGATTACCTTATCCAAATTCAAATACTTTGCCACTTCCGCTTCTTCCAACATATAACTAATATTACCGCCGTTTCGTTCGTCCCAGCCCAAGCGGTACATATTTGCCGTTGCTTTACGCATTTCCTTTACAAAAGGTGCGTTAAAAATGTTCTTTTTCATATCGTATATCTCCTTTTTTTTATAATTCTACAATGTCAAACGAGCGTTTGATATACGCCCTACCTTCCGCAACGGAAGTTATTTCTCCTGCACCCACCATTTGCATCATCAAATTACCGAGTGCCGTACCTTCCGTTGGTCCTGTAATAATTTTCTTGCCCGTATATTTTGCCGTAAGCTCATTCAAAAGCGCGTTTTTACTGCCGCCGCCGATAATATTCAGCGTTTGATACCGTTCGCCCGTAACGTTTTCAAGCGCCGATAACGATTTAGCGTAATACTTCGCCAGATTATTGAAAATAACGTAAGCACGCTCACCTACGGAAAGTGTGCGCCCCACCGTTTCGTCTATTGCTTGGATCATACTTGCAGGCGCAAGAAATTTTTGTTCGTTCACGTCGATACAATCTTCTACGGGGTTGGCGCGCGCCATATCCGCAAGCTCGGCAAAGCTGTATCTATCGTCTAATTCGTGGCGGACCTCCTGAATCATCCAAAGCCCCATAATATTCATTTGTAAACGGAATTGCCCATTTACGCTGCCTTCGTTAGAATATCCCGATTTTCTTGCACTTTCGCTTGTATGCGCCGTATTTTGTTCGACGCCCAAAAGCGACCAAGTACCGCTGGAAATATACGGAGTTTGTCCTTTCAAAGGCGCGGCGAGTACCGCACTTGCCGTATCGTGCGTAGCAGGCAAAATTACTTTCGCGTTAAACCCTACTTTCTCTTGCACGGCTTGCGTAAATTCTCCCACCACTGTACCAGGCTGAGAAAGTTCGCCAAATAATCCGTCTTTATACCCAAGTTTTTTAATGATTTCTCTATCCCAAGTATGCGTTTTGGCATTTACCATTCCCGTCGTGGTAGACATTGTGTATTCCTGCTTTTTCACGCCCGTTAAGCGGAAATGGAAATAATCGGGTAAATTCAACATTGTTTTCGCGCGTTGTATACGCCCCGTATGCACTTCGTCCATCAGTTGATATACCGTGTTAAACGAAGCAAACGCAATACCCGTGTACGAATATAACTGCGACAACGGCACTATTTCGTGAACGATAGGAATAGTCTTTTCCGTACGAGCGTCGCGATAGCAATACACGTCGCCGATACGGTTATCGTTTTCGTCTAACAACGCGTAATCGACTCCCCACGTATCAATACCTACTGAATAGGGAATTTTCCCTATCTCTTTCGCCCGTTTTAAACCGTTTAATATCTCTTCGTATAAGCGGTCTACGTCCCAAGTCAAACGCTTTTCGCCCGAACCGTCCACTACCGTTTTAGGCGCGTTTTGGAAACGGTATATTTCTTCCGTAACCATTTTATCGCCGTCAAGATGTGCTAAAATATGCCGCCCCGACGACGCGCCGATATCAATCGCTAAAAAATACCGCATATTTGCTCCTTTGCTATAAACTGTATATATTATAACATACTCTTTTTCGTTTGTCTATATATGCGCGAAATGTTGACAAAACAAAATTTTTATGCTATAATATGAACATAAACAATCATAAACGAGCAAATAGGAAACAAAAAAAATGGCATTACAAGAACGTCAAAAATCTATATTGAACATCTTAAAAGAACAAAAAACGGCAACGGTTGCGGAGCTTGCCAAAACGCTGTTTGTCAGTGAAGCCACTATGCGGCGCGATTTAAAGGAAATGCAAAGTATGGGACTTTTAGAACGCAATCACGGCGGCGCGGCGTTAGCGGAAAACACTGAAGAAGTATCTATCTTTTTCCGTTTGGAAAAAAACGCCAAACAAAAAGAACGTATTGCCACTACCGCGCTTGCCCATCTTCCCCCTTTTAACAGCTTGTTTGTAGACAGTTCGTCCACCGCGCTCGCCTTAGTACAACGTATGGATTTACGCTTTAAGACGGTTGTTACCAACGGTTTACAAACCGCGCTACAACTATCCAAAAAACAAGACGTACATTTGATATTATTAGGCGGCAACGTACAGTATAATACCCATTCGGTTTTGGGTAGTTTATCTTCCAGACTTTTAAAGGAGTTTTCTTTTGATTTAACGATATGTTCTTGCGCGTCGGTCAAACCAAGCGGTGCATTCGAGCGTTCTTTGGAGCAAGCGGAAAGCAAGCGTAGCGCGCTTTTACAAAGCGAAAAAAGCATACTGCTTGTGGACGAAAGCAAATTTCACGCACCTGGCGTTCACCGCATAGCAAATTTATCCGCGTTCCACTATATTATAACCGACGTACCGCCCAAAGCAGAGTTCGACAACATTCCTTTTATTTATTGAACGTAAAAAACAACTCCCGTTTCGTTAAAAAACGGGAGTTGTTTTTTATCTTTTTACAATTATAACATAGCCTTGATATATGCGTCTATCGTTTCAAACAAACGTTGATGTCCGTTATCGTTAGGATGCAACCCGTCCGTCATCATCGTTTCCTGCACTTTGGCAACACGGGGATTCATCCCCGAACAAGACCACAAGTCCAACACGGGCAAAGCGAAAAACTCTGCCGTCTTCTTAATGATTTGCACGTAATCGCTTAAAACTTTTCCCTTTTTATCGGGAATATGTTCTTTTAAGTAATGTAAAGGAGTCAGCACCAAAATTTTCGCAAGCGGATATTTATTGAGTAACGTTTCGTACAACGCGTACACCGCGCCGCAAAACGTATGCACCGTCGTATCGCCAAATTCGCCAAACGGCGCGTCGCCGTGTCCGAAATCGTTCACGCCGCCGAAAACGACTACTAAATCCGCTCTGTCTTCCATTTCCAGCGCACGCATATTAAAATCTAAATCCATACGCGGATTATACGGTACAACTTGCCGCGCAATACGCGTGCCACTAATGCCGTAATTGCCGATATCCGCGTTGGGATATGCTTGCTTGAACAAAGAAACGTAGCATTTATCAGGAGAGCTTGCACCGCTCCCTTCCGTAATACTGTCCCCTAAAAAGTTGACTTTTTTACTGGAAATATCCATAATAAACCTCTTGCGTAATTATACTCCCGAATATGCCGCAAAGCCGCAGTCGATAGGCAATACAACACCTGTAATTGCCGAAGCCGATTTGTCGTCGCAAAGGAAAAGCGTACCGCCGATAAGTTCTTCTGCGTCTACAAATCTACCCGTAGGCGTGCCGTTCAAAATCTTTGCCGAACGCGCGGTAGGCGTACCGTCTTCATTGAACAAAAGCGCCTTGTTTTGTGCGGACACTAAAAATCCGGGTGCGATTGCGTTGCAACGGATTCCCGTACCTGCAAAGTGCGTTGCAAGCCATTGCGTAAAGTTGGAAATACCCGCTTTCGCCGCGCTATACGCAGGGATTTTCGTCAAGGGCGTGTACGCATTCATCGAAGAAATGTTCAAAATACAACCTTTCTTTTTCGCTACCATATCTTTCGCAAACGCCTGCGTAGGTAAAAGCGTGCCTTGGAAATTGAGTTTAAATACAAAATCCACGCCGTTGCTATCCAAATCGAAGAACGATTTACCGCCTTCTTTCGCTTCGTGTTGATATTCGTTATCCGTCGTCGCTCTCGGGTTATTACCGCCTGCGCCGTTTACGAGAATATCACAAGGCCCTAAATCTTTCAAAACCGCTTGGTGCACTTCTTCCAACGCCGCGCTATCGAGTACGTTCGCTTTATATCCTTCGCAAACGTAGCCTTCCGCCTTGAGTTCATCAGCGAGCTTTTTCACCGCTTCTTCATTCAAATCGAGTGCGGCAACTTTTGCCCCGCTTTGTGCAAACGCTCTTGCCATCGCGCCGCAAATTAAACCGCCTGCGCCCGTAATTACTACTACTTTTCCGCTATAATCAATATTCAAGGGTAAATTCATTATTTGTTTTCTCCTTTTAATTTATCTAACATATCCCATACGCCAAGCATATACATAATGCCGAGCGCTCTATCGTACAATCCGTATCCAGGACGTACCGTGCCTGCCTTTTCGCCCCAAAGGTGCCTACCATGGTCGGGACGAATGTACCCTTCAAAACCACAATCGTGATACGCTTTCAAGATATTGAGTATGCCCGTATCCCCGTCGCAATCGCGATGGCTTGCTTCCGAGAAATCGCCGTTTTCAAAATGTTTTACGTTTCTAATATGCGCGAACGCAATTCTATCGCAATGCTTTCTTACGATAGCCGCCACGTCGTTTTCGGGGTTGGCATTCAAACTACCCGAACAAAGCGTCAAACAGTTGTAGGGGTTATCCACCATTTTCAAGAATCTATCGATATTTGCTTCGTTGACGAGCAATCTCGGCAAGCCGAAAATATCCCAAGGCGGGTCGTCCATATGGATAGCCATTTTGATGCCAGTCTCTTCGCAGGCAGGCATAATACCTTCCAAGAAATATTGCAAGTTCGCCCACAGTTTTTCGTGGTCAACCCCTTCGTACGCCTTGAACAGTTCGTCAAGTTTCGCCATACGTTCGGGCTCCCAACCGGGAAAAGACATATTGTATTTTTCCGTGAAATCCAAGATATACTTCGCCATCGCGTTGTAGTCTTCTTGAATCATTCCCTTTTCGTAGAAAAGCGCCGTCGAGCCGTCGCCTACGGGGTGAAATAAATCGGAACGCGTCCAGTCGAAAATAGGCATAAAGTTATAACAAATTACTTTCACGCCAAATTTCGCCAAGTTACGAATGGTTTGTTTGTAATTTTCAATATACTTATCGCGCGTAGGAAGACCTATTTTAATATCGTCGTGCACGTTTACCGATTCTACAACGTCCATATTAAAGCCGTATTTATCCAGCTGCGCTTTTACTTTTGCAATTTCGTCTACTTCCCAAATTTCGCCGGGCATCTTATCGTGCAACGCCCAAACGATACCCGTAACACCAGGAATTTGTTTGATATCTTGCAAACTGATTTTGTCGTTTCCTTCGCCATACCAGCGAAAGGTCATTTGCATAGGCATATTTCTTTCTCCTTATTACTTTTTCTTATTTTTCGGTTTGCGGATACGGTTGAGTTGTTTATTCATCTTCAACAATTCTTCCTTCGTCCAAGTGATGTTCATATTGCCCATAAGGTTGGTCATACGAAGCACCGTAAATCCGCCCATCATTTGCATCATACCTTCGTTGATTTCAAAACCGCCCATCGCCTTCTTATCGCCGCCGGAAAGTGCTTTCTTAATTTTCAAAGCCATCTTCGCAAACCAAAGTTTGCCCCAGAACGAACTCATAATATCCGACATTTTATCGTTGAGTGAGAATCTACCTTCGGGCGTTTCTACGTCGAACCAGTTCAAGATAGCGCCCTTTTCTTTCAGGATATAATCGGGATTCATTTCGTCCACTTTACGAAGTTTTCCTTCGTCTTGCAAATCGCCCGCTTTGACAACGATAGTGCTTTCGCCAACGTTGGGTACGTCGAAATAGAAGAAATGTTCCGCACTTTGTTTTTTACCCAAGCTTTCGCCGTTCAAGAATAATTCCACTTCGGGTTGGTTGGAATATACGGTAACCTTGGTTACGTCTTCCACGCGGTCAACGTAGCGTTTACCGCAAAGGTGTACGAACGGTTCGTCCGAAAGCCAAGCCTTGTACGCATAGAACGCGTCCTTTTTGTATTTTCTATCAAATGTCATAAGCCCTTTGTGGTTTTGACCGTTTTCGCCGCCTTCCGCACGCGCGTCCGCACCAAAATCGAACATATTCCAAACGTGCGTCGCCCACAAATATTTACGCGTGAACAACTGTTTGATAAGCTCTTCGTGGTAATACGCTTGATATTCTTCCGTGTAGTCGCCTTGAACGGGGTTGGACGTATGCCAGTTCAACGCTTCACAGCCGTATTCGCTAACGCCAATAGGCTTGTTGGGGAACGTCGCGTGGAATTTATCAAACCAAGGACCGTTCATCGACGTATCGCCACCATACCAGCCGAAATAGTGATTGTACGAAACCACGTCGGGGATTTGTACGTATTCTTCGTTCATATCGCACATAGAAACGCACGCCATCGTGGTAAGACGAGTCTTGTCCATTTCGTGTACTAAATCATTCAAAATGTGATGATTTTCAAGCAAATCGGGGTCTTTCGCGCCCTTCATAGTAATTTCGTTGGAGAGTCCCCAAACGACGATAGACGCGTGGTTGTAGTTTTGCACGATAAGTTCTTTCATTTGCGAAATGGTATTTTCTCTCGCCGTAGGCATATGTTGAGAAATATACGGAATTTCCGCCCAAATAACCAAACCCTTTTCGTCGCACAAATCGTAGAAATACTGGTCATGTTGGTAGTGTGCCAAACGAATCGTCGTCGCGCCTACTTCCAAAATCAAATTGATATCTTCTTCGTGATGTTCAGGCAAAAGCGCGTTGCCGATTCCCCATCTGTCTTGATGACGGGATACGCCGCGCAAGGGATATTCTTCGCCGTTTAAAATGAAACCGCGTTCGGGGTCAATTTCAAAACTACGGCAACCAAAACGAGCGGACACTTCGTCCAACGTTTCACCGCCGCGCACGATAGCCGCTTTCGCCGTGTACAAGTACGGATTTTTACGTCCGTTCCAAAGGTTTGCATTTTCAATAACGAAGTCTACCTTCGTTTCCGACGTTTTGTTTTCGTAAACGACGCTACCTTCCTTGTCGCAAACGGTGTATACAATTTCGTCGCCGTCTTGCATATCTTTCGTATATACGGCAAGGTTTACGTTTGCGTTTTTACCGTCCATAACGGGCGTAACCGTAAATCCTTCGCCGCCGAAATAATCTAAATCGAAATGCGTTTGGGGCACGCAAACCAAGTACACATCGCGATACAAACCGCCGTAGAACGTGAAGTCCGCCACTTGGGGATATACTTTATCGTTCGGTGCGTTGTCTACTACGATAGCAATTTCGTTTTCTTCTTGTAATTCGTTCGTGAAATTGATACGCCACGTGGAATATCCGCCGTCGTGGTGCGCCATATGCTTACCGTTTACGTATGCGTCCGCTGAAGAGTTCGCACCGCGGATTTCCAAATAATATTCGTTGTTGGCAGGCAAATCAGCCTTACTAATCTTTTTCGTGTACACGCAAGAACCGCGGAAATAATCGTTGCCGCCGTCTTGTCCGTCCGTTGCATTCCAGCTATGCGGCAAATTTACCGTTTCGCCGTCTGCAAGCCCTGCAATGTCCGCTGTGCCTTTATAAAAAAGCCAACCTTCATTCCATTTCATTCTCGTTCTCATTTTGTTCCTCCCGAAACTGTGTTTTTTTAATATATTTTTATAAAAATTCACAAACTATATATTGTGATATCATACTACTTTTATTATACCTTATCTAGCGTTTTCTGTCAAGAGTTAACAAACGTTTCCTTGAAAAAAACATTTAATATTCTCTCCGATTTTTGTTCTTTTTGAATAATTTTTGTTAGTTTTAACAAAAAGGATTGACACTATTTGTTTTTTGCTATATAATGTTATCACAAACCTATCACAAGAGCGGCATATTGCGGTTTGGTCGCTCTTAAAAATATGAAAGGAGGAATTTATGGAAACCGTTACTCAAAAACGTCCCTTCGGTATGAGGGACAAGATATCGTATGCAGCCGGCGACCTTGGTTGTAATATGAGTTTCTCGTTAAAGAGCTCTATTATGGCGTTGTTCTGGTTGCAATTTATGTTGCTCGGCGAAGAACTTTACGCCGCATTGTTGTTAGTCGTTCAAGTTTGGGACGCTATCAACGACCCCCTGCTCGGTTCGATGTTCGACGCGGACAAGAGGGCGTATAAGCACGGCAAATTCAAGACGTACATCTTTATCGGTGCACTCGGCTTGCTCTTCTCCGGCTTATTCTTCTTCTTACCCATTCCCGGCGCGGAAACGTGGGTAAAAGGCATTATGTTCGTGCTCGGCTACGTACTTTGGGATGCATTCTATACGTTTGCAAACGTACCCTATGGTTCGATGATGTCCGTTATCACGGAAAACGGCTCTGAAAGAGCGCAACTTTCCACGTGGCGTTCTATCGGCTCGATGATAGGTAATATTTTACCTATGGTATTATTGCCCTTCATCGTATACGACGCAAACAGCAACCTTATCGGCGGTAACGTATTTATCGCGGCAATCGTTATGGGCGTTATTGGGCTTGGCTGCTTCATCTTTATGTTGAAGACCACCACTATCCGCGTAGACGAAAATGCAGTTAAAATTAGTGAAAACACGCAAAAATTCAACGTATTCAAAGCTATGAAGAATTTCATCAAGAACCCTGCAGCTGTAGGCGCTACGCTTGCGGCAATGGCAATGTTCTTGGGCATGAATAGCTCCACTACCGCTACGGCAGTGCTCTTCCAATCGTATTTCGAAAATGCACAAATTTCGGGTATTGTTCAACTCATCTCCTATTTGCCTATGTTCTTATTTATGCCTTTTATCAAGAAAATCGTTGATAAATGGGGCAAGAAAGAAGGTTGCGTAGTAGGCGCGGGCGTTTCCGCTATCGGCGGCATCCTCCTGTTCAACCCGTTGATTACTCCTAATGTAACGGGTATCGTATTCTTTGTAATCGCACAAGTATTCTTTGGCTTCGGTCTTGGCTTCTACACCTGTGTATCTTGGGCGCTTATGGCAGACGCAATCGACTATAACGAATGGAAGAACGGCACGAAAGAAGAAGGTACGGTATATTCCTTACACTCCTTCTTTAGAAAACTCGCACAAGGCGTTGGCCCTTCGCTCGTCGTATTGATTATGGCAGCGCTCGGCTATAACAGTGAACTTGGCGCAGCGCAAACGATTGAAGTTGCAACCAATATGCGTTGGCTTGTTGCTGGCTTGTACGCATTCAGCGGCATTGTAATGTTCGTAGCTATCACCTTCATTTACAACCTTGATAAGAAGACGGTTGCTAAGATGACTGCTGAACTTAACGAAAGAAGAGCATTTGCGGCTGCTTCTAATGCAGCGGAAAACGCACAAATTGCGGAATCCGTAGAAGAAGTTGTTGAAGACGAAGTTGTTGAAGAAACGGAAAATAACGTAGAAGACACAGAAGAATAATTTCTCCCTTCATAAATGTACCCACCCGATTTGTATCGGGTGGGTTTTTCTTTTGTTTTTTGAGCGTTTCAGCTGCGCGCAAGGCGCAGGGCTGTCGCATTACGACAAGCCCGAACCCGTAAGCTTTCTACTTACTGTTACGCTTCACACAGCAAACAGCCCACGGCATATTGCCGTGGGCTGTTTGCTGGTGCACCGTAAGAGGTTCGAACTCCTAGCCTTTGGTTCCGTAGACCAACGCTCTATCCAGTTGAGCTAACAGTGCAAGTATTTAAATTTCCTTTGGATAGCCTTTGGTTCCGTAGACCTTCTCAACAACGTACGGTTTACGTTGTTTCAGTCAACGTTTGCGCCTACCTATCGGCGCGCACTTTTCTCGCCCCTACAAAGCATTATCAATGCTTTGCTTAACGGGTAGCTCGTCGCTCTATCCAGTTGAGCTAACAGTGCTTTTCCATATATTAGTGCGCAAATAAAAGTACTCTTTCATCAAAGCGCTAATATAGTATAAGATTTTTTTTTACGTTTGTCAACTGTTTTTAGGCACTTTTTTACGATTTATTTTTATAATCCCTATCAAATATACAGTGTTTCCTTGTTATAAATCGAAAGCGATTGCCGTAACGTCGTCAGAGAACGCTCCACCGCTAAACACCGTAAGCGCCGCTTTTAACTTCCCGATAAAATCTTCCGCGCTACGGCTTTGCAACAGTACGCTTTCCGCGCGCTCGATACCAAACAACTCGCCTTTCGCGTTCATACATTCGGTAACGCCGTCGGTGAGTAATACAAGCAAATCCCCCTTTTCGTAAGGCAGTTCGTTTTCACGATACGCAAAATCGGGTATCCAGTTGGAAATGGGTGGCGCAGGACTTTCAATTTCGTGAATTCCCTGTCCGTTTTTGAGTAAAATAGGCGCGTTATGCCCTGCCACGGCGTACCCTATTGCTTGGCGTACTGTATCTATACGTACCGCCGCTACCGTAATATACGAACGCTCGTCTTGTTGCAGTTCGCCAAACTTAGCGTTAAGTTTCATCAACGCTTTACCCAAATTACGTTCTTTTCTATCAAACGCCGCTTTTGCAAATGCCGAAAGCATACCAGCCGAAACGCCTTTCCCGGACACGTCGGCAAGCACGCCGTACGTTTGTCCGTCATATTCGTATACGTCGGGCAAATCTCCCCCAACGCCCAAGCAAGGAATATACGTATACGCATACGGCACGCCTCCCATACTCTTTCCTGCAGGGAGCAACCGTTGTTGCATCCGTTGCGCGGAGAGCATTTCCCGTTCCATTTCCGCTTGATACGTTCCGTCGGTTATCCCTACGAAGAGTTTTCCTTTTTCGTCCACGGGGAATATACGGATACGCACCGAAAGCTGCGCGGTATGCCCCGAATGGTGCACGGAAGTACGCACCGTTTCCGTCTTTTCACGTTTTTCTTCTATTGCCGAGCGCATAGTGCGCAAAAACGCGCAATAAGCACAATTTTGCCCTTCGCCGCATCTACCCGTTTCCCCGCAACCGAGTGTTTGCGAAAGCGTACCGCTTTTCTTTGCACCGTCTGAGAAAGAACGCCGAAAAGCCGCGTTCGTGAACTTCACACGCAGCTTATCGTCAAACACAAATACGCCTTCGGGTATCGCGTCAAATACTTTTTTATACGCTTTGGGTAACATAGAATAGAAAAAATTCCCTTGAAATTATCTGTAAAATTGTAATCCGCGACAAATTTTTACGTCGAAATCTAAATTCTCATAAAGCTCGCCGTCTAATTGCACGGCGCAAGGCTTTTCGGGCACGAAACGCAGTCTATCGCAAAACACGTGTGTCGTCAACGGGTACTGTAATACCCTGCCTTTCATCAACTCTATAAACGCCCCGATAATTTTAAACACGCCGCCAAGATTATCCACGATAACGGCTTCTATTTTTCCGTCCGCTTCGTTTGCATTCGGACAAATTTTAATACCGCCGCCAAATTGCGAACCGTTACAAGCCGCCGCAATCAACGCTTCGCGCGTTTGTACTACGCCGTCGCATTCCAGCTCCATTTTACAGCCTTTAAACGTGAATAAGCTTTGCACCAAACTTATCAAATACTTAATTTTCCCTTTCAGTTTTCCCCGTCTGCAACGTTCCAAAACGTCCACGTCGATACCAAGCCCTGCGACGTTCATACAGCGCACACCGCCTACTTCTAAATAATCGGTAGATTTGGTTTCACCTTTTAAAATAATTTCCGTTGCCTTTTCGGCGTCCTTAGGAATACCGATATGCTCCGCAAAATCATTCCCCGTACCGGCAGGGACTAAACCCAAATGACAATCGGTAGGATTGTGAATACCATTTAATACTTCGTGGAGCGTACCGTCTCCACCGACTGCAATAATTTCCCGTTCGCCGTTTTCCGTCAATTCTTTCACGATACGGGTAGCGTCGCGTGATTCTTTGGAAAGATGCGTTTGAAATTTCGCGCCCACCTTTTCAAAGATACTTTCCACTAAAGAAAGCACTTTTCCTTTTTTGTTTTTACCCGCTACGGGGTTGGAAATAATATGATACGTTTTCATCTTCCGTGTACTCCGCGAGAAAAATACTCACTATTTTTTAAAAAAAATTAAATTTTTTCCTTTTCTATTATATAACACTTTTCGAATAATTGCAATTTATTTTCGATTTTGATATAATTTTATATATAAAATTTTTTAAAAAGAGGGCGCAATGTTACAATTTTTGCCAAAAAACTTAATAACTTTGGCAAATGCTTGTCCAAAACCCCTGTATCTCGTGGGCGGTAGCGTCCGCGATTATCTTGCAGGCTTCCCCCTTATCTCGCCCGACTGGGATATTTGCTCGCCTATGCGCGCAGACGAATTTATACAAATTGCGCAAGCACAAGGGTTTAGTGCGCAAGCCGTATACCAAAACACAGGCACGGTAAAACTGCGCGATAACGACGGCAACAATTACGAATTTTCTTGCTTCCGTTCCGATAAATACGTACGCGGAGTGCATACACCCGTAGAAATCTTTTTCACGGACGATATAGAAAAGGACGTGCGCCGCCGCGATTTCACGGCAAACGCCGTGTATTTCGATATCGCTAAAAACCGAATAGTAGACCCCCTTGACGGCGTTACGGCAATCCGCGAAAAACGGCTTACTACCGTTGCTCCCGCCAAAAAAGTATTTTCTGAAGACGGACTCCGTCTATTACGGCTTGCCCGTCAAGCCGCGCAGCTTGGTTTCACCCCCGACGAAGCGTGTTTACAAGGCGCAAAAGAAAACGCCGCGCTTATGGACGATATCTCCCCCGAGCGAATATATACCGAGCTTTGTCTACTGCTTACCGCCGACAAAAAATACGGCGTAGCATACGGACACTATCACGGCTTGAAAATTTTAGAAAAAACGGGCGTATTTGCACGTATTTTCCCCGAACTTGCTTTAGGCAAAGGAATGGAGCAACGCGCCGATTTCCATAACTACGACGTATTAGAACATTCTTTTCGAGCGGTGCAATACGCCGACGAAAGCATACGGCTTGCAGCCCTTTTGCACGACGTAGGCAAACCGAGATGTATGCTCGACGACGGGAACGCCCACGCGCATCCAAACGTTGGCAAAGTGCTTGCCGCGCAAATACTGCAACGCTTAAAAGCCCCTAAACGAGTGATACAAACGGTAACCGAGCTAATTTCGCTACACATGTACGATTTCAACTGCCAAACGAGCGCAAAAAAATTACGAAAATTTTTCGCGGAACATTATTGCCTGTTGCCCCAGCTTCTTTTACTAAAACAAGCGGATTTCTCCGCTTGTAAAGACGATTTATCCCCTGCGCCCACTTGTGTAAAATGGCAAAAGCTGCTTGCACAAATGCAGCAGGAGTGCGCGCCCGTTTCCTTGAAAGATTTGGCTGTAAAGGGCAACGATTTGTTAACGCTTGGCATTCCTGCCGCAAACGTTGCCGATACCTTACACGCCTTATTATTACACGCCGTATGCAACCCAAAAGACAACGTAAAGGAAACGCTTTGCCGTATTGCCCTACAAAAAATACAACGTTAAAAAACGCTCTTTCGAGCGTTTTTTTCTTTTAATCCAAATCCCATCCGCGGCTGCGTTCCACCGCTTTATGCCATCTTTTTAAACGTTGTTCCCGTTCATTTACAGCCATATTCGGCGTATAAACGCAAGCTTTTTGCCGCATAGAAAGCACTTGTTCTTCACTCTCCCATACGCCCACGGTAAGCCCTGCCAGCAGGGCAACGCCCAACGCCGTCGTTTCGTGCGTAGTCGGCTTTTCCACTTCCGTTCCTAAAATATCCGCTTGGAACTGCATTAAAAATCCGTCGCGCGAAGCACCGCCGTCCACCTTTAGGCTATTGAGTTTTGCACCCGTATCCTTTTCCATTGCAAAAACAAGGTCCGCCGATTGATAAGCAATACTCTCTTGCGCCGCACGAATGATATGTTCGCGTTTCGTACCGCGCGTAATACCGAAAATCGCTCCGCGTGCGTACATATCCCAATACGGCGCACCCAAACCTGCGAACGCCGGCACTATGTATACGCCGCCCGTATCGGGCACTTTTTTCGCATAATATTCCGCATCGCGGCTCTCCGCGAAAAACCGCATTTCATCACGCAGCCATTGAATAACAGCACCGCCGATAAACACACTGCCTTCCAACGCATACTGCGTTTTTTGCCCTTTACGCGTTGCGGCAAGCGTAGTGAGCAATCCGTTTGCACTGACAGGACGTTCACAGCCCGTATTCATCAATAAAAAGCAACCCGTGCCGTACGTATTTTTCGCGTCTCCTTTTTTATAACAGCCTTGCCCAAACAACGCCGCCTGCTGGTCTCCTGCAACGCCTGCAATAGGTACTTGCACACCGCCGATATCGGTATAGCCGAATATCTCGCCCGAACTTTGCACTGCAGGCAACATAGCGCGCGGAATGGTAAACAACGACAACAGCTCGTCGTCCCAATCGAGCGTTTCAATATTGAATAACATTGTGCGCGAAGCGTTGGTAATATCCGTTACGTGGCATTTCCCTTGCGTCAATTTCCATATCAACCAACTGTCTACCGTACCGAACAACAACTCTCCCTTTTGCGCGCGTTCTCTCGCGCCGTCCACGTTGTCCAAAATCCATTTAATTTTGCTTGCGGAAAAATACGCGTCGGGGACAAGTCCTGTTTTTTGTCGAATAGTTTCCCCTTTGCCGCTTTTTATCAACTCTACGATATCTTCCGCCGTACGCCGACATTGCCAAACGATAGCGTTATATACGGGTACGCCCGTGTTTTTATCCCAAACCACGGTGGTTTCCCGTTGGTTGGTGATACCGATAGCGGCAATATCTACCGCCGAAACGCCGCTTTTTGCTATAAGCTCCATCATTACGCCGTACTGACTCGCCCAAATTTCCATAGCATCGTGCTCTACCCAACCTTCTTTGGGATAGATTTGTTCAAACTCACGCGAGAGTATCCCTACCGTGTTTTGCTTGTCGTCGATAAGCACCGCACGCGAAGACGTCGTGCCTTGGTCTAACGCTAAAATATATTTCATCTCGTACCTGCCCCTTATTTTTTATAAAAACGACTATAAAAAACGCCGCGCCGAAAGAAACGGCGCGGCTTGCGTTCGTTATAATTTTTCCACGGTAATACCGTCTTCAATAGACGTTTCGTAAAAGCTTGCCTTATACCCGATAGCGTCGGCATACGCCGTACCTACACGACGGATAAACCCTTCCACCGCCGTTTTCTTGACTATGGAAATGGTACAACCGCCAAACCCTGCGCCTATCATACGCGAACCTAAACACTCTTCTTCCTTTCTCGCAAGAGCGGAAAGAGTATCCAACTCCGCACCCGTAACTTCATACAAATCGCGCAAGCTGTAATGGCTTTCGTTGAGCAATCTGCCAAGTTCTACCAAGTCGCCGTCTTTCAAAGCCTGTACCGCACACTTTACTCTATCGCATTCCATTACTACGTGTTCGGCGCGCTTTGCTACTACGCCCGATAATAAGTATTTTACTTCCGCAAAATCTTTAGGCGTCAGTTCTGCCAAGCAATTCACCTTTTTTACCGTTTGAATGGTTTTTAACGCCATTTCCACTTCTTGACGGCGAACGTTATACTTACTTTCCACTAAGTTGTGCGGCTTATTGCAATTTGCCACCACCAAACAATATTCACCAAGCTTTAAAGGCACGTATTCGTAGGAAAGAGTTGCACAATCGAGCAATACCGCGTGGTCTTTTTTACCCATTGCCGAAGCGAACTGGTCCATAATACCGCAATTTACGCCTGCGTACTGGTTTTCCGCCTTTTGAGAAAGCAACGCCACTTCCACTTTGTCGTATGTAACGCCTGCGTATTCGTATAAAGCAACGGCGGTTGCCACTTCAATTGCCGCTGAAGAAGACAACCCACTACCAAAGGGAACGGTGCAATCGTAATACAAATCGCACCCCACTATTTGCACGCCTTTTTGTTGCATAAAATACGCAACGCCTGCTTGATAATTCCCTATTTTTAAATGTCTGTAATCGTTCAACGCGTTAACATCTAATTCCACTACGCCGTCGATACCGCGGAACGCCAAACGAATAACGTTTTCGCCCGTCTTTTTACCGTAAACGTTGCAGCGTAAATTAAGCGCCGCAGGAAACACCTTACCGCCGCAATAATCGACGTGCTCGCCGATAACGTTAATTCTGCCTGCTGCCGTAAACAAATCTTCCGCTTGTGTGCCAAACGCGTTTTCAAACGCTTGCAATGCCTCTACTCTTTCCATAAAAAATCTCCTCTTACTTATTATTCTCTTTCCGTCTTGCTATGACGAAGAAACAAATACAAAAATACGCCGCCCCTACGACTATTAAAACGAGTGCCGTCAGCTGCGAAGGGGACAAAAACGAAACGACTGTTTCCCCACGGTTATCGCCGCGCGCGTACTCGATAAAAAACCGCCACACGCCGTACGAAACCGCGTAGATAGCAAGTAGCGACACGCGCTTTTTTGTCGTTTCTTTCATTTTGAATACGCATACGAATAAAACTGCCGACAAGACAAACAGGAAAATCGCTTCGTAAAGCTGTACGGGCAATACCTTTTGCCAACCGCTTTCCGTCCACATATTGACGCCGTACCAAGCGTCGGTAGCAAATCCGTGGCAGCACCCCACAAAAAAGCAGCCAAGCCGCCCAAAACCGTGCCCAAGCGGTATCAAGCAAGCGGCAATCTCCGTTACGTCGATAAACCGAGCTTTACTCTCTTTGTCCAGCTTAAACAGTTTCGCGCCCACAAACCAAACGAGTAAAAACACGATAACACCTACGATAAAACCGCCGTAGAACGTCATACCCGTCGTGTTATCCAGCTTAAACACGCCCGTTTCCATATAATCGTAAAAACCTTGAAAGAGTATCGCACCGCCAAAGCCTATGAAGATAGCAAGTGGTATGGCGACGACGAATAAGCGTTGTAACCCCACGGAAAAACCGCGTTTTATCGCCATTTTGTCCGCGAGAAAAAATACGACGATAATCCCCACCGCAAGGCATATTTCATACAAACCTATTTTTCCAAACAAAACGGGATAAGGGTACATACGTTATTCTCCTTACGCTACGTATATCAAAATTATACACTAAACGACGGCGTTTGTCAACGGCTCGAACAAATTTTATCCTTTATTAAAGGTTTTTTTACAAGACGATACAAAAAAGTATGGTTTATGCAACTAAAAATGCTTTTTAATAAATGGACAAGAAAAATCAACTAAGTGATAAATAGAGTATTTTTTCAAAAGAAAAAGCCGCGTCGAAAAATTGGCGCGACAAAATCTTTTTGGTTTTTTCTTATTCCGCTACTACGTTAACCGCACGCAGCTTTTCAGGATTTTTAGGATCGGGTTCGGTTTCAAACGTAACCACTTGCCCTTCCTTTAAGCGTCTGTACCCGTCCATTACGATAGCCGAAAAATGTACGAATACGTCGTCGCCACCCTCGTCGTTTGCGATAAAGCCGTAGCCTTTTTCCGCATTAAACCACTTCACTGTTCCCTTGCTCATTTTCGTCCCCTCCGAAAAAATTAAAAATATGTTCACCCAAGCAAAACCGACTCCTTTTTACATAAAAAACCGCAAAAACAGCTCGTTTTTACCTAAATTACTATTTTTATTATACCACATTTTTTTAATAATTGCAATACATAGTGTAATATTTTTAGCCGTTTTTATTTATTTTTTCGCTTTTTTTACTAAAATAATAGACTTTCTATACCGATTATGTTATAATTTTACTGTTCTAATAGATAAAATACTATGAAAATGCTAATCATAAGGAGTTTATACATAATGGACTTTATCGAATTGTTAAAGGTTATTTGTTTGGGTATTATCGAAGGGATTACCGAATGGTTACCCATTTCCAGTACGGGACATATGCTCCTTTTCGACGCATTATTTCCCTTAAACGTATCCGCAAGCTTTATGGAAATGTTCAAGGTCGTTATTCAACTTGGCGCAATCCTTGCCGTCGTCGTGTTATTTTTCAAAAAACTCTTTCCTTGGAGTTTGGAAAAAGCCGAGCAAGACAACGGAATGAAAACGGTTGTCAAAACGGATAAAAATATTCTTATCCTGTGGGCGAAAGTAATTATCGCCTGTTTGCCTGCCGCCGTAATGGGTTTGCTTTTGGACGATTTTTTGGAAGAACATTTACAAACGCCCCTTGTTATCGCCATTATGCTGATTGTTTACGGCGTGGCGTTTATCGTAGTGGAAAACGTCAATAAAAATAAAACGCTTGCCGTACAAACGACAAACGAGCTTACGTATAAACAAGCGCTAATTATCGGTGCGTTTCAAGTGCTTTCGCTTATCCCCGGTACGTCCCGTTCGGGTGCAACCATTTTAGGCGCGCTCCTTATCGGCGTATCCCGTCCCGTCGGCGCGGAATTTACGTTCTATCTCGCTATCCCCGTAATGTTAGGTGCAAGCGCGTTAAAGGTTTTTAAGTTCTTGTTGGACGGCAATGCGTTTATCGGCGCAGAAATAGGCTATCTTCTCATCGGTTGTGTGGTTGCCTTTGCCGTATCCCTTATCGCTATTAAATTTTTAATGAATTTTGTTAAAAAACACGATTTCAAGGTATTCGGTTGGTACCGTATCGCGCTTGGCGCTATCGTCATCGCAGCCCTTGTTATCCCCACGTTTTTTGCATAAAAATAAATAAAAGGTACTCGTTATGGACATTTCACAAATCGACGAAAATTTTAAATTGCCCACGTTGGACAACGTAGACGATATCGAATGGTTCAATGCCAGCGAAACTCCGTTTTCTTTGCGCGGCGTATTCTATTCAAAAGAAGATAAAAGATATTTGCGTTTGCCTTTAGACGTAGCCAAAACGGTTAGCGCAGGCGTAGCAGGGTTAGCCACGCACACCGCAGGCGGCAGAGTTTGCTTTTTAACCAACTCCCCGTATGTGGCAATCAAATGCGTTATTCCACGCGTTTTACCTATGAATCATATGCCCCTTGGCGGCAGCCACGGCTTTACCATTTACGCGGACGGAAATTACGCCGCGCCGATGTACCCGAATATGATTACCCTTGCCGAAACGCAAGGGGATACATACGCTTTCCAAAGCATTTGCCGTTTCCCCGAACATTTGTTACAGGAAATGTGCATCTATTTCCCCTTATATAACGGCGTGTACGAATTATTTATCGGCGTACAAAAAGGGAGTACGGTACAAACTCCCCCGTCGCCTACGAAAAATCCCGTAGTATTTTACGGGAGTTCGATAACGCAAGGCGGTTGCGCTTCCAGGGCAGGTAACGACTACGTTTCCATTCTTTCCCGTACGTTGAAATTCAATTATATCAATCTTGGTTTTTCAGGTAGTGCCAAAGGCGAACAAGCGATGGCGGATTATATCGCAAGCTTGCACCCGTCCATATTCGTACTCGATTACGACTGGAATGCGATTACGGTAGAAGATTTACAGGCAACGCATTACAATATGTACGAAACGTTCCGTAAAGAAAACCCCACCGCGCCCGTCATTATGATTACCAAGCCCGACTTTGATTCTAACCCCGAATTTTCAGCAAAACGGCGCGCCGTTATCTTTGAAAGCTATATGAAAGCCAAAAAGAATAAAGATAAGCACGTATTTTTTATCGACGGCGAAACGCTGTTTGGCAAGGACGGCAGAGATTGTTGCACGGTGGATAGATGCCACCCCAACGATTTAGGTTTTTACCGTATGGCGCAAACGATTACTCCCGTTTTGAAAAAAGCGTTAAAACAATGCAAATAAAAACTGTAACCGCCCCGAATGTTCGGGGCGGTTTTTTATTGCGCAAATATATTAGCGTATTACTTTTTATACAAAGGCCCGTAAGCCTGGCAAGCGCGATAATCTTGCCCTTCTTTGTCCATACCAAACGCATTCCAGCACGCAGGGCGGAAAATTTCGTCCTTAGGTACGTTGTGCATACAAACGGGAATACGGAGCATCGAACACATCGTAATCAAGTCCGCGCCGATATGTCCATAAGAAATCGCACCGTGATTTGCACCCCAGTTTTGCATCACTTCGTATGCCGTCTTGAACGGACTGCCTTCCTTGCCGTCGCAACGGGGAGCAAACCAAGTGCAAGGCCACGTCGGGTTCGTTCTTTCCATAAGCGTATCCGAAACGTCGTCGGGCAAGCGTACCGTCCAACCTTCGGCAATTTGCAACACAGGACCTAATCCTTTAACAAGGTTCAAACGAATCATCGTGCAAGGCATTTCCGCTTTCGTCGTGTAATGGCTAGAGAAACCGCCGCCGCGGAAGTTATCAAAACCCGCTTCGCACCAAACGGTGGCTTTCGTCATCTTTTCGATATCTTCGTCCGTTACTTCCCACCATTTTTTCATAATGGCGTTGCCGTTTTCGTCTTTACATTCGCCGCAAGCATCCAAACACGCCGCGCCCGAATTCAAAAGGTGAATGATACCATCCGATTCTTTCGCTTTGCCTTCCAAATCGTACCCCGTAACACGCTTGGTTGCGTCGCCGCTCCAATACGTTCTTACGTCCGCAAAAATTTGCGCTCTATGCGTAAGTAAACGCATAAACAACATTCCCAACCCGTTCAATACGTCGTTTTCGGTAGCGAGCGTATACGGTTCTCTCGCGCCTTCGTAATCGAACGTGGACGAGAGCAACGCTTCGGGATAATCGCAGTTCGGCCAATGGTCCGTCCATTGTCTTTGACCTTGGAAACCGCCTGCAATGGCATTATGCCCTACTTTTTCTTCTTCAAAGCCGTCGGGCAAATTCTTGTTGCCTGCCATCAAATCCTTGATGATACAGTACATTTTAACGGTGAATTCCCATTGCTTTTCCTTTTCTTCGTCGGTAAATTTAATACGGCGCGTTTCGCCCAAGAATTCTACCGATTCGGGATTGTCGTCTCTACCCATTTTGCAATGTTCTTTCGTCCATTTTAACGCTTTTTGGTATTCTTCTTCGTTGTAAATGCCTTCTTCCATACGACGGAGAATTTCCACTTCGTCTACGCTTTCTACGCGCATATCAAGGTAAGATTCCATAAAGTCTTGGTCGATAATCGAGCCTGCGATACCCATACATTGCGAACCGATTTGCAAGTACGATTTACCGCGCATCGTAGCCACCGCTACCGCTGCGCGACCAAAGCGCAGCAATTTTTCTTTTACGTCGTCAGGAATGGTTTCTACCATATCTCTATCTTGTACTTCGTGTCCGTAAATACCGAACGCAGGCAAGCCCTTTTGCGCGTGGCCTGCAAGTACCGCCGCCAAATATACCGCGCCGGGACGTTCCGTACCGTTAAAGCCCCACACCGCTTTGATAGTGGTAGGGTCCATATCCATCGTTTCACTGCCGTAGCACCAACAAGGCGTGACGGAAAGGGTAATGCTTACCCCTTCTTTCTTGAATTTGTTCGCGCAAGCCGCCGCTTCGGGTACGCGCCCGATAGACGTGTCCGCCATCACTACTTTCACAGGTTCGCCGTTCGAATAGAAAAGGTTTTCTTCAAACAACTTTTTCGCGGCGTTTGCCATTGCCATTACTTGCCCTTCCAAGCTTTCACGAAGTTGCATAGGTCCGCGTCTACCGTCCACGATAGGACGGATACCGATTACGGGATAATCTCCCACGTATCTGTTTTTTGCCATACTGTTTTTTCTCCTTATTTTTTTTATTTATGCTTTTATCCAAGCCACCGAATTAGGCGCAAGCGTCATTTCACTCGCCTTGCCGTTTACGTCGTAAAACGTCGTTGCTTGTTGTTCGTTCGTATTATTGATAACCGCGTATTTCTTCGTTTCGGGATAATACGAACAATCAGTTACGGGGTTGGAAGAATACGCTTTCTTCATTTCCGTTTCCTTATGTGCCGACCAGAACAGCGCGCGAAGTAAAAGCCTTGCGTTTTGCGGACTGTACGGAAGCCCTGCGATATACACACCGCGGCCTTTCCCGTAAGCGTTTGCCGCCAACTTTACTTCGCCTACGTTTACGTTTCTTGTAAAACGGGGCGAAATTTCGATATCCAAAACGTCCGCTCCGTTAAACGCGTATACGTTTTTCATACCTTCGCCGTAGTCGATTTCCCCTTGGATATCTTCGGTGATGAAGTGCGCTTTCTTTTGAATATTATATTTGTCGTCGGAAAGAGTAAAGCCTTTTTCCTTATCCACGCCCATTACGTCGGCAAGCACAAACGTCCTACCGCCTTTTTGATACGCCGTAGGTTCACCGACGCCGATAAAGCCGTGTCCTTCCGCTACCCATTGACGAACGGTAGTTACAATTTGTCCGTCGTTCCAATACTCGCCGCCGCTAAACGCCGTGCCTTCGTCGCCTACGTTCAAAATAACGTCGATATCCTTATCGATGCCTTTGTTTTTGATATCGTCGAACGAGATAAAGCGTACGTCTACGCCCAAGCCGCTAAGCGCTTCGTATACCCCTTGATAGGAATATACTTGTTGATACCACAGCTCGTGCGCAACCATATGGCACATCCAGCTACGCTTTGCGCCCCAAGCGTTCAAAATAGCCACCGTCAAGCCTGCATACGGCTTTGCGTCCCCTGCCGCGTCGCAAATCGCACGGAATTCGTCGCATACCTGCCCTGCCCGTTCGATAAATTTAGGGAATTTCGCAGCCAAAGCAAGATAGCCGCCAAAGCCCATTCTATCCAGTGGCTTACGCATCATAGCGCGACGAGCGGTTACCCAGTTTCTATCCAGTTCCGCAATGGCGTTTTCTTCATTGCCTTCAAAAAACGTATCGGGGAAGAAGTACGGCAAAAATCTGCCTTCGTGATATTTGACGTGGGGAATTTCGGAAAGCATACGTACCGTAACGCCGCCGCCTACCGAGCCTACTACCGCGTCCAACTGCATATCCTTGAAATACTCGCCGTACGGTTCTGTACCAATCCAGCTATCCCCAAGGAACATCATAGCTTCTTTCCCTTCAGCGTGTACGATATCCACCAGTTCGCGTACCGTTTTGGTTACGTACTTTTCGGTAAATTCCATATAATCGCGGAATTTTTTCGTGGGGTTAACGAAATTGCTTTGATACGTACCTTGCGAAACGATATCTTCCGCTTTTAAAGTATAGCCGTATTCCTTTTCAAATTCGTCAAAGGCACGGGGGCTAGCCGTCATAGGATAGCCAAACCAGTCTACGTGGCGTTCCTTGTTGATTTCGTTGAACACAAGGAAGAAGTGATATAAAAACGTAGTATAACGAACGACGTTTACGTTTTCATTTTCCGCGCACCACTTTCTCATATTGTCTTTGATATGTTCAAAGGTCGCTTGAAAGCGCGGCTCCATAACCTTGTGCTTTTCAATATTCCAGTTGTTGGTTATGTAGTTATACATTTGCGTAGAATCCCATTGATTGACCGCAAAGAAGTTCACCGAATATTCGTGATAAGGCAAAGTTTCAATTTTTACTTTTCCGTTACCGAGATATTCCCAACCGTTTACTTCCTTGTCTACCGTTCTATCAAATACCTGCCAGTATTTTTTAGGATTTTCCTCGTTGACACCAAGCTGCTCGCGCGAATAGCCTTTTAACAAATCAATAACAAGCTCGTTCCCCGTAGCCAGCGTATAGTCCGTCGTAAGGAGTACGCTTTGCAATTCGTCCGTGTGGTTGTCTGCCCAAGCGTTATCGCCGCGCACCACAAAATAGGTATTATACACCTTTTCCGCAAGTTCCTTTGCGTTTTTGGGAAGATGCGTACCGTCGCAATCGCGTACGGCGTCCGCACCCCAAAGCTCCGCTATTTTCAACGTTCCTTCTACGTAATTTTCGTCCGTAGGAATGGTTACTCTGCCTTTTCTCATACTACTTTCTCCTTTATGATTTATGATTATAGGATATATCTTTAACGTCAAGCGTTTATTTTTCCACAAACCGCACAATTTCTTCTACGTTTTCTAACGAATGGGGATGATGCTTACAACCGTTTTTAATGATATACCGAAAATCCGCATTCGTTTGTGTGGCGTACGCTATCATCTTACCGCCGTTTTCTTCCAGCGGCACCACTTCGTCCGCGTCGCCTGCCACAAGCAATACGGGAATTCCCAAAGCGAAAAATTCTTCCAACAAATCCACGGGGTTGCCTTTATACGTTTGCAACGTTTCTTCATTGAGTGAAAACTCGTCAAATACCTGACTTTGTTCCACGCTGCCTTTGGGCGGCCAACTTTTTAAATCGAGCACGGGTGCGTCTAAATACACCTTGTCCACCCATTCGGGATAGAACAACGTATAGGAAAACGCATACAGTCCGCCGCGGCTAAATCCAAACAGAGTTGCTTTCGTTTGCAAGCCGTATTTTTCTATAATAAATTTATGAAACGCGTGCATTTTTCTCGCCGCTTTCGCGCTACCGTACATATCGCTTATACCGTAATACACGCGCGTATAGCCCTTTTGTAACAGAGTTTGTTCCGCTTTATCGAACGCATAGAAAAATTCCGTTTTCCATATCCATTTGCCGTTGGGGTTATCGGGTAATATAACGGTGGCCTTATGTCCGTTAAATACAAATTCTTCCGTGCGCATTATTTTATAACACCCTTTTTTAAAATGATGTTGGCGTATATTGCGCCTTCGCCCGTTGCGATAACGGCAAACGCGTTTTTCGCGCGTTCATAAAAGGCAAACCTTTCTAATTTCTCCACACGTACGTTATCGTCGTTGGCGTTTGCCACTTTGAAATATTCTCCCCAAATGGTGGGCGTAGGGTCGCCTTGCGTGGTTTCCATCAACATAAAATTTGACGGAGCGTACGTATCTAACGGAATAAGCGACAGTACCGCGTCTAACATTTCCACGCCGCCGAGCCCATCCGCGCGTACCAATCTTTTTCCGTTGGTTACGGCAGGAAAATTTCCGTCCGCAATAACAATTTCGTCTCCGTGCCCCATTTCACACAAAATTTTTAATAGTTCAGGAGATATAATTTTAGAAATTCCTTTTAACATAGTTTTTTATCCTTTTATACGTATTATTTCGTCATAAATAAATTTGCCGTAGATAGCGTGGCATTTGGTGTTGGGGTGCAATCCGTCGCGGATATACGCCTGCCGCTCGGTTTCGTCTTCGGGGTTAATCGGCAATTTTTTGCCGTCTATCACCGCCACGTCAAACCGTTTCGCTACCGTCTTTATCGCCGCGCGGTAATCGTCTAAAATATAACCGCGTTGGTTTTTTACGTTTTCGTTTTGGCGCGGAATAGGCAACACCGCGTATAATTCCGCTTGAGGATTGAGCGCTTTCAATCTTGTAAAGAGTATATGTAGTGCCCCGTACGTGGAAATATCTTTTCTGTCGTTTTCGTTCCCCACTTCTACCGAAGTACCGAAATCGTTCGTGCCACCGGCAACCACTACGATATCCCCGTCCACCGCGTTTTCGCACAGTCTACAAAGGGCATCTTGGGAATTCGTATGGGAAGTAGCGCTTATTGAAACGCCGTTTACGCCCAAGCAAGATAACTCGTTTGTGCCGAGCAGTGTTTGCAGCACTTGGGAATAGTTGGGCTGTGCCACCGCCCAGTTGCCGTTGTCGTCAATATGCGTACCGCGCGTTATCGAATCGCCTATGGTAATGAGTTTCATTTTGCGTTTTTCTCCACGTATACTTTCGTTTTGCCTTTTGCAAGCGGCAAGATAAAACACCCGTCCACTTCGTCGATAACCGTTACACCATTTCCGTTTTCAACGCATACCTGCCCTACGCCAAACGTGTTTTTAAGCTTAATTACCCGTGCGGATTGCGCTTCGATAACCACTTTACAAAGCGTGCCGCTATACATAGTAGCGCTAACCAAAGCGCCGCCTACGCTACGCAACTTCTTAAACGAAAGTTTCCTATCTTTCCATTCCGTAGGCAGGGCAGGAAACAAATGCACGTAACCTTGATGGTCTTGCATAAGCATTTCGTGCAATGCGTCGCACCACCCAAACGAGCTTTCCAACGTAAACGGACGGTAATGGAAGGTGGTCAATCCGTATTCCTTAAAATCGCCGTTCAAATGAAAACCATTCTCCGCCACAAACGCGTAGGCAAACTGGCGTAACTTTTCATATGCGGAATTCCCCTTTTCCGCCATAGCGTAAATTTGCGCGCACATAGCAAACGAAAAGCCTACCCACATACCCATACCCAAACGTTCTAATTCGTACAAAGTGCACTCGTATAAGCGTTTGTGTTCGGGCGTATCGTAATTGATAAGGTGCAAGGGATACAAGCACATTAAATGCGAAAAATGCCTGTGCGATTCTTGTAACGTCTCGTCGGGGCTCAACCCTATTACTTTGCCGTTAAATATTGCAATATCGTCTAATTTACTTAAGATACTTTCGTATTTTTGCACGGCGCCCGCTTCCCCAAAATGCGCGGCATATCCTTGCAACGTTTTATATAAATAGACAATGAGTGCTAAATCGAAGTTAGAATTAGGCGTTAAATACGCCTTGCGCGTATTATTATGAATTTCAGGAGAGCTGGAAAGCGGCAAATACAATTTCCCGTTTCTTTCTTCCAACAACCTAAAAATCGCCTTGCCAACCTCTTTAAAAAACGGATATGCACGTTCGCGTAAAAACACTTCGTCGCCCGTATACAGCCAGTATTCGTCAAAGCTTTGCGCCGCCCAAATCGTCATTGTCGGCGATAACGAGTAGTGCGCCCAACCGCCCATCGGTTTTCCGTCGATAGTCGAGCACGAAGGCACTAAAATGCCTTCTACGCCGAAAAAATCTTTTGCGAACGCTTTATACGCTTCCCGTAAATTCCATAAATAATCGACGAATACCACGCCTTCGTTTAAACGGTTTGCCTTTAAATACGCCTGATAGGAAAGCTGCGTATTGGTATCGTGATGATAATCCCCTTTCCAGGGCGGTAAACTATCGTTATCCGCCGTCCAAACGCCTTGTAAGGGCATAGGATAAAACCCTTTGCGCGACGTGGAAGCAAATAAATACCACGAACGGTAGTATACGCTTTCAATGAGACTATCGCCCAGCGAAATTTCCGATTGTTTCCAATATTGTTTCCACCATTTTTCGTGCGTACAATATAAACCGTCAAACCCTTTTTTCGCCGCCTGTAACAATTTTGTTTTCGTTACGTTGACGAAATCGGTACAATCGGTATTTTTAGCCACGGTAAAATACAATTCGTCATACGCGCCGCACGGCTTGCGATACACGAAAATACCGTACTTAAAATCGGTATGCGTACTTTGTACGTAATAGGTAAATCCGTCTTCGTGAAGAATATTCGCCTTAGGATAGTGCATACTCATTTCTTGGTCTTGCCTACCTATCCCCGAATGGTTATGCGCGTCCCCCGAAATGTAATTTGGAATATGTATATTGAGCGAATACTCCCCGTAAACTCTCGCAGCGCCGACAAAATCCGTCGCGCTTAAAAACGACTGCAATTTCAATCCGTTTTCCCCGTACACTTCCGCCAAAGCCGTAGAAATGGAGAGTTTAGAAGAAGCCGTTTTCCCGTCGGCAAACGAAAGTTCTATCCTGCCTGCGGTAATTTTACTAGGATACGCGCAACCCATAAAAACATCGTCGAACAAGCGGTTGTATTCCTGCCAATCGGCATCGCTACCGCTTTTTACCAACTTTTTCAAATTGGCAAAATGGAAACCGTCTTCAAGGGTTACGGGGTTTACTCTCGTATCCCATAAATCAATGGAATCCAAAGATAAGTATAACGGATTATCCCCGTAAATTAAGCACCCTATTTTGCCGTTGCCAAGCGGTAGTGCTTCGTCCCAACGGGCAATGGCTTTATCGCTTTTGATATCGTATTTCTTTAACTGCATACTTCCTATTTCCCCAACACTTTTTTGATAGAGTCGGCAACTGATACCGCTAATCGTTCGTAACCCACGCTTTCGTAATGCGTGCCGTCGTTGCTCCTATCCGCCTTGTCGATAGCAAGGCTTACAGAATACAAATCGTCTACCGCGTAGCCTTTTTCTGTTGCCAAAGCCCATACCACGTCGTTGCGCTCCTGTACTCGTTTATTCCAGTTCGGGTGCAAACGCTTGTTATCTGCGGTATACACTACCGTAGTGGTGGTTAAAAGAATTTTCGATTGCTTTTCCAAACGGCAAAGCAGCTTTTTCATACGGCTTTGATATCCACGTTTGCTTAAATGTATGCCGTGCAAACCGTGATTGAAATGGATTACGTCGTAGCGGCTGTCTTTTACAAAATTTTCCACAAGCAAATTATACATTTTACTATCGATTGCATACGACGTAGCCACGTAATCGACGTAACAAACCCCTTTTAGGGCATTTCTAACCGCGCCTTGATATCCGTGCGTGATAGAATCCCCCACCAAAAGCACACGCGGCAAATCGTCTTGCGTCGTCGCTTCGCACCAACTATGTATCCATTCAAACCATTCTTTTTTCATACGTTTCCCTATTTTTGTGCGCTATAGTTCGCAAACATATTATCAAAATTCGCCTTTAAATTTTTATACGTATCGTATGCGTCGTCGCGCACTTCAAAATTCCAAACGCCTTGATAGCCTGCTTTTTCTAATTCTGCTATCACGTTCAACCAAGCAATTTCGCCCTTGCCTGGTAACCAATGTCTTTCGTTTTCGTAATCGTGGTCGGAAATATGCGTGGTGATAATCCATTTCGCCACTTTAGGAATAACCGTTTCCGTTTTTTCTTGCAAGAAATGGTTTACGTCCAAGCAAAAATACGGTTTATCGAGCATTGCCGCCGCTTTGACCATTTCCGCCGCCGTATTCAAAAGACAAGTGCGTGGCAATGATTCCACCGCAATCGGCGTTTTCGTTTGTTTTTGCATATAGTTCAGTGCTTCCGTCATACGACGCAAACCTTCTTCCCGTTCGTTATCGGGTACGGGTTCCCAGCTACCGTGAATGATATAACAACGGGGCGAGTATTTATCCGCCGCCTTAATCATTTCCAAATGCTGCGCAATGGCTTCCTTTCTTATAGCGTCGTCCAAATGCGCGATATTACGGCTGCCGCCGTACGGCAAGTGTACGCCGTTGAGTTTTAAACGCGAATCGTTAATGTATTGCAAACGGTTGCATACGTTTTGTTTATCTTCTTCGCCGTAGAAAAAACCGCCTTCGCATAAATCGGCGTCGACGGTATCGAAGCCTGCTTCTTCCAACTCTTTCACGTTATCGTAAAATTTAGCATCGCGTACCACAATCGATTTACCTACTTTTAACGTATACATAGTATGTTTTCTCCTTTTTATCCCTTTGCGTTTGCTTTCCTTGTAAAATAAATAGCATTATATGCAGTTGTTATATTCGGCAAATAAGCCCAAATAATTGTATTTAATTTCGGCAAGCGTGCCTTCTAATACTTCGTAATTCCACACGCCTTGGTAGTTTGCTTTTTCCAACGCGGCAATTACTTTTTGCCAATCAATTTTACCCTTAGCCGGCAACCAATGCCGTTCGCGCGTGTAATCGTGGTCGGAAATATGTAACGTAATGGCGTATTTTCCGATAAGTGCCAACGCCTCTTCAGGCGTTTCACGTAAAAAATGGTTTACGTCGATACAAAAGCGCACGTTTTCCATTTTATCCGCTAAATATTGCAATTCCGCGCCCGTATTCAGCATTCCCCTATCCGGCATATTTTCTACGGCGAGCGGCGTTTTCGTAAACGACTGCAACTCCCGTAACGAATTTTCTAAATGGACAAGCCGAGTTTTGCGGTCGTTATCAAATATCGGCCCTGCACTGGGGTGGAATACGTAACAATAGGGTTGCAGCGTATCCCCCCAAGAGATAATCGATTTCACGTTATCCATTGATAAACGACGTTTATTATCGTCTAAAATGGAAATATCCCAAGCATACCCGTACGGCAGGTGAATGTTGTTAAAATACAACCCTAAATTTTTCGCCGCAATAATGCGTTCTTTCACTTCTTCTACTTGTTCCGCCGTATTTTCAAAACCGCATTCACAAAGTACGATATCAATAGAGTGATACCCAAGCGCCGCCATTTCTTCGATAATTTGATAATAATCGTTACAAAGTGCCTTTACCGATTTTCCAAGCCTTAACGTATACATCTTTTTCTCCTTATTTTTGCTAGTTTTTATCCGTTTGCAGCATTATAGCAAAAAATGCAAGTGAAATCAATGGAATTATTTTACCTTTTTTAGTAAAATTTTAGCCCTATTTTCACCCGCATTTTTTCATTAAAATCTGTTCACACTTGCAATAAATTCGAAATTGTTGAATTGTTGTCTGCCCGTTCTTACGCTTCTCCCAAGCCACGCGTCGGGATAGAGCGTTTCTTCCAGTTCAGGAATGTTTTCCACTTCCCCGTTGACGTAGGCAAGCACACGTTGTTTACAGCCTTTTATTCTTTCAATAACGCCGCCCAAACGGTATTCTTGAATTTCAAAACCGTACGGCTTTAATTCGGTCATCCATTGTTTTTTCAACGTTTTAATAAACGCCGCCACGCGTTGTACCGTCTTATCCATATCTACCGTCAACGCGCGCATTTTTTCCTTATCGCCTGCGGCATACGCTTCGCGCAAGTTTACGCCGATTTCGTACTTAACCTGCATCACGCGCGCAACCGTCGCCATATTTTTGAATATGTAGTCGTACTGCCCCTTAGCAACACGCATAAGCGCCTTTGCCGAACGGGCAAAGCAAGGCGTATATTCTTTATCCACTTCGGTATCGAGTTGCCCTGTCAACAAATCGTTATACATCATTACTTTGGTAACCTTTACGATATCTTGCGTATACTTACCGCAGCCGTTATCCGGCCATTCAAGCTTCATAAACGCTTCGTACGTGTATCCCGTGAGTGCGAAAAATTCCTTTTTCATTTGCGTACGAGTCTTTTTATACGCGTGCCCCGATACGTTGACGATAGACGGCAAAATGGAGAACATAGAAGCTTCCGCACCGCCGTCCCCCCAAGAACAGTTGATAATGCGGTCAATGCCGTATTTTTTGCACGCGGCAAACGCCGTTTTCATTTCGTATTCCGAATACGCATTGCTCGGCGCGAACCCGTGTACTTTGTACGAACTTACCGCCGCCCAAACGGGATTTTTGAAATCCATATGCATTTTATAACGGTGTAAATAATTCTTTGAAGGGAAACCCGAATAATCCCAATGGCAAAGGGAAACGTTATCAGGCACTCTGTCGATGACGTCTTGGGGAATCAGAGCGTTGCCCTCTTTATCCACACGGCGTTTTTGACGGTTGGCGATATTCAAGAACATATCGCTCCAAAGCATAATATCATAGCCGTATTTCTTTGCGATATCCGCCACTTTTGCCAAGTGTTCGGATAAGATGTCAAACGTATCGCGATAGCCGTTTTTATCCATATACAAACCACGCCCTACGTTATGCGCTTCGTCCATACCCACGTGCAATCTTCTCGAAGAAAAACATTCGGACATCGTCTTAAACATTTTCTCGATAAATTCGTATACCTTTTCATCACCGACAAGGAGAATATCGTCGCAATCGAATAAATGCTCGAAATCGGTATACCAGCGACGGAGTGCGCGCAAATGCGCCAACATTTGGATACAGGGAATCATTTCTATCCCCCAAGCTTTTGCGTATTCGTCTATTTCTTTCATTTCCGCTTTGGTATATCTTCCGCGCAAATATCCGAAAATGGGCTCGCCGTCCAGCTCGTACGTGTCTTCCGTGTATAACATCATACTGTTATAACCAAGCATAGATAAATTACGAATAAATTTCTTTACGGTGGGAACGTTTAATACGCCGTTTCTCGAACAGTCTACCATAAAGCACAAATCTTGCAGGATACATTTGTCTTCCACACAAAAATCCCCGTTATCGCCGTGCGCCTTGATAAGGAGTGCCGCGCGCGCAAGTTGCGTCTCGTTTTCGTAATAAACGGTAATCTTTCCGTTTTCGCCTACGATTTTTAAATTTCCCGTACGCTTTTCAAACTGCGTATTTGCAGGAAAGGTAAACCCTATTTCCTTTTGAATTTCCGTTTTTAACATATTCTTACTCCTAAATTAAAAATCCACTCTTTCAAAATACGGCAACGTACCCACGGGCGCAGCCACCGTAACGTTTTTACCGCCGTCGTATACCACGCCGCTAGGACAATACTTCCACTTCGCGCCTTCGGGTAAACGCAACGTTTGCTCCGTTTGCCCTTGCTTTACTACAGGCGCAACCAAATATTTACTTCCCAACATAAACGCAGACATAGTATCCGCAAAGCCTTGATGGGGAAATTCGTATTCTAAATGTCTTAATATAGGCGCGTGCGTGCGTTCCGCTTCGTCAATCAGCGAAGAAAGATACTCTTTCACCTGCATATGCAGCTGCGCGTACTGTAAAAACAACGCCTTAATTTTTTCACTTCTGTTCCAGTACGCGTACGAAAATTGCATACAGGGCATCAATGCCGAACATTCGCAAAAACGACTAATCAGCTCGAAATCGAACGCTTCGCCGCTGCCGGGCTTGTCGAAATCCGCACTTACGCCGCCCCCTATCATATCCGCACAAGAATACGGATAACAGCAAAGCCCTGCCTGAATCATATTCGGCACCAACGTACCGATACCGCACTCGTCGCTCCAGTTTCTTTGTTTATCGCTAAGCCGTGTAATCACGTGGCTGCCGCCAAGGCGGAAACACGCGCGAAGCTCGCTATATTGATACTGCGCGGCAAACTCACTCCATAAAAGACTTTGCCCAGACGGAGTAGTAGGCGCGTAGGTAACGTCGTCGTAATCGTAATAATCGGTATCGCCCGCGTCGAATTTAAACCCGTCCACACCGTATGCACTGCAGTAATAATCGAGCTTGGCTTTCAACCAACTTTGCGCAAAGGGATTTGTAAAATCGAGTACGTAACTTTTACCGTTCCACCAAGTTTTCAAAGTGGGCTTCCCATCTGCGCCGCGCACAAGCGCGTCGTTTTCGCAAAGCAAAGCAAAATCGGGCACGCTTTCTTGTACGAAAGGCACTAGCCACAAATACACCTTAAAACCGAGTGCGTGTAATTTGTCCATCATTTCTTTGGGATTATAAAATTTGCGTTCGTCAAAATCCCAGTCGCCGTAATCCTTACTCCATTTATCGTCGATAATGAGTAATTTATGAGGCAAATTACAATCGACGATAGACTGTGCATACGCAAGCGTTTTATCCTGCGTAACTTCGGTAAGCATCTCCGTCCAGGTACAAAATTGCGGATACAAAAGCAAATCCTTGGGAACTTCCACTCTATCCTGTACGCAAACGAGTGCCGAAGCCGCAAGATACGCGCCCTTGAGCGTTTTTTCCGTCGCTTGCCCAAGCGTAATTTCTTCCGCTCCTGAAAGGGTGATTACTCCACCGCTCACTTCGATGGCATACGCGCCGTCCGTAACAAGATATCTACCAAAATTACTGATAAAAATACCGTTAAACGTATTCCCTTGACAACCGTTGCATAAATCGGACTTATATTCGCTTTGCGCGGTAATAGGCATACGGATACCCTGTCCGATACTGCCGCCCCACCAACGTTCGCCGTCTACAATTTCCACTTTTTTCTGATAGTCAAATTTTTCCATAATGCCCTGCTTTAAAAATCCATATTCTCTTATTCGCTTATTTGCTTATTCGCTTTTGCAGGAGCGACGCGCCTTGCGCCGCCCCTACGCTTTGTTTTACTTATTTCTTTCTACCTGCCAAGAACGCCGACATAGATTCGTGTTCTCTATACTTCGTAATGTTCATTGCAAGCGTCTTTTGTTCAAACGTGTCGATAAACGCCGCACGTTTATTCATATCGTAGCCGTATTCGTCATAGAAAAGCACTTGTAACAGCTCTAAGCAAACAAGTTCTTCTTCTACGCGAATCCGCAATTTGCTCGCCGTATCTTGGTCCTGCATATTGTCGCAAACGTCCAACGCTTCTTCCAACAATTTTCTCGCGGAATCCACCACGTTACGCGGCCAAAGCGTCGTATTTAAATATACCAGCGTGGAAATTTGTTGATGACCGTTGATACTAGTATAATCCAACGCGCGGAAATGCGAACGATACAAATCGAATACCCTACGCATCAAGGGCGCGGTGTCTTTATAATACGCCGCAAAGAAGTTATCGATAAGCTCTTCGACGTTTTGGTCGGGATTCCACATACATTTACCGCGTAAATATTCACGCAAGAACCCAAACGACGTAATAGAGCCTGCGGAGTTCATTTCGGTAAACACGTTAATAACGCCCATTTCTTTGTAGAATTGATAACTGCTTTGAATATGGTCGATATCGTTATGGAAAGGCAAATAGCAAAGATAATTCGCCGCATAGTCCCAAACCATCAAACGGGGACAAATAGAATTCCAACCGTAGAAATATTTAGAAAGGTTCATATTTTGCGTACAGTTGGGGTTATCCATCGTATGCATCACGCACGAGCTACCCGTAATTTTCATATACAGCTTTTCGTGGGGAATACAGCTTTCGTCCAAAACAACGTATTCTCCGTTCACTTCTTCCGTCGGGGGCTCTAACGTACCGCCGTATGCAAACGAACAATAAATAAGGTATCTATCGGGGCAGTTCTCCTTTTTCCAAGCTTCGATTTTTTCGATAAGCTTGTTCATAAAGCGCACGAAATAACCGCTGATTTTATATTTTGCTATTTCTTCTGTGCACGTGCTACATTCGCAATATCCCTTACCGTCTTCCGCACCGACGTTGATGATATACCCTTCCGGTCTTTCTTCAATCAATCGGATAAGATTTTCATACATCGCTTCCAAAATGTCTTCTCTTGAGAAACACATTTGCGTGGAAGGATTATAAAAATCGCCATACGTCGATTCGGGTAAAATCATTTGCATAGTATGGTCGGGCCCGGGAATCCAGTGCGATTTTTTATTGCCGCCGTATCTTGCTTCCCCCGAACCGTAAAAACCTACGATACGGTTTCTATACGAAGTGTTATAATCGTAGTTCGCAATACCGTCCATTGCACGCGCTTCAAACGCGGGAACGTCTATGTACGTACCGAAATTTTTCAGCATCAAAACGTCGCTCTTTTCATACGCAATTTCGTCTGCCGTGTACGATTCGTACCCTACTTGATGATGTAAAAATTCCAACGTCCCAAACGACGTACCCCAGTCGGTATTACCGCAAATAAATACGGTGTTTTCGTCGTTGATAATTTTATAACCGTCGGTGGTTAATTCCGCTTGCGTTACCGTCGTGCCCGTCGCTTTAAATAACTCCGTTTCCCCAATGGAAATAAGCTTTTCTGCCGTAGTTACGCCTGCCGCCAACGTCGATTCTTGCACGATAGGCAACCTTACCCCCGTCGCCTTTTCCACGAAGGTGATAAGCTCGTTTGCCGCCCATTGTAAAGCCGTAGAAGCATCCGTCGGCAGTACCACTTTATAGGCAGACGTACCGTTTTCGCATAACGTGATAGTGCTGTCTTCAAACGCATCTTCTTTTACGGGTGCTTCAGGAAAATAGGACGAAGACGAATCGGTTGCACTGCTGGACGAACCGCCTGTCATAGACGAAGAAACGCCGCCACCGGTGTTGCCTTCGCCGCCGCAACTACAAGCCGCCATTGCCGCCGCCGAAGAAATAAAGAGAGTGGCTAATACTACGCTTAATACTTTTTTTGCTTTCATTTGTTTTCCCTCCTTATTCCGTTACCAAAATTTTCACGTCTAACATTGCCGTATTATAGTTAGAATCGTACACGTAATACCGTAACGTATACCAACCCACTTGGTTAAACGTAAAGGACAAATCGTCCTTCAGCATATTCATAACGCCTTTGGGTTCAATTAAGAATACGCAAACGTTCAATTCTTCGTCGACAGCGTCGTATACTTTCACGTTATCGAACGTCAACGTTTCGCCCACCGCACAATACATCTTTTCCGCGCCGTTATATACGATATACGGTTTTGTCAAATCGTACACGTATACGTCGTACGAAACGTTTTGTTTTTTATTGTTGGCGTCAACCGCCCAGTAAGTAACGGTATACGCGCCGTATTCACTTGTTACAAAGGACAACGAATCTTTCGCGTTTACGTCTTCGTAGATAATCTCTCCGCTAGGCGAAACAACCGAAATAAACGTTTCCACAAACGGCGTACAAGCGTCAAACGCTTTCGCCGAAGGCAACGTTACTTGCGTATTGATATCCGCTTCACCAGGGACAAGTCCGCCGTATTCTATCGAAGGACGTACGGTATCGCTAAACGCATTGAGTTCTCCTGATTTGTTATAGTTGGCGAATAAGTTATGCGTACCAATTTTGCTAATACGCAATTCCGCGTTCGCTTTTGCGTTCACAAGCGTAACGTTTACCCAAGTCCTGTCGCTAGAGAAGCCTTCAAAGTCCGTAAAATCCGCCACTAAATTGTTTCGGCTGTCAAACAGTTGTCCGTCCACGTATTTAATCGTCATATAGGCTGTACCGCCGAACGCCCCCGTCATTACGCGTTTTACACCGTTATAGGAAACGTACGTTAAGGTAGAATCGGAAAGGTCTTTGGAAATTTCCACTGCGATACGCTGCGTGCTGTCGATAAAATCAACCATCTCGAACTTAACCGCGTCAAACGCGTCCTTATTTATCGCCGAACCAAATGTAAATTCTAAATATTCCGCTTGTAAAGGATTGATAAAACCAACGGAAGCGTCGCCGTCTGCCGTAGCCGTTACGCTTGCAAATTTATCTTTATGCTCGCGTAAATTACCGCCAACGGTAGTGTTTTCACCGCTCCATAAATAATCCCAGCTGTTCGTCGGCTCGATAATTTCCACTTCAAACGTACTGATAAGCGGCGCGGCGTTGGGAATATCACAATACGATTTATATTCCACTTTCACCTTATCGCCAAACGTTTCCTTATCCGGCGTGAAAACGTAATTTTCAACCGTTTCTTTCACTGCAGAATTGCTCACGCTGGTTATCGTAACTTCCGTTTTGGCTTCTACTCTTTGCCCGGGTACCGAATCATAATCGTATACAGGTACTTGGGGAAGCTGCGTGGGAACACCCGAAACAAACTTTTTATACATTTGAATAGGCGTTGCATACACCGGCTTGTTTTCCGACGTTACGTTGCATTGTAAGCTTTCCGTATATACGTTGCCCACGTAGTCTTTTACCGTATAAATGATGCTATATTGCCCTTCGGTATACGGAATAAATTTCTTGTTGTCGTGTGCAATTTCCGCGCCGTCGGATACGCGTACTACTTTAATTGTCAAATCTAAAGGTCCACTGCCGCCGCTTGCCGTGGCTTTGGGAATGGTAACCACGTTCCCCAAAGCGTAGTTCGCTTCAATAGCGCCGTCTAACACAATGTCGAGTGCAGGCAAACCGTATTGTGCAAGTACGGTATATTCGTTCACTCTTTCGTTACCGCTCGTATCCTTGGAAACGTATCTAAGTACGTATCTCGTCTGCTCGGTAGGCGTAAACGCTTTCGTGGGACATTCTTTAAACGCACTGTCCGCTTCGCTTTCCTTCTTCACGTATACCTTATAATCGCAATCGCCGTCGTAAAAATCGTAATATTCGATAGGAAATGCTTTATATTCTCTGCCCACGTTCGCCACAGGCAAACCGCCTTCGGGCATATATTCGAGATATTCAGGACTGGTAGTATCGGCAATTTCCGTACCGTTCATAGGGTTGTTGCCTACGTTCAATACTACGTATTCCGCCGTGTCGACGATATTATACGTTTGAAGGGCAACCTTAACACGGTTATTTTTGAAACCCTTGAACTCGTTACCGACACCAACCGCAGGGCATTCGCTATGGTCCAAATCGAGTACGCAAGCCTTAGCACCGTATGTAGTACCACTCACCCAAACGGCTTTATCCGCTTGGTCGTAATGCACTGAAAACGGTTCGTATATAACGTCGTTAAGCGAATTTTTACCCCACTTATCATCGTAATAGTGTAAAAACGTTGCGCCGTAAAAATCGCGGCGACCGCCTTCATATCTTTCATGCCCATACCCAGGGTTATAGTCAGGAGCATCACATTCGTGATAGCCACCCCATCTATAAGCGCCTTTGATACCGTCGCTCGTCAACACTTTCATCGTGGTTGCACCGCCAAATTGCGCTTGCACTGCGTACATATCCAAGCAAATCCAGTTGCTTTCGTCGTCGGCGTCGGTAATCCAAATTTTCATACCCGTAAAGCTTGCCGAAGACACGCGGAGTGTTGTAACCGGTACAAATTCGACAATCGTATCGTCTTTGGTAAACCCGTCTACGTTGATTACGTTGTTAAATTCTAAAAGACTCGTTTCCGAGTTGGAAACCACCTTTACGCCGTGCGTACGGCTTGCAGGCAACATATCTTCGGTAATCGTTTCTTCGTTTAACGCAATCCAGTCTGCCTGATGCACACGTTGACCGTTCAATGCGTAATCGGGCAATTTTCCGTTAGCGGAAACGGTGATACCTTTCCCGGCGGTAAACAAGGACGCAGGCGAAGCCGTAGCCTTTTGCGTGCTTTCCGTTTGCGCGCCCCCTGTTTGCGCTAATACGCCGTTAAACGCAGAAACGGTTGCGGTAGCCGTCGCCGCCACACAAACGGTAGCCAGCGCGCAGACAAGCGCTCTCTTTATTTTTTTATTTGATTTTCTATTTTGCATCTTTTTCTCTCCGAAAAATAATTTTTAGCCTTTCAAACCGCCCATAGTAAGCGAGCCCATCATCTTTTCCTTGAACGCCATAAACAAAGCGAACATAGGCACGGCTACAGCGTACAGTGCCGCCAATTTAATAGGCGCGCCTGCCGTTTCTTGGTTGGTATTGTTGAACTGGAAGGAATATACCCCGTACGCCAACGTAGGATAGCTGGGCAAGAATACCATTGCCGTTTGATAATCCGTCCAAAGCGCGATAACTCGCGAAACGAACAATACCCAAAACACGGTAAGCGTCATCGGGAACATAATTTTTACAAGCACCGTCCAGTGGCTTGCCCCGTCCATAAACGCCGCTTCGGCGTATTCCCAACTCAAGCCTTTCCATATCGCGTAATAGATAAGGAAGTTCGAATCGAACCCACCGATAAAGGTCAGCATAAACAAATACAAATTATCGTAAATGTGCAGTTGCATAGCGAGCTTTAACGACGCGGCAAGCGACGCGCTAAGGGGCACGTACATATTGACGAGCACCAAAATCCACGCAAGGTTTACCCAACGCACCCGTTGATGATATTTTGCATATATGTAGCTGCAAAGCATCGGCCCGATAATGGCGGCAAATCCGTACACGATAACGTAATACAACGTATTAAACAACATTTCAAGGAAATATACCGAATTACCTGCCCTATCCAAAACCCAAAAATTATCGGGGGATAACGCCACGATATAGTTATCTAACGCCCAGTTTGCGTACGATTCGTGCACTTCCAACACTCCGGGGATAATTACTTGGTCTACGCGCGTTTCCCAAGGCATAAACCAGTAAGAATTCCAGTCGAACCCGAACTTACTTTTAAAACTAGTCATCAAGCCCCACCCCACCATAAACAGGAAGATGGCGCACCAAAGCGTAATAACCGACCAAATAAGAATGGGGAAAAACGCTTTCGCTCTTTTGTCGATTTTTTGTTTGCTACTCATTTCTCCACCTCCTTATTAGAATTCCGCACCGGGGTCAAGCTTATCGAACAACCACTTCGTTGCTTGCACGATAGGAATGGAAATCAACCCGATGGTAAGCCCCACCGCCGAGCTGTAACCGTATAATCTTTGCGCCTGTGCCGATTCGTCTCTGGCAATTTGCGAGAACAGGTTATAACCGAACGTACGCATATTGTCGGGCGCGGACTTTTGATAGAAGGTAAACAAAGGTCCTTGTGCCGTGAAGAAACCGCTGAACAGCCCCAAGCATTGCACTTGCAATACGGGGAAAATCATAGGCACGGTAATTAACATAAATTCTTTCCAAAGGGAAATCCCTTCTAATTCACCGTATTCTACAAGTTCGTGCGGAACACGGCTCATCGAACCTAAATTGATAAGCAAACTACCGGGCAGTCCGTAGAAAATGACGTAAATGGTAATAATCATCCAGTCGTACTTAAAATCGGTAAACGGGGACGTTACTTCCATTCCCAAAGGGCCACGCAATATGCCCAGCACGCCCGATTCTACAATATGACGGTATAACCATACGGTTACCATACCCGACAAAATAGCAGGCAAATACATTACCACCTTATAAAAACCCGTACCGGGCAGTTTTTTATAGATAACGAACGCTATCATATAACTGAACGGTAAGCAAACGAAAGAAGATATGACGTGGAAATACGCCCCGTTTGCGATTGCCTGCCAACCGTAATCTTCACTGCCGCTAAATAAATTGTCGAAAAATAATTTAAAGTTGCTAAAAATATTGTCTTCCCACGCAATAAATACGTGTTCTTTTCCGTTATATTCTTGGAAAGCCAACATAATGTTATTGATGTTGGCGTATAACCAAAACACAAGGAATGAAATGAAGAAATAAATCAGCACGCAAAAGGCGAATATATTTTCGTATAACGCCTTTTGCTTAAAACCACCTTTTTTAATCGTTTTCATATGCCGATATCCTATAAATAATTTCGTTTATGCGCTTAAAAAACGCATCTACTGATTACGATTGCTTTGCAGCCCAACCGTCGTATGCACCTTTCCAGTTTGCGGTGTAATGCTCGTACACGCCTTCCATAAATTGTTCTACCGTCCAGTAGTCGTTATTTTGGTCGCCTGCGTGTCCGTACATACTACCCCATAAACCGCCAACCGATTGCCATTCGGTAAACTTACCGCGGAGTGCGCAACCCACTTCGCTTGCATAACCGCCCATCGGGCATACGTTATAGAAATCGTGGCACTGCAAGTATGCGGAAGGCGCATACAGCGTTACGTCTTCATATTCGTCTAAACCGTTCTTCAATTTATATACGCTTTGACCGAATTTACTTAACGTAGCAAGCTGTTCGTCGCTCAAATCGTACTCAAACGCGTTACGTACCGCACCGTTAGAAAGAGTGAATACTTCCAAAGCGTGTTCACTGTGTGCAAATTGCATCCACAAACGGCAAAGTTCCTTTTGTTTGGTCTTAGCGTTGACGAACAAGTTCGTACCTGCCGTGCTAGTACCCATCGAATACCCTTCCGTCGTTTGTCCGTCGATTTCAGGAATAGGCATAAAGCGGAAATCACGCTTGCCGTAGCCGCCCGTGTAGTTGAAGTTCGCTCTCGCTTCGTTTTCCCACCATTCGCCTTCGAACAGCATTGCGATACGCTTTTGGCCTTGTTTCCCTAATACCGATTGTACGAATACGGACTGTACCTTATCAAAGGTATACGCCGTGTCGTGCATATTCGCGTCGAAATATCCGCTTGTTGCCACTCGGCGGCAGAAATCCGCATAGGCTTCTTGCCCAGGCATATACGCAAGCAAGTATGCGCTTTGAGGAGTAATCGTCGCCGTATACGAATTGTCTTCATTTACCGTGATATAGTCCTGTGCTTCGATATCAATCTTCATATATTGCTGTACGTTTTCCTTTACCACTTTCGCTTGTTCCGCGTCAAAGGTATACGTGCCGTCGTACGTATAGGTAAGCTGCGCCGCGTCTTCCCCTTCGTACTGCGCCATAAACGCAGCCGTGAAACCGTACCAGTAGTTGGACGGACCGCTGATATAAGGAATCATATCCGCTTGCTTAATTGTGTCAAGCAGGTTGAAAAATTCTTCCATCGTGCCGGGAAGCCCGTTGATACCGCTGTAATTTAACCAGTCTTCTTGTTCAAACAAGTCGTGGTCGTAAATAAAGCCGGTAAGGGACGTTTCGTAAGGCAATGCATAGTATCCTTCTTCAAGGTCTACGTCGTCGGTGGTTACACCGTTCCCGTTTACGTCGAGCGTAGAACCCGTCATATAGAACGCTTCTTTATGGAAATCGGTCATTTTGTTTTCCAAATTCGTCGTGGCGTTGGTATATACCACTTTACCGTTTTCCACCGTGAAATCGGCAATTTCGCCGTCTGCGGTGTACGCGTTTTCTTGAATAATATCCGTCATATTCAACGCAATTCCGTCTTCCGCGAATTCTCTATAAAATTCGTAACAGGTATAATAGATATCTTCGGGAGAAGAATTTTGCGAGATTGCCGCCTTAATCGTCGTCGTCTTGAATAAGTCTTTTTGGGGATTGATAATTACGTTTACGCCCATTTTTCCTGGCTCGAAAGAAACGTTAGCGTATCTTTCTTCAAATTCCTTTTCAAGCGTCAACGCCCAAGCGTGTCCCAAACCGCCGTTGAATACACCTACTTTTAATTCGGTTGCGTTGGATAAATCTACCGTGCTACCGGCGGAAGAGCTAGAATTATCGCCGCCCGTTGCGCCACTGTAACTGCCGCCCGTAGAACCGCCGCCGCACGCTGCGATACTCATTGCCATACCCAGCGCCATTGTCAAAGCCAATACTTTCGTCCATTTTTTGTTCATAATTTTCTCCTTCCTTTTATCTGTATTATTTTTTCTTTCTCTTGATAAATAACGTTACACCCATCAAGGTCGTCAACGCGCCAAGCGCACCGAGCGATAAACTAGAACCGCAACCGTCGCTTGCGGTATCTCCGCCTACCGTGGAAGAACCGTTATTGCCTTGTCCGCCATTCTCATCAGGCAACGGCGGTACTTCTCCGCTATCGAAAGAGTTGGGCAATCTGTCCGTTTCTTCTCTTACGAATACTTCAAACGTTACGTTGGACATATTCCCTGCAAAGTCAACGGCAGTGTATACTACCAAATATACGCCCACTTCGTTTAATATAACCGACTCGGTTGCGATATCTTCGCCGCCCTTTCTTACTACAACGCTGATTTGTACGTTACTGTCCGCGTTATCGGTAGCCGTCGCAACGGGTAATTCCAACTTGCGGCCTACCACCAAGTTATATTGCGTAAAATCGACTATGATAACCGGTTTTTCGGTATCCGAAACAACTACGATTTCATAGCTGTTTGAAACGATTTGTCCTACGCTGTCTTCCGCCGTATAGCAAACCACGTACTTGCCTACTGCTTGGGGCACAAACGAGTTGTTTTCCACGTCAAGTTTCTCGCCGTCGTGTGTTACGGAAACGGTTACCGTCAAATCGGTTGTGCCGCTCTTTGCCGTGGCTGCAGGCAAAGTAATTTCCCCGTCTACAAAGCCGTCCGTCGGCACTTCGCCGTTTACGGTAAGTGTAGGCCTTACAGGCGTATACCGTAAAATACGGGAAACGGTTGCCGTATTATTCGACCAGTCTTTTACCGTGTATTCCACTTCGTATTCCCCAAATTTGGTTTTATCGAACGTGAAACTTTCGTTGTCCACCCAACTGCCACCGGGTGCTTTTACTTTTATCGTGATATAGTTGCCTTCCAGCAAGCCGCACGCCATATCTTCCGCTACAACGTCCGCACGGGAAATAGAGAATTTTGCAGGGTCGTCCACTACCGTAAAGCAATCTAAATTGTTCAAGCTGATAACAGGCGCTACTTCGTCTAACCAGCCTGCCTTCAGCGTTACCGCTTGCATACCTTGCGTAATTTCGGTTACCTTTGTCGAACCGTTATACCAACCGGTAAACTCCCAACCGATACGCTCGGGAGTGGGCAACGTACGGAGATAGCTGTGTTCCGAAATATAGATATCGTCCACTGCTATGCCGCCTGCTTCGTCCAGCGTAATCTTCGTAGATGCTTCTACAACGAGCGTTACCGCCTGCGCATAAGGAATACCGTCCTTTTCGCCTTTCAGTACCACGTTGTACGAGCCCGCTTTCGTCAAATCGTACGAGCCGTCCACTTGTACGTTTTTAAGCGTTTCGTATACCGCCCAGTTCGTTTCTATGCGCTTCACCCCCGTTACGGAAACGTTTTCCCAAGCATTGTTTTGCGCGAAATAGAGTACGGGTTTTTCCTCTGCCGCAAGGTCGAATACGTACGTATCCCCCCAAAGCTCTGCTGCGCAAAGTCCTTCGGAAACGGCTTTTACGTTCGCTCCGTCCGTCAAATTACCGTTGATAGACGTAATTAAAACACTCTTACTCTTATCGGTATACGCGTGATCGTCGCCTTCCATAAAATCGGTAGGTTCGTTAAATTCTACCGTGTACCCGTTAGAAAGGTCTACGTTTTCGATAATACCTACCGTAACTACGGGCGCAAAATTTTCAACGTTGTACGGGTCGTTACCGTATTTGTATATGGGATTCCCCTGTGCGTCTTTCACTTCAACCATAACCGACGAAGCAGATTCGGTTACGGGGAATTCGCTATTTGCCACCACTTGATAGACACCGTCTTGCGTCAGTTCCACCACAGCGCCCATTTTGATTTTTTCATTTTTGTCGGTTAACACGTACGAACCGTCTTCATTCGTTTGGTATTCGCCTGTGTAAACGAATAACGTTTCGCCCGTTTTATAAACCTTTTTGCTATCCGCCGTCTCCGCTTGCACTTTCTTAATATTTTGCGGAACGTTTTCTACGTACTTCACCTTTTGCACGGTATCCATTTTCACGGTGAGTGTTTTTTCCGCTTCGTCGTATTCGAAATACACCGTACCTTCCGCGGTCAATACGTCGTATACCGTACCGTCGAAGTTAACCGATTTGCTCGTCGTCAAAGGAATAGGCCCTATATGCATACCCGTCCAAACGTTGGGTACGAAGTCGGTCATCACTGCCATGCCCCCGTCCGTCGTTACGTGCGTTTTTACTCCCGTTATTTCATTTTGAACGTACGCACGCGAGCCGCCGCCCTGCCAAGCCTGAATCCAATAGTTGACTACGGTACAAACGGCATTGCCGTCCCTGTCATACACGGTAATGCCGTGCGCTTCCGTCTTGTTGGCGATAGAACCGTCAAATAGATAGGAAATGCTAGCGTCGCCTTGGAATACACCGTCAATCGTTGCCGTACGCGCTTTTTCCGAATCGGTAATACGTGAAATGTAAACACCCTTGTATTCACCTAAATCCTTTTCAGTAGTTATCTTTGCGTTTTCTCCTGCGTTGATTACCGCGTCCGTCGCCACGTTATATTCCTTTTGTATAACTACGTTATACTCTTTCGAGAACGCGCCGTCCGTTACGGTAATGGAATACGTCCCCACTTTCTCTTTAGAAAAATCTTTCGCCGTATACGTCGTTTTTCTAACCACCGCCTTCGTTATGGAATTTAATTTTCCACCAGCCGTGAAAGTACCGTATACGTCGAACGCATTCAACGCTTGCCCTTCCCGTAAATAAATAGTGTTTTTACCACCGACTACTTTTTCGCCGTGATATTGAATGTCCGTAGCCGCGCCGCCTTCACTTTCCACGGTAGTGCCCGTAACGTTTACGCCGTTGATATCGGTAATCAATACGGACGAAGAATACGCGTAATCGTTAAAATACCCTTCGTCGCCTTCCGTACCGAATGCACGCGCGTTATGCATCATAATCGTATACCCTTCGGAAAGGTCCACTTCTACGCTGCCCATAACGAGCACTTGTCCGTTGCCCGTTTGTTCGGGGATTTTCCTGTTTGCCATTTCATATGAAGACGTTTTTACCGTCAAAACGCCGCCTGCGTAATCGAAATACAACGTACCCGTTACTTTCGCTTCGGCAGCTAAGGCGTTATTTTTGTCCGACGTAACGCCGGTAGACGGGGAAATTTGCATTTTAGCTAAAGCGCTGTGCGCGTAATCTATTCTTTTAATGCCCGTTTCTATTTTATCGCCTTTGGAATTTAAAACAAATTCACCGTTCTCGTCTTTTTTATATATATCTTTCGTCGGAGATAATTCACGGTAATTCAGCGGAGTCGTCCAATAATCTACGCCGTTTGCACCGTCCCAGCTGTGATAAGGCATACAATACGTATCCGTAACGGCGTTGTACATATATGCCGACTGATTGCCCAAGCTCGCCCAAGCTTTCGGAAACGTAACAAAAGTAGCCACGATATCGCCGTCGCTGTTTTTAACGGAAAACGCGTTCGCTTCCCTGTACCACGTACTGTTAAGCTGTTCCGCCGAAGCCATATCGGGTAACGCGTATGTAATAGAGCTGTTTCCCGTAAACGTAGCGTTAATATCCGCACTCCAATCGCCAGTTTTATCCATAGGGTTTACCAAAATACCCGTAACGTCGCCTTTGGTAATTGCCGCGTTGACACTCACCGATTTTTGGCTATAGCCCGTAATCAAATTCGCGCTAGAAACGGCCAGTCCTGCAGCTTTAACGGTATGCAGCGAACCCAAGCCCACCGCACCGACTGTAGCCGTTGCAATGGTCGCCACGGATAAGATTGCGGTTAAAAATTTTGCGGTTCTTTTTCTCATGAAAAAAATCCTCCCGTATACAAATTATCACATATCTATTATATCACGCGCACGCGTGGGAAAGCAATAGACTACAGTTGCAGAAATATGGACAATTTAATCGTCAAACGCCTTGAAAAATATGCATTTTTGCTATTTTTTTCTATTGACAACTTTTTTCAAAATGTACTATAATGAAGGTAGACGGAGCATACTTATACACACAGCCTAAAGTAGCCTGTCTAACTAAGGGAGAAAAGGGATAATGAAAACAAAGCTGACGCCTAAAAAGCCGATGGGCATCAACAACTCTTGTAAGGAAGTGGGGCCCGATTTATCGGCGGCACATTACGGTTATATTATTATAGACAAGCCCAAAGACCAAGCAGCTTCCAATAATTTGGTCGATTTCCTTTCTCATCCGTCCTATCGCTTACACTACGTCATTCAAGGGAGTGTTTCCTTGTATTTCAACAACAAAAAAGTAACGTTGAAAAAGAATAGCGTATTTATGCTGATACCAAATACAGGAATAGCATATGAAGCGCACACCAACCATACAGCGCTTTACTGGATAACGTTTAACGGACTTCGCGCAAAGCATTACTGCATAAAAATGGGCTTAACGGAAGAACAGCCGTTTGTCCAGCTCCCCGATAATAAACTGTTGCCGTATTTTTACGCTCCGTTCACGAAAAAAGGCTACTCGCCATCTATGCTCAACGTAGTAATGCACAAAAGCCTGCTCTCTATTATCGAATACCTGTACGCCAACCGCATATCTTCGACGAGTAGCGAAGCGTGGCAACAGGAAGAACATAAACAGCCACAAACGTATTTACAAAAAATACTCCATTATATCGACAAAAAACTTTCCGACCCCGCGCTTTCGATAAAAATGTTCGCGGAAAAACTCAACGTACACCCCAGCACTCTTTCCCGACTTTTCAAAAAGGAAATGTCGGTGTGCTTTACCGAATACGTAACGGTAAAACGTTGCGAACTTGCGGTAAGTCTTTTGGAAAGCGGCACACATAAAGTAAACGAAGTGGCTCGTATGGTCGGTTTTGAAGACCCGTTGTACTTTTCAAGAATTTATAAAAAGATTTTGGGTTGTTCGCCTATGGAGACTATACGTACCGCAAACGCACTGCGTAAAAAAGATTTGTTATAAGGATATATGAACGGGAAATACGCATAGGCACGACGGGTATTCTCCGTTTGGGAAAAATGATTTAGGGAGAAAAAGGATAATGAAAACCAAAGTAATGCCCACGCAAACCATGGGCATCAACAACTCGTGCAAGGAAGTAGGGCCCGATTTATCGGTAGGACATTACGGATTTGAAATTGTGGACAAACCAAAGGAAATGATTGATTCCCTTTCCTATCCGTCGTACCGTTTACACTACGTCATTCAAGGCAGCGTTACCTTATATTTCAACGGAAAAAAGGTAACGCTAAAGAAAAACAGTGTGTTTATCTTAATGCCCAATACAGGAATTTCCTATCAAGCGGAACTGAAAAAAACGCCGACTCTGCTTTACTGGGTAACGTTTAACGGCTATCGAGCAAAGCATTACTGCACAAAAATGGGCTTGACGGAAGAACAGCCGTTTACGGTGCTCCCCGATAATAAAATTATGCCCTATTTTTACGATACGTTTACCAAAAGCGAGTATTCGCCGTCTATGCTAAACGTAGTAATGCATAAAAATCTACTCAATATTATCGAACATTTATACGCCAACCGCTTAAACTCCACCGACACCGATAGCTGGCAGGTAGAGAATAGGCAAAACCAAACGTATTTACAGAAAATACTCTATTATATCGATAAGCATATTTCCAACCCCACACTTTCGATAAAGATGTTCGCGGAAAAACTCAACGTGCACCCCAGCACCCTTTCCCGACTTTTCAAAAAGGAAATGTCGGTGTGCTTTACCGAATACGTAACAGTAAAACGTTGCGAACTTGCGGTAAGCCTTTTGGAAAAAGGGAATTATAAAGTGAATGAAGTGGCGCGCTTGGTCGGCTTTGAAGACCCCTTGTACTTTTCGAGAATATATAAAAAGATTTTCAAATGCTCCCCTATGGACACCGTGCGCCGCGCTAAACAATACGACCGCCCAAAACATCAAAACTAATTATAAAAAACCGACTAATCAAATAGTCGGTTTTTTTATACGCGCCGTCGGCTAATCGGTTAGTCAAAAAAAAGCGGCAAGCGCTAATTGCGCTTGCCGCCCTTTTTATTGTTATTCACCAAAGATGTCCGTACGGAACATACCTTCTTCATCTTCACCGGAAGCGGTGATTACGTCTTCATTGAAAATTACAACCTTCAGTTCTAATTCTTCATACTTTTTCATAATCCGCCCCTCCCTTATTCCGCAAGATAGTTAGTACGCAACCACTCTGCAATCGACTCATATTTGCCAGAATCCACAGCCGCTTGCGCTACTTCATAAGCCGAACGAATATTGTTATTTGCATCAGCGCTCGTATCGCTGTACGCCGAAGCTACTACGTATTCTACGTTGCCGTCCGCGTCTGTAAGCTTCACGTAACCAACACCGATGAAATCCTTTTTAATGTTACCCGTTTTCAATTCGGTAATAGCGCCGAAGACATAGTGCAGTTCTTCTTGAGTACGAAGATAACTCGTTTCCATTTGAAGTACTTCCACGCTACCTGCACCTTGTTTATCTTTCCAAGTATACAAAGCGTTTTCGCCGAACAACGTTTCTTCCGTTACGCCTGCAGCCGTTACGTAGCTGTACGGCATAATAATCATACCGTAGCTTACCGAAGCGTACGCTTTGCCTTCGCCGACGTATGCTTCTAAAAGCGCTTTGTCTGCCGCCGAAACGTTCATTCTAAAGCCAAGCCCTCTATCCGTATCGCCTTGCCCTACACGGATAAACGCACCCTTTTCCATTTCCACGCCCGTAAGCGATTGAGAAAGCGTTTTTACCGTAAGGGGAATTTCATACGTAGCTGCCCAGTCGGAAACGATTGCAACCGTTTCGCCGGGTTTGCTAACGTCCGCCGCCGTGTCTACCGTAACTTCACTGCTTCCTTTATATACAAGCGAACCAAAGTTATATACGCTGTTGCTTGTAAACGTGAGTTCTTCACCCATAGCCACTTCCGAGCCGTTATCGCAAACTACGCTCTCGATGCCTGTCGTTGCTTCTGACGTCGCACCCGTAACGTCTATGCCGTTGATTTCGGTAATCAATACTGCAGGAGACGCATACGCCGTCATATTATCTTCAACGGCAACATAATCATCCTTACCTGTAGAATCTCCAGCAGCATCATAACCAGAGAAGTAGCCTTCCGTTAAGCTATAAGGCGTAATAAAGGAAAGCGTATAACCTGCCGACAAGTCTGCGGAAACCGTAGCAAGCGTAACCACAGTTCTATCCGCATTTCTCTTCGTGGTGGTAACCGTTACTTGCTTGTTCACGTCGTCGTAATTAAAGCTCAACGTCGCGTGATGGTACGGTTGATTCCAATGGAAATAGTAAGGCGCTACGCTTGCCGCTGCGTCATAAGTCGTAATTTCCTGCGCTGCCCCCGAAGTGTTGGCAGAATAGAATTTTTGTGTAGCGTAATGGTACACAAACGCTTTAGCGTCGTTCCAACCATACGTATAATTCATTACGTGCAATACGTTATTGCCTTGCGCGTCTTGAAGCACAATAGCGTTTGCCGCCTTGTTCGAGTTTCTACCCATTGTGTATGTTACGCTAGAATTACCGAAAAACGTACCGTTCAATTTTGCGCCTATCATTTCTTTCGCAGTAAAATTTGACTTTGTATGTCCACCGATAACAAGCGCTGTACCGTAAGTACTATACGGTCTAGCTGCCGAACCACCAGCCGCCCATGTACTATTTGTTTCGTAATCATTATAATTCGGCTCGCCTGCCGTACGAATAATGGTTTGTTCCGACAACGCCGTCAACAAATTCGTCGTGTTCATGATAAATACCACGTCCACCAAATACGTTTTAGAAACGCCTTCCTCGTACGTTACGGTAATTTCTTCGTCTTCTGTAAACGCTTTGTTTCCTTCATAATCGAAGCTATCCATATAGCCGTTCAACGCAAGCGGAACGCCATCTATATCCGTTGCCGTTACTGCACTGTATACGTCAAATTCATTCAATTTTCTGCCGTAAGGCACGGTAATCACGTTTTTCCCATCCACCACTTCTTCGCCTTCGTAAGAAATGGTCTTTTCTTGCCTTTCTCCAAGCTCAACGTTTTCAGCACGCGTAGCGAACGCACCGCTATCCGTCTTAATCGACGTAATATGCACCGAAGACGACATAGTATATTTCCAATAACCTATATCCCCTTTTTTACCAAAATCGGGCGCGTTATGCATTTCAATAATATACCCGTCGGAAAGGTCTGCTTCCACCGTGCCGAAAGGAATAATTTGTCCGTTACCCGTTTGCGTTGTCAATGTACATTCCGCATAATCGTATGAAGAAGAACTAATAGTCAACTTGCCGTCAGCATAATCGAAATATAACGTACCTTCTGCCGTAGAATCTTCTTCCAACTTCGCAGCCGTAACTTTCGCTTCTGTTATAACGCCGGTAGAAGGCGAAATAGCCATCGGAGACAAGCCGCCTTTGCCTACAAAATATTGGATAGTCCTCGCCCCTTCTTTGGTGGGAGACAGTTCCGTATATTTTATAGGATCTGTCCAAAAGTTTACCTCTGCCGAAGAATCATAAGAGTGGTACGGCGTAGAATAAACATCGTTTACAGTATCATAAAAATAGCCGTACTGGGTTCCTATCGTTGACCAATTTTTAGGGAAAGTAATAAACGTAGCTACTCTTTCACCTTTGGTATTTCTTACCGAAAAAGCGTTACCTTGATGCGCCCAATTTGCTGTACCATCTACCGTAACATCAGGCGTATCTGCCATATTCGGCAACAAATATGTAATGCTAGTACTGCCTGTAAAGGTGGCGTTAATTTGCGCGCTCCAATCGTCAAACATTTTCCCTTTGCCAATTCTCAAGCCCAAATAATCGCCTGCCGTATTGCCAGCCGTTACGGTAACGTTATCCGTTTTCTTACCGATAAGAACGTCCATAGAAGCCGTTTCCGCGGATACCGATTTAGGAAAAGCGGTTATGCCTGCCCCCAACACCAAGCTGCAAGCCATAACAGCAGTGGTGCAAAGAAGGCCTATTTTCCGAATCTTCTTTTCCATAGAAAAATCCTCCTTAATTAATAATTTCGTTACTATATTTTATCATTCAGCATTTCAAATGTAAATACACTCCACTTGCAGAAATATGGATAATTTTGATTTAAAACGCAAATTACGCATAAAAAAGACGGAGTTCTCTCGCTCCGCCTTCTTCCTTATAATTATTATATTATTTATTTTTTCTTTTCAAAATACAGCCGAATGCTGCCTTCGCCTTCTTCAGGAGTTTGATACGGCGGCTGTACTTGCGGTCCGCAACTACCCGTACCCAAACCCGTCATATAATAGTCCACGCAAAAATACGTACCGTCGCTTTCGGGTAATTCGTCGTGGTGTTTGGCTTGCATTAGCGTTTCCGCACTATACCCTATCGCCGAGAACGAACGCATACCTTCCGCGCGAACGGTATATTTTCCGTCCGTTACTTCGGCATATTCGGGCAAATAATGGCTACCGCTTTCCTGCGGTTTGGCGTACGGGAAATATTCGTCTTGCACCTTTGCGGAATATTCTGCCTTTACGGCGTGGTCGTACATATCGGCATACGTTTCCCCGTTGCCGTACGCAAGGTATTTTACTTTGTCAAAGCGCTTATCCAGCTTCATCTTCCAACCGATACGCGGCAAATATGCGTAATATTCATACCCGTGTTTCTTTTCGGTGTTATAAGAAATGGATATCTCCACTCCGTCGCCGTGGAACGTATACGTCAATTTTGCTTCCACTAAGTATATCGAGCGCGCGTACCCCACACCGATATCCACCTGCACTTGATTACCGTTTACACAAACGCGTAATGCGTCGGGGCGGGCAAGGTGCAGCAATCGCCATTCCCATAACTTACGGATATTTCTATCGTTATCCAGCGGCGCACGCCATACGTTAAACGCCACGCCGCCCAAGCTTTCGCCGTCTACCTTTACGTCGATTATTTCGCCGCTTGTTTTATCTAACGTATACTCGTTATCTCCTGCCGTTACGTAAACGTAGCGCATATTTTCGGTAATTTGCACTTGTTTTTCTTTAAATGCACGGGGCAGGTACGCGTTCACGTAAAATTGCTGATGCGCACAAGGCTCGGTTTCGCCGCGTTTGATAAACTCGGTATATACCGTGCTTTCTCCTGCGCAAGGCAGCTTTATACACTCTCTCGGCGCGATACACATTTCAAAGCTGTGCTCGCCGTTTTTATCCTGCACTTTCAGCGTACCCACCATAGGCGCAAAGAAGTTTTTGTTTTTTACGCAAAGCGTATCGCCGTCTTTGGTGAATTGCAACGGCTGATAGAAATATTGCATACTATACGTACCGGCTTTACAGTTCCTATCCGCCGTTACGATACCGTCTATACAAAAATTATTATCGTTGAGTGCTTCACCGAAATCGCCGCCGTAGCGCTCCGTTTTACCGCCGTAACTTACGCCGTGGTCTGCCCATTCCCAAATGAACGCGCCCATTAACCTATCGTGCGCTTCAATCACTTCCCAGTAGCCTTTCAAGTCGCCAGGGCTATTCCCCATAGCGTGCGCGTATTCGCAATACACCATCGGGCGAGTATCACTTTCGTCTTTCAAGAATACATCTTTCAGCCAAGGCACGCTGGCGTACATACGGCTATGCATATCCAGTTCCCAAGACGCGTAATCTTCTTTAGAATATTTACCGGGGAAATAATTATTTTCGCTTTCATAGTGCAAAGGACGGCTATCCCAACCGTGCATTACGTGCGCAATTTTGATAAGATTTTCTCCCCAACCGCTTTCGTTGCCCATCGACCATATCACCACGCATGCGTGATTTTTATGGTTTTCCACGTTAAATACTTCGCGTTCTAAAATGGCGTCGTAATAGCGTTCGTCTTCCGCAATAATGCCGATATCTTTCGTCCATTCGTTCTTTTCATTCCACGCCGCTTGACACCCATGCGATTCGACGTCGCTTTCACTCATAACGTAAAAACCCATTTCGTCCGCGAGCTCGTACAATAGCGGCGACGACGGATAATGCGACGTACGTATCGCGTTTACGTTAAGTTCTTTCATAAGCGTTAAATCGCGCTTCATATCCGCAAGGCTTACCGCCGCACCCTTTTCGGGGTGGAAATCGTGGCGGTTCACGCCGTATAACTTAATCGGTTTGCCGTTGAATAAATACAATCCGTTTTCTACTTTCGACGTGCGTATACCTACTCTTTGGAAAATTACTTCGCCGTTGCACTCTATGTCCATAGGGTATAAATAGGGCGTTTCCGCACTCCAAAGCTTGGCGTTTTGAATGCGGAATACAAGCGGCTCGCCGTTCGTTTCCTGCGTTTCACCGTTGAGTGTTACACTCGTTTGCAGCGTATCTCTCGGCGTAAAGGTTACTACGCCGTCGTCGCCGTCGATATCCGTGTCGATTTTATAATCGCGGAGATGGTTTTTAGGGCGGCGCAAAAGATAAATATCACGGAAAATGCCCGTAAAACGCCATTTGTCTTGGTCTTCTAAGTACGAGCCCATACACCATTTTACCACCAGCATATCTATTTTGTTCTCGCCTTGTTTGACAAACGGAGTGATATCAAACTCCCCTACTTTGTGGGAAATTTGCGAAAAGCCCACAAACGCACCGTTTACGTATAAATAGAAACAACTATCCACGCCTTCGGTAACGAGATAAATTTTTTCGTCCGTATTTTTGGTAACGCTAACCGTGCGCGTATAGTGGTACGCAGGGTTCTTATTCGGAATTTTCGTCCCTGCAAACGGGAACGGATAATAACAGTTGGTATATTGAAACCAATCGAGCCCAAAATACTGCACACACGACGGCACGGGGATTTCTTTATCGCACGCTTCGTTTAAGAAATTTTCCGCGTCTAACACCGTTTCATACGCTTTAATTTTCCATATTCCGTTTAAGGTGATAAAGCGCGCACTATCCGCCCTATCGTAAGAAACCGCTTGCCCTTTTTCAAAGGGAACGTAGTAGGCTCGCGCCGCGCAAAGATTTATATTTTTATCCTGTTCGTAATATTTTTCCATACCGCTTTCTCCCAAGGATTTATTGCCTACATTATACCACGACAACATACTTTTGTAAATGGATTATTTTGACGCTTTTATGGATTATTATTGCAGTTTTTTATATAAAAAACACCGCCGTAGCGGTGCTTTTCGTTAGAATTTTCTCCAAACCATTTTATCCACGATACGCGTGTACGATTGAATAATTTTTACCACTTTCGTCGATACGTTTTCTTCTACGTAATCGGGCACGGGTATACCGTGGAAACCGTCCCGTGTTAAATCCACCGCCGTTTCCACCGCTTGTAAAAGCGATTTCTCGTCAATGCCTGCAAGCACGAAACAAGCCTTATCCAACGCTTCGGGGCGTTCGGTACTCGTACGGATACATACGGCAGGGAACGGTTTTCCGATACTCGTAAAAAAGCTGCTTTCTTCAGGCAACGTTCCGCTGTCCGATACTACCGTGTATGCGTTCATTTGTAAATGATTATAATCGTGGAAGCCTAAAGGCTGGTGCATAACCACCCGTTTATCCAGTTGAAAACCAGTGCTTTCTAAGCGTTTTTTACTTCTAGGATGACAGCTATATAAAATAGGCATATCGTATTTTTCCGCCAGCTTGTTGATAGCGGTAAAAAGGGAAAGGAAATTCTTTTCCGTGTCGATATTCTCTTCTCTATGCGCCGAAAGCAATATGTATTTTTTCGGCTCTAACCCCAAACGCGTAAGCACGTCGCTCTTTTCAATGTCTGCAAGATTATTTTTAAGCACTTCCGCCATAGGCGAGCCCGTTACGTACGTGCGTTCTTTGGGCAAACCGCAATCGGCAAGGTATCTTCTTGCGTGCTCAGAATACGCCAAATTTACGTCCGAAATAATATCTACAATACGGCGGTTGGTTTCTTCGGGCAAGCATTCGTCCTTGCATCTATTGCCTGCTTCCATATGGAAAATAGGAATATGCAAACGCTTTGCCGAAATAGCGGAAAGACAACTGTTCGTGTCTCCCAAAATCAGCAACGCATCGGGCTTGCACGCCATCATAAGTTTATACGAACAGTTGATAATATTCCCTACCGTCGCGCCCAAGTCGTCGCCGACCGCGTCCATATATACTTCGGGAGCGTCTAATTTCAAGTCCTTGAAAAATACGCCGTTCAAGTTATAATCGTAATTTTGGCCCGTATGAGCCAAAATGCAATCGAAATATGTACGGCATTTATCAATCACCGCCGAAAGACGAATGATTTCAGGGCGCGTACCTACGATAATGAGTAATTTTAACTTGCCGTTGTTTTTAAATTGTACGTTTGCATAATCTAATTGCATTTGCATTATTCTTCCTCCGTTTCTTGAAAGACTTCTAATTTATCATACAGTTCTTGCCGTTTTTTGGCTTCGGGAAGCATTTTCCCTATCGATACTTTTTTGCCTATCAGCATTTGAAATAGATTTTTGATAACCTTCCAAACGTAGATGAACGGATATAAAATCCATACCTTTTTTACGATAGGATAGCGTAATAAAACCGCCTTATGCAAGGATATAGCAAGCGTTGCAATCGCGCCGCGTTTTTTTTCTCCTTTTTTAGCCAACAGCATACCGCTTCTCGCCCGTTCGTTATTTTTACGCCCAAAATTACCGCCCAAAAATATATCGGCAAGCAAGCCTTCGCAAAGCGATTCGTCCGCGTCCTTTGCCCAGTTAGGACAAGGTACGTGCAAATATAGATAGCACATTTTCGTTACCACCGCCGCGTATTTTAATATACCGATATCGCGCATCAAGGGCAACAGTTCTTCCGTCCAAAACGCTTCGTCTTGCGTTGCTTTTACAAACGCAGCCCAATCGCATAAATGTCGAAGCCCTAGGCCGTCGTTTAAATTATGATGCTGCATATGCAATAAAATAATCAAACCGTGATGTGCGTCTGTAGGAGCAAAAAATTCCGATAAGCCGCCCTGCTTTTTTACGCCGCTTGTCGCCGCAGATTTTAAAAACGTGCGCACCTTTTCCCCTTTTTCTCCAACGGGAATCCCAGGGACTTGGTAATGCATTTCCAAATGCGCGCCCGGTTTGCGGAAGATACGGTGGCTGATATGCGCCATCGAATCCCTTTCATAACCTGCCGCCATCAGCGCATTTTCAATTTCTTCTTGGCGCGACGTATCAATTAAGAAATCCACGTCGCCAAGCGCGCGAAGTTCAGGCTGAGAATAATACGCCGCGGAAGACTCGCCTTTAATCACGATATACGAAAACCCGTTTTCGTGCATAATTTCTGCCATATCCGCCTGCGCTTGCTGTACGCGTACGTTGGTTTGATAGGCTTGAAAAAATATATTTTTCCAACGCGCAAACACGTCCTTGGGCATCTCGCTTTCATACGCTTTCGCCGATTGAAACGCCGTCATAGGCAGCGTTTGCGCTAACGATTCTTGTAATACCGCTTGCCAGTTCGCAGCGTCTAATTGTTCTTTTGCAAGCAATAACTCTTGCGGATTATCCGAAAGCCCCATCGCCGCAAGATTTAATATAATTTTTTGTTCTTTTGTTAAATTCAACTCGTACATGGTATATTCCGTTCACTCCACCACTTCAAAAAACGTATCGGGTTTGCTGGGGTTAAATTGCTCGTTCGCCCACATTACCGTTACCAAATTTTCTGTGTCCGATAAATTGATAATGTTATGCGTATACCCGGGGAGCATATGCACCGCTTGTATTTTTTCACCGCTCACTTCAAAGTTTAACACTTCGTCCGTCCCGATTTTGCGTTGTTGAATAAGTCCCTTACCTGCAACGACAATAAAAAATTCCCATTTCGTATTGTGCCAATGCTGCCCTTTGGTAATGCCAGGTTTGGAAATATTAATAGACACTTGTCCGCATTTTTCCGTCTTTAAAAGCTCGGTAAAGCTTCCGCGCGCGTCCACGTTCATCTTCAAATCAAACGCCGCTTTTTCTTTGGGTAAGTAGGAAAGATAGGTTGAATACAATTTTTTCGCAAAACTGCCGTTAGGAATTTCGGGAATAACAAGTGTTTCGCTTTGTGCCCTAAACGTATGCAATAAATCAACTGTTTCTCCAAGCGTTACCTTATGGGTAACGGGCGCGAAACAGTATTTCCCGTCCGATTTTTCTATCGGCGTAAGTCCGTCGTAGTCGCAACGGTGCGGTTTCCCTTCCAACGCGTTCAGCATTTCGTCTACTAAATCGTCAATATACAAAAGCTCTAATTCCACGCTTGCGTCGTTTACGGTTATCGGTAAATCGTTTGCGATATTATTGCAAAAGGTCGCAACCGCACTGTTATAATTCGGTCTGCACCATTTTCCAAATAAATTCGGAAAACGGTAAACGCATACCTGGGTGCCACATTTTTCAGCGTAATCGAAAAACAAATCTTCTCCGGCTTTTTTACTTTTACCGTATTCTCCGCCTGCATACCGCCCAATAAGCGTAGCTTGAATGGAAGAAGACAGCATAACGGGCGCTTTGTTTTCGTATTTTTGGAGCGTTTCCAAAAGCGTAGAAGCAAACCCAAAATTGCCTTGCATAAATTCTTCCTGCGTTTGCGGACGGTTTACTCCTGCAAGATTGAATACAAAATCCGCCTCCTTGCAATATGCATCTAATTCGTCAAGCGTATTGTCGATATCGTATGCAAACACTTCGTCAATAGTAAGTGCAGGGCGCGTTTTATCCTTGCCGCCTTTTAAGTTTTTCAAAGCGGCACAAAGGTTTTTTCCCACAAACCCCTTTGCTCCCGTTACTAAAACTTTCATAGTTTTATTCCTTTATTTTTTTCAATTCTTCTTGAATATAGGCAAGCGAAGCAATTTTCGCTTTCGTTTCTTCCACGTTTAACAGCGCTGTGTTGTTGGAATTGAATTCCGTCAACGTATTTCTTTCCACGTCGCCGTCTTTGAAATACTTATCGTAGTTAAGTCCACGCTTATCACTCGGTACACGGTAGAAGTTTCCAAGGTCAATGGCGTTTGCACATTCTTCATTCGTGAGTAGCGTTTCGTACATTTTTTCACCGTGTCTTATCCCGATTACTTTAATGTTGTTCTTGTCCCTACCAAATAATTCGCACACTGCTTCCGCTTGCGTTTGTATCGTACACGCAGGCGCTTTTTGCACCAAAATATCGCCGCTTACTCCGTGTTCAAAAGCAAATAATACCAAGTCTACCGCTTCATCTAACGACATAATAAACCGAGTCATCTTCGGGTCGGTTATCGTTATCGGTTGCCTTTTTCTAATTTGTTCTATCCAAAGCGGAATAACGCTACCGCGGCTACACATTACGTTGCCGTATCTTGTGCAACATATCTTCGTTTTTTCAGGACTGACCGTTCTCGATTTCGCTACAATTACTTTTTCCATCATAGCCTTGCTTGTCCCCATTGCGTTAACGGGGTACGCCGCCTTATCCGTCGAAAGACATACGATATTTTTTACTCCCGCTTCTATCGCGGCATTGAGTACGTTTTCCGTACCGAGTACGTTTGTTTTCACCGCTTCTATGGGGAAAAATTCGCAAGAAGGTACTTGTTTTAACGCCGCCGCGTGGAATATGTAATCTACGCCGTGCATTGCGTTTCTGACGCTGTTGATATCGCGTACGTCGCCGATATAGAAGGTAATTTTTTCAGCCGCTTCGGGCATTTTTGCCTGAAATTCGTGCCGCATATCGTCCTGTTTTTTCTCGTCGCGGGAAAAAATACGTATTTCCCCGATATCTGTTTGCAAGAAGCGGTTTAATACCGCATTACCAAACGAACCCGTCCCACCTGTTATTAATAATGTTTTATTTGTAAATTGTCCCATAATGACTCCAATAAAAATATTAATTATTGTTATTCCTTATTTTTCTTATGTCAACAAGTAGCCTCAAAGCAATTGAAATTCCCAGCACGATTAAAAACAAGAAGGTTCTTGGGCATTCCAACTTAAAAATCATAAAAGAAAGTCTCTCTACTCCCAATATAATAGCTGGATGTATATAATAAATAAAGTTAGCATATGACCTTGATACTGCACCTATTTTTTGAGCTTGTCGAAGTGGATTATTGTAAAGAATAATAAACACCCACCCCACTAAAGGATACAAGAAAAAGGTTAAAACGATATTTTCATATATATTTGTCGATACAACAATTGCAATTTCCAAGAAAAACAATATAGTGATGCCAAGCATTACGATCCATTGCATCTTTATTTTTATCTTATCCCACCACTTCTTCTTGATGTTTAATATGCCCCCCAAGCAGAAAAACGGCAATCCCATCAATAAAATACGCCGTATGAGTTCAAACCATTTACTTTGCACTAAAAAAGACAAAACGGGTATTTCAATTGCCAATTGATAATATGAACAACCTAAACTACCAATTATATAAAAAACTATACTCAAAACAAATATAAAGTTTAAACCCTTTATTTTAAAAAATAATGTTACAATGACAACTGAAAATAATAAAGCTGGAAAAAACCAAAAATGATAATAACTGCCATATAGACAAAAATTCAGACAACAGGATTTAATAAAGGATAAAAGAACTTCTACCCCTACTTCCTGTCGTAATATTAGTTCAAAAAACCTTATGGAAAAGTAAAACAAACTCCAAAACAGATATGTACGTAATGTTTTTGTAATATATTTAACAAATATTCTTTTCCCTTCCAACAAAGCCTGCACGTAATAAAAGCCCGCAACCGTAAAGAAAAACGGTACTGCAATTCGAGGAAAAACTTGATTGACAATAAACCCAAAAGAAGCATTCACCTCATAAAAAGGGGCCGTATGAATAACTACAACCAAAAGTGCACAAACCAATCGAAAGATATCAATCGAATTAGCCCTATCGCCATTCTGTTCACCCATTAATTTCCCCATTTTAATATCCTTCTAATTTTATTTTTTACTTTTGAAATAAAACTTTTTTTGGTATACTTATGCACAACCTTTTCCAAAGATTTTCTTTGTATATCCTTCATAAAAGCTTTTCTATTTTTATTTTCATAAGAAGATTGTATGGCTGAAGGATTTTCTGCTATTGCTCGACTTACATCCACTTCTTGAAACAAACAATCGGCTTTTATCTTTTCAAATAATTGTTTCCCCTTATCGGAATGTATTAAAACTAAAGAAGTTCCCTTATTGTCATCCATTTCTGGTAAAATATTTTCGATTCCCCAAAAATCCGCCAATGTAATATCCGAATCACGTATTAATCCCTTAAAACGACAATCGTAACAACTGGGTCGCAAGCATAAATTTTTGAGAAATGCTTTCATATATATATCTTTGCTATAGGCTACTTGATAGCGATTTTTTTCAAACGAAAAAACAATTTCATATTCTTTCCAACCGTTGTCTTTGTTCCTAAAGTTAATATGATGTACTTTTTCTTGGGATATAGTTTCTCTATATTCTATATATTTTTTCCAAATAGCTGGAGAGGGCACACCATGACAAATTAAATCTTGCGTGAAAAGATTAGGGTAATCTTTTTTCAAATAAGCTTTTAAGCCTGCAATTTGACAAGGCGTACCAGTATATAAAACCAATCTGCCTTCCTTTAAATTTTTTCTCGCTTCTACATAAGTATGCCCCACAATACTTTGAGTATATTTAGAGCCACGAAGTTTATATAAATCGCCAATCGTTTCCACCGCAACATGTTTAACATTAAAATGTTCATCAAACGCCGCGCCAAAAACAATACCGCCTTGTTTTAATACAAATTCTGCAAGTAAAGTAAATATTCCACCAGATGAACTGTCTTTATGTATACTTTCTATTTTGTTTTTTGCCGCATATGCTAACGTTGTTTTGTCTAAAGTAATCTTTTTTTTATGAATCGGGCATACATCTTCACACAAATTACAATTTATGCATTTAACCAATTCTACTTTCGGATATAAAAATCCTTCATCGTCCGCAATCATTTTAATACATTTTTGATTGCATATATTAGCACACGCTGAGCAGCCGCTACATTGTTTTTTATCCTTAATGTCAATCATTTATTTCCTCATAAATAATTTTTGCACAGGTTTTTTTACTAAATTTCTCTCATAATTGTTCATACCTAAAAACCACATCGAAATCCCATAAATTAAAGTATATATAATAATAAATAATATAAGATTTGGCAAAATA
>JAZQLI010000036.1:0-62285 GCA_045542595.1 Candidatus Scatosoma sp. | reverse complement strand
GGTTATCAACCCTATACAATAAAAATAATAAGGAGATTTGAAATATAAGGATTTAGAAACATTAAACAAAATTATTCATAACTTAAAATCACAACCCAATGCGGATGAGAATATTCAATTCGTTTTGCGTTTAGCCGATGAATCGTTAAAAGCGGAAACGTTGCAAGAACTTATCCAAAGTGGACAATCGACGGCTTTAATCTCGTCTAATGATAAACAAGATAAGGAGGCAAAATTCGGTCTAAAATTCACGACAAAGGAGATAGACCAAATGCCAAAAACATTCAAAAAAGAATTCCGCGCGGAAGGTTGTACCGCACGGATAAGAAAAAGACAAACAGGAAAAAACAGTTATACTTATGAAATTCGATACCGTCGCAATGGCTATAACATTACGATAACGGATAAGAATTTGGAAAACGGGAAACGAAGGTTTTTAGCCGCGTTAAAAACGGCAAAACCCATCGAGAAGGGATTAGGCGTACCTACGGTGTTTGATGAATTTACCAATTATTATTTTGAGAAATTCCGTAAGCCGAAAGTTGCAGAGCAAACGTATAAAAATGACTGGTATCGTTATAAAAAGCAAATTCAACCTGTGTTTGGGAATAAACACATAAAAGAAATAACACCCGCGCATTGTCAAACGTTAATAGACGATATTCTTGCGGAAGGAAAAGGGAAAACAGCAGATGAAATTTACAGTTTGCTTTCTATTATCTTTAAAGGCGCGATTGCACATAGACTTATAGAGCGTAATCCCTTGGACGTCGTAGTAAAAACAAAGCATCAATATAAGCACGGTACGGCATTGAGTAAAGAAGAAGAAACAAAACTATTAACGAAATACGCAGGGACGAAACTTCAACCGATTTTTGCGCTTGCGTTGTACACAGGATTAAGACCAAACGAGTATAAAACGGCAAAAGTAGATGGAAAATTTATTGTAGCAGTGAATAGTAAACGTAAGAATCAAAAAGTGGAGTATAAGAAAATTCCAATAACTAAAATGCTTGCACCATATATTAACGGGATGGAAGAGTTTGAAATTCCTTGCAAAGAAGTATTACATAAGCGTTTTAAAGAAGTGCTTCCTAATCATATTCTTTATGATATGAGAACGACGTTCTATTCAAGATGTAAAGAATGCGGAATTGCAGAACACGCAATGAAAGAATTTGTTGGGCATAGTTTGGGTGCGCTTGGAAATGCATATACGGATTTATCGGACGAGTATTTATTGAGAGAAGGCGAAAAGTTTTTCTATTGATAAAAAGTTGCCCCAAATTCTGCCCCAAAAAGCAAAAATAAAACAAATAAAATTAAATATTTATACATAAAAACACGAAAATATGCAAACCAGCCTGCATATTTGCAGTCTGGTTTGCATAAAATGGTGACCCTATCGGGACTCGAACCCGAGTTTGCGCCGTGAGAGGGCGCCGTCCTAACCGCTAGACGATAAGGCCAAGTATAAAGTTGTATGCTTAAACAATAAGAAAAACCACTCTAAGGTAAGCATTAAAATGGAATTTTTCGTTTGCTTATGTAGTATATCACATTTTTTTTGGAAGAGCAACCGTTTTTCATAAGCTGCGAGAAAAAAATCCCCGAATTTATAAAAAATTATAAAGTAGGGGATTTTATATCTAAAAATTATTCGTTTTCCGCAAGCAAGTCTTTCATTTCGTACCTGCCTGCCGCCTTTCCTTTTAAAAACTTAGCGGCACGTATCGCGCCAACGGCAAAAACGCGTTTGCTCGCCGCGCTATGGGTTACGGTAATTACTTCGTCTTCGCCTGCAAACATCACTTCGTGTTCGCCTACAATCGTACCGCCGCGCACCGCGTGAATACCGATTTCCGATTTCTCGCGCGCGCCTACGATACCCTGTCTACCGCCTACGTATTTTTTTCTTCCGTCAAACGCTTCGTTGATAGAGTCGGCAAGCATTAAAGCCGTGCCTGACGGGGCATCTTTTTTCAAATTATGGTGCCGTTCGATAATTTCAACGTCAAATCCTTCGCCCAGAATTTGCGCCGCCGCTTTCACGAGTGCTTGCATTACGTTGACACCGAGTGATAAGTTCGCCGTTTTAAAAATAGGAATATATTTCGCGTATTCGTCAATAACCGCCAAATCTTCTTTTGAAAAGCCCGTAGACGCCAAAACGATACCCATACCGTTGTTTTTGGCAAAGCGTAACCGTTCTTCTACGTTTTCAGCGGAAGAAAAGTCGATAATAACGTCTGCTGTTTCTTGTACGTCGGAAAAGTTTCTGTATACGGGGATACCTATTTCTTTGGGGAATAAATCTACACCGCAAACGGCGGTGGCTTCGCTATCGGTGGCGAGTAGGGAAAGGACGTTGCCGCCCATTTTACCGCACGCGCCGCAAAGTAAAATTTTCGTATGCATCACGCCTTAATCTCCAAACCGTAATTTTTCATTGCCGCAATCAATTTTGCGCGATTTGTTTCTTCCATCACAGTCAAAGGCGCTCTGGGTACGCCTGCCTTAAACCCGAGTAAATTCATAGCTTCCTTAACAGGAATGGGATTGACTTCCACAAAGCACGCGTTGGCTAAGGGAAGCAGTTTATCGTTGAGTGCGATAGCTTCGTCTATTTTCCCCGCTTTAATAAGCGTGCAAAGCTTTTTAACGTCGCCGGGAACGATATTCGATAAAACGGAAATCACGCCTACACCGCCGCAAGCCAAGATAGGGAAGTTCAAAGCGTCTTCGCCGGAATACACGTCGCATTTTTCGCGAACCAAACGGAACGTTTCCATAGTTTTGCTCATATTGCCGCCTGCGTCTTTAATACCGGCAATGTTGGGGATTTCCGCAATTTTTGCCATAGTTGCAGGCTGAATTTCCACGCCCGTGCGCCCAGGAACGTTATACGCGATAACAGGAATGGACACCGCTTCGCAAATTGCCTTATAATACGCCACCAAACCGTTTTGCGTGCACTTATTATAATAGGGGGTAACGGCGAGTAAACCGTCCGCGCCAAATTTTTCGGCGGCTTTTGCCGTCATAACGGCGTCTGCGGTGTTGTTGCTGCCGCAGCCGAAAATGACCTTGCATCTTCCGTTGACTTTTTTAACTGCATAATCCATCAAAAGATGTTCTTCTTCGAAAGACATAGTGGAAGGTTCGCCCGTTGTGCCGAGAAGCACTAAGGCGTCCGTACCGTTTTCAATTTGATAGTCGATAAGTTGTCCGTAAACTTCATAATTTACGCCGTTTTCGTTAAAAGGTGTAATCAGCGCTGTAGCGCTACCGCTAAAAAATCCTTTCATAATAATAATGTATTCTCCAAATAGATTTCTTGTGTCAAAAAACGTTTAATTGAAATATCCTTTCGCCGCTAACAATTCCGCAAGCAATACTGCGCCACCTGCCGCACCGCGCAAGGTGTTATGGGAAAGTCCGATAAACTTATAATCGTATACGTGGTCTTCACGCAATCTACCTGCCGTTACGCTCATACCGTTGCCTTCCATTCTATCCAGCTTGGCTTGGGGGCGGTTGTCTTCTTCGAAATACCGAATGAATTGCTTGGGCGCGGACGGAAGTTCTAATTCCTGCGGAACGCCCTTGAAGTTTGCCCACGCGGAAAGAATTTCATCTTTCGAGGGTTTATTTTCAAAGCTCACGAACACCGCCGCGGTATGACCGTCGGAAACGGGTACGCGCAAGCATTGCGCCGTAATTGCAGGTCCGTTTGCCAAAGCAATTTCATCACCTTGCACTTCTCCCCAAATTTTCAAGGGTTCTTTTTCACTCTTTTCTTCTTCACCGCCGATATAGGGGATTACGTTATCGAGAATTTCAGGCATAGTTTTAAACGTTTTACCTGCGCCCGAAATCGCCTGATACGTGCAAACCGCCGCTTGTTTAATTCCGTAGCCCTTAAGCGGATGCAAAAGGGGCACGTACGATTGCAACGAGCAGTTCGATTTCACAGCAATAAATCCGCGCTTAGTACCCAGCCGTTTTCTTTGCGCCGCAATCACTTTTATATGGTCGGGATTGATTTCAGGAATGACCATCGGTACGTCTGCAGTGAAACGGTGTGCCGAGTTGTTGGAAACGACGGGCACTTCCATTTTTGCATATGCTTCTTCCAACGCACGTATTTTCGCTTTGTCCATATTGACGGCGCAAAATACGAAATCTACGTTGCTTGCAATTTTCTCCATATCCGCTTCGGCGTCTAAAACGGTAATATTGCGGTATTTTTCAGGAATGGGGCAATCGAATGCCCATTTATCGCCCACGGCTTCAAAATACGTTTTTCCTGCCGAACGGGCGGAAGCTGCCAAAACCTTTACGTTAAACCAAGGGTGATTTTCCAAAAGCAACATAAATCTTTGTCCAACCATACCCGTTGCACCGATAACGCCTACGTTAAATTGTTTCATAATACTCTCCTTTATTTAAAGCGAAACGCTTAAATTGATATTAATTGATATTAAACTTAAATAAAATAAAAGACGGGAACAAAACGCCCCGTCGAAAAAGCCGATTACACCGCCCGAAAAACACACGGGGGAGTAGTAACGTAAATAGCTCTTCACTTTAGGGGTGACAGTCATACGGGTATTCTCCCGTATGCCCAGCGTAACGGGGACGGAGTGTTACGCTTCGGCGGAGATACCCGTTCGCCGTTGCTACGTGCACGTTTTCGTCCAAAACGCTACGCAACGGGTACTGATGTTCGTCCGCTCCTCTATTTAGTAAATTTATTGTAGCATATAAAAAGGTAAAAGTCAAAGCTTTTTTGCAAGTTGGTAAATATTTTTTAAAGTTTTATATTTTATTTTCATTTTTTTTTCAAAAAATCCTTGAAATAATCACAAAATTGTAGTAAAATAGAAAAGTATAATGGCGTGAAAGGTGTTTTTTGTCCGCTTTTCCGTTTGAGAACGGCATAAAAACGGTATATATAACCAAAACGTAATACAAAGATAACAATTTGGAGTAAGTTATGGCGCAGCAAAAGAAAGGATTTATTACCCGTCTGCTTGAAGGGAAAGAAAAGAGTGAAGAATATGCAAGAAGTACGTTGCCTACCAACCGTTGGCAACTCTTTTGGGATATTTTCAAAGGCAATTTCGGAAAAATTGTAAAAGTTAATTTGCTGACGCTCATTTTCTTTATTCCTTTAATTGCCGTTATCGTGATGTATACGATGATGGGGGAAAGCGACAGTATGTTCTATCCGTTTGCCGCCAACCTTGGCGTAGGATATCCGTCCGCACCCTTCCAAGCAGGTATTTCGGAAATGCGTACGCTTAGCAACGGAATGTTTTTATACGTTGGCTTAATAGTAACTTCGCTTGTCGCGGCAGTAGGGCTTTCGGGCGGTATGTATGTTGTCAGAAATATGGTATGGACGGAAGGTATTTTCGTTACGAACGATTTTTGGCGCGGTATTAAACTCAACTATAAAAACGCTATGCAAACGGGCTTGTTTTTTACAGTAGTCCTTTTTCTTTGTTCAACGGTAATCGATTCGGCACAGCTGTATATAGCGGCAGGCGCGCTTTCCGATGCGGAAGTGGTTTGGATGCGTATCTCACAAGGTACAAGCTATGTAATGATTGTTTTAGCCGGAATGATGTCCTTTTGGATGATTGCTATGAGTGTAAACTACAAAATCAAATTTTTAGGACTTATGCGCAACGCGTTTTTACTCACTATCGGTACGTTTCCGCAAACGGTATTCTTTATCGCGCTTGCGGCAATTCCGTTCTTATTGTTTTTAATCCCGCAAGAATTTTTCATTATCATTGCGGTGTTTGCCGTTTTGCTTTTCGGCTTGTCCTACGTATTGCTTGTGTGGTTAGACTTTGCACAATGGGTATTCGATAGATATATCAATCCGAAAATTGTCGGTGCGAAAACGGGTAGGGGTATTTATAATAAAGACGGTACGTCCGCGCTCGAAGGCGGCAACGAAAGCGAAGCCAGCAAGGAATATCAACGTACTATTTTGGCGTACGGAAAATCGAAGTTGGTGGCGAAACCTATTAAGCCGATTGACGATTCTTTGCAGGTATACGAATTACCGGGCGCATTCACCCGTGAAGACTTGAAACGCTTGCGTGAAAGTAAACAACATATTGCGGAAGATTCGGCTGCCTACGAAGAAGAGCATAAAAACGATTTGCGCTACGTGGAATATAACAAACAGTTTGAAGAGCGTGAAAAGGCGTTACAAGAGAATGATAGCAAGAAGAAAAAGCGCCGTCCCAAAATGCTAGGAGAGTAAAACGCTTTATATACGTCGCAATACTTCATCGCGCTTGCGTTTTTTTCTAGGTCGTGTACGTCTATGTACACTTCCGTCGAAAAAGCCGCGCGCTCCTTGTCTTGCTCGCATCTAAACCGTTTTACTTCGGTTGATGTAGCGTGAGTGGTACAACGCGCAACAAGGTTCGTATTTAAACCTTTTTTGGTGGTTAACTTTTCAACGTACAATACAACTTTAAGGAAACGTTATGGAGAACAAATCGGCATATTCACATCTTGCCAAGTGGTTCGAATATCTCAATGACGACTGCGGCTACGAAAAATGGTCGCAGTATTTAATTATGCAGTTAAAAGCGTATCCGCTTTCTACGGGCTTGGATATTGGCTGTGGCGGCGGTTGGTTTACGCGTGCTTTTGAAAAACAAGGCTATCAAATGACGGGTATGGATATCTCGCCGCAAATGCTCGATTACGCGCAAGAACAAGCACTGAAAACGGGCATAAGAAGTACGTATATCGTAGGCGATATTACCAAACTGAAGTTGCCGCGCCGTTTCGATTTCGCTACGGCTGTAAACGATTGTATCAACTATATTCCCAAAGCAAAACTTTGTTCGGCGTTTAAAAACGTAGCGGCTTCCGTTAAAAAGGGCGGCGTGTTTTTATTCGATATCAGTTCTAAGCGTAAATTTGAAGAGAAAATTGCAAATACTGTAAGCGTTGACGATAGAGAAGAAATCACCTATCTTGCCTTTAATAAAAAGGATAACGAACGGGTTACCATGGACGTAACGCTGTTTGTTTTAGGGGGAAACGGTACGTATCAACGCTTTGACGAAACGCATATACAATACGTTTATACGGAAGAAGAAATTACGCAGGCGTTGCAGGCGGCAGGCTTTGCCGTACGTAGCATACAAGGGCATTTGGGCGAGCCTAAGCATTCGTCCGACAGAATTTGTTTTTTGGCACAAAAGGAATAGAAAATGACTAACGTATTACGTACGCTCGTATTTGACGGGCAAGTATCGTTGACGGTGGCAGACACAACCAAAACGGTGCAAAAAGCCATACAATTACATAAGCTTTCCCTTGCTTCGGCGTACGTGTTTGGGAAAGCTATTTCGGCAATGACGTTTGCGAGCGCTACGCTCAAGGGCGAAAAGGGAGAAATTTCTTTGGCGCTTAAAGGGGACGGCAAGGGCGGCGATATCGCCGTATCGGGAAATGCAAAATTGCAATTACGCGGTTATATCGCGGAAACCCAACTTGTCGGCAATGCAACCGCACAAACGGAAACGCTTGCACTTGGCGAAAACGGCGCGCTTACCATTATTCGCGACGACGGTTATTCCCGTCCGTTCGTGGGCAGTTGTGCACTGTATAAAAACGCAACGGTAGACGGCGCGTTTGAACTCTACTATACGACGAGTGAACAACTCCCTACTAAAATTTGTACACAAGTCTTTTTCGACGAACGGGGGAAATGCGTATTCGCAGCGGTGGCAGCGTTGCAGCCGTTGCCTTTTTGCGAGGAGGAAACGTTGAAAAAGGTGGAAACGTTATCCTTGAACGATTTACTCTCCACCGTGAGAGAAAGAGGAATTACCGACGGCGTAAAAAGCCGTTTTGCTTCCGATTTTGCCGTTTGGGAAGAACGGGAAGCGAAATACAAATGCAACTGTTCGCGCAAATATCTTTTAAAGGTGCTTGCGTCTTTAGGGGAAACACAAATGCGCCAAATTATCCAAGAAGACGGCGCGGTGCGCGTGCATTGTCATTATTGCAATAAAGATTATTCGTTTACAAATGAAGACGCCGACGTGTTGTTTGGCAAAAAGGAAACTAAGTAAGCATGGGAGCAAAAACGCAAAAAATAGATTACACGCGCGAACGGTTAGCGTTACAAGCGGATAAATATTATAACGAAGGTCGGTACGTTTCCGCGCTCCGTATGGCGCATAAGGAGCTTGCTCTGTACGGCGGCGACGGCGACGTATACACTCGTCTTGCCGATATATACGAAGGAATGGGTTTGCACGCTTCCGCACTCAATTACTGGTATCGATTTTTAGATATCGCCGACGAAGAAGACTATCCGGATATATACGAAGGGATAGCCGTTAACTATTTAAATATGGGAAATGAAAATCAGGCGGCGTTTTATTATAATAAACTGATGGACGTGGACGACACACTCACCAACGAAAGTAAGATAGAAATTGCTTCGGCGTTTACGAAAGATAAAAAAGCGGGATTCCGCTTTACCTATCCTCCTGAACTTGCCGACTTTTCTAAAGAACTCGACGTGGGTTCGCGCGCAATGAAGTCGGGAGATTTTCCTGCGGCTATCCGCTTGCTTAGTAAAATAGAAAAAGGCAGCAAACAGTACGGTGCAGCACAGGAAACGTTGGCGGTGGCATACTTGCTTGCCGACGATAAAGCAAAAGCGGAAGAAATTTGTATCGAACGTTTAAAAGACGCACCCGACGATACGCGCGTGTTGGCGACGCTTGCCGCAGTGTATTTGGAAGCGGATAAAAAGGAAGAAAGCCTTGCCATTGCTCAAAAATTATACTCGCAACAACAGGATAACGCGGACGATTTATATAAAGTGGCAACCGTATGCTGTGAAAACGGAATGCACAAGGAAGCGTACGAAAAGTTTTGCTTATTAGATGAGAAAATTCCTTATGATGGCAGAATGTTGTATTTTAAAGCCGTTTCGGCATATAAATGCGGCAAAAAGCAGGAAGCCGAATATACCTTTGACGAGCTTTGCACTTTATATCCAGACGCGGAAGTGGCGAAGTATTACCTGCGCGCACTGCGTAGTGAAAAGGAAGACGGGGAAGAACCCGACTATTTCTATCATTTGCCCCAAAGCGAACGCGAAGCGCGCGCAAAAACGCTTTTGTATATCAGTAAAGCCGCGAAAGACGAAGCGCAGCTTTTAGGAATGTTAGCCGAACGCGACGGCACGTTTTTATGGGCGTTCGACGAAATGGACGGAACGGATTTAGAATTGCAATATCTCGCACTCGTAGCGGCGGCGCAGGCGGAAGCGGACGATTTTATCCGCGACGTTTTACTCGATTATGAAGTTTCCGACGTGTTGAAAATTGAAACTATGCGTATGCTGCTAGAGCGTAATCGCAAAGACGAAGTGGGTTTGGTGCTTTGTCATATCTACCGTAAAGTACGCGTATTGCCCGTGCGCTTAGGGCGTAAACGCAGAAAAAAGTTTTTAGAAGGATATGCCAAGGTCGCGTCCAAGTTCGGTATCGTTTCCGACGAATACGGTAAAAAAGTGGCGTTTGCCACCGAAGGACTGTATACCGCTTTATTGGAGAACGACGGACTAGATTTAATTACGAGCGCGGACGATTGCGCTTGTGCAATTTTTCTCACTTCGGGGATTAAGGAACTCAAGGACGGTGCGGATACGGCGGCTACCGTGTTTGGGGCAAATTTAAATAACGTACAGGCAATTTTAGGCGCGGCTTTGGGTAAAAGCAGTGAAATGGAACAAGAACAGGAAAAGGGCAAGGAATAAGCAATGAAACTGATTGATTTCGACGGTTTGTTTGATGAAAAACTGACGCAGTTTATGGAAGAAAACAAAAATAAATACACCGAAAAGCAGTGGGAAGATATTATTCCCAAGCTGTATAAAAAATTCGGAGACACGTACGTGGCAAAGGTAAAATGCACTCCTAAAGAATATTACGCAAAAATGTCGGATAAGGAGCTTGTAGAAACCCTTTGCGCGCACTTGGATACGGATATACCCACGCCCGAATTTTTATGCGCGGAGATAGAAAAACGCGGCGAAATGCAAACGCTTTTACCCCTTTTGCAAGGTGAAAGCGAAACGGCGGCGTTGTATGCGCTCAATCTTATCGGCGAAGATACGGCGGCGTTTGATACCTATTTTACCATTTTAACGGAAAACCGTTTCACGGAAGACGTCCGTTCGGATATTACCGATATTTTCCGCTTGCACGCAGACGAACTCAAAGACCGCGTTTTTGCGGCGTACCAAGAAAACAAAGGTGCGGAATATATGTTGGAAATATTATCGCGCGTAAAAACTCGGGACGAAAAAGTATTTCAAACGTTGCTTTCCGCCTTTTTATCGGGGGAAGAAACGCCCGTGCGCGCAGGGTATCTCGCTGCGTACGGCGACGAGCGCGCTTTGCCGTATTTAATGGATAAAATTGAAGATAAAACGATAGGTTTTGTGGAATTTCAAGAACTCAAGTACGCCATAGAAGCGTTGGGCGGCGAATACGACGACCCGCGTGATTTTTCCGACGATAAAGATTATATTGCCGTGGAAGCGGCTTCTATCAAGGCAACAACGCCCACTGAAAACGGTTTAAAAAACTGAAACGACAATTCATATTTAAACGATTCTCCGCATATAGTAAAACGTAAGCGGAGAATTTTTTTGTTGCCGTTTTTTGGCGGAAAGGAAAAATACAACGTTTCCGCACAAAACGATGGGAGGTCGTTGATGGAAAATTACAGCGTATACGAAGATATGGCAAACCGCACGGGCGGCGATATTTACATAGGTGTGGTAGGTCCGGTTCGAACAGGAAAATCTACCTTTATCAAACGTTTTATGCAAAATCTAGTCATTCCTAACGCGGAAGAATCGCAACGGAGCGTTATGACGGACGAATTACCGCAATCTGCCAACGGAAAAACGGTAATGACTACCGAACCGAAGTTCGTGCCGTCGAAAGCGGCAAATATCACGGTGGCGAAAGGCGCGCAAGCTTCCGTACGGTTGGTCGATTGCGTTGGGTATGCGGTGGACGGTGCTGTGGGGTTTGAAGAAGACGGTAAACCCCGTCGAATTAGTACGCCTTGGCAGGAAGAACCTATGCCCTTTGAAAAGGCGGCGGAGTTGGGTACGGAAAAGGTCATCAAAGAACATTCCACGATAGGCGTTTTGGTAACGACGGACGGTAGCGTTACGGATATCGAACGCAAGGCGTACGTGCCTGCGGAAGAGCGTACGGTGGCACAGCTGAAAAGTTTGCAAAAGCCGTTTGTAATCGTACTCAACTGTAAAGACGCGCAAAAGAGTGAAAAATTGCGCGCGGCATTAGAAGAAAAATACACCGCGCCCGTCGTTGCCGTCAACGTAGAAAAGATGGAAGAGAGTGAAATTATGCAAATTTTGCAAAAAGTTTTGCTCGAATTCCCTGTAACGAGAATAGACGTAAAGCTGCCGCTGTGGTTGCAAACCTTACCCGAAGACAATTTTGCAATAACCGCGCTTTTATCGGCGGTAAAAGCGCGTGCGCCGCAAATCAAGAAAATGCGCGACCTTTCCGCAATGGAAGAAATGTTCGAGGAAAACGCGCCGTTTGTCAATCCGCACGAATTGCAAATGGATTTAGGCAACGGAAGCGCTACTATTGAAATTTCGCCCATGCCCGATTTATATTATAAAGTACTCAGCGCGCAGTGCGGCGAAAATTTACAAGACGACGTAACGCTTATGCGCTACGTATGCGAATTGTCTGCAAAAAAAGCGCGTTGTGAAAAGGTGGAAAGTGCTTTAGAAGAAGCCGAACGCACGGGTTACGGTATAGTAGAACCTACGGAAAACGATTATACGTTGGCAAAGCCGCAACTGGTAAAACGCAGTGCCGGTTACGGTGCGCAGTTTAGGGCAAAGGCAACGGGCTACCATATTGTAAAAGTGGAAGTAACGGGGGAAGTTAGCCCTATTATCGGCACGAAACAACAGGGTGAAGAATTTATCGGTGAAACGGTTACGGCATACGAAAACGACGACGGAAGCGTTTGGGAGACGAATATTTTTGGAAAGAGTTTAAAAACGCTAGTCAAAGACGAACTTTCGGGAAAGGGCAACGCAATGCCGCCCGAGCTTCGGCGTAAACTCCGTCGCGTTACCACGCGTATCGTCAACGAAGGCAAAAGCAATTTGTTCTGTTTCCTGTTTTAACGCATAAAAGGCGGGGTAAACGGGCATACTTTTTACAAATTCTTATCTTGGAGGATTTGTATGGGAAAACCGTCTAAAAGCAAAAAAGATAAAGTGCCTAAAATCAGCGAAGAACAATATGCGGAATATCTTTCCACGCTGCGTGGAGAAGAAACGCAAAACGAACAACCGCAGCCTTTACAAACGGAAAGCAAACCGTCGACGGACTTGCAATAACGCAAGTCCGTTTTAATTTTAAAATTTACACATTTTTTTGTTTTCGTTTTATTGACGGCGTTTTTTGCTTGTGCTATAATATAGAATAAGTAACTATACTTTTTAAGGAAACTGCATAATGAGAAAAAACATACGCATTGCTACGTATAATATAGCACATTGTTTAAATTTTTCTACCTATCAACCGCCACAAATTCCTAGCCGAGATTTAGTGGTAGCGCCGCAGGAAACGGCAAAAGTCGTCCGCGGTTTAGATGCAACCATCGTAGGTTTAAACGAAGTATACGAAACGGGCGACAACGGTTTGAGCGAGCAGGCGAAAACGATAGCCAAAGCCGCAGGGATAAAATATTCCGCCTTTGGTGAAGCCATTTGTTTTGATGGGGATATCCCTGCAAGCTATGGTAATGCGTTGCTTTCGGATAAGAAAATTGTGTTTAGCGATGTTATCAAAGTACCTGTCCCTATAAAAGACGAACGTCGAGAAGGGGAAAACGGCTATTATGAAGATAGGGCTGTTTTGCGTGCGGAAATAGACGTCGATGGCACGAATATTACCGTACTCGTAACGCATTTTGGGCTCAATCTTTTAGAACAGGAACGTATGGTTGCAACGCTCGTTAAAATCATTGACGAAGTGAAAACACACGTTGTTTTGATGGGGGATTTCAACGTAACGCCCCATTCTCCTGTGTTACAACCCATCTATGATAGGCTGCAAAGCGCAGCGGACGCGGTGGGTAGTACCGCCTATACGTTTTCTTCGTATGCACCCGATAGGACGATTGACTATATTTTCGTTTCCAAAGAATTTGCCGTTAGTAGCTTTGACGTGGTGGATAATCGCACTTCCGACCATAGACCGTGTGTGGCAACACTCCACTTGAAATAAAAATGTTAAAAGGATAATAAAAAATGCAAAAGAAAGTAATTTTAAACGAGCTGAAAGGCTATTTAGGAATGTTGATAGGTTGCGTGGCGTACGGTATGAGTACGTCGTTATTCCTTGCACCGAACTCTATTGTAGCAGGCGGCGTAACGGGGCTTGCGGTACTTATCAATTATTTCAATAAAAACATTTTAATCGGTATGATTTCCATCGTTATTAACTTGCCGATACTTGCATTCGGCGTCAAGTTTTTAGGGTGGAAGTTTATACTCCGTTGTTTGCTTACCATTGCCACGCTCGGCGTGGTTACCGATATTTTATCCCTTTTACCGCCGATGACAAGCGACGGCGTGCTGTCTTCGCTCTATGGCGGCGTGTGTCAAGGTATCGGTATCGGTTTGTTTGTCCGTTACGAATTTTCCAGCGGCGGCACGGAGCTTTTGGGTAGACTCATTTCCCGTTTTATTAAGGGATTAAAAATTCCCCTTTGCGTGGGAATTTTAGACGGAATTATCGTGGTGGCAGGTGCTATTGCTACGCAAAATCCTAATAATATGTTATACGCGCTTATCGTGGTATTCGTGTCAACCAAAGTTTCCGAAGTGGTGTTGGTGGGTTTGGAAAAATCCAAAATGTGCATAATTATTACCGACAAGGGGCAAGAACTTTCCGACGTGTTGGTACATAACAGTCCGCGCGGTGTAACGATGCTGGCAGGGGAAGGAATGTATACGCATAAAAACCATAACGTTCTTTTAACGTGTGTAAAAAACCGTCAGTTGACGCAGCTTAAGCAAATTGTGAAAAGTGTAGACGAAAACGCGTTTATTATTATAAACGAATCGGTAGAAGTACGCGGAAAGGGTTTTCAGGCGCTCGATGAAACGGGCTACGTTGCGCCTGAAAAGGAGAAAGATGTAAAGGAGTAATAAAATGAATACCATTCGATTTGAAGACAAAGGGAATATTAAAATGATTGCACACCGCGGCGTAAGCGGTTTAGAACGCGAAAACACCTGTCCTGCGTTTGTGGCTGCGGGGGTGAAAAGCTATTACGGTATTGAAACGGACGTGCATATCACCAAAGACGGGAAATTTATCGTTGTTCACGACGATAATTTGCAACGTGTTGCAGGGGTGGATATAGTAGTGGAAGAAAGTACGTTTGATAAGCTCCGTCAAGTGCGTATGCTCGATACCGACGATAAAACCGAACGTAACGATTTGTTTTTGCCGAGCTTGGAAGAATATATCGTCATTTGCCGTAAATACGACAAGCAGGCGATTTTAGAATTGAAAAACGAAATGCCCGAAGATAAAATTTGGGAAATGGCAGAAATCATTAAAGGTCTGGGTTGGTTTGAACGCACTACGTTTATTTCGTTTGCAGGGGTAAATTTATTGCGCTTGCGTAAAAAATATCCTACGGCAAGCGCGCAATTCCTTACCGAAAAAAACGACGAAGAAACCTATCGTTTTATGGTGGATAATAAACTCGACGCAGACCTTTGCGGTACTTGCGTTACGAAAGAATTTGTAGATAGATTACACGCCGCAGGGCTTGTTGTTAATTGTTGGACGTTAGATTTGTTAGAATACGCACACCTTGCCAAAGCATACGGCGTGGATATGATTACCAGTAATATTTTGGAGTAAACAATGCCTACTTTAAACGTACAAGAGACAAAGTTCACTTTTTTAGTGTTACCGCTGAAATTTCTTTCAAATGGCTTTTGGGCGCGCACGGAAACTTCGGTGGAAAATACGTACGTTTCCTATCACGAAAAAGGGGAATTCTTTTCGCGAGACGAGTTGGAAAACTGGATTGTTTGTATGTTCCGTTTGCTTGCAGGTGCATATGCAAAAGAATATACGCTGTCTTTTGAAAAAGCAGGGTTTGCAGTCGATTTGTATCCGCATACTGAAAACGGAGAAGAAGTATCCAGAGAGAAACGTCGTGCAAACGATTGCGTAATGGCAATCCGCTTTTTAATGCGTTCGGCGGATAAAAAGCAATTTTTGGGTGGCGTATATACGCTATTGTTTCACCGTAAAGAAATAGAAACGTTTGCAACCGCTTTACGTGCGGAATTCGACGCCGTGTTTGCAAAACGCGCGTCGCGTAAAGGGAAATACCTGTTTGTAGGCGTTAGCCCTAAAGGCTATAAGGGTTGTAATTACTGGTATTTAGACCCGTCGAAATCGGTTCGCGCAGGAGATTACGTTTGGGTTTGTATGGGTAGACATAACACCAAACAAATCGTCTACGTAGACAGCGTGCGATGGTTTAACGACGATACCGCACCGTATAATCCCGAACGGGTGAAAAGAGTACTTAAAAAAGAAACGAATTTGATAAAGGAATGATAAGTTGAGTGGTTGGAGTTCCGTACGGGGCTTTCGCTACATTCAAAGAAAATTAAAGATTTTTTTTCAAACCCTATGGGTTTGTCCAAATCGTAAGAGACACGGCAAAAACGCACACCAATGAAGGTGTGCGTTTTTGCTGGTAAGCCTTAAACAACCTAAATCGAACTTTTATTTTAACTTGCTAATTTTTGAAGTGTTTGTGATAACTACAAGTTGCATATCCTTAGTTAATTTTACGGTAGGGTCAATATTAATTTCTAAATTATTTACTTGCCGAATTGCAACAACGTTGATAGAATATTTTTTACGCAAATTTAATTCAATAAGCGTTTTACCTACCCATTCGGGTTTAACTTCAAGCTCTATTAAAGATACGTCGTTAGATAATTCAATAATGTCAACAAATCCCGAACTTAAAAGATTCTTCGCAAGGCGGATTCCCGATTCGCATTCAGGAAAAACTACTTTATCTGCTCCTACCTTGCTTAAAATCTTTTTATGAATTTCATTTGCACATTTTGCAATTACTGTATTTACACCGACTTCTTTACATAGCATTACTGCCATAACGCTTGCTTCAAGATTATTAGCCATTGCAATAATAACAACGTTCATGTTGGCGATACCAAGTTGTTTAATGACTTCTAAATTAGTTACGTCTGCACATTTGCAAAAAGGAATATCCGCAATAGCGGAATTGACAATAGATTGATCTAAATCCACAGCCAAAACTTCAACTCCATTATTCACAAGTTCTTTTGCTACGGCTAAACCATAGCGCCCAAGACCAAATACGGCATAAGATTTATGGATACTCATATCATACTCCTTTTCAACCTACACTTATTTCCTCGGTAGGATTTTTAACAATATTTCCTGTTTCTTTCTTTGAATTAAATACAATAGCCAAAGAAATAGGTCCAATTCGTCCCAAATACATTATAGCAATAATAATTAACTTTCCTATAAGCCCTAAATAAGGCGTGAGATTTCTTGACAATCCAACCGTTGCCGTTGCGCTTACGGTTTCATAAATTATATCAAGAGCTGGTGCGTTGGTAACAGCAGCAAGCAAAACAGTTGATATAAAAACAATCGAAAAGGACATACTTGCAACCGCAACCGCTTTCTTTGTGATTTGTCTTGATAAATTTCTATTAAACAACACTACTTCATTTTTGTTTTTAATTGCCGAATATGCAGTAGCGAATAATACGACGATTGTAACTGTTTTTATACCGCCAGCCGTTCCCACGGGCGAACCGCCGATGAACATTAAAAATAAGCAAAGAATTGCAGTGGCATTTGTTAAATTTTCTTGCGGTATTGTTGCAAAACCTGCCGTTCTTGTAGTTATAGATTGAAAAAACGATACCTGAATTTTATCAAAAAGTGAATAATTGGCTATAGTCAAAGGATTGCTATACTCCAATATAAAAATAGCAATGGCACCGCCTAAAATAAGAATCAACGTTGCCAACAATGCAATTTTACTATGCAATGTTAAGCGTTTGAAACATTTTATTCTTTCTTTCCTAAAATTTTTTAATACGCGTATTATATCCCACCAAACGATATAACCAATACCACCCAAAACAATCAAAAGACTTGTGACAGTGTTTATTAAAGGATTTAGCGCATAATTACAAAGGCTATTCTCAGCGATTATATCAATGCCTGCATTACAAAAAGCTGAAATGGAATTAAATACGGAAATCCAGATTCCTTTTACGCCAAATTCGGGGATAAATACTGGCATATAAAGCAATGCTCCAATCCCTTCTATAATAAGCGTGCCCAAAATAACTTTTTTTACAAAAGTTGCAAGCCCTGATAAAGAAGTAAGATTGAATGAATCGCTAATCAATCTACTATCCTTCAACCCTATTTTACGGTGTAACGCCACCGTTAAACCTGCCATTACGGTAATAATGCCAAGTCCACCTACTTGTATTAAAAGTAAAATCACTATTTGTCCAAAAACGCTCCAAGTTGTAACTGTTGGCAACGTGACCAATCCCGTAACGCAAGTGGAAGTGGTTGCAGTAAATAATGCGTCTATATACGGAACGGCTTTCCCATTTTTGGAACTGATAGGCAAAGCAAGCAATAGACTGCCTATCAATATTACAAATAGAAAACTAAACATAATAACTTGGTTTGTTGACAGTTTTAATTTATATTTTTTCATAATCAATTTTTTTGAGATGAGATTTAGTATTTTTATTATAACACAATTCAAGATATATTTCAAGTCTTTAAGGGGATAAAAAACGGTTCTGTGTCAAATGTTGGGTATGGTAAAAAGAAAAAAGTTAAAATAAATTCAAAATTTTTTAATTTAAGAAGCTAAAACAAATAAAATTTTCTTCTTTAACCTATCAAATCGTTGGTAGCCGTAAAAAATTCTTTTCAATACTTTAATGGAATTACTTTCTTGTCCTTTATATTCGTTAAAATTACTTGAAATTTCTCGCCGTTAGTATTACCTTTGAATTCGTCTATACCAAGCACAACAGGCAGACTTGTGGGTGTTGTTACGGCTACGTATTCAAAGATTCTAAATACCGAAGCGGAAGATATTCCAAATCGTTTTCCTACGTCCTTAAAAGATATTTTCTCTCGTAAAGCGTTTATAACGGAAGTGTAAACTCTACCCGTAAAATGTCTATACCTTGGAAGAAAGTCGTACTTTTCAAAGAATCGTTTTCCACAAGAATTGCAAACGTAACGGCGTTTTCGTAAATACAAAAAGGTTTCTTTGCCTTGAAAAGGTATATCCCGAATCTTTTGTGTTCGGTAGTCATGGATGTATTTTGTTGTTTTTCCGCAACAAGGATAAACCTGTTTTGTTGGAGACGTAGAGAGATAAATTTGGATAGAAGAAGAATTATTTTCGATTTTATCCACGAAAACGTTTGCTATTCCAAGTAGATTTGTTATAAGATTTTGTTGAAACATAATAGAAAAACTCCTTTGTGTGGTTTGTGGTGAATTCATTATAACGGATTTTTTCTTTTTATGTTTCTTTTTTATGCCTTTCTATAAAAAAATGTTGAGATATTTTTCCTCATACCCCAACATTTATTATAGAACTCATTTATTATAGAACCGATGGATTCATCGTCTTTCCCGTACGGACACAGCAAAAAAGCACAGGACAATTCCTGTGCTTTTTGCTGGTGACCCGTACGGGACTCGAACCCATGTTACCACCGTGAAAGGGTGGTGTCTTAACCGCTTGACCAACGGGCCGGTTAATTATTTATTTTGAACGAAATTACGTGTTATTGTCGTGGTAGCGGCGATGAGATTCGAACTTATGACCTATCGGGTATGAACCGATCGCTCTAACCAACTAAGCTACGCCGCCATTTTGGTTGCGGGGGCAGGATTCGAACTTGCGACCTCCGGGTTATGAGCCCGGCGAGCTACCTAGCTGCTCCACCCCGCGATATAGCTGACACAGGGGCTTTCAAAACGCCTCGCCGTCAAACAGCTTAATTATAATACTAAAAAGAAATACTTTTGTCAACTGTTTTTTTGCAATTTTCTCAAAAAAAATTAAAAAATTTAAAAAACTTTTTTTTGTCGCATTTTTCTCGGCTTTTTCACTAATTTACGCGTTAAAAATGTACTTGCGCGCAAAAAATACTTTACAATCGGGCACTTTTGCGTTATAATATATACGGTTTACTATATTATATTGTGGATTTTTATGCCTTTCAAGCAAAAAACACCGCAAAAAGGAATTTTATGAAAATTTCGCAAAATTGGAAAGACTATTCCATTATCGCAACAGGCGACGGATATAAATTAGAGCGTTGGAAGGACGTGTATTTACTTCGTCCCGACCCACAGGTAATTTGGAAAGCACAAACAGACTTGTTTGCCTATCCCAAACTCAACGCTTATTATAAACGTAGTGAAAAGGGTGGGGGCGGCTGGAAAATAGTCAAGCCTATTCCCGAAGAATGGAACATTTCATACGATACGCTTTCTTTGCAGTTTAAAATTAAACCTATGGGCTTTAAACATACCGGTTTATTTCCCGAACAAGCGGTGAACTGGGAGTATATGACGGCGCTCATACAATCGGCAAACCGACCTATAAAAGTACTCAATTTATTTGCCTATACGGGCGGTGCAACGGTAGCTTGCGCCAAGGCAGGTGCGCAAGTAACGCACGTAGACGCGGCAAAAGGTATGGTGGAACGCGCCGGGGAAAATGCACGGCTTTCGGGGATTCAAACGGGAATCCGTTATATCGTAGACGACTGTTTAAAATTTGTGCAACGGGAAATTCGCCGTGGGAACAAGTACGACGCCATCATTATGGACCCGCCTTCTTACGGGCGCGGACCGAACGGTGAAATGTGGAAGATTGAAAACGATTTATATAAATTTGTAGAAACGTGCACGGGAGTGCTTTCTGATAATCCGTTATTCGTACTTATCAACAGTTACACGACGGGTTTGCAACCTATGGTTTTGAAAAATATTTTACAGCTCACTATGAAAAATTTCCGCGGCAATGTAGATGCGTATGAAGTGGGCATAAAAACGGAAGAAGGAATTTCTCTTCCTTGCGGTGCAGGAGGTATATTTGTACATGACGGAGAATAAGCAAACGGTAGATGCTACCGAGCAAACACAACAACAAACGACGGAATACCGTCCGCCGTTTTCTATCTTATATGAAGATAATCACATTATCGTAGTTTTAAAGCCGCAAATGACGGCTTGTTGCCCCGACGAGAGTAAGGACGACAACTTATTCGATCAAGTAAAACAGTATATAAAAATCGTCTATAATAAGCCCGGAAACGTATACGTGGGGCTTGTGCACCGTTTGGATAGACCTACGGGCGGCGTTATGGTATACGCAAAAACGAGTAAAGCCGCGGCAAGGCTTACAGCAGGATTACAGTCGGGCGATTTTGAGAAAAAATATCTCACGGTACTTTGCGGTACGCCTGATGAAGAGCGTGCAATACTCCGCAATTATTTACGTAAAAACACGGTAAATAATATGGTGTATATTTGTACGCCGTCGGAAGAGGGCGCGAAATATGCCGAGCTCGATTATAAAGTGCTGGAAAGCAAAGGGAAATATTCGCTTGTGGAAGTGCGTTTACACACGGGTAGAACCCATCAAATTCGAGTGCAAACTGCAGGCATTTCTCATCCCGTATTCGGGGATATGCGTTACGGCGGTGCGTTGGCGCAAAAAGGTAAACTCGCTTTATGGGCGTATTGCTTATCCTTTTCTCATCCCATCACAAAAGAGCGTTTGCGATTCCTTGCCTATCCGCCTGAAGCGGAAACGCCTTGGAAAGCGTTTGATATAGCAAAAGCAGTGGAAATTCAGTGAAAAATAGATAAAATTAGCAAAAACAATGAAAATCGTTTGAAATGCGATTGACAAAACGTTTTTTAAAGTGTAAAATAAATAAGTACGACTATGTATATAAAGCGAAAGTCTACAAAAAATGAGAGGCACGTTTTTATGAAGAAGAACAATGTAACGAAACTTACGCTTATGCTCGCGTCGGCGCTGGTATCCACTGCGCTCGGCGGTGCTTTTTTGGTTTCTAACCAAGCGTCGGCGGATGAAGCGGCGTCTACGCACACGGCGGCAACGTATTCCCTTGATAACGTATTTGAAAAGTCGGGTGCTAGCTTTGACTTGCAAACAATCGGCGAAGGGGAAGCGGCAACTAAAGTAGCTGCTTATAAGTTATCCAACGGCAACAGCGTAAAATTCAAGAGAAATTTGGCTTTACAATGGTACGAAGGTAAAGACGACGTTGCGTATGCAAACGTTAAGTTCAGCTTTAACGATTTAAACTTTACGAAAATTACCCTTTCGATGGATACCGCTTCGGCTTGGGCTACCGTAGAAGGTAAAACTACCAACGTTATCGAGTTTGTAAAAGGCGAAGGCGATACGCTTACCGCATACGTTAATCCCACTTGGGATAAAGACGGCAACCTGACTAACGGCGCGAAAGCGCAAACGATTGCTGACGCCAAAAAAGTGATTATGTTGCAATTAAAAGCGACGGACGTCGACGGCGAATTTGCGGTGGCTTTAACCGAAACGGGTAGCGAAGCGGATTATACCAAGCTTAACTCGTTTACGAATATCGGCGCAAATTACGCGAAATATCTCGCGAAAAACGATTATCCCTTGGCGTTTACGGCAACCACTGTAGAAGATGCGTCCACAACGGTTTGCATTCACGAAATCAACGGTCAAAAATTTACGGGCGTTACGGAAGATTATAAGGTTTCCGATACGGCGGCTCCCGTGCTTGTCGTTAACGAAACGTTCGACGGATTTTTGCTCGGTACGAAGTTTACGTTAAGCGCAAACGACGACGATTATAAAGTAATCGACGTTTTGCAGGATTCTAATTTAACTACAAAAGTAAAAGCATATCAATATAATCCCGCGCCTGAAACGGTAATAGAAGAAGGCAAGGAAAAAGAAGTTTATTTCGAATTATCAACCAGCAGAGCGTTCTATGAAACGTCCTACCAAAAAACAGACGGCGGCGAATGGACTACCGTGTATAAGGAAACGGGCGGTGAAGAATACGTTTCTATCTTCTTCGAACTTTCCGACGACACGTACAATCAAACTTCGGGCGATTATGAAAAGGCAACCTATTTCCTTTCTTGGTACGCCAGCGAAAGCACGGCTGCAGTGAAAGCGGAAGTAGTGCTTGACGAAAGCTTGAAAACCGCACCTGCCGGCGGCGAATGGATTTATTTAAACCGTAAAGAATCCGCTCCCTATTATAAAATTCCTGCGGAAACGGCAACGCAAGCGGAAAAAGACGCGTACGAAACAGCGAAAAACAATTTCTTGGCAGCGCTTCAAAAACAAGCGAGCACGAAATATGCCGGTAGCAATGAAGATTTGCAAATTCCGTCCGTAAACTGGTTAATCGACGATAATAACGGGTATCGCGCAATGCAATTTACCATTAGTTATTATACGCCCAGCTCTACGACGGGCAATCCCAGCTCCTTAACGTCAAAAGACTTTGACGAGTTGGAAATTCCCGTGGCAACGGAAGGCTGGTACGAATTTAAAATTTTCGCTACCGATGCAACGGGCAACGCGATGAAGCACACGTTAGACGGCAAAGAAGTTGCTATTACGACGTCGAACATTTGGGATATGGAAGATATTCCTTCCTTCGCTTTTGAAATTAAAGATTTGGGCTTAAAAGTGGAAGAACCTACCGCGTCCAAATTAAAAGAAACGCAAATTTTGGATAAAACGTATACGCTTTCTTCTTCGGATATGAAAGTGGTAGGCGCAACAAATTTGAAAAAAGAATATAAACTCTATAAAATAGACGGTAATAAGTTTGACGGATTCCAGTCGAGTGTGCTTACGAAAATCAAGTATGAAGAGTTGGCGGCTTTGGTAAATACTCGTATCGATTCTGTTAAAAACGGTAAATATCACGATATGTATCTTCGTGCGTATGCCGAACTTATTTTGGCTGAACTTGGTTTAGAAACGACGGACGCGAACATTACAGGTGTACTGAAATGCTTTGTTGCCGTAGCAAAACAAGGCGATACCATTAACGATAGTACGGGTAACTTTGAAAAGTACGAATGGAATCCTACCGCGGTAAGCTTTAAAACGGTAGAAGAAGGTGATTATTTGATTTTGGCAGACTTCTGGGAAGGAGATAGACCGGAATATCGCGCGGCTGCGTACAAGCTTATCGTTGTCGAATCGAAGAGTTATCAAGTAGAAGGCGAAGACAACTGGTTTGAAGATAATATCGTTTCGGTAATCTTGTTTGCCATTGCAGGCGTTATGCTTATCCTTATCGTCATCTTGTTGATGGTGAAGCCGTCGGATGAGACGTTGGAAGACGTAGAAGAAAAAGCGGCTAAAAAGGCAAAAAAAGCAAAGAAAGCCAAGAAAGAAAAAGAAAACAAAGATAACGAATAATCAGCAATAAAAATCGTCGAACGAAAAATCGTTTGACGATTTTTTAATTTACGGAAAATTTGTTTGCTTTTTTTTCATAAAGTCTTTATAATAAAAGTATGATGATACAACTTATCGTAGATAAAACGCAAACGTTAAAAGATTTTACGGATACCGCCTATGCACAGGCGTCCTTTTGCTTTGCTGCGTTATTAAAAAATAAAGAAATTAAAGTAAACGGCAAAAAAACGGGCGAAAATATTATCGTAAACGTAGGGGATTGCGTGCAATACTACCTTACCGAAAAACAAGCTCAAAAAACCGCGTATTATATTTTGTATCAAGACGAAAACGTGTGCGTTATCGATAAAGAAAGCGGCGTCAATGCCGAAGCGGTATACGCCGGCTTATGTCGCCAATTAGGTAACGGTTGCCGCTTTATCCACCGTTTGGATAGAAATACGCGCGGCTTAATGGTGTTTGCGTTAAACGACGGTGCGGAAAAAGCGCTTTTAACCGCTTTTAAAAACCGTATGGTAGAAAAGCGTTATCACGCGCTTTGCTTCCATTCCTTTCCCAAGGATACTGGCGTATTAACTGCATATTTAAAAAAGGACGAAAATAAATCGCTCGTAAAAATTTATAATACTCCCGTTGTCGGTTTAGAAAAGATTATTACAGAATATAAAGTGCTACAATATAAAAACGGACAAACGCAAGTGGAAATTACGTTGCATACGGGCAAAACACATCAAATCCGCGCGCATTTGGCGCATATCGGTTGTCCCATTGTCGGAGATATGAAATACGGGGACGAAAAGCGGAATAAAGCACTCGGCATAGCAAGGCAATGTTTGGTGGCAAAGTCGCTACGATTTCATTTGGACGGGGAATGGTCGTATCTAAACGAAAAAAAATTTACTTCACGGTTTGAAGTGTAATGAAACGTATTAAAAAGACGGGTAGTTGCCCGTCTTTTTGTGTTATTTTATAGTAGCGTTGACAATTTTATGGGAAAGTTCGTCTCCATATAAAAGCTCCTTTAAAATATTTATCTTATTATATACTAACTAACGGTTAGCCGTCAAGCAAAATCTAACCGGTGGTTATATAATTATTTTAAATAATACAATATAAATATAGGGGGCGGGGTTTATGGAGATAGCCATTATCAAAAAACGTTTAAGTGAAGAGCTAAAACACAGCGGATTGACGACGATAAAAATCGCAAGGCGGATAGGCGTTTCACCTGAGATGATTACGCAATATTCAACCACAAAAAAATTACCTAAGTTGGATACTTTTGCGAAATTGTGTGAAGAGTTAGATTTAGACGCAAATTACATTTTAGGATTAAACTGAATGAAAAATCACGGAATATCCGTGTTTTTTTTTGTTATGAAAACACATAAACTTTCTCTTGAAAAAATTCTTACAAACGCTTGACATTTTCTTAAAAACGTTATACAATATACTTGAACATTTGAACGAATATTCAAATATAATATGTATATAGGAGTAGGCAAATGAACGGGAAAACGACGGATAAACGCGGCGTGGTGCAAAATAAAACCTTGGATAAATGCGGCATAGAACAAGAAAAAACGATAGGTAAATGCGACGTGAAAGAAAATACAAGGCTTTGCGAACATAGCGCGGCGCACGAAAAAAGCTTACAACGGGCAAAGGAAAAGGTGCTTTCCCATCAAGACGTAGAAAAAATATGTAAAATATTTTATTTGTTATCCGACCCGGGGCGCTTTAAAATTGTCCAAACACTGCTAACAGGGGAGCTTTGCGTATACCATTTATGCGAAGTATGTCAAAGCAACGTAAGCGCGGTTAGTCATCAATTACGCCTTTTAAAAGATAATCATATCGTAAAAGCCCGTCGTTTTGGCAAAAACGTAGAATATTCCATTGCCGATATGCACGTACGGGAAATTATCGAAATGGGCATACGCCATTTGTCTTGCGACGATAAATAAGGAGCGAATTATGAAAACGGTATTACAGTTAGACGGATTAGATTGCGCGGTTTGCGCTACGGAGCTGGAAGAGCAAATTTCCAAAATAGACGGAGTAATTGCCGCATCGTTGGCGTTTACTACGCAAAAACTGTCGGTGGAGTGCGACGGGGAAGAAACGCTGGAAAAAGTCATATATACGGCAAATCATTTTGAAGAAGTCCGCGTTATTATTCCAAATGAAAAAAACGCCCAAAATACATATGAAGAAAGGCATATGGACGGCGAATTGGACGAAAACGCATCGAAAAAGCGCCGAGCGGAATGGCTTAGGATAGCGTTTAGTGCCGTTTGCTTTGCGTGTGGCGCGGTTTGCGGATTGTTTGCTATTAAGTTGGTGGCTTTAGAAATACTCTCCTACGTATTTTTTGGCATAGCGTATCTTGTCGTGGCGTATCCCATACTCGTTTTAACGGGCAAAAACGTGGCAAAGGGCAAAATTTTTGATGAAAATTTCTTGATGACGGTGGCGTCCATTGGGGCGATGCTACTTGGCGAAATCGCCGAAGGGGTTGCGGTTATGCTCTTGTATCAACTTGGGGAAACGCTGCAAGCTATGGCGGTAGGCTCGTCCCGTCGTTCCATAACGCAACTGATGGATTTAAAAAGCGAATTTGCCACGAAAATTGTAAAGGGCGAACAGATTACCGTTTCCGCGAAAGAAGTGCGAAAAGGGGACGTTTTGCTGGTAAAAGCAGGAGAAAAAGTACCCGTTGACGGTTGTTTGTTGTCGCCTACGGCAGCTTTAGATACAAAATCGCTTACGGGTGAACCGCAGCTTAAAAACGCCGTTTTAGGCGAAGAATTACTTTCGGGGTACGTCAACGCAGGCGGAGTATTTAAAATGCAAGCGTTGCGTGCGTATGAAGACAGTGCAGCACAACGAATTTTACAGCTTGTAGAAAACGCCGCCAACGGAAAGGCAAAGCCTGAAAAATTTATTACGAAATTTGCAAAATATTACACTCCGGCAGTATGTGCGGTGGCGGCGTTTCTTGCGTTGATTATGCCGCTTTTGCAAGGCATATTCACGCTCGGATACGTGCATTTTTATCAATGGCAACGTTGGGTGCATTCAGCACTTACGTTTTTAGTGGTCTCTTGTCCTTGCGCGTTGGTGGTTTCCGTTCCGCTTACCTATTTTTCGGGGATAGGTACGTGTGCTAAATGGGGAATTTTAGTAAAAGGCGCTACCTATTTGGACGTTTTGGCGCAAGCGAAAACCATTGCCTTTGATAAAACGGGTACGCTTACCGAAGGGAATTTTACCGTACTGAACGTGCAAACGGAAAACGGAGTTTCCAAAGACGAAATTCTTGCGCTAGCAGCAGCGGTGGAGAAAAATTCTTCGCACCCGATAGCAAAAGCGTTTCGCGGCATACGCTCTGCCTATAAAGCGGTAGAAGCACGTGAAATTGCGGGGCAAGGCATCACGGCGAAAATCGATAATGAACTCGTTTTAGTGGGCAATGGTGAACTCTTGAAAAATTATCAGGTTGACTATCCCGAAATTACTTCTGTGTATACGCTCGTTTACGTGGCAAAAAACGGTAAATGGCTTGGCTATATAGAGCTCGGCGATAAAACGCGTGATGAAGCGAAAGGGGTAGTGGAAGCGTTAAAACAATACGGATTTACCCATTCGGTTATGTTGACGGGTGATAGGCAGGATAGAGCGCAAGCCGTGGCAAACGAGATAGGCATGTATGAAGTGAAAGCTTCACTCTTGCCCGACGCGAAGTTGGAAACGGCAAAAAAACTCAAGGCAAACGGATTGCTTGTGTACGTTGGGGACGGCATCAACGACGCGCCCGTAATGTCGGTATCCGATTGCGCTGTTTCAATGGGCAAATTAGGCAGCGCCGCAGCGGTAGAAGCTTCCGATTTGGTTTTGATTTCGGACGATTTAAACGCACTCGTTCGCGGTGTGAAAACCGCCAAAAAAACACGGAAAATCGTGCTGCAAAATATATGCTTTTCACTGCTTATGAAGCTTGCGTTTATGATTCTTGGTGCAATGGGTGTATTACAGTTGTGGCTCGCCGTGTTTGCGGACGTGGGAGTAATGCTCCTTGCCGTGTTCAATTCTTTCCGAGTCCGTAAGGCGTAAAAAGCTTGGCTTTTTAGAAAGAATGTGTTATACTATAAGCAAAGGAGTATACTATGGAAAAACAAACGTTGGTAGTTGCCACGGGCAATGCGCATAAATTAGAAGAAATTGCACAAATTTTTACACAATATCAAGTGGTTTCGCAAAAGCAAATGGGGTTCGACGAAGACGTGGAAGAAACGGGCGTAACGTTTGCGGAAAACGCATTAATTAAGGCACGCGCCGCGGCAAAGGCATTAAATATGCTTACGCTTGCCGACGATAGCGGACTTTGCGTGGACGCCTTAAACGGCGCACCTGGTGTGTATAGTGCGCGATATTGCGGACGGCATGGCGACGACGCGGCAAACAGAGTTTTATTGTTGAAAAATTTACAAAACGAGAGCAATAGACGGGCGTACTTCGCCTGTGCGGTGGCGCTTGTGTATCCCGATGGGCGTGAAATTGTTGCCGAAGGGAAAACACACGGTGAAATTTTACACGCGGAATGCGGCAACGGCGGTTTTGGATACGATAGTTTGTTTTTTAACGACGATTTGCAAAAATCGTTTGGAGAGGCGACGGCGGAAGAAAAGAATTCCGTTTCGCACCGTTATCGCGCATTGCAAGCGTTGCTTGAAAAACTATAAAACGAAAGGGGCAGGTACGCGTTTGCGACGTATAAGACAATGAAAACCATCCTTGTTATTTCAGATACGCACGGCAGTAGAAAAGGAATAGACGCTCTACGCTCGTTAATTGCCGAAAACGATTATTTGATACATTTGGGCGACGGCGCTTTGGATATTCGAAAAGAACTTTCTAAGTATCCCGATAAAGTATATTTTTGTGCAGGAAATTGCGACTTCTCTTCCTTTTTACCCTTGGAAGGGGAATTGCAGGTGGAACAAGTGAAAATTTTGTATTGCCACGGGCACGCTTACGGAGTAAAATTAGGGCTTGCAAAGCTTGCGGCAAAAGCAAAGGAACGGGGTTGTGAAGTGGCATTATACGGTCATACGCATAGGGCGCGGATAGACGTAATAGACGGCGTAACGCTTATCAATCCCGGAAGTGCGCGTTATGGTGTGGACAGCGGTGGCGGATATGCGTATATCGTCGTGCATAAAGAAAAAGTAACGCCCGTTCTTGTTGGTGAAAACGTACTGTAAAACATCGCAAACGCGGTGTTTTTTTATTGAATTTCGCAACCGATAGGGCGGATATATATAGCGTTAACGTTATTGCTCACTCGCGCGAACCACCGCTAACACGTACGTGCCTTGGGGCGGAATCTCGCGAAAAATCGCGAGGGCTTCCTTCGCAACCGATAGGGTGGATATATATAGCGTTAACGTTATTGCTCACTCGCGCGAACCACCGCTAACACGGGGTTCGAGCGAGTTCACAAAATACCAAAAAGGGCATACCCACTTGGGTATGTCCTTTTTGGTGCCTTGGGGCGGAATCGAACCACCGACAGGCAGATTTTCAGTCTGCTGCTCTACCGACTGAGCTACCAAGGCGCTTGCTCAGGGCAAAAAAATGGCGACCCAAAACGGGCTCGAACCGTCGACCTCCAGCGTGACAGGCTGGCGCTCTAACCAACTGAGCTATTGGGCCATTTTTTAATAAGTATCAAATTTTGGTGGGCCTTCACGGATTCGAACCGCGGACCAATCGGTTATGAGCCGACAGCTCTGACCACTGAGCTAAAGGCCCGTTTGCATACGGCATGCCGCTACACAACGCCAATCTATAATAAACGATTTGCGTATAAAAGTCAAGTATTTTTTGTAAAAATCTAAAAAATTTTTTTCGACAATATAAATTTTTTTTCGGCGTTTTTTTACAGAAAATCTTCTTTAAAATTTTTTACAATATAGCCATTCTTCATTGACAGGAGGAAATCGTATGAAAATAACTGCGGAAAAGCGCAACGATACGTTATATATCCGTTTAAACGGGGAACTAGACGAACATACCGCCGCCACGATGCGACGGGAAGCAGATTCTTTATTGCCGCAATATGCCGACGTATTTTACGCCGTATTCGATTTAACAGGCATCTCCTTTCTCGATTCTACGGCAATCGGTTTTTTACTGGGTAGATATAAAACGTTTTTACGGAACGGAGTGCGCGCGTACATAAGCAATCCGTCGCCAACGGCGGATAAAATTTTAACGATGAGCGGCGTGTATAGCTTGATGCCGAAAATATAAGCTTGGGAGGCTATTATGGAAAATTATATGAAACTGGAAATTGCGGCGCTTAGCGAAAACGAAAGCTTTGCCCGTAGCGCGGTGGCTGCGTTTGCACTCACGTTAAATCCGTCGTTTACCGAACTTTCGGATATTAAAACGGCAGTGAGTGAAGCCGTTACGAACTCTATCGTGCACGCATACAATCAAGGTAAAACGGAAGGTAAAATTTTAATTGAATGCCGTGTGGAGCGGGCGCAATCGCCAAGCGATTTTTTTAAGGACGGGCAGGGCGTTTTACATATACGCATAAGCGATTACGGTTGCGGTATCGAAAACGTGGAACAAGCACTGTTGCCCTTTTTTACCACGCTCGCCGAAGAAGAACGTTCGGGTATGGGTTTTACCATAATGCAAACGTTTATGAGCGATTTTTCGCTGCAGAGTGAAAAAGGGAAAGGCACGGTAGTTACGATGACGAAGAAAATCGGTTTTGCGGAAAACGAAGAAGTAAAGGAAAGGGCGAATGCTTGACGAAAAAAGCACAATCGAATATATCCGCCGTGCAAAATCGGGCGAATCGGAAGCGAAAGAAACGTTGATTTGCGAAAACGTTTCTCTTGTCAAATGTATCGTAAAACGGTATTTGGGAAAGGGTGTAGACTACGACGATTTATTCCAAATTGCCTGTATGGGATTTTTAAAAGCGATTACGGGTTTTGACGAGAGTTTCGGGGTGAAATTTTCCACTTACGCCGTCCCTATGATAGCAGGGGAAATTAAACGTTTTATGCGCGACGACGGCTCGGTAAAAGTTTCGCGGGCTATGAAACAAACGGCGAAAGAAATCAATTTGTTTGTGGAAGAATATACTCTGCAAAACGGCGCGCCGCCGTCCATAGCGATTATTGCCGAGCGTTTTCATATGGACGAAGCGGAAACGGTATTCGTGATGGGCTCGTCGAAAATGCCGCTCTCGTTGCAAAGCGGTACTGATTTCGGTAAAGACGGAAAGGAACGGGAACTCATTGAAACGCTGCCTGCGGAAGATAATCAAGACGACTGGTTGGATAAGATGTTACTGCGCGGTGCGATAGACAGTTTACCCGAACGGGATAAAAAGATTATCGTCTTACGTTATTTTCGGGATATGACTCAAAGCGAAGTGGCGGAAAAAATAGGAGTGAGCCAAGTACAGGTTTCCCGTATTGAAAATCGTATCATTAAAGAATTTAGGGAAAAATTAACAGGTTAATAAAAAAATGCGCGAGAGCGCGTTTTTTTGTTTGCAAACGCGTAAAAATTTGTTATAATAAAACTATGAAAACAAACAAAATCCAACAAACGCCTTTATCGCACAAGCTTTTCGGAACGCCTACGCCGCAAAAAACGGCTGGGCTTGTCTATAGCTTTGCGGCAATTTTACCTACCGTAGCGGCTTTTCTTGCCGTGGCGGTTTTTGCCGCGTGCGGACTGTTACAAGGCGACTACGCTTCACAGCAATGGTTTGTCTATTTTAATTTTTTGTTGCCGCAAGCGTGTTTTGCGTTGACTGCATTTTTGGCACTGCGCTATGCCAAACGCCCGTTTAAACAAACTTTGCAATCGCAAAAATGCCCTTGGCGGTATTTTTTAATTGCTTTGTTGATGCAAATAGGGTTGTTTGCCTTTTCCGAACTCAATACGTTGTTTTTAGAATTTTTACAAGGCTTTGGATACACCCCCGACGAAATTGCGTTACCTGCTTTGGACGGTTGGGGATTTGTGGGCGCACTTATCGCCGTGGCGGTATTGCCTGCCGTGTTTGAAGAAATTCTTTTTCGCGGTATATTGTTAAACGGTATCAAGCCGTTTGGAGAAATCGTTTCGGCACTGCTTTGCGGCGCGTTGTTTGCGCTGTACCATCAAAATCCACCGCAAACGGTGTATCAGTTTATTTGCGGCACAGCGTTCGCGTTTGTTGCGCTTAGAGCAGGGAGTATTCTACCCACTATTTTAGCACACTTTTTAAATAACGCGTTCATTGTAACGTTATATAAATTGAATATACAAACTTTTTCTACGCCGATATACGTAGCGTATATCATAGTCAGTATCCTTTGTTTTTTGGCGGCGGTAGGGCTTTTGGTTTGGGATAAGAAAAAAACGGAAAAGCCTGTTTTGGAAAAGGAAAAAGGCGGCGTAAAAACCTTTTTCAAGTTTGCGGCGGTGGGTATTGCCGTTTGCGCACTCACTTGGACGTTGACGTTGCTTACGGGTATGTAACGTGGGGGAAGAGAAATGCAAAAAATAACTTTTGCGGTAGTTGGAAAAATAAAAGAGAGTTTTTACCGTGAAGCGGTGTCAGAATACGTCAAACGCCTTTCACGCTTTGCTAAAGTAGAGATAAAGGAGCTTGCCGAAGGGGCAAATCCCGAAGCGGAAGCGGACGATATACTCCGTGCTTGTAAAGGGTACGTCATTGCTTTGGCGGTGGAAGGTGAAAAGCTCTCCAGTGAAAAATTAGCGAAAAAAATGCAATCGCTTTTCGATACGGGTAAAGAAATCACCTTTGTTATCGGTTCGTCTTACGGATTGTCGGACAGAGTAAAATCCGCGGCAGACTATCGACTTTCCTTTTCGGATATGACTTTTCCCCATCAGCTGATGCGTGTTATTTTAGCCGAGCAGGTATACCGTGCCTGTATGATAAACGCAGGGGCGACGTATCATAAATAAACAATTTTTTTCGATAACCGGCGTATACTATATACGTGGATATTTATGAAGAAATAACAGCCTTTTATAAAAATGCGACGTTGCAAAAAACGGTTTTTGGGAAATCGTTATTTCACCGTAATTTATATGCCTTGAAAATAGGCGACGGTTCGCCCGTGGGCTTGGCGCAGTATGCCATACACGGTAGAGAATGGATAACGGCAAAGCTTGCAATGCACCATTATTTTACGGGCGTAAAGGGAACTTTATGGCTTGTGCCTTTGGTTAACCCCGACGGTGCGTTACTCTCGCAACGTGGACTGCAAAGCGTAGTCAATCCCCACGCACGGGCGCGTTTAAAACAACTTTGTCCAAACGAAGCGTTTTCCCTTTGGAAAGCGAACGGACGGGGAGTGGATTTAAACGTGAATTTCGATGCGCGCTTTGGGCAGGGAGTAAAAAATGTACGCGTTGCAGGCGCAGAAAATTACGTTGGCAAACGGGCTTTTTCCGAGCCCGAAACGCAGGCGTTAAAACGTTTTACGTTAAAGGTGCGGCCCGATTATACGGTAAGTTATCACACGAAAGGCGAAGAAATATACTGGTATTTTTATCAATCGCCGTCCGATTGCGCACGTGATTTATATTTGGCAAACATTCTATCGCAAAGTACGGGATATCCGCTTGCGCAAGCAAAAGGTAGTGCGGGGGGATATAAAGACTGGTGTATTCAACGTTTGAAAATTCCGTCGTTCACGGTAGAAGTGGGGAAGGACGCGTTTACGCATCCGCTTAATGAAAGCGCGCTGCAAGATATCATAGAAAAAAACGGGGACGCTTTAACGCGTTTATCGAAAGGATATAGCTTGTTATGAGAAGATTAACGAGAGAAGAAAAATTTATGCGTGAAGCGCTGCAATCGGCGAAAAAGGGTTTGTCCGAAGGGGAAGTGCCTATCGGTGCTGTAGTGGTGTATCAAGATAAAGTAATTTCACGCGGCTATAATAGACGCACGAAATTACAGCTTGCGTCTGCCCATGCCGAGATGATGGCGATAGACCGCGCTTGTAAAAAGTTTTCTTCTTGGCGCTTGCCCGAGGGGTGCGAACTGTACGTAACGTTAGAACCTTGCCCTATGTGTATGGGCGCAAGCTTAAATGCGCGTGTGGACAAACTGTACTTTGGCGCGTACGAACAAAAGGGTAGGTCGCTTACAACGGAAATTGCCGCGGCAAATTTACTCAATCACACCACCGAAATAACGGGCGGTGTGTTGGAAGAAGAATGTTCAGCGGTTTTAACTTCCTTTTTCGTAGGTATGCGTCAACGACAAAAAGAAGTAAAAATGCGTAAAAACGAACGTACGGAAAATACGGAAGCGTAAAATTTGAAAAATACCTGAAATTTAATTGACTTAATTTTTCAAAACGAGTATTATATATACGGTAGTATATACCAAGCGCTACAATAGAAAAAATCCGAAACTTGCGTTACGCGGTAAAGCGGCGTAAAAATCGGAAAAAAAATAAAGGATGGTTACATATGATAACTCACGGTAACGAAATCAAGTTATTCTCCGGTAACTCTAACCGCCCCTTGGCGGAAGCGATTGCGAAAAAGCTCAATACCGAGCTTAGCGGCATCGAAGTTACCACCTTCTCCGACGGCGAAATTAGCGTGCATATTGAAGAAACCGTACGCGGTAGAGATTTGTTTATTATTCAATCTACCTGTTCGCCTGTAAACGACCATTTAATGGAACTCCTTATTATGATTGACGCGGCAAAACGTGCGTCGGCAGGGCGTATTACGGCGGTTATTCCTTATCTTGGCTATGCCCGTCAAGATAGAAAAGCTCGCTCGCGCGACCCCATTACGGCAAAGCTTGTTGCAAACCTTATTACAGCTGCCGGTGCTGACCGCATTTTGACGATGGATTTGCACGCGGAACAAATTCAAGGATTCTTTGATATCCCCGTGGACAATTTGCTTGGCGGACCTACCCTTTACAATCACTTTGCAAAACAAGGCAATATCGACGTGGTTGTCGCGCCTGACCTTGGTAGCGTAAAACGTTCGAGAAAGGTTGCTGAAAAGTTCGGCGTGCCCATCGCCATTATCGACAAACGCCGTCCTAAGGCGAATGTAATGGAAGTTATGAATATTATCGGCGACGTAGACGGCAAGAGATGCCTTATGATTGACGATATGATAGACACGGCAGGTACGCTTTGCCAAGGCGCGCAAGCACTGAAAGACGCAGGCGCAACCGAAATTTACGCAGGTTGTACGCACTCCGTTTTGAGTGGTCCTGCTATTGAAAGATTGAAGAACTCGGCAATTACGAAGCTCGTAATGCTCGACACCATTCACCTTCCCAAAGAAAAAGAATTAGACAAATTCGAGGTGCTTTCGGTGGCGGATATTTTTGCGGCGGCTATCGAAAACGTATATCTCGATAAGCCTATGTCTAAACTTTACGACTAACCATTGTTAAATAGCGCCGCCGCTTATAAACGGCGGCGTTTCATTTACTAAAAGGACGAATTTTATGTATCTTATCGTTGGGCTCGGTAATCCCGAAAAGCAATACGAAAAAACCTTTCATAATATGGGCTTTATTGCCGTGGGCGACGCGGCAGAATGCTTCAACGCTAAATTTAAAAAGAAAGAATGTGAAGCGTCGGTTGCCGAAGCGTTCGTAGGCGGCGAAAAAGTAATTTTTGCCCGTCCGCTTACGTATATGAACAATTCGGGTAGGGCGGTAAAACAACTTATGTCTAAATACAAAATTTCGCCTGAAAACCTGCTTGTCATTTATGATGATTACGATTTACCAAAAGGTAAAGTGCGTATTCGCGCAAGCGGCAGTGCAGGCACGCATAACGGTATGCGTAGCATTATCGCGGAAACGGGGCTAACAAACTTTGCCCGTATCCGTATCGGCATTAAGGACGAAGAAGTAAACGTGCCCATTATCCATTACGTGCTTTCCGAAGTGCGCAAGGACGATTATCCACTGTTTGCCGAAGCTTGTAAAAAAGCAGGCGAAGCGGCGGCGACGTTCGCTAAAGGCGAAGATATCGAAAAGGTAATGTGTAAATATAACTGATTGCAATAAAAGGAATATGAAACGCAACTACTTTACGTTTGACAATTTAGGAGAGACTTATCTCTCTTTGCGTGAAGAACTCCGCCGCGGCACGCCGACGGCGGTTTTCGGCGTTTCCGACAGTTTAAAATATCTTATAGCAGGTCTTATCGAAACGCCCGTTGTGTACGTTGTTTCCGACGGGATGGCAGCTCGCAAGGCGGCGGAAAATATCCGTTCGCTTTCGGGAAAAAGAGTGGAAATACTCGCAGCAAAAGACGAGGTTTTACTCTATCGAAAAGCGCTTTCTAAAGACGCGTTATTCCGTCGTTTAAACGGTATTTACGCTATGCAATCGGGTTGCGACGTCATAGTGGCGGAAATCGACGCACTATTACAGGTATTCCCGAAACGCTTACCTACGCTTACCCTTAGCGAAGGGACGGATTTCGATTTTCTTTCCTTGCCGTCTACGTTGGTGGCTATGGGGTATACCCGTTGTTTTGAAGTGGAAACCAAAGGCTCTTTTGCACTCCGCGGAGATATTTTGGATATCTATCCCGTGAACAGCGAACACCCTGTTCGAGTAGATTTTTTCGGCGATACCGTAGAAAAGATAAAACCGTACGACGAAGTAACGGGCAGTCGATTGCCTACCGTTTCCAGTTTGCATATTTTATCGGCAACCGACGTCATTATAAGCGCGGACGATAAAAAACGTATTCAAGCCGCCTTACAGGACGGATTGAAGCAATTCAAAACGTCGGAAGCCTACACGCGCGCAAAATCGATAACCGACGAAATTTTATCGCAAGAAAACGTTACGTCGTCGTTTGTATTGCCGCTTTTGGAAAATTCTACCCATTTCTTTTCGGTTTTTCCCGAAAACGGAGTACTGATATTCGACGAAGGAAAATCGCTTTGGGATAAATTTAACGGACTGTATAAAGAACACGAAGAACGGTTCCGTCGTTTGGAAACGGGCGGCGAAGCGTTTACTTTTTCTCTGTCGCAGTACGTAAACAAAAATACCTTTTTAAACGGCGTGCAAAACGTCCGTCGCGTAGCGTTGCAAACGTTTACGGGAAATCCGTTTTTCTTTCAGCCTTTAAAGACGTACAATATTACGGCAAGCCCCACAATGAAATATTTAAACGGCTTTCCCACACTCCTTACCGACGTAAAAAACTGGCTTCGCGGCGGTTATCGCGTTATGCTGTACTGCGGCGACGACGCACGCGCTGTAAAGATGACGGAAAGTTTATCCGAAGAATACGTTTCCACAACAAAGCTTGCCGATAGCTTGAACGAACAAAACGGCGTATGTGTGTTGAACGAAAACTTGGATAAAGGTATGGTTTTACACGAATGTAAAACGGCAATTTTAGGCACGGGCGATTTATACGTAAAAGCACCCGATAACCGACGTATCCGCCGTAAACGCGGCGATATGTTTACCGCGCCCGAAGTGGGCGATTTCGTCGTACACGAAACGCACGGTATCGGTAAAGTAGTGGGTACGAAAAAGATAGAAACTACCGACGGCACGAAAGAATACGTCGCACTTGCCTATAAAGAAGGGGATATGCTGTACGTTCCCGTGGAATGTATGGACGTACTCTCTAAATACGTGGGGGATAATAATCCCACACTGAGTAAAATCGGCGGAGCAGATTTCGAACGAGTAAAAGCACGCGTAAAAGCTTCCTTGAAAAAGCTGGCGTTCGATTTAAAACAACTGTATGCCGAGCGTGCGGAAAATAAGGGGTTTGCATTCCCTGAAAACACGCCGTTTATGCAGGAATTTGAAGACGCGTTCGAATATGAGCTCACGCCCGACCAAGCCAGTTCCGTACAAGAAATCAAGGAAGATATGCAAAGCGAAAAGGTAATGGATAGGCTGCTTTGCGGCGACGTTGGTTTTGGGAAAACGGAAGTGGCATTCCGTGCCGTATACCTTTGCGTTTTGGCGGGCAAGCAAGCGGCGTTGATGTGTCCTAGCACGGTATTGTGCCGTCAACATTTCCAAACGGCGCAAAACCGTTTTGCACAGTTTGGGGTACGCGTGGCTTCATTGAATCGTTTTAATACGCCTAAAGAAACGGAGAAAATTTTATCCGATTTGCAATCGGGAAAGATTGATTTGCTTATCGGCACGCACCGCTTACTCTCCAAGGACGTACAGTTTAAAAATTTAGGTTTGCTCGTTTTAGACGAAGAACAACGTTTCGGCGTAGAACATAAAGAAAAAATCAAGCATTTACGTAAGGATATCGACTGCCTTACAATGACGGCAACGCCCATTCCGCGTACACTCCATATGTCCCTTTCGGGCATACGGGATATATCCACCATTCACACGCCGCCCGTCGAGCGTTTACCCGTACAAACGTACGTCGTGGAAGAAACGGAAACGCTCATTCGCGATGCGTGCATTCGGGAACTTTCTCGCGGTGGACAGGTGTTTATTTTATATAACAAAGTGGAGAGTATTTTTACCTTTGCAGCAAATGTACGCCGTATTTTACCCGAAGCTAGGCTTTCGGTGGCGCACGGTAGAATGGATAAAACCGCTTTAGAGAACGCCGTACTCGATTTTTACGGCGGAAAAACGGATATACTTATTACCACCACCATTATCGAAAACGGAGTCGATTTACCCAACGCCAACACCATTATCGTTATCGATAGTGATAAGTTGGGTATATCCCAGCTTTATCAACTAAAGGGCAGGGTAGGGCGCGGCTCGCGCTTGGCGCACGCGTATTTCACGTTTAAGCCCGAACGGGTTATGACGCAAAACGCGGCGGCGAGATTGAAAGCGATTATGGAATTTACCGAGCTGGGTTCTGGCTATAAACTGGCTATGCGCGATTTGGAAATTCGCGGTGCAGGTAACGTTTTGGGCGCGGAACAGCACGGGCATATGGATAAAGTAGGGTACGAGCTGTACGCTAAACTTTTAAAAGAAGAACTCACGGGCGAACATTACGACGCGATAGAATTAGACGTTCGGGCAAACGCGTATATTTCGGAAAAGTATATCGAATCTTCCGCGGGGCGGTTGGATACGTATAAACAAATAGCCGAAATTCAAACGGTAGCCGATTATAAACGGGTATACGCTTCACTGCAGGATACCTACGGTGCGCTGCCGCGTGCGGTAGAGAACTTAATGGTAATCGCCGTTTTGAAAAATTACGCTATGAAATTCCACGTCAAAAAAATTACGGTGGCTTCGGGGTTAGGCTCGTTACAATTCGGCTCGTTAGACTTTTTAGCGGATAAACGCATACAAGCCGCTTTGGATAAATATGCAGCGGAAACTCGGTTGAATATGACTGAAGCACCCGTCGTTGAGTTCACAAAGGGCAGGGATGCGGCGGAAATGATGGCACAAATGACGAAATTTTTAAAATTTGCCTTAACTTTCGCAACTTTGTAACCAAAAACGTTTGCACTTTATTGCAAAATCGGTTATAATATAGTATGATAGCGTTGAAAGGTGCGAAAGTATCTTTTGACAAAAAGGTAAAACACGATACGAAAATCGGAGCGATTTTATGAGTAAGAGAAACACAGTAAAAAAGACAGCGGCCATCTTGCTTGCTTTGACGGCAACGGCAGGCGCAACGGGTTGTAACTTTATCGTTACGGATAGCGAAAAGGATTTAGCACAACCGGTAGCAACGGTTAATATTTCCGCGCAACTGCAAAAGGATGATAATAATCCTTTGAAAGCATATGCAAACGACGTGAAAGCGTTGATTGAGCAAGACTATCTTTCCGACGATATTCCCAAGCGCGATTTGGTGGCTTCCTTTATCAGTATGGGCTATACGTACGTGCAAAGCTACGGCTATACGTATGAAGAAACGTTTAACGTATTGATGGATAACTTGGTAAACCAAAAATTGTTGACGCAGTACGCTGTGGCGTACAAGCTCAGCACAGGTACGGTTACCTTGCAAGGCTGTAAAGATTACGTAGATGCAAAGCTCGCTGAAGCAAATGCATCTTCGGATAAAACGCTTTATAATTTGTACGATAACAATCGCGAATATTTAGCAATGAAATATTTCCTTACCGAAGGCAAAACGGATGCGGACTCTATGCGTTCGTACAACGAAGCGGAATATTCGTTGCGCTATTCCATCAACAGCTCGCTCGATTCAGCAGAACAATCGTATATTAAGGCGAATGACGATACGCACTCGCACGATACCACGCGTACTACGCCTACGAACGCTAACACGAAAGAAACGGAATATTATCCCATTTCCGGTACGGAAATTGAGTATCAAGTTTATACGGGGCGTAATAACGTAGAAGATTGCGGCGAATATGAAGCACTCGAAGGCTCGACGAAAACTTCCCGTAAAAGAGCGTATAACGCATTCTTGTCCAACTTACAAGGTTACGGACTTATCGGTGAAGACGAAAACACGGCGGACGTAACGAAACTCGATTATTACTATATGGAACTTTCGGGTATTCTTGGACAACAGCTCGTTAGCGAATACGGGGAAGATTTGGAAGATAAAGCGATTGCGAATTTCACTTCCGCGGAAGCGATTGCCGAATACAACCGTATTTATAACGGTCAAAAAGCGGCTTACGAAGCGGACGCAACGGCTTTTGATACCGCCCTTGATAGCGTTTCCGATACGTCGTTCGTGCTGTACGGTTTGGAAAATTTCGGTTTCGTATATAACATCTTGTTGCCTTTCTCCGCAACGCAAAATCTCGATTATACGGCGGCGAAAAATAAATTCGGCAATGACCAAGAAGCTATTTATAAAGCCCGTCGCGACATTTTAAGCGGCGTACAAGCTACCGACTTGCGTGAAGCTTGGTTCTGTGCGGACAATGAAGACGAACATTATGCATATACTTCTACCGAATATTACGGTGCGGCAGCGGAAAACGCGGAAGAAAAGTATTTGTTCTTTGAAAATACGAAAGCGGATAACGTAGACGAATATCAAGTACTTTCGCATTACTACGGTAAATATGCGTATAACGGCACGGCAATATTAGACGAAGAAAATAACGAATATACGTTTACGCCCAACAAAGTGAATATTGATGAGTTTATGGAAATCTTTGAAGGGTATATCGAATACGCTTCGGGCGCTTCTGCAACGGGTGCGAAGAACGCAGTGTATAGCGATAATAGCTTATATATCGATACCGATACCAAGAAGACGAATTATGAAAAATTCGTATACTATCGCGGCAAAGTGGATCTTTCTAACACCAACGCGAAAGATTATTTCTATAAAGGCTCGGTGGAAAAGGACGAACAAGGCAACGTAATTAGCGACGACGTAAACGACGCATACGCAGCGCTTGCGGCTGTGAACGAATTGATGTTTGCCTACAGCACGGATACGGGTTGCTTGAATACGTATATGGGTTATGCAGTTGCTCCCGATAAGACGGATTTCGTTTCGGAATTCGAATATGCCGCGCAACAAGCGGTACTCGGCGGCGTAGGCTCGTACGTGGTAGTCCCTTCCGATTACGGTTGGCATATTATCTACTGCTCGTTTGCGTATAATAAGAAAGTTACGGTAGGCGAAGGCGAAGCGGCTACGGAAGAATACGACGCAAAAATCTACGGCGAATATCTTGACGAAGAAAAGGAAAAGGAAGGTACGTTCTCTAATCTTTTCTATGAATCTATGAAGACGAATGCGGCAACCAATGCAGCAACGAATATGCAAAACAAGGTATTGAACGATTATAAACAATCGGCTACTCGCCATACCAAAGCTTATCAAGACTTGTTAGACCTTGACAAATAATAAAGGCGTAAGGCACGTAAACCTACCCCGACTGTTCCACAGTCGGGGTTTTTACGGGGAGAGAGTGCTATTTTATAACTATGGAAAGAATTAAATTATCCGAACATTTTAATTATAGACGTTTGTTCCGTTTTGTATTACCGTCGGTTATTATGATGGTATTCGTTTCCGTTTACGGTATTGTCGACGGCTTTTTCGTATCCAATTACGTGGGAGAATTGCCGTTTGCCGCGCTTAATCTTATATTTCCACTTATTATGATTTTAGGCTCGGTAGGGTTTATGTTGGGGACGGGCGGCAATGCCGTAGTTTCCAAAGCACTCGGCGAAGGGGATACCAAACGCGCAAGAGAAATCTTTTCTATGCTTGTGTATACCACTATCGTTATCGGTGTGGCACTTGCGTTAATAGGGGTGATTATTGCCCGTCCTGTGGCAGAGTTATTTGCCGCAGGGGAAAAGGATATGACGACGTCGCAAAGGGCGGAGCTTGTAGAATACTGCACTATGTATGCGCGTATTATATTGTCGGTGTTGCCTGCGTTTATGCTGCAAAACGCCTTTCAGGGCTTTTTCGTTACGGCAGAAAAACCGCGTTTAGGGTTATACGTAACGGTGGCGGCAGGCTGTACCAACATTCTTTTAGACGCGTTATTCGTTGCGGCGTTTCAATGGGGACTTGCAGGCGCGGCGTTGGCTACCGCGATAAGTCAATGCGTTGGCGGCGTATTGCCCATACTCTATTTTGCGCGGAAAAACGATAGTTTATTGCGGCTAGGTAAATGTAAATTTGAAGGCGCGTTGCTTGTAAAGGTTTGTATCAACGGTATGTCCGAACTAATGACAAATATTTCCCTTTCGGTAGTAACTATCGTCTATAACGCGCAACTGATGCGGTTAATCGGTATCAACGGCGTTTCCGCGTTTGGGGTTATGCAGTATATCGGCTTTATCTTCATAGCGGTATTTTTGGGCTATTCAGTAGGCTGTGCGCCTATTATCGGTTATCATTTCGGGGCGCAAAATCATCAAGAATTGCATAATATATCCAAAAAGAGTATCATTATTACGTCGTTTTTGGGTGTTATTATGACACTCGTTGCCTGTGTGTTTGCACGTCCGCTTGCGGCTATTTTTATCGGTTACGATAAAGAACTTTTGCAACTGACGACGGACGGTATGCGTATATACGCTTTGAGTTTTTTAGTATGCGGCTTTAATATTTTTGGCTCGGCGTTTTTCACGTCTCTTTCCAACGGCGGCATTTCTTTGCTTATATCTTTTTCAAGGACGTTTGTGTGTCAAATTATCGCCGTTTTGGTATTGCCTATCTTTTTCGACGTGGTGGGAGTATGGGCTTCCTTGCTAGTGGCAGAAAGTATTACGTTGGTGTTAACTACCATAATGTATTTCACGCAAAAGAAGCGATACGGCTATTAAGGTTGGCGTTAAAAAAACCGTACTCTTTTAAGTTGTTAGAAAGAGTACGGTTTATAAAAAAATAAAAATTATAAAAAATCCACCAAAAAATTATTGACAAATAAAAAAGAAACTATTATAATAAGTATTGCTTGTGGGGTTATGGCTCAGTTGGTAGAGCGCCTCGTTCGCAACGAGGAGGCCAGCGGTTCGAATCCGCTTAGCTCCACCAAATAAAAAACACGCCGGTGAAGGCGTGTTTTCTATTTGGTGGGAAGTAACACTCGACCGCTGAATTACCAGCGGTTCGCGCGAACGAGCAATATCGATACAGTTACATTTTTACACAAAGTTTGTTGCGAGAAAAACTCTCGCCAAAGGCGAGAATCCGCTTAGCTCCACCAAAAAACACGGACGGTATTCACCATCCGTGTTTTTTCAACTTTTTTGTGTTTATTTTACGATTTGAGCAGGTGCATCATGTTTGGAATGCACCAAGAACATATCCACCAACAACGCAATAGCATACAAAATTACCGTAAAGACAAGAATATTTTGATAATTTCCCGTTTGATGAATAATCAAATCGGCAATTTGGTTGCCTGTCAAACCTGCAAACGCCCAAGCCGACAATGCGATGCCGTGCAAGGAAGAAATATTCCCAAAACCGTATACGTCGGAAAGCAAGGTGGGAAGATTGCTAAAGCCACCGCCGTAGCCAAGATTCACTAAAATCAGCAAGGCAATACAAATAACAACGATACTATTAGAAACCGCGCCTGTTGCCAAAGCGAGTGCCGAAATGGCAAGTTCGCTAATCAAAATAATTTTATACACGCTATTTCTATCTTTCATATGGTCGCCGATAGTGGAGTACCCCAAACGTCCTGCTGCGTTAAAGAATCCTGTCATTGTACCCAAAAGCGCCGCCGCGCCTGCAAGTCCTATCGAAGTATAAATGGCTTTTTCGTGGGAAATTAAAGCAAGTCCACAAGTGATATTGATATAAAATACCAACCAAATACCGATAAATTTGACGTCGGCAAAAATTTTGAAACGACTGAAAAAGGCTTTTACATCGAATTTTTCGTGGCTTTCTTTCCAGTCATCGGGCTTTTTTAAGAGTAAATGCCCCACGAACATCATGACAAACCAAATCGCGGCAAGGATATAAAGCGCGTACTCAACGCCAACCGCTTTAATCAACGCGGTGATAATGGGTGCGAATATCATTTTTGCCGCTCCAAAACCTGCTACTGCAAGCCCCGTTGCCAACCCTTTATTATCTTTAAACCAAAGCATAAGCGTTTTAACAGGCGACAAATAGCCAAGTCCTAATCCTACGCCCATAATCACGCCGTAGCAAACAAGTAATAACACCATACTATGCAATTTTACGGCTAAACCCGTACCTGCTACGCCCACGGCGAAACAAATGGTGGCAATCAAACTTGCTTTATGAATGTCTTTTTCAACGAAATTCCCTAAAAAAGCGGCGCTCATTCCCAAGAAAAAGATAGCCAAAGAGAATGCCCAACCAAGAGCGTCTACGCTCATATTTGCATTCAAGAAAACGGTTATGATAGCGTCTTCCAAATAAGACCAACAATACACCGTACCGATACTGCAATGCAACAACATAGCAGGAATTGCCGCGCGCATCCATTTGTTGTTTAATTTTTTCATACTAAACTTTCTCCTATGTAAAAATTTAAAATTGCAAACTTTGAATATTATAGTCCTTTTATTATAAGATGTCAACTAATAAAGCCACTTTATTTTATTTATTTTTATTATTTTATTAAGAAACTCAACAATGCGTGCGTAGCCGCCAAGCGTATAACCGCATAAAAAATTGTTAAAAAATTCCGCGATGTTTTGGTTATGTGGTTGAAAAATATAAATAGATGTGTTATAATATATACAATATAATATTGAAGGGGTGCGCTATGGAAACCATCAAAACGAAAGAAGAATATCAAAACGGCATTAAAAGAATTATCATCACCGAAGATGAAATTAAAGCGAAAATCAAAGAAGCAGGCAAATTGATTGACAGTTATTACGATGGGCGTCCCATTTTGCTTATCAGCATACTCAAAGGCGCGTTTGTGTTTTTAGCGGATTTGTGCCGTGCGGTAAGCGTACCTTGCGAAATAGGATTTATGTGCGCAAAAAGCTATTATCAAGGCACCGTGTCCAGCGGTATTGTAAAAATCACGATGGATATCGACCAAGATATCAGTAAATATAACGTAGTAATCGTGGAAGATATCGTAGACACGGGTAGAACGTTAAACGACGTTGTTGCGGTATTGAAAGAACGCAAACCTTTGTCTTTGCACGTAGTAACCCTTTTGGATAAACCTTCCCGCCGAATTGTCGATTTTAACCCCGACGTATCCCTGTTTACCATTCCCGATTTTTTCGTTATCGGCTACGGATTAGATTGCGCGGAATATTACCGCAGCTTACCGTACATTGCAGAATACAATACGCATTGTTGTAAATAATATAACGTATAAAAAGCGGCGAAAACGCCGCTTTTATAATCTTTTCCATACGCGCGTGTAATTACTTGCATTTCTTTTTTCGCGGTGTTATAATAAATAACGAAATAAAACACGTGAGGGAAGTATGCGAAACTGGTTGAAAGACAAAACGGTTGTTTTATCGGGCGCATCGGGCGGTATCGGCAAAGAACTTTGTCGGCTTTTGGTGGAAAAATATCAGGCAAACGTTATCGGTATCGGTAGAAGCGAAGAAAAGATGCTTGCCTTGCAAAAGGAACTCAAAGACAACGCCTACCGTTTCGAATTTCGGCTTTTCGATGTATCCCACCGCGACAACTGGCAATCTTTTGCATCCGAGTTGAAACAAAAGGGGATTTTCCCTGCTTTACTTATCAATAATGCAGGCGTATTTCCTACCTTCCAAAAAGCCACTTGCGTTTCTTCGGAAACGGTGGAAACGGTGCTTAAAACCAACTATCTTTCCGCGGTGTATGCGATAGAAGCGTTATCAACGGTTTTACAAGGGGATAAAAAGGATAAACCTGCCATTGTCAACGTCGCTTCGTCGGCGGCACTTTGCACCGTCGTGGGAACGGCAGCGTATTCGGCAAGTAAAGCAGCCTTGAAAAGCTATACAGAAGCGTTGCAAATGGAAGAAAAAGGCAAGAAATACGTAGGTATCGTCTATCCTGGGACAACGGCAACCGATTTGTTCCGTAACGACAAAAATACCAAAAACAGTGCCTTGGATATCATAGCAATGCCAGCTCGTACAATGGCGAAAAAGATAGTGAAAAAAATACTGCGCAAAAAAAAGCGTGCGGTGCTCGGCTGGGACGCAAAATTTATGAACGTTACGGCAAAATGTATGCCTGTAAAAGGCTTGTTCTTGATTCGCGGTGTTATGAAAGCGTCGAAATCAAAGGTGTTTACCGAAGTTTTTAAAGAAGATGAAAATAAAAAAAATTGAAAAAATGACCGTTTGGGAATTTGCAATATTTTTCCTAATGGCAATATGTGCCCGGTGCGATTATCGGTATAGGTGGCGTTCGTCGCTGCTCGCAAACGCTTTGCTTGGCGTAGAAGGGCGTATTTTCAGCGGCGTTGCGTTGCCTTGTATCACACTCGTGAAAGAACGGGCTTTAAAGGATAAACAAAAAGGAGCGTGAAGCTCCTTTTTTCATAAAAAAATTTCGTTTATCTATTGACATTATACTATGCCTTATGGTATAATTGTACTATGAAAGTATTACAAATACTGTCGAAAGGGGAATAATTTCAAATCCCACGGCATACACAAAAGAGGTGCTTATGTTATCCGTTATCGAAGTAAAAACGAAAAAACAGAGAAAAGAATTTGTAGAATATCCTTTGCGCTTATATAAGGGAAATCCTTATTTCGTGCCGCCTTTGTACGGCGACGAAATGGCTATGTTCACGTCGAAGAATATTTACAGTAAAACGTGTAAATCAGCTTTTTATTTGGCGCAAAGAGACGGGGTGACCGTAGGGCGTATTCAAGCGATTATTCAAAATCAGTATAACGATATTTATAATGTAAAACAAGTACGTTTTACCCGTTTCGATTGCGAAAACAATCCCGAAACGGCAAAGGCTTTGTTCGACGCCGCCGAAGCTTGGGCGAAAGCAAACGGAATGGATACCGTCGTCGGGCCGCTTGGCTATAGCGATATGGAACGCGAAGGCTTGTTGATTGAAGGGTTCGATTATCTTTCTACCTTTGAAGAACAGTACAATTACGAATATTATGCTTCCTTAATTGAAAGCTGTGGATACGTAAAGGATATCGACTGGGTAGAATCGCGCTTGTTCTCCACGCCGCAACAGGACGATAGACTTTGGAAATTAGCCGAACGTTCTATGAAAAAGAGTAATTTACACTTTGCCGGCGTAGGTATGAAAAAGAGTAAATTCATTAAGAAATACGCACCGAGTATTTTTAAATGTTTGGACGAATGCTATAAAGAATTATACGGTTTCGTTCCTTACACGCCCGAGATGATAAATCAAATGTTGGTACAGTTTAAGCTGTTCATCAATTTGAAGTATATGCTTGCTATTTGCGACGAAGACGAAAACGTAGTGGCGTTCGGTTTGGTGTTACCGGGGATAGGGAAGGCTTTGCAAAAAAGTGGCGGTAAACTTACACCTGCCTGCCTTGTTCGTCTTTTCAAGGCCATTAAAAAGCCTGAAAGTATCGATTTGGCACTCGTTGCTATTATGCCTAGATACAGAAAGTCTGGTTTGTCAGCACTCATTATCACGACACTTCAGGATATGCTTGCCGACGGTAGCGTAAAATATTTGGAAACCAACCTTAATTTGGAAACGAATTTAACCATTCAACAAGGCTGGAAACATTTCAACCATATCCAACATAAGCGCCGTCGTTCGTATATTAAAAAACTTGCCGAGTAAGAAAGTAAAAATACATCCCCACGGATAACCGTGGGGATTTTTCATTGTAAAAAAGTAAGAACTTCATCAAACTGTTTGAAAACGGGAACGTCGGGATAAAGCGAAAGTGTTTGTGTTTTTTCCGTTTCTCCAAATCCCGTTAAAACTAAAGCGGCGTGCGCGTTTACGTTTTTTGCACATTGCACGTCGGAAAGTCTATCTCCAACTACCATACATTCTTCAGGCTGTAATTGCAAACGTTTGCAAACGGATAAAAGCATTCCGCTTTTGGGTTTGCGACAGTTGCAGTTATCTTGCGTATCGTGTGGACAAATTTCCCATATATCGGCGTGCCAAGCCGTAAATTCTCCTTCGAAATCGTAATTGCCGCCCGTGCCGCGCGCAATGCTCGATTGATTGCTGATAATGCCTACAATATAGCCACGCGTTTTTAATGCATCGAAAACGTGGCGAACGTCCGTATAGGGGATAAGCGTATCGGGATATCGTTTATCCACCAACTCGCCCAAAGTGCCATCTCGGTCAAAAAGAATGCATTTTATCATAAATAAGTAAAAACTCTCCGAATATTCTACGGCAAACGCCACCGTCTTTTTTAGTATAGCATAAATACGCAAAAAAAGTCAAATGAAAAGCAAAAAAGACAAATATTAAGATAAAAAAACGCGTTTATCGCATACCTACCCATATCGTTTGGTATTGAATATTATTTTTTAACAATGCAATAAAAGTTGAATAACGTACAAAAAAAGCATGAACCCCGTTCGGCTTTTTTTTATTATACTTTTTTGAGTAAAAATAAAAAAGTTGAAAATAATTTATAGTATTTCTTTCAAAAAAAGGCAAAAAATGGACACAAAATTGTAATTTTAAAAGTAAAAAAATGGGTTTTTCAAAATGGAATAAAGCAAAAAACTATAGTAAATAAGCAAATATATTTATTTTCAAAATAATATCGCGTGTTGTATAATGATTTTATTAAAGTGCACAATGCGCTTTTAGAGGAAAAATTCGATAGGAAAGACGGCAAATAATTTAAACATTTCAATCTTTCAATCGACAAAAAAATAAAGGAGAGAAAATGGACGTAAATCAAGCAGAAGTTTTTGAAACGATAACGCAAGACGATACGGCTTTTACTGCACAACAGCTTCAAAACGGAAAACCGCGCAGACCGAGTTCTATGGCGACAAGACGCCGCCAGCAACGTGCGTTTATTATCGTTATGTTGTTCGTTCCCGTTGTGAACTGGCTTATTCATTGGGTGTTCATCAACAGCAGTGCCATTTTAATGGCATTCCAAGACAGATACGGAGCGTTTGACCCGAAATTTCAAAATTTCGTTGACGTATTCGAAATGTTATTCGATAACAGTGGGAACAGCATACTCAGTAAGGCACTTAGCAATACGGTACTTACTTTCTGTATGGCGGAATTCGTCGGAGTGCCCATTACGCTTACGGTAAGTTATTTTATGTATAAGCAAATTTGGGGATATAAAACACTCCGCGTTATCTTCTATCTTCCGCACATTATTTCGGGGATTGTATTGGTTACGGCGTTTAAGCAGTTAGTAAGCCCAATTGGCCCTATCAATGCATTATGTGAAAGTATGGGCATTACACTTTCGGAAGGAGAAGGCTTATTACATACTGAAGGAACGGCAACTTGGACGATTATTTTCTATACGATATGGACGGGGGCTTGCGGTAATATACTTTTCTATAGCGCAATGTCCCGTATCCCACCCGAACTCATCGAAGTGGGGCGGTTGGAAGGTTTGCAACTTTTTAAAGAATTGATTTACGTCATTATGCCTTTAATTTGGCCCACGTTCTCAACGACGGTTATCCTCGACCTTTGTAACATTTTAAGCGCAGGCGGCCCCGTACTTTTATTCGGCGTGGGGGACGTCGTTCAAAAGGCGGGCGCGTATACGCTTCCGTACTGGTTCTTCTCAAAAGTATACGACGGCGGTGCAAGTGGTATCGGTACGTACGGTTTGATGTCTTGCGTAGGGCTTTGCTTTACGTCGATAAGCGTACCGTTTACATTGCTTATTCGGCATTTACTCAATAAAGTAAATTCTGCAGAATATTAAGGGGGGGTGAGAACGTGAAATTATTTGTAAAGAAAAGAAGTGCTCTCACAAAAAAAAGCGTCAGTGAAAAAATTGTATTCGGTATAGCGTTTGCAATTTTGGCACTTTGGGCAATTTCCCTTTTATATCCGTTGGTTTGGTTGCTTGTCAATTCTTTAAAAACGCCGTTGCGTTACGATGAGGAATTGCATTTGGGGCTTGTTTTACCGCAGCTTGGCAAATGGAAATTTGATAACTACGTAAAGGCATTAGAAGGACTTAGTTATAACGGTACAGGCTTTTTCGGAATGGTTTTCAACAGCCTTTGGTATTGTTTTATTTCCCTTATCGTAAATATGTTCTTCTCCTGTTGTACAGGTTACGTTCTTTCCAAATATAACTTCCGCGGTAGAGATTTTATTTACGGAACGGCAATTTTGTGTATGACGTTGCCCATTTTAGGTACAGGCGGTGCTACGTATACGTTCTACTACATAACGGGAATGTACGATACGATATTCTATGTCATCTATTCGTCTCTCGGCTCGTTCGGTATGCGGTTCTTGATGATGTACGGATTTTTCAAGGGCGTTTCGTGGGATTATGCGGAAGCGGTATTTATCGACGGTGGCAACGATTATACGGTATTCTTTAAAATTATGTTACCGCTTGCGTTCCCGATGATTTTGACACTTTCCATCACGGGCTTTATCGGGCTTTGGAATAGCTACGAAGCATTGCTTATCTATTTGCCGTCCTATCCTACGCTTGCGGTGGGTATGTACCAAGTTTCTGAAAATTACGTAGGCAAAGAGCCCGTTTACTACGCGGCAATGATTGTTTCGTTAATTCCCGTTGTAACAATCTTTATCGCGTTCTCAGATTTGATTATGAATAATATGTCCATAGGAGGATTGAAAGGATGAAAAAGAATATGTTTAAAAGAGCATTGGCTTTGCTTTGTACTACTACAGCAATCGGCAGTACGCTCGGTATGGCGGCTTGCGGCGGCGGTAGCACGGGTGGCGGCGGCACGTCGAGCTCGGATTTCAGCAATATTGGCGGCGGTACGTACGGTACCAACCTTGGCTCTGATACCGAACAAACGTTAGAAGTGCTTGTATGGGACGCAGGGTACGGTACGAAATGGTGTAGCGACCTTTTAAAAGCGTTTATGCAAGAAGCTTGGGTACAAAGTAAATATCCCAACTTGGTGGTCGATTTCACGGCGGACGGTAACGGTACGACGATTACGACGAAAATCGACGCCGGCGAACGTGCAAACACGGTAGACTTGTTCTTCACGGGCGGTATTGATAAATACTTAGGTAAAGACGCAGCCGGTTACGAATGGTTTGCCGATTTAACGGAAACCGTTTACAATAAAACCGTTCCTGGAGAAGCCATAACCGTGAAAGATAAAATGTTAGATTCGTACGTAGAATCTATGCGTTTCTACGAAAAGGGACAGGATTCGAATATGGCGGACGTAGTACCTTTCAAATCGTACGTATTTCCTTGGGCAAGCGGTATGGACAGTATTTTGTACAATGCCGACCATTTGAACGCGTTGGATATGGAAGTGCCCCTTACAACCGACCAGTTTATCGAAGCATGTGCATTGATTTCCGACGGTAAAGCATTCGATTATAACAATAAACCGGACGGCGATTATGCCATTATGCGTAGTTCTACCGGTGCGTATTGGGCATACGTTTATCCCGTTTGGTGGGCGCAATACGAAGGTATTGATGAATACCGTAATTTCTTCAACGGCGTTTCCAACGGAAGAATTTCCGCAGACGTATTTAGACAAAAAGGTAAATTATACGCTTTGACGGCATTCGAACAAATTTTGAAATACGAAAACGGCTACGTCTATAAGAAAAACGCAGGGCTCGATTTCATGCAAGCGCAAACCAGATTCTTAAAAGGCGAAGGCGTATTCAGTGCCAACGGCGACTGGTTCTCCAAAGAAATGGAAGACAGGGCAAAAGAAATCAAAGAAGAATATGACGGACTCGAATACGAAATCCGTATGATGCGCGTTCCGATTATCAGTAACATTATCGAAAAAACACCTTCTATTCCCAACGACGAAACGCTCCGTTCGGTTATCCGTTGTATCGACGCAGGGTATACCGACGTTGCGGCGGTAAGACAAGACCCGTCCTTCCAAACGGAATATGAAAAAATTAAAAACGTTACGGAAAAAGATTATCAATATATTAAAGACGCGCGCGGTATGACGCACGCGCTTGGTCCTAACCACCAAGCAGGTGTGCCTTCCTACGCAAAGGGTAAAGAAGTGGCGTACGATTTCCTTAGCTATATGGCTACGGATAAAGCGCAAGAAATTTATATGAAAGCGACGGGTGGCGCTTCCTTGCCTTTCGAATACGATTTGGAAAAAGAAAACAACGCACTCTATAAAGAATTATTCGAAGGCGAAAACAAAAAATTGTACGCTGTAGAAAAAGACCGTTTAAGCTATTTGTACAATCAATGCTATAAAACCACGGTTTTACCCGACCCCGATTCCTTCCCTTTAGTGAAGTGGGGCGGTATGGCGGCAATCTATTCGCTTGGCGGACACTCTATCGTGGCGTTCTTCGGCAATAAAGGCGCTGCTACGACGGCTCGACAAGTTTGGGAAGACGATATTAAGTATTATATTGACAACGGCGGCTTTGATAAGTGCCGTACGAATGCAGGTATATAATGTCCTTACACTATATATAAGGAGTAAAAGATGAAGAATAAAGAAATTTTGCGTAAAAGCAAAAAATTTGGCGGTAGTGCGCTTAGCATATTGATGGCGTTGGGTGTTGCCGTCGGATGCAGCTGCGGCGGTACAGGTGGCGGTAGTAGCGGCTTGTCAAGCTCGAATAACGGATTGAACAGTAGCTCTTCTGAAAACAGTTCGTCAAGCAGTGCGACACCCACGGGCCCTTGCAGTATTTGGGGAGCACCGGCAACCGAAAAAATATTACAAGATATATCCGCAAGCGAATACGAAACAATTCAAAGCGAGCCGGATATTGCCATTGATACGGCGCGTAACGAATACGAAGCGGCACAAATCGTGCTTTCGGCAGGAGACGCTGTACAAAACTACACGGTAGAAGTATCTAATTTGCAACAAGTAGGAGGCGACGCCGTTTACGATAAAGCGAATATCAACGTATACCATATGATGTATACGCACGTGCAGTCGCCTTGGAATGCAGGTATGCGCTTTGGGTGGTATCCCGACGGCTTATTGCCTATGGACGCGGCCGTCAATAATGGGATAAACAAAATAGAAGCAGGGGAAAACCAAAGCATCTATTTCACTTTCAATACTCCCGAAGAACAAGCGGTGGGTACGTATGAAGGCGCGGTAAAAATTACGGTGGACGGGGAAGAACATATCTATCCCGTTAGCTTGCGTGTACGAAACGTAACGGTGTCCGAAGCGCCGCATAACCGCAGTATGTTTATCAACAACTGGCATTATTATCTTGGCGAATACGACAGCACGCAAGAGATGTTTGAAAAATACATTATGATGATGTACGAATACCGTATTGCGCCTACGGCACTGGTTTTCGACTATCAATGGGAAGAAGTAGACGCGCAATATTACGCGGAAAAAGCGTACGAATTTGGCTCTCTTGAAAAATGCTCGAATATCGCTATCCCGAAAACGGTTACGGAAAACGGCATTAAAAAAGGACAGTTTACCGAATACATTTTGGCGCTTGCAAACAAGAGTATGGAAAAGAATTTCGATTTGCTTGCAAAGTGCTGCGTATACGGGATTGACGAGCCTATGTCGAACAACGCGTTTGAAAAGACGAAGAACTTTGCTCTTACGTATAACGAACAACGTGAAGAAGCCGTTCGTGTTTTGGAAGAAAACAAAGTGAAAAATCTTGAAACGTATACGGATATCGACGAAGAATTCTACGATAAGATGATTGAGTCGATAAAGGGTATCCGTTATATTACCACTACGCGTTATGCGGAAAATTACGACCCGTATATCGACGTATATTGTCCTATGTTCTCCGACTTTGAAACGGGACTTGCAACGGGCGTATACGATAACGAAACGGAAATTTGGTGGTACGGTGCGGTAGGTCCTAAAAATCCTTATCCCACTTATCATATTTGCGACGTACTCATCTCTTCGAGAATGGTAGGTTGGATGCAAGCTATCTACGGCATTAAGGGTAATATTTACTGGGGGTTCGATATCTACGGTAAATACGAAGGCGGCGGCAAAGGTTGGGATTACCGTGATGAATATTATACCGACCCGGGACACTACCACAACGTAAACGGCGACGGCTTCTTAGTATATCCCGGTAAACGCTACGGCGTGGACGGACCGTTACCTTCCATTCGTTTGGAAAGCATTCGCGACGGCTATGAAGATTACGAGTTGATTTACGCTATTCAAGAAACGTATAAAGCAATAGGCGAACAAATCGGTATGGACGTTACCGCCGACGATACGATAGCGGATATCGCGTCTTCGCTGTATACAGGTACGCAAGTAACGGCAAGCAGCGCTTCTTTCAAACAGGCAAGAGAACAAATTTTGAACCTTTCCGAATTCACGCAAAGCGGCGTATGCTTTACTGGTTATTCGGACGACGGTGAAGGTAAAATTGAATATCAATTATATATTCCCGAAGGCGTAACCGTAGACGTAACGGGTGTAACCGCGCATAGCGAATTAGCCGTTACGGGCGGTAAAATTGTAACGTATCGAACGGATATGACCGCACCGAACGCGGCAAGCGTAGCAACGTTCACCACTACGGTAGACGGGGAAGAAGTATCGGTAAAACGTTATCTTTCGGGTACGGTTTCCAAATTTGCAGCGGAAACGCTTGTCGGCGCATTTACGGAAGGTGTAGTAGAAGATAAGACGGTACTTGTCAATGCTGCTGACGTAATCGACGGCGGCGAAGGCAAACTTCTTAAAATTTCCTTACCCGATGCGGAACAGGATAAGAAACAAGAAATTACGTTCAGCGCAGAAGAAATAGTTTCGTTGTTGAATGCGGACGTAGCGAAAGTGGTATTCAATTTCTATTACGATTCTTCCGCAGGCGAATTACCTATAGAAGTATTCGTTAAGTACAAGAAGAAGTATTACGAAGAAAACATCACTTCGTCGGCGTTTATCTTCAACCAAGGCTCGAACTCGATTGAATGGAAAAACTTGGCTAGTATCGACTGGAGTGTAAAAGGCGAAATCGAATACGTTACGTTCTCTATCGGTAACGCAAACGATACGGCGCGGGAAGATTTGTATTTGAGAAATATCGTAATTTATAACGTAAGGGAGGATGAATGATGAAAAAACGTCTATTAACATTATCTCTTACAGCATTGATGGCTCTGTGCGTCGTAGGCGGCGTCGCCTGCGGCGGCCGCACGGGCAACGGCGGAAACACAGGTAGCGGCAACTTCGGAACAAACGCTTCGTCGTCGATAGATAGCTCCAGCGATTCTTCGTCCGTTGTCGAACGGGAAAAAGAAGTTGTGTTTGCCGATTTCGAAACGTGGGAAACGGGTATGCAGCTTATCCGTACGGGTAAATACTTCGGTACGATAAGCGAAAATAAAGATGCAAGATACGTAAAATCGGGCGAAAAGTCGGCAATTATCCGTCCGCTCGGCGGTTTTAGAAGCTCGTCCATTCCCATTTTCTTCTTCCCTACGCAATCGGAATATTTCGATTTCGACCATTCCGATTTTAGCGACGCGGATAAAGTAACGTTCGAATTCTACTACGACGCGACGTACGAACCGCCCGTTGACGAAGAATCGAGCGAAGAATCTACTGAAACGGTTGCTTTGGAAGATAAAACGTTAAAGGTAGCGGTAGGTCTTGTTACGGAAATCAACGGTTTGGATAACTATCAAAGAACCGCTGTAGAATACCAACTCCTTTATAACGGTTGGAACACTATCGAATACGTAGTAGACGTATCGGCGTTAAGCATCAACGCGGACGTAAAGTCGATAAAAGGTATTTACGTGGCTTTTGAAAGCGTGGGCTCGCGTGAAGTAGAAGACGCGCCTATCGTATATCTTGATGACGTAGTATTGCATAGAAAGGACGAAGCGCCTGAAATTCAAGACCTTGTACAGCTTGGCGAAAACGAATATGCCGACTTTGAAAGCGAATGGCAAAAGCACGTAATCAGTGCAAGAAACACGGCGTACGCGCCCGATATCAATATCGTAAATGCAGACGATTATAAGGTAGGCGTACCGCCTGCGGAAGGCGAAGAAGATACGCGTCCCACACTCAAGAGTATGGAAGGCAGTAAAGTATCGGGCGACAAAGTAATGCGCTTGTACGCAAAGAACGGTGCAACACCCAACTTGAACTATCCCGGTATGCAGTTTGCACCTGCAATGCTCCAACGTTCTATGTTCGGTTCGCTCGCGGAAGAAGACTATGGTAGAGTAACGTTTGCGTTCGATATCTATAACAATTCTGATTCGCGTTTGTACTGGGGCGTATCTTTCTATAACGTTACGTCCAAACAACGTATGGAGTATGGTATTTACGTAGAGCCTTATCAATGGACGTCGTTTAGCGTACTTATTAAAGATTTGTACGACGATTTCCGCGCTAAAAATAAAGACAGCACGTCTTTGTTTACCGAACCTGGTAGCTTGGCAATTTACTGGCCCGAATTCACTGACGGCGATAAGGAATTCTTCCTTGACAACTTCCGTTACGAAGTGGAAGAACGCGACGAAGACGCAGCACCCACTATTCATATGCCGCCTTTCGTACGTGTTGCTAAAGTAGGCGATAGGTTAGAATTACCGATTGCCACGGCAACCGACCCGTACGATTTATCGGTAGAAACCAAATTATCGGTTTATAAAAAGGTGAGCGACGAATGGCAACCGTTAGAGCTTGAAAGCGGTTTAATCCCTATCGATAGCGTTGGCGATTATAAGCTGAAAGCCACAGCAAAGAATAAGCTGAACAATGAAACGACGGTAGAATATCTCTTCAAGGGCGTAAAAGAAATAGAAGATAATCTTTGGATTTCTTACGATTACGAAGACGAAAAGAGTAATATTCTCCTCAAAGGCGACGAAGCGGATAATAATAAAACGGAATGGTTACAAAGCGTAACACTCGGCGGCGAAACGCACGACGGCGTAATCAAAGCGACGACGACGAACGTAAACGCTTACGGTGCTGGCTATTTCGGATTCTTTATTTCCAAACAACGTCTGGACGATGCAACGGATGCAAATTGGGATTATTTCACTATCTCGGTGTATATTGACGCACCGCTTTCAACACTCAATTTCTATAGCTTTAATAAGCAACTGCTTGAAAACGTACCTACGGGCTGCTGGACGGAACTCCGTATTACTAAAAAACAACTTATGCAGCCGCAAACGAGAATCAACACTTCTAAATCGTCCGTAAGTGAAACTATTTTCTATGAAAGTTTCAATACGATATGCGGAACGACGGAAAAAGTAGGGGAATCGCAACAAGTGCTCTTTACAACCAACATTAAAGGCTCGGTGTCGAACGGCACAATCACGTATTACATTGATAAAATTACGTGGGGGTGCTACGACGAAACCATCTATAAAGAAGGGGACGATTATGCGTATGATATTTACGATACGCAATGGGCAGACCCTTGGAGAAAACAGGAGGAGCTTTAAAATATGGATAATCTCAAAAAAAATATATATTGGGAGGGAAGAAAATGCAAAAATTAAAACTAGAGTACGAACAGGCAAAAATCAAAATCATTTCTTTTTCACAAGACGTGATTTGTACGTCAGATGGCTACACGTCAGATATTTATGACGGCGGTTGGGTAGACAAAGACATCTGGGAAAATTAAGGAGGAAACAAAAATGAACAAGAAAAACAAGTTAATTACATTATTAGCAAGTATCAGTTGTGTGGCTTTTTCGGCTGGTGTTGGCATTCAAGCTTCGGCAAACGGTACGCAAACGCCCACGAAAACTATCGGCCCCAACAACATAGACGTTTCTTCGTTCCGTATGTCTTACGGCGCGGAAATGCGTTTTGACCCCAATGACCCTACCGAACCCGCAGGTATCCGTTTCGCGGCTACGTTGGAAGATGAGGCGTATACCGAGTTGGAAAAACTCGACGGAGTAAATTACGGTATTGTAATTGTCCCTGCGGATATCCTTGCGGAACACGAGATTACCGAAGCTAATTTATTCAGCGAAACGGACGCGTACTATTGCTTTAGAGACCCGAAAAAAGAAGGGGAAACCGAAGGTTGTACCTGCGCAAAACAACACGTTGCTTCCGTAGAATACGAAGTGATGTATGACGCAAAGGCAACTGACGGCGTAAAAAATGTACGCGGCTCGCTTGTAGGTATTTTGGATAATAACCTTACCCGTGAATACGTTGGCTTGGGCTATATCGAATATAACGGCACGTACGTTTTAGCAGACCACGCTTACGGTAAAAATGCTGACGGCGAAGACGATGGGATTTCGGATATCAAAAACAATACCCGTTCGGTAACGTACATAGCGCAAATTGCTATTGAGAACGAACAAGACGATGAAGACGGTACGTTGAAAACCAACTTTGTTGATAAACTTGGCGATAAGAAATACAAATATACTGTAAACCATTATATTCCTGATGAAAATGGCGAATACACCACCGAGCCTACTGCAACAGAAACGTTGGGTGCTGTGCTCGGTACGGAAGTAACCGCTACGCATATCACAAAGAGTAGTATACCTAACGCAGCAACGGAATATAAAGCATATAGAGTGTACGAATTTGATAAAGAGACCAGCAACACCACGAGTGTGATGTATGCAAACGGCAGAACGGTACTTAATGCATATTATACGCCTAGGGATACAACGTTTTATGATACGGTTGTCGGCAATGAACCAGGATATAAATTTATGGGTGCGAATACCAACACCGAAACCAAAACAAAATTAGAGGGAGCAACGACGAACTGGCACGATTCCCTTACACTTGGCGGCGAAACCAAAGAAGGGGTAGTGCAGATTAATACGACGGCGGCGGATCAATATACAGCCGGTAAATTTAATTTGGCATTAGACCGCGATTATGCCCTGATTGCGAAGGAATACGATTGGGCATACATTAAGTTGCATATGTATATCGTTGTTGGCGAATTTACGGATGAAGAAAAAGACCCGCTTTCCCATATTAACTTTTTAAGTAAAAATAAAATGGTAGCGGAAAACGTGCCTACAGGGGAATGGACGAACGTTATCGTGCCTTTGGCAAGATTGAATCAGCCCGATACATACGTGATTACTAAGAATGCGAATAATGGCGGCACATCTCTTACAAAAGAAGAATTCTATCAGTACAGCTATTTTGACGGTAAATATATGTGGGACGGCAGTACGGGGAATTTCCTTTGTACGAATTCGGTAAAGACGGGTATTGGTTTGACTACGACGGATATAACCTATTATATCGACGAAATTTCTTGGGGAATTGACAGCAAAGCCCCCGAAATCTCCGTTTCGGGTATAACAAACAAGATGCTGGAAGGTACGTTTACCGAACCTACGGTTACCGTTACCGACGATATGTCCCCCAAAGCTTTGTTGGATACCACTATCGTAAAAACGCTCTATAAAAAAGACGGCGAAACGAGAACGCCTGTGGAACTTACTGACGGCTGTGCGGAGCTGACGGCAGGCAACTACGTATACGTGGTTACGGCAGACGACAGAATTTACACAGACGTTGCAGGTAACGTTGCGACCAAAGAAATTGAATTTGAAGTTGTTGAAAAGTATGAAATTACGTTCGGTAGTTCGGAAGAGACAAATTATTTCCAAAAGAATACGGAGAAAACGTATGATTTTACTACGTCGTATCTTGATGCAGACGCATTAGCTGCGCAAGGCTTGAACGCAGGTGATATTGGCCCTGAAGGCGGTGCAATTAAAATTGTTACAGGAACTGAATCTGGGGGGGCATATGGAGCTTGGTTGAAGCTTAAGTTAAGCGATGATGAAATTGCTTTGGTTAGCACTGCAACGACGATTACCTTTAGAATGTACGTTCAAGTTGGCACTTATACCAATTGGCCCAATACAACGGTTGGCTGCGAAGTTGACTTGCTTGATGGTGGAACGGCCGGTACACATCTTGCCGGTTGTGATAAAGACGCGTGGGTAGACGTTGTCGTAACTGTGGCGGATTTGGAAAAAGCCTATAGTACGTATTTGGATGGTACAAACGTATTATTCTGGGTTGGTAGCACAACTGTACAGACCGATTCTACCGTTACCTACTACATCAACAGCATTACCTTTGCGTAATCCTGATGCTTAAAAGATATCACTAAAAACTAAATAAAAACACGAAGTTGCGCCTGCGCTTGCACGTAAGCGTGGGCGCATTTTCGCTAAAAAGCACGAAAAAAGGAAGAAAATAGTATGAACGGACAACGTTTCGGCGTAATGATGGACTGCTCTAGAAACGGCGTTATGACGGTAAAACAATTAAAACGTTTTATCGACGTTATCGCAAAAATGGGCTATAACTGTTTAGAACTCTACACCGAAGACACCTACGAAGTAGACGGCGAGCCGTACTTTGGCTATATGCGCGGCAGATACACGGGCGAAGAAATTCGAGAAGTGGACAAATATGCGTTTTCAAAAGGGGTAGAGCTGATTCCTGCAATTCAAACGTTAGGGCATTATAATACCCTTAAAAAGAATTATACGTTATCTCATTTATTCGATATAGAAGAAATTCTTCTTTGCGAAGAAGAATCGACGTACGATTTAATCGATAAATGCTTTGCTTCGCTTGCCAAACATTTCACGACGCGCCACGTCAATATCGGTATGGACGAAGCGCATTTATTAGGGCTTGGCAAGTACTTAAAAAAGCACGGTTATAAAGAACATTCTGAAATTTTACCCAAGCATTTGGCGCGGGTAAACGAAATTGCGCAAAAATACGGTTTTAAACCGCATATGTGGAGCGATATGTTCTTCCGTCAATTAAACGGCGGTAGCTATTTGGGTAAAAATTTACACTTACCCAAAGAACTTATCAAGCGTATCCCCAAAAACGTAGGGCTTGTCTACTGGGATTATTATTCGCAAGACAAACAGCTTTACGACGATATGCTTATCGCGCACAAGGAAACGGGCAACGACGTTTGGTATGCAGGCGGTATTTGGGGCTGGAACGGTTTTGCGCCGTATAACAATTTCACGTTAAAGCCTATGCGCCTTGCTATGCAAAGCGTAAAGGGGCAGGGCATTGAAAACGTAATTATCACCATTTGGGGCGACCACGGCAAGGAATGCTCGTATTTCTCCTTAATGCCTGCCTTATATGCCGTTCGGCGTATGGCGCAAGGGGAAGAAAATTTGTCGGTAATCGGTAAAGAATTTACCGCACTTTTCGGCGTTCCTTTTAACGATTTTATGTTGCTCGATTTACCAAACGACACGGGCAGTGAAAACTTCAACGGCACAGGTTGGCCTGAAAATCCTTGTAAATGCTTATTTTATCAAGACTGTTTCCAAGGCTTCTACGACGAAGATTATTCCCGTCGTAAACCCATTCCGTACGCTACGTACGCTAAAAAACTCCGTAAAGCGGAAAAAACCGCAGGCGAGTACGCTTATATTTTCAAATATCTGGGAGATTTATGCTCGTTCCTGGCGGTAAAAGCCACGCTGGGTATCAAAACGCGCACGGCGTATAGGCAAGGCGATAAAACGGCTTTGCAGGCTATCGTAAAAGAGTACGGCTTGGCGCTCACGCGGTTAAAAGCGTTTTATCAATCTTTCTATACCGTTTGGCATACGGAAAACAAGCCGTTCGGTTGGGAAGTACAAGATATCCGCTTGGGTGGGTTAGAACGCCGTATTAAAACGTGTAAGCAAATGCTGGAAAAATATCTTTCGGGCGAGCTTGCGTGCATTGAAGAACTTGAACAAGATGTGCTTCCGACGGGCAAAGTTGACATACTCGAAAACCGATTCGATTACATTGTTACAAGAAGCAATTTAAACTAAAAAAAGCTCGGCGCGACAGGCGTCGCGCCGAGATATAAAAAACGTAATTTTTACTTCTAATCCCGTGTTTCAGGGGGGGGGGGGGAAGGGGTTCTCTTAATTTTTTTATAGTCATTTTTTTTTTTCTTTTTA
>JAZQLI010000035.1:0-12478 GCA_045542595.1 Candidatus Scatosoma sp. | reverse complement strand
GTTCCGAACAGTGCCGACAGCGCCGCTACCCCCTTTAACCTACCATTTAAATAGGTTTATGTAATCTGTGAAACATAACAAAAAAGACGGTAATGTTTCACACATTACCCCGTTAAGTATGTTAAGTAATTAAAATCCGTTTAAATGATTTTTAATCATTATAGTAGGATAGTCGTTATACGATATATTCATATCGACACGCCCGTTAATACCTGGTACGTTGCCGGCGCTGGAATATTGCCAGATTCCAAAATTTTGAACATATCGAGGTTTAGAACCATAACGCGCTACCCATTTATCGAACGGCGCTAAATCCTTTAGTATTAAACGATCTTTAAAACCACTGATATCAGAACCGTAAACCATAGCGTAATATTTTAAATTTTCCATATAGCGGCAAAACGTAAATACCGCGTCGGTATTACCTTTTTTATATGCCGCGCTGGGTAATTCAAAATCGATTATAACGGGATACTCAAACGATTTATTTTTTATCAGATCGGCGAAACGTTGCGCGTCATATAAACCGGCGCTGGCACTGTTACAATATTTACCGACGATGTAATAAGCGCCGACGGGAATATTAAACGCTTTACATTCGTTATAATTTCGTTCGAAAAATTTATCTTTAAAAAATGAACCGTCCGAACCGCCAGCGCGTAAAATTGCAAATTGCACGCCGCTACTTTTCACCGCCGCCCAGTTTATATTACCCTGGTAACGTGATACATCTATACCGGTATATTCCATATTTACACCTCTATTTTACCGTCGATACGGTCGCATAATTTTTGTAGTGCCAGCGTATTGTTATTTAATGCGTCGGTCACTTTCGCGATTTCCTCCTGGTGTTCGCGGCGCATTTCGCTAACCTCTTTATTATTGTTATCGGTCTGATATTTTACATACCAACCCAGTCCGATACAACCCACAATAGGAAATCCGACCGATGAAATAATAGCTACAATACCGTTAATATCCATATTAAATTACCTCGTGATCTTTAATATAATTAGCGTTCAAACCATAGAAACCGCAACGTTCATTAAAATACGGTTCATTTTCCAGCGCTTTAATATCAGCATACGACATATCAAAACGACAGTACGGTGATAATTCATAATCCGCGATTATTTTCGATATTTCGTTTTCATTAATATTTAAATGTACGTAATCGTGTATAGCGTTATCGATTGTATAACGTTTATCGTCGGCGTTAAATATCATTAATGCGATAACGATATCGACGCCGGTTATATGCTGGCGTAAACAAACGGTACGCGCCAGGTTAATATCGTTAAAGATCAGTTTTAGTTTCGCTGGAATTCTTTTCATATTTACACCTCTAAATCGTCATAATCATATACGGGTATCACGATACTACTAATAGTATCGTCTATTATTGTATCATATAAATTATTTCGTAAAAGGTTCAATACAAAATCAGCGTTCGAAAATTTATTATTATAACCGTTTCGCACCTCGGTTAAATTATCAGTGCGCGTATCGGTTAAATTATCGGTGCGCTGGTGCTGTAAATTATCGGTGCGCGTATCGGTATCAGAACCGGTATTACTCGTCTGGGTCTGATCTATCACACGCAAAACGCCGCTATCAGATGTGTTTTTACTATTTGTAATAGTACCGACTACACCGGGCGTATTCTGGTTAGTTTGCGTGCCGGTGTCGTTCAACGTAGTGTTGCCGGTGTGCGTGGTAGTCTGTGTACCGGTGTTTGTTTTCGTTTCCCGGTATTCGTCGGACGGGTCAACGATTTTATCGACATTATACAGCGCCTTGTATTTATCATCGTTCAACGCAAACATAGCGTTTACAACGTCGATAATTTCGGTCTGATCGTCGGTAAAAAGGTTATTACGCCCGTAACGATATTTTAAAATATTATCCAGTGCGGTGATTATGTCGGTAGTCATATATTCATAATCAGTTAACGCACTATCGAAAATAGTACCGCCGTTTTTATAATATGCCGCTATCGTCGTTATCATTAGTAGCACCCCCTATTATATTAATATTTTTCGATACATTATAAATATCGTTCAGTTTAACGGTTATATTCGTTCCGAACATTTCATTTATAGCGTTTACGCCCTGGGTGCGCATATATAACAGATCGTCGGTATTAACCATTAATAATTGATTATCGGCGCTAACCTCATTTGATATCATACGTTCGCGCTTTTCATTAATGGATTTTACGCCGATTTCCTCGAGAAAAGCATTTAACAGCGATTGTTTAGCGTCGATCAGTTTCTCGAGTGTATCCGGGTGCGCTGTGTTCCAGTCTTTTGGCGTCCAGCCGTCTAATATACTGTTCTGGTTAACGGTGTACGTTTCGCCACTTTCCAGCGCTTTCATAGCGTTGTTAACAGCTAATGCGATCAGATCGTTAGATACACTGTTTAGTTTTGTGGCGCGGCTGTTAATGATCTGTATATCGATACTACTATCGATATCCGCCAGTAAACGCGCGTAACGCTTTATCAATTCACTGAACCCATACGGATTTATAACGTCGGACTGGGTATTATAAATAATAACGCAATCCTCATTTATTTTTAATTCGCCGGTTTTTAACATCGGCTGGGCGTATGTCAATTTAATAGGTCTGTAATACTGATCTATTCCGGACAGACCGCCCGTTACCGCTGTCAAGCCGTATTTATTATCATTAAATACGCCGGTAAAACCGAACCACATTAAATTTTTTTCGATCTCGGACGCCGGTAACGATTTAGGTAAACCGCTATATTCGAACATACCTAAACATTTTTCGAATAGCATACGGATATAAAATCCATATCCCTTTTTAACGGTTTTTACCGGATATGCTGTTTTATAGGTATCATAATCTTTTATACTCATTTACACATATACCCCCGATTTTAATATACTTTCGATTTCGTTCAATTCGCTATCGGTCGCCGTTACGCCGTCCAGTTTCACATCACTACAAACCACGTAACCGCTAAATTGTGATAACAGACCGCCAACGCCGGCGCTATAACCGTGTAGCGCACCCAGGTTTGCCGGGCGTGATTCTATCGGTCGCGTAAACATTAAATACGGCGTCTGATATCCCAGTTTACCGGTATTACTGGACAAACTACCGCGTGTAGTCACATCACCGGCAAAACCTTGTACCACATCTTTAGCGCCCGTCATAGCGATAGCCGGCGTATTCGTTCCCAGTCCTAAACCGACGTTTATTAATCCCTGGGTTAACGTATCAAATGAACCGGCGCTAATAGGTAACTGGATAGCCATATTACCGGAATAGCTATGTATAGTTTCGTTTTTATATGCTACGCCCCAGGGCGACAGCGTCGTTTTAACACATCGTACATTAGCAACACAAGCGCCCGTAAATACATCGACTATATAACGTAGTGTTACGCTACCGCCGGTTATTTCCTGGACGTCGATATCAGCCGTTCCGACATACGGTAAATATATCGATACGCGGCTGTTAGAATAGTCCAGATAATTCGCGTATAATTCGGTTATGTCTATCGTACCAAAATCGATTGTAACGTACTGACTGGACACGCGCGGCGCACTGATCGTATTAACATTAATACCGCCCAGGTAAATACCGCTGGACGCACCGACGGACGGCGTAACCGGCAACATAAACAAACCGATTATAAAATCTATCGGATTCGATACCGCGTTTAATACCAGGTTACTAATACTATCGATATCAGTCCATTTTACGTTAAACGCGTTAGTCCATAACGCCGCGCCGAACGCCCTTAAATTAGCGTCACTGGGTTTATATATGTTTAAAAACCCACTTGCCAGAACACCGCTAACGCTTTCATCGGGTGCGCCCGGCATAGGTATGTTATCGCCCTCGAAATTATCATAATCGGGATCGCCGCCCATAGGTGTATCGATGTGCGCGTCGATATTGTTTAATATCTGACTATCCGTCCAGAATTTTTTAGCGAGTGCGACCGATACGGGCGTCGCATAATTACCGGCTACGGTACAATCCAAAAATGCGCCGTAATTATTCCAGTAACCGACGTTCCAGGATACCAGATTATAATTTGTATCGTCGCCCCAGTATGTTAACCACGGTAACGCTGTAAACAAACTATACCCGGGCGGCATATCTGTTTGTGCGATACCGACACGGTAAACGACCTCGGCGTCTTTTGTATAGTAAACAAATTGACGCAAACCGGCACTAATACCCGTATACATTATATACGAATGGTTAGCGTCCCACCTATTAACATAAAAACGGTCGTTAACCTCTATGTCGCCGTTTTCGGAAAAATCTAACCAGTTATGGAAACCGTTACTAATTAACGCACTTGTATTCACATTAGCCGCACCATACGGCAATAATACGTTATTTGATACGCTTTTAACCGTGCCGCCGCTGGAATTAATGACATAATCAGCCATAGCGCTATAACCGGTTATACCGTAACTTTCATCAATACGTCCGGAATACGCCGCCGTCGTTGTGGTTTCTATGCTGTCAAATAATATTTTTTTGATTAACTGATCGCCGCGAACGTGATATAGTCTAAATCTCATATTTATACCTCTATTCTGTTAACGGCGTCGCACCGTTTCCAACCGTTATTAAAATAAAACTACCCTGGAAATCTGAAAAACTAACCGGGAAATTTTTACTATACCGGATATAACGCGATTCTATCGCGCGATCATCGGGTAAATACATATCGTAATTTTTTTCATTCGTGCGGCTGTTGACCGGACACGCTTTGATCTGATCTTTAAACGACATAAGCACATCAACGTGTAATTTGATTTGCATACGCGCGCCGTCGATATCGATCATATCCGTAATATAATAATATCTGGAAAAATACGGAATATAACAGTAATTATACTGATACAATCCCGGCGTTCTGGAAATTATTATTTCCGGATTTATCGCGCTGGACGGTTCAATTAATTCACAACCGGTTAACGCATATTCGATATTTAATACTTTATCAATTACGCGTTTATCACTGGCGTTCTGATAAAATTTTATATCCATAATTTCACCTTTTAAAAAAACGGCGTGACGCATAAACGCCACGCCGCAAATAAATATTATTTAGGGTGTATCGGGTGTAGGTGTTGCCAGCGCGCCGATAGTGAATATAACGCAATTCTCGGACGGGTCAAAGAAATAACCCATATCAGCCTTATAGAAATAATTGGTATATTCGCCCTTTTCGTTACGCGCCGATCTGATACGCTGGTCGTCGTATGTCAGACCGATACATTCCTCATCACACAACATACATACGATACCCTCCTGGTTAACGGTGTAACCGTTAGGGGTATGTATGTAAATGCTGTCGCTTTCACGTGCCGCGTTACCCTGCCAGGATACGACAGTATCGTGTTTAGGTATCTTGAGATATTCATCGTGGAAAGTATCAGCCTCAAGATATGACGCGACGGACGCCTCGAAATCAGCCAGCATAATAACGCGCATACGATCGACCGGGGTAAATCTTGCGTAAGATTCTGTATTATACTGTACAGACATTTCGCCCAGACGCTTAATTACCAGGTTAATATAACGGGTAGCGAATTTAGTAAAATCGCTGGAATGGTACGCGGTATCTTTTGTAATAGATGTACCAGCCATAGCGTTATACGCCGCCAAAAGATCGATCGCGGTCAGACCGTTATTTACTTTAGCGTGTATGATCGACATAGCCGCCGCGGTAGCGTATGCAAGATTTGCCATGGATTCGAGCTGTTTATTCATACTATTACGGATAGCGGTAAACACGCCGTCAATGAACGCCGCCATAGCGCTTTCGCCGGTAAATGCCGATTTGAGCGTATTATCGGGAATGGTAACGTCTATTTCCCAGGTAGAAACTTTATTAAAAAGTTTCTGATTAACGGTAGGTTTAGTTATTACGTACTGATCGACACTAACGCCGGCTGTTAAATTCCACTGCGGATTTTCGACGGCGTCCATCGGCGCGACGTAAATTTTCTGGAGAATTGCGCCAAAAGTGAACGCGTCATTAATCAGCGCTTTTACGTTTCCGGAATAAGCACGGTTAGAAATGATCGTGCGCCCGATACGATCGACCAGAACGCCCAGAAACTTGTCTGTGCTGGTGCTGGACGATAGTATCTCATTACCGATACTTACGATACCGGCGGTATCCTTTACAGCGAATGTTTTGCTACCGAGTGATTCTTTTACTACATCATTAAGTATTGCGTATACCTGTGTTACATTCATAAATTATTCCTCGCTTTCGTCTTTTTTGTCGGGGTCGTCGGTATCGTCGGTATCGTCTTTTTCGTCGGTATCGTCGGTATCGTCGTTTTCCTGGTTGATAGTGTTCATTTTATCCGACATTTCGGATAGTTTCGTAATTACGCCGGTGATCTTTTCGCCCACATCGTAAAGTGCTTTGAGCATTTCGGCGCTTTCCTGGTTTACGTCTTTTTCGGGCGCTGGTATGGATTCCGCCAGCCGTTCGATACTTTCCATATTATACCCTCGCTTTCATAAACATATAAAATAGGTGGGTTATACACCCACCTATAAAATATTAAAAGTTATTTATTTTGTCAACACCTTAATACACGCGTCATAGTCTGAACCGGTCAGATTATCACTAAAACACATTCGTTCGAAATAACAAAACGCGGTCTTTTCCTGGTCGTTAAACGGCGTAAATCCGACCGTTATCAGATCGCTACGTATATTTAAACCGGTTTCGAATTTATCAACCACAAAACGTTTATTTCGAAATTTTACATCGTTGTAAATATTGCCGGTGTACGGCGTAACATACCACAACGGCAAACCGCCCTTTTTATTCTGTAAAAAATACATTCTGAATTTAAAAGATTTACAAACAAAAATAAGATCGTGCATTACGGTGTAATCAGTAAATTTTCCTTGTAAATGTGGGCGCGCCGATACTTGCCATGCGCCGCCGGTTATCATACCGGATTTAGCACCGAAAAACATTTTGCTGTTATTGCCGCTATTTTCGCAATATTCAACGGTTATTGTAATTATGATCGGTTCGCCAGTTTCCTCGTCGATCTGGTCGGTTTCCACGTGGTACGTGTCAATCGTTCCTTGTTTCTGTTTGGGAATATTTACCAACCCCCAGTCGTTAAAATACGGGCATACACGCGAAATAGTATTACCGATCATATATACATCAACGTGACGACGGCGTGCGACAGTGGAAATAAAATTTTGTAATTTGTTACATTCGTCCGGTAAATAATAATCGCGTGATATAAACTCTTCAAAAATTACAAAATCCACATCGTTGAAATTCTGGCTAACAAAATGCTGTTCGCCCATTAGATCGCGGTAATATCCGACAACGGCGACGCGTTCATTTTTGCGCGTTTCCTCGTTATATTTTGCCAGATATATTTTACCGGCGTTAGCTACTACACAATTACACTGTCCGCCCGTTATCGCTGTTATAGGCGCGTCCGTGAAATACTGTTCAACGTATGACGCTTTTAATTCCATACCCCAGCGGCGCATTAACATAAATTTATTTTCGTTCGGATTTTTCCACGCCCGTATTAGCGCACGTTCTTTTACGGCGTATGATTTTCCGTTTGATCGTTCGCCCAGTAATATGTGGTAATCAGACGGTACGCTGTCGTTTAAATGTTCCAGTCTGTAATATTTTTGTTTTGCCATATTTTTACCTCTATATATTTTCTATTCCGTGTAACGTTCTAAAATCGTTTTGTGTTTCCTCGAGATACGCGAAATATTCCGGTGTTATTCCCAGTTTGTATTGGCACGGTGTTAAACATATTCCCGATTTACCGGTCAGCGTTCCGGGTACGCCGTTTAGGTCGATAACGTCTATATCCGGCTGTTCCTCGCCGTAATACAATAATTTTTTACCGCTGTGATCGTAATCAAATACAAAACCTTTTTTAAAATCGTCCATATCTTTTATAGCCGATACACCCGATTTAGCTACACCGGATAACGTTAGATGATATTCGCCGTTTTCCTCGGTCAGATATTTTTTTGCGCCCAGTGTTTTAAACCTGGTATAGCGTCCCTCATATTCGTAACGTCCTAACGGTTTTTGTATTCCGTTTTTCGTCCTGGGTCGCGTCTTTTCATAATCCAGACCCAGTTTATCAGCGGTACGTTTTAATTTTTCATCGATACGGGCGTTATAACGTTCGAATATGTCGGCTACATCACCGAAACATTTAATACTATCGGTATCACAATACACGATGCCGCACGCGTAATTAGTTTCTTTAGCGCGCTTTTCGATCTCATACATACAATCGAAAAGATTTTTACGCGCGTACGCTGTTATAAATATGCCCCATACCTGGTTTAAAAATGTATTGCGGTTAGAATTGATTTTATCCAGTTTTTGTTGTGCCGTTTCCCTGGTTAAATGTATCGGTTCATCGAATTGTTTTGTAACCGGGTTATAATTAACGTCGTCCGTAATTAAGTTGGTTACGCTCATTCCGTAGCACGCGTTAATGTACTGTTTCATCTGTTTGTACAATTCGTCGTATTCCGGTAAACCTTTTAACGCGGTTTTTCCCTGGTATAAATTCCAGATATAATTGATAAATTTTTTATCCAGATATCCGGCGAAAAATCCGACCGTTCGTTTGATCTCGTATCTATCCCACGTATAAAAATTTTTGATCGACGCTAAATCGACACTGGTTAATGTAACCGTCAAACGATCGCAAGCGCGTACACGTCCGTTATCAGAACGCATTTTATAAACGTCGCGACATTTACTCGATGATAATATGTTTGATTGCCATTTTGACCGGATATTATAAAATGTTATTTCCGTTACAAATAGGCGTTTATCGTCTGATAACATTTGATCGATGTCGAAATCGGGCGACATTTCAAACGGTGCGCTAACCGGGTATAATTCCGCTGTTTGCGCCGCCGGGTAACTACTGGCGATGTCGTAACTATCCACATCAAATATAATGCGGTTAGCGTATGCGGCGTTCGCGTGAACGTAACCACCCATAAACGCATTTAATAACCATTGTAGTGTCAGTACGTCGGTTACTAATTGTTTTTGTAGCCACGCCTTAAATTTAAAATCGTCGCGGTATAGTTTTTGACATTCGCGCCGCAATTCGCCAGTTTGCGTTAACGGTATTTTTTCAACTGTCTTATACTGTTCGCGTTTTTTCTTTATTAATTCGTAGACCACTAAACAATCGTATTCGCAATATTGCAATTCCAGCGGTGTTAATTTTGTTTTGCTATGTCTGATCTGGTTATAATCCAGGTCGCCCGATTTTTTACCAATAGGCAAATTATAATTTTTTTGTAGACTGTCCAGTTTCATATTTGTTAAAAACAGACTACACCGAAATTCTAAATTATATTCGTCTGATCGCGCCGTTATTATTTTATGATTAGTACGCGCAAATATTTGTAAATCATTAAATAAGTGCTTGAAAAATTGAAATTCAAAAGCGGCGTTATGTATGTAAATAATTTTTCGTCCGAAAAATACTTTTTTCAGAACGGTTAAAAACTCGATAAATTCGTCCCACGTACGACCATATACAACGTAATCATTTATGGAAAATTGCCAGATGTACATATATCCGTACTTTTCCCATTTGTCGTAATATTCCGGCGGCTGTGTTGTGTCGTATAACATTACCTGGCGCGTTACCGGATTATATAATATACTCGTGGTTTCGATATCGAATGTATAAATATTATTATCATAAAAACGCCCTTTGGATTTTTTTAAATCCGGTATTAAATTGAAATCGGCGTTTTTATAATAAATCATTTATATTTCTGTTCCCACTTTTCTACCACATCGGCGAATTTATTCTGGTAATATTTATCGTCGTTTTCGCTGGCGCTCAAATATTCGTTTGTCATTTTCTTTAATTGCGACGTACCCAGACCGGCATTAGCCGCCGGCGCTATTGTACGTATAGCGGTGTCACTACCTAACGCTTCTTTTAAACGTTTCCATTCCGATGATTTAAAAAAATTATACATAGCGTAATCGATATCGGTAATACCGTAACGTTCATCAAACGTTGAACGGCGTTTAATATCGCTATCGCCCCATAAATCGCCCTCGCGGTCACGGCGCTGTCGTTCCTCGCGGCGCTGGCGTTCTATTTTCTTTTTTATTTCCGCTTTCGATAAATCCTCATATTCGCCAGAACCGATTATTTCGAGCGCTTTTAAATACTGTTCGTTTAATCGTTTCGGGTCTTTTGCGGCTGTTAATCGCTGTTTGTTTTGTTTCTTTTCACCGCGCTGGATAATAGCTAATGCGTTTTCGTACGCGCTGGACGTACTCGCAATACCGGATTTTTGCAATCTGTATAAACGTTTATTTACCTGGTAAATAACGCGTAATTTTTCGGACGCGCTAATGTCGCTTATTTTTGCCATATTTGCACCTCGTAAAAAATAGGGCGGCTAACGCGCCACCCTAAAGTGTTTAGGTTCAGTCTACCGGCGTAAAATTGAAATACGTGCGGTTTCCCTTTTTATTCTGGGTTTCGGTTATGGTAACCGTCAACCCCTCGGTTTTAAACTTTTCCAGGGCGTCGGGGTTATCGTTGATCGCGTGCAACATAGTAGTTAACACGGTAGGAGCGAAAAAGAAATTATTTTCGCTTTCCTTGTACGTAACGATAGCGGTGTCGCCGTTACTGGTTTTTGCAAACGAAAAATCGTTAATCGTGATCGTGTTGTGATTTGCAATCAGATCTTTGATACTGATCTGTTCTTTTCCGGACAGATCTATAAAACTCGATTTTGCAAACATTTCTGACCATTTCATAATTTACCTACTTTCCCGGCGTTGTGCCGAATAAAATTACCGCACTATTGCGGAAATCACACCGGCGGAATTGAACCGCCGCCCATACTAAAACGGAATCGAACCGTAACCGCTACCGTGGGTTAATAGCGTAATCACCAGATATCCGGGGCGCACCTTTTGCGCGTGGGATAAACGTATTATAACACTTTTACCACTTTTATATTATCTGTTCGTTCGTCCCATTTGAACATATACCAGGTGTTTATATCCTCGGTGTATGTAGCTACTACACAGCGCTGTTTACCTATTGATATGACTACATCGGGTGCGATATATTGAAACTCTAAACCGTGTATAACGCGGCGCTTGTGTATTTTGATATTTGTTAAATCCTGGGGTGTTAACTCAAAACCCAGATTATCGATGTAACGAACGTTGTTATTGTAATTAAATTCCATTAAACGAATGTTGTATAGTTTCCACGGTTTAATCATTTTGACGCTTTCCCCATTTTCATAATGTTCTTTTCATCTTTATTTGCCCATTTCATAAACCTACCGCACGCCCGGCAATAAATACCGATCGCGTTGGGATTATGCGACGCCGGTATAAATATAAAATCGTTACCGTCGCAATTAAAGCACTTGTATTTTTTAATTTTCATTTATTCACGCTTTCCAGGTATTTCCGTATTACCTTTAAACAATCATCGACCGCCATATTGTAATATAAAAATTTTGTATTCTGTTCCGGCGAGATCGGGCGCGTTTCGATATGCAAGTTATCTAAACGTTGTAACATTTTATATTCCCTTGTACCTTTGACCATTTCCGACTTTACTTTCATACGCTATAAACCCCCTTGTATTTTTTGTAAAAATCCAGTGCCGTTTTTACGGTGTTTTCGTGTTCTATAAATGCGTTATATTCTTTATCAATAAATATTTGTTGATGATCGGCGCGAAAATATTTTTTACCGTTTTTATCTGTAAATATATCGCGTATACCGTCGGTTATTTGCCCTGTATATTCATTTTGTATTCTGGTATATACTCGTATTGAACCGTCAACACGCATTAAATCATACGCCCATATACTCATATTCACACCTCAATTATTATCGTAATGTAATCAGTTACGCCGGTTTTATTCTTATGTATATACATTTCCCAACCCAGAACGTCGCTTTCATCATCTTTGAAAAAATCCGTACTGGTAAAATAATCTTTTACGATCTCGCCGGTTTCTTTATTAACCAACCGGCATAAATCCCAAACCACGTTACATTTACTAATTAATTCGTGTGTTGTCATACGGTTACCTCATTAATACACATAAAATCTATTTGATAGCCAAACGCCATTTTAAAACCGCGTTCAGTTTCCAGCGCGTCGGCGTACGTATTATATAAATGCGTGGCGCGTTCACCGGTCGCCCAGATAATTATCAATTCGTATCTTTTCATATTGTTACCTCGCTTTCGTGTGTTGGGCGCTACCAGGTGCGCCGTGTAATTATGATAGAAAAAATTTTAAAATTTTACCATTGACAAAACGAAAACATATTATGAACAAATTGTTAACATTCACAATCTGTTCATATTTTGTTCACAATTTGTTAAAAGTTGGATCGTGGTAGGTTAAAGGG